>JAWKSP010000001.1:0-622966 GCA_041389025.1 Minisyncoccota bacterium
AAGTACCTATTGCTATCTTAATAGTTTTTCCGGAACTAGCGGTAGTTACCCCTTTATCGGTATATAAAGTACCGGAAATTGTAGGATTTGTTGATATTATTTCTTCGCCACCAATAGTCCAAAAACCTGCACTATCTGAAGTGTTATTATAGATAGTTGTTACATCTGCAGACGTAAGAAAACCATCATATACTCTAACATCATCTATAATAGCTGGAAAATTTCTGTCAGCCGCTCCACCAAGAGTGTGCCCTATATAAAGAATACCGTTGTCAGAAACCGAACCAGAGAACGAACCAGAACCTACAAGAACACCATCAAGGAACAAGGTCACCGTATTTTTATCCCAAGTTCCCATTATATGATGCCAATCTCGATCACTATCAGCAAAAGTAGCGGTGGCTCTATCAGCTCCTTCCATGATCCAACGTATAGTATTATTTACATAATAAATATTCCAACCACCAGCCCAAGAAGTAGAGTTTGTCTTGCCTAAAAAAGAATCATAATTAGAAGGTGAAGACTGTGGTTTTGTCCAAAATGAAAAAGATAAACCGGTGGTACCAATTGAATTTATAGCTCCGATAGTAACATCATCATCTGTACCATCAAAATCCAAAGCTCCATCAAGATAACCATCAACCAAGTCACCTGACGTCATTGAACCGGAAGTTGTTCCATGGTAATTGTTAGATGTACTATCATTCATTTGTGGTGCGGTACCGGAAGGGTCTTGTGATAAATTCCATACTCCAACCTCGTTTAAGACTCCATATACACCATTTTCATCACTTTGATCGGTTGCTGATGAATTGCCATAATAAAGCAAAACAGTTTTGTCAGTAGTAGATGATACATCCATCGCTTCAAGATGAAGTACAAATTCCCCCGTTGTACTAGCGTAAGACTCAAAATAAAAATCCAACAAAGAACCGCCGTCACTATTACAATCCGTTCCATCGGTAACTACCACATCAATTGGTAAATCATTGGTGACAATTTCTATCTTTCCAGAAGAAGAAGTGGCCGCCAAACTAGAAATCGTAGAAGTCGCCACCAAAGCAAATCCAGAAGTAGTGGTAGTAGCTATTTTGCTACTATCCATGGTAAGAACCCGACAATAATTGTAATCGGTGTCGAACCAAGCAAAACCATTTGCCGGTATTTGCAAGAAAAGAAATATGATTATTGGTAGTATTTTTTTCATAATTAAGTAATTTTTTAATCTATTTTACTTATTGGTTTTATATCAAAAGTGTGTTTTTAGTGATTAATTTTCAAGTGGTGGTATATCTTCATTATTTTCTTTTAATTCATCTAACTTTTCCTTCCCTCCTTCCTCTTTTACTTCTACTTCTTTTTCTGACTCTATTTTTGGACTTTCCTCTTTTACTTCTATATTTTCTATATTATTTATTTCTTCATCAACCTCATTCTTACTGATAGGAATATTGTCCTTTCCTTGTCCGGTATCAATTTTGTTTTGTCCTACATCACTATCTTGTGTCGGACTTTTTTTATTAGTATCTACTTCTAAGGTGGAAGTCGATTCACTTTCCTTAACTTCTATTTCTGGATTTTCAACCATACCCTCACCGATATAGTTGTCAGTGACATTACTTGTACTACTGGTACTACTGGAATTATTTATATCTGTACCAACCTCATCACCATCCACTACTTCTTCATCTACATTTTCTATGTAATCATCTTCCTTTTTATTATCATTATTACCAACTTCTTTATCTTCTGTTTTTTGATCAACTGATTCACTATCACCAGAAGACTTGTTTGTTTCTACCGTACCATTATCCTGTGACTGGCTTTGTTCTAATAATTTTCTTAAATCATCACCATCCACACACACTCCATCCACACACAACTCATCTTTAACTTCTACCTTATCTGCTTTAAGTTTTAAAACTGACAATACGCCGTCAACAAAATTATTTGCCAATTGTACCAGTCTCTCCCAAACTGTTTCCTCAGATACACCAACCGTACTACTAGCACTAGCTTTTAGACCATCAATAACTGCCAACTGAATGTCATCTATATATCGATGTCTTATATCAACAAAAACAATCGCCTGCCCAACATTAACTATTTGTCCGTTTTCAATTACAACTGTCTGACTTGATTTTTTAGCTAGTTGCGCCAACGCTTCTAACTCATCTTCATACAATACTATAGCTTCTGTTTCTAAGTCTTCATTTTCATAATCAGAGTGGACACATTCTGCCTCATCAAAATTGCCGCCGCCGCTGTTGTAGCAACCATCATTTTGTTTTGGATCATTTTGTTTTTGTGGCACAAATACTGAATCAATTAGATCATCACCAAACTGATTTATATAGGTTTTAGAGTAAGCTTTAGTTTCATCAAAGTCTTCCAACGCCACACCAATAATACGTCCGGTAGAAGTAGCTTTCATCGCCACTCCAGGAACAGAAGAAAGCATAAGTTCATCACCAGCCTTAATTTCTCCATTTTCGTTGGAGAGTTTTATTGGTACACGACCAGATAAAGCCACTGGATAACCAGTCTCACCTTTGTTTAAAGACCGATCATCAAAACCAAGTAAGAGCCCTGGTTTAGTTGAGACTACTCCGATAATTTTATTTTTGTTATCACTATCAGCTCTACCGATAGACAACCCACCTTTAGTGTAAATAACATCACCTGGCTCAAGTATCTCCTTAGAAAAATACATTTCTGCCAAGTCAGAGTTGCCGGTATGATATGAAACAGCTGAAATCCGTCCGGTAGTGGAAGCATTACAGGAACCATCATTATCAACACAAATACCCCCATAACCAACCTGAATACCGGCGTTTTGAGTAGTGGTTCCATTACCAATAGTAAGCATACCGTAAGGATCAACGGTAAACATTGAGGTACCGGCGTTTTGTAGATCAATAAACTTAGAAGCGGTAGTAGAAGAAAATGAACCGCCACTGTTACCAAAATTCATCAATAAACCGGTGCCGGTAAAAGCTGATGTGTCTTGGAATAATTTTAATAAAGCAGCACTGGTAATAGTGGATGAGTAACCACGAATCGCATTTCCTTGTGTACTTCCTCCTGTTTCAGCAAATACACCGGCTGGTTCATAAGAACCTCCCGCGTCCCCAGAAGTTACTCCACGCACACCAAAAGTACGAGCAAAGCCGGACAAAGCAGTATTCTCACCAAGAGTATTTGTCCCTTCGTCAGTTTGCACCTCAAGACCCCTAACAATATTTCCATAACTTGTACTATCATTGAGCCTAAGCATACTACCCACCATAGTAGTAGTAGCCGTGTTAGTGGCATATATATATGAACGATTAGCGTACTGAATTGCACTGGCAGTATTGTTGGTAAAGCTAAAATACTGATCAAGACCAGCAACCCCAGCTTCAGAGTAATTCAATTTTTCAATTGCTAAACGCGCCTCTGGTGTAGTGGTACCAATTCCAATGTTGCCACTTGATAAGGTAGTACCAGTACCATCTATTCCAGTACCGAAGATTAGGTTGCCGATATTTAGTTGGTTTGAACCGGTAGTGGAAGCAATATCTACGTCGTAACCGATGACGATGTTGTTAGCGCCGGTGGTTAGGTTGTCGGCGGCTTGATAACCAAGAAAGATATTGTTGGAAGCTCCGGTTTGTGCAGCATAGCCGGCGCGGTAACCGAGAGCGGTGTTGTTGACGGCTTGGAAGATACTTCCTCCATAGAAAGATTCGGCTCCGACTAAAACTGATGAGGTGGATTGTATATAAAGACCGGTTGAATAACCGATCATTTCGTTGTAATTGCCGGTGTTGTTGTACCCAGAAAGACGACCTATAAAATTATTAGACGTACCGGTATTGTTATACCCAGCGCTTTGCCCATAAATATTATTACTATCTCCAGTATTGTTTGCTCCAGCACTGGCGCCAAAGATATTATTGTTGGCACCAGTATTGTTGGTACCAGCAAAATATCCAAATATATTGTTTGATAAACCAGTATTATTCAACCCAGCTGAAGCTCCGATATAATTATTATAATCAGCATCGGTAGTAGAAGCATAACGACCAGCTTCATAACCAATCGCCACATTTACTAAGGTTTGGTTATTAAAGGTTGCACCAGCATTTTGACCAAACAAAATAGACCCGTTAGTACTAGAAGCGTAGAGGTAATTAGTACCACCAAAAGCTAAGTATGATTGAGAGCCTAATCCTAAGTTGGTACCATCAAAAGTAAGGTTTGAAGAATCAGTCACACCAGTACCTCCACTATTAGTAAACAACAACCGGTTAGCAGTGTATGAAGAAATAGTGTCAGTGAGTCCAAGGAAAGTACCGTCTCCCAGACCTAGTCCGGAAGTCGAGATCCAGTCGGTGCCGGTGCCAGTACTGGAGAGGATTTGACCTGCGGTGCCGGAGGCGTTGGTAGAGTCAAAGATAGCTCCGGTAATAAAAGTATCTCCAACAACTGTAAGTTTTGAAGATGGTGTAGTAGTACCAATTCCAATATTGCCACTTGATAAGGTAGTTCCGGTACCATCAATACCGGTACCGAAGATTAGGTTGCCGATATTTAGTTGGTTTGAACCGGTAGTGGAAGCAATATCTACGTCGTAACCGATGATAATGTTGTTAGCGCCGGTGGTTAGGTTGTCGGCGGCTCGGTAGCCAAGAAGGATATTGTTGGAAGCTCCGGTTTGTGCGGCATAGCCGGCGCTGTAACCGAGAGCGGTGTTGTTGACGGCTTGGAAGATTGTCGTACCAGCTCCACCACGGAAGGCTTGACCTCCGATGACAACTGATGAAGTAGCTTGGAGGTTAAAACCAGTTTGGTAACCAATCATTTCGTTGTAATTGCCGGTATTATTAAGACCAGCCATATAACCAAACAGATTGTTATTGATACCAGAATTATAAAAACCGGCACTTCTACCAATTATATTATTATAAGAACCCGTGTTGTTATAGCCAGCATATTGACCTATAAAATTGTTGCCACTAAATAAAGTAGTGGAAGAAGCATACCTTCCTGCCTCAAAACCTAAAGCCACGTTATAGGTAGTGTTAGAGTCAAAACTAGCTCCAGCATTTTCTCCAAAGACTATAGAGTCATTAGTGGAAGAAGCATAAAGATAACGAGTGCCATTCCAAGCAATACCAGTAGTGGTACCAAGACCGAAATTTGTACCATCGAAAGTTAATGCTTCATCATCAGTTACTCCATTGGCTCCACTATTAGTAAACAACAACCGGTTAGCAGTGTATGAAGAAATAGTGTCAGTGAGTCCAAGGAAAGTACCGTCTCCCAGACCTAGTCCGGAAGTCGAGATCCAGTCGGTGCCGGTGCCAGTACTGGAGAGGATTTGACCTGCGGTGCCGGAGGCGTTGCTACTATCTGCTAAAGTGCCAGCTATAGCTGCGTTGCCAGTAATAGTTAAATTACCATCAAGGTAAGAGTTTCCAACTACCGTAAGTTTATTATCTGGTGTGGTAGTAGCAATTCCCACATTTCCATTATTTAATATAGTAAACATCTCGGTTGCACCACTAAACAAACTTATGAGTTTACCGGCACCGTTTTGAATTATTGTAAGTATGGCAGAACTACTAGTTGCTTCCATTATATCGCTATCGTCAGATCGTAAAAAAGAAGTAGTAGCTAAACCAGCAAAAGTATTTGCTGTCTCGGCCACAAATGCTGCTGGCACCGCACCCAAAACTTTTCTTGGACTCATTTCTCCATCCCAAGCCGGAGTACTAGTTCCACCAATTTCTACTCCCAAATAAAGTGTTTGATCAAAATCTAATCCATCCAAAGAAGATACTTCTCCAAGCATTACTGAAAACAAACCATTAGTAACCGAGACTTGATTCCCTCCCGTTCTTGCCTCAGACCAAATAGCAGTTGAAGTTGCAGCAGTGCTTGAAGATAAGAGCCAGAAGTTCATATTGTAATCACCATCTGCCACTGCCACACCAGAAGAATCGGTAAGTTTTCCTTGATAATTTATTTGTTTATTAAATTGGGCTTGAGTGGAAAAAGTAGAAAATATAAAAACCAAAGTCAGCACAAATGTGCTTATGATTGAAAATTTTATTTTGTTTTTACGCAAAATTTTCATAAAAGTTATGGAATATTTGACTTATTATCTAACTCAACCTGATTAGTTTTATCTGGGATTAACACAAAAGGAAATTCTTTCGTATCGCCATTGTCTTTTTTAAAGGTTAAAACTCCGATTCTTTGATCCAAATACTCGACAGAAATGGGGTCAGAAAATAGATCAGATACTTTATTAAAATCATCTAAGTTTGATTTTTCCAAGAGCAGTAAAATACCTTCTGCAGCTGACTTCATCGATTCAATTCTAGTTTCATCTACAAATAATGGATAATCTGTAATGGTGGTAGTTTCTAAAATATTGTCGTTGTTATATGCAATAGTATTGTCATCTTTTTTATCAGCATAATCTTCATAATCAGATAAATTATCAGTATTCTCTAACACAGCTAACAAAGACACCATTTCTGTACCACGA
This sequence comes from Minisyncoccota bacterium, assembly GCA_041389025.1. Lineage (GTDB taxonomy): Bacteria > Patescibacteriota > Minisyncoccia > Phycocordibacterales > UBA918 > OLB19. The sequence continues at coordinate 6,542 of JAWKSP010000001.1, forward strand.
ACAACTTTTGTTAAATCAGTGAAGTTAGGAAAACTATAAAAAATTACTCCGACAAAGAGTCCTATTGTCACAACTGAAAAAGATTTTGTTAAAGACTCAATAGCTTGTTTATTTTTTTTCATAATGAACTTTATTTTTCAGCTCTGTCATTTTTTGACTAATAAACATTTCCCTCTTTCTTTCGCTACGAAGTTTATGTTTTCTATTTATCTGCTCTAAGTTTACCCTTTCAATAAATTTGGAAAGTGAGTCAGGTTCAATAAACCACTGCCTGCCAACTTGCACACTTAACACTTTTTTATCACGAGCTAACTTAGCTAAATAATCACGAGTATAAGGAACCCGCTTAGCAGCTTCTTTAAGAGAAAGATATGTATTATTTTTTATTTTGATTTGAGCAGTAGACATGACTGATATAACTTTAATTATAAAGCCAAATCAGCTAAAAATCAGAATAAAATGTTAATAAGTTATCGTCCTAAAATAATTTTTAGTTTATTAAAAAAATCAAAAGAAAAAATCGTTTTTTTAGTTAAAGAGTCATCAGTCACGGAAATAGAAAAATCAAAAAAAAGTATTGCTAAAAGTAATAAAAACAAAAGTAATAATACTAAAAAAGAAAAAAGCTTAAGTAAATAATTTTTTTTATGAACTAATTGCTTTTCCTTCACTGCATTTGGGGTTAAAGTTGAATTATTAGACGTAATTTTTTCTTTTTCAATAGATTTATTATTTTCAACTATAAAATCAGCTTTATTGTGGTCATTTTCTATAAAGTCATGGTCTTCAGATGAAATTTTTACCGGTCCTTTCATTAAAACCTCAGGCAAGTCTTCAGATGAAAAATCAGTAGTTTCGTCTTGTGAAAAACCATTTACTTTAACCGAAACGGCATCAGCCAAATCTATATTAATCTTTTTATTATCTAACTTTGGTAATAAATCTGATTCATCAATTTCATATTTGACTGGTTTCCAATCAATTCTATTTATAAAATTTTTACTTTTTTCTTTAGCAAACTTAGTTGCTCTATTTGTTATTACAGGATTAACGTTTATACGAGTTTTTGTTATTTTAGAATCTTCCTTAGCAATTTTATCGTTCTCACGAACTTTTTTGTAACGTGACTTTTTATGTTTTTCTAAAGAATCTAAATTTACATACCAACTACGGCCAACTAACTCAGCCTCTACCTTATTTTTACGGCAAAGTTGTCCAACGTAGTCAGTGGTATATTTAAACTTCTTAGCTAAAACGGTAGCTTTAATATACTCTTTACCATTTACTGTTACAGTATCCATGTTAAATACAGTATAACAAAACACTAACAGTAAATACTGTTAGTGTTAACAGGGTTGTTTATAAATGCACTACTTAGACAACTCTCTCCTTAAAAGATCTGCCAGTAAATTTGGATTAGCTGTTCCCTTTGTTTTTTTCATACCTTGACCAATTAGAAACTGTAGCGAATTTTCTTTGCCAGAACGATATTCGCTTATAATATCTGGAAATTCACTAATTATCTCGGAAATAATAGGCAATATATCATCAGGGTTAGAGCTCTGTAACAAACCTCTACTTTCAGCTTCTTGTCTAGGATTAAAATCTGATTTAAATAATTCCTGAAGCAAATCTTTAGCTACTCTTGAATTAATTAAACCTTCATCTATCATCGACATTAATTTGTAGAAATTTTCACTACTAAATTCTATCTTTAGATCATCATTCAATATTGACAAAACATCTGAAGTTAAATAATTGGCAGCCAACTTAATTATGTTACTAGAGTCTACTTCATTGCTTTCCACTAACATTTTTGAAAAAATTTTATCGAGCTCAGGTGTAGATATTAAAATTTCTATCTGTTTACTAGGTATACCGATATCTTTATATTTTAAACGCTTATTATGTGGTAATTCTGGTAAAATATCGCTTAAACGAGATTTAAAAAAGTAAGGGTATTCAGCAATTTTCATTTTTACAATATCTGGATCTGGAAAATATCTATAGTCCTTAGCACTTTCTTTAGTTCGCTGACTATAAGTTCTCAACTTTACCTCATCCCAACCTCTAGTTTCTTGTTTTACAGTATCATTATTTTCAATAAGCGTAATCTGTCTTTTGATTTCATAATCTATTGCTAACTCAACAGATCGAAAAGAATTTAGATTTTTTACTTCAACTTTTGTGCCTAAATCTTCAGTTTTACTGACAGATATATTTGCCTCGACCCGCATCTCTCCTTTATTCATTTGTGCGTTTGATATATTTATTGTTTGCAAAATTAGTTGTAATTCTCTAGCAAATTTGCCAGCTAGGTTAGAATCATGAATGACTGGCTCAGTAACCAATTCCATCAAAGGCACTCCAGCTCTATTAAAATCAATCAAACTCACTCCGTCATGGTCATGTTGACTACGAGCAGTATCTTCTTCAAGATGTACTCTAGTTAATTCCACACCACAAACAGAACCGCCAATTAAAAATGGATAAGCATATTGACTAATCTGATAGGCTTTCGGTATATCGGGATAAAAATAATTTTTACGATCAAACTCAGAATAGTTGGCTACTTTAGAATTAACCGCTTCACCAAATAAAAGTACCTTAGCAATTGCCTCCTCATTTGGCACAGGTAGTGTACCCGGATGTGCTAGGCACACCGGACACACATTACTATTTGGAATGTTATCATGTGGATCATTTTTGCAACCACAAAACATTTTGCTTTTTGTTTTTAACTCAGCATGAACCTCAAGTCCGATTGTGGCAATATAGTTTGAACTCATAATTATTTTTATTTATTTAATTTAACAGTCTAAGGTTAATAAATTTAATTTAATGTTTAAAAATATTTTACTATATTTAACTTTAATTAAAATACAAGACATATATTATACGATATTGTAGATAATATTGTGTATATGATGTTTTATTTTTCTTTTTATAAAGAATTCTCCTGTAAACAGTAGCTATTATATTGATTTATTTTTTTAGATATCAATACAAATTAAGTAAAAAATTATCTTTAATTCTCTATAATACTTACTATATTGTAGATTAAAGTTATTTTTTAGATTGACGAAGATATTTAATTAACTCATCATTGAGATTTTTAATACCATAACCTGTTTTTGTAGATATAACAAATACACGATTCTCAATTTTGTCAAACTTATTTTTAATACCGTCAATTAAGTCTTTATTTACAACGTCTTTTTTAGTTAAAATAATCCATTGTTCCTTATCTTTTAGCGACATATCATAGCTACTTAACTCTTTGATTATGGTCTGGTAACGTTTAAAAACGTCTTTTTCATCTAACGCAATCAAATGAAGTAGCATTTTTGTATGAGTAACATGACGTAAGAAAGTGTGCCCCAAACCTTTACCTGTAGCCGCTCCTTCAATTAAACCCGGTATATCAGCTAATACAAAACCATAAAAATCTCCCAAGTGTGGTTCAGTTGTAGTGAACGGATAAGAACCGATTTTTGATTTTGAGTTTGTTAAGGTATTTAATAAAGTTGATTTACCAGCATTAGGAAAACCGACCAATCCAACATCCACAACTAAAGAGAGTTTTATTTCTAACTCCCCTTCTTCCCCTTTGTTACCTTTAGTTGACTCGATTGGGGCACGATTAGTTGATGATTTGAAGTATTCATTTCCTATCCCCCCTTTTCCACCCTTAAATATTTTTTCAGATTGATTATCTTCAGTAAACTCATATACTCTTCCTCTTTTTAAGTCGGTTACAATAGAGCCAACTGGTACTTCTATGACTAGATCTTCACCATTTTTACCAAAACGGCTAAGTGACCCTCCACTCTCTCCGTCACTAGCAGAAAATTTTTTTACTCCTGTATATTTAGAAAGTCGATTTACATCTCTAACTGCTGTCATTAATACACTACCACCGTTGCCACCGTTGCCACCAGCTGGACCAGCTTTGGGTTTAAATTTTTCATGACGCCACCTAACCACACCGTCACCACCATCACCGGCTTTTGCATATATCTTTATTTGGTCTACAAACATTCGTACAGTAATAGCACAAAAAAAAGTGATTGTACATATCCAAGCTTCGGTACTCATATATGAAGATTAGTATTCGATCTATCAATAAAAATCTTTACGTATGAATCCTACATATTAGTAACATCTTTCCTAAAATGAGGAGCCTACAACTTACTACCAAGAATCTTTTATTAGTAATTTTTAGTAAGCCATTGATTTTAATGTTAATAGATTATTATAAATAAACTACTGCTGATATTAAAATCAATAGTATCGCTAGTTGTAAATATACCAATATTACTCTACTTTGATAGTTTACTTAACATATAAATATTATAGATATACAGTAAATCATTTACTGAGGTTAATCTGTTTGTCTTAAAAAGAAAAACACCTGAATTTCGTCAGGTGTTTTTCTCGTTTATTAGGAATATCTATATTTAACAACCTTAATTTACTGTATATATTTATTTCCAATCGCGCTAATTACGGAAACAATAAGCGATCCTAATAGGGCATGCCAGAAAGTTTGAACTGAAAAACCGTCAATAAAAGAGGCGGCAAACCAAAATAGAAACGCATTTATAACAATCATAAATAACCCTAATGTAAGTACAGTTATAGGTAAGGTTAAAATAAATAAAATTGGTCTTACAAATAGATTAAGTAGACCGATAGTTATCGCAGCTATAATTGCTGGGTAGAACCCGTCTACATTAATTCCTGGGATATAAGCCGCTACTACTAGTAAGGTTAGTGCTGTTAGTAGTAACTTAGTTATAAGCTTCATAAAAATTTTATTTTTTATCTATTATGTTCCAACCTGAACTTAATAAAGCTTCTGCTTTTTTATATTTTACTTCTTTTGTTTCTCTCCCATCAGTAATAGTCACTAGATCATTTCTACCGTATTGCTTATCACTTTTGACTGGCTGTTTGGACCTTTGATCAATACCAGCATTATTGCCAGCTGACTTTTGAGCTGCTTCAGATTGTTTTTTCATTTCTTCTTCTTCCTTTTCCACCAAGACCGGTTGAAGTTTTGGTAATACTTCTAAAATCCTTATCAATACTGTCTGTTGCATTTCACCAAACAATCTTATTCCTTCTTTTTTATACTCAATCAATGGATCGCGTTGTCCATAAGCTCTTAGATTTACACTTGATCTGGTGTAATTCATTACTTCTAAATGTTCTACCCAAAGCATATCTATCATCTGAAGAGCTAGTCGTCTAAACAAACCCCTGAACTCCTCTTCCCCTAATTCAGTTCTTTTGTTTTCTATTATCTCTTTCGCTCCTTCAAATTGACTAATTTCACTCAACACTTCATCCACCTCTTCACGGTCACCTAAAAGCAATTTATACCTTCTTTCATAAATAACCATCCTTTGTTTGTTTAAAACATCATCATATGCCAATACTTGTTTTCTAGAATCAAAATGGAAACCTTCAATTCTAGTTTGAGCATTCTCTAGTGCATTAGAAAGCATCTTCATCTCAATCGGTTGATCTTCGGGTATTTTAAAAGTGCCCATTAGCTTTTTTACTCTATCACCACCAAAGACTCGCATTAGACTGTCGTCCATTGACACATAGAATTGAGTCTCTCCTGGATCACCCTGCCGACCAGATCGCCCCCTTAGCTGATTATCGATTCTTCTAGCCTCATGTCTCTCTGTACCTAAGACAAACAAGCCTCCTAGCTCTTTTACTTTATCTGAGTCTTCTTTGGACGCCTCCGGTCCACCAAGTTTAATATCCACTCCACGACCAGCCATGTTAGTAGCTAAAGTTACAGCACCAATTTTTCCAGCATTAGCAATTATTTCTCCTTCACTTTCATGATTTTTGGCATTTAGCATTTGATGTTTGACTCCAGCCGTCAACAAAGCCTTGGATAGACGTTCGTTACTTTCAATCGAAGCTGTACCTATCAAAATAGGCTGTTTTTTATCATGTATTTCTTTTACTTTATTTATTATTGCAGCAAACTTTCCTTTTTCATTTTGAAAAATTAAATCAGTATGATCAATTCTAGCTACCGGTTTATTAGTCGGTACTGGTATCACTTCTAAATTATAGACCGTAAAAAACTCCTCTTGTGATGTTAGAGCGGTACCAGTCATGCCTGCCAATTTCTTGTACATACGGAAATAATTTTGGTAAGTAATAGAAGCAAAGGTCTTTGACTCACGCTGAATCGAAACCCCTTCTTTTGCTTCGATTGCTTGATGTAGACCTTCTGACCACCGACGTCCCGGTTGTAATCTACCAGTAAATTCGTCTACTATAACCACTTCTCCATCTCTAACTACATATTCTTTGTCTTTAGTAAAAATCGCCTTAGCCCGCACCGCGGTTTCTAAGTGGTGGACATACTTTATTCCTTTTTCAGTATAAATATTTTCTATACCTAACATCTTTTCAGCAGCCTCTATCCCGGCATCTGTTAAGGCTATGGTTTTAAGCTTTTCATCGATTGAATAGTGTTCTTCTGGTTTTAAGCTGCGAGCAATGTTAGCAAATACTGTGTATAGATTTTCAGAATCGTTAGCTGGAGCAGAGATAATTAGCGGAGTTCTTGCCTCATCAATTAAAATAGAGTCTATCTCATCAACAATTGCAAAATTGTGTTGTTTTTGTCTTAGGTTATCAGACTCATACTCTATATTGTCGCGCAAAAAATCGAAACCAAACTCACTATTAGTACCGTAAGTTATATCAGCAGCGTAAGCTTCTTGTCTAGTACAAGGACGAAGAAAATCATAGACTACTTTGTAAGCTCCCACCTCATCTCTTTCTTCATCTTTATCTTGATGACTAGGATCATACAAGTAAGAAGCTCCGTTATTTATTACTCCAACAGTCAAGCCTAAAATGGAATAAATTTGCCCCATCCAAACAGCGTCACGTCGAGACAAATAATCGTTAACAGTCACTACATGTACACCTTTTTGGCTCAAGGCATTTAAATATGCTGGCAAGGTACCCACCAAGGTCTTTCCTTCACCAGTACGCATCTCAGTAATTTTACCTCTATGTAAAATTACTCCACCAATCATCTGAACGTCATAATGACGAATATTTAAGGTTCTCTTAGCAGCTTCTCTAACCAAAGCGAACGCATCTACTAAAACATCGTCTAAACTAGCACCAGAACCAACAACTTCCTTTAACTCTACAGTCTTAGCCTGTAATTGTTCATCTGAAAAATCCTTATAAAAATCCTCTTTTTCGTTAATAGCCGTAACGATTGGCCTGATTGACTTTAATTCCTTATCATAGGATGGGCCAAAAAATCTATCTAAAAATGACATGAAGCCTAGTATATACGCTATTTGGTTTAATTTCAAAAAAAAGAATAACCGTCACATGAAGTGACGGTTATTCTATAAGCTTTACCGGTAAATGGTACGTACCATTTATCAGAGTTACTTTTTTTTGGTAGTGCGTTTTTTAGCAGTAGACTTTTTAGCTGTCTTCTTTACAGCTTTTTTCTTTGTTGTCTTCTTAGCTGTTTTTCGAGCTACCTTCTTTACAGCCTTCTTCTTTGGAGCCGCTTTTTTAGTAGTCTTTCGAACCACTTTCTTTGCGGTCTTCTTAGCTGCTGGTTTTTTCTTTGTTGGCATTTTTATTTGCGAGAAATTTTAGTGAATAATATTCGACCGCAAGACCTTCTCTTTTCAAAGAACTATCAGGTGAGAAAGTTTTTGCTTAACACTATTATTGCTTGTAATTTTTTTTAATACAATAATTTTTGTAAAAAGAATTTGTGGATAAAAAAATTACTGAAAAAATTTTTGTAAAAATTTTTTCAGTAATTTTTTTTATTTATTTTATTTTTACTAAATTATTTTAAGTAAAAAACTTCTGGAGTAATTTTTATTTTTGTTTTTTCATAAACTATCTTAATTATTTCATCAGCAAATCTTTTTATTTCTTTTGAATTTTTTTCTTTATAATTAACCAAAACCAAAGCTTGTTCACTATAAAGTCCAACATTACCATCTTTACAGCCTTTTAAATTACATATTTTATCTAAAATGTAACCTAGCGATAATTTAAATTTACCATTAATCATTTTGTAATTAGGCAAGCCTGGATACATTTCAATCAAACTATCTACAGTCTCTTTACTAACAATTGGGTTTTTAAAAAAAGAACCGGCGGTCCCAACCTTTTTCCAATTAGGAAATTTATTTTCTCTTATCTTAATAACGGCTTCTCTAATATCTTTTTGATCGACTACAACATTATTAAATTTATTTTTTAAATCTCTATACTCTAATTTAGGAGTTGGATTTTTATTAAGTAAAAATGACACACTTAAGATAATATAATTCTTACCTTTTTCAGTCTTAAAAAAAGAATCCCTGTAACCGAAGTCACAATCTTTGTTAGTGAAGGTTTCTGTCTGACCAGTAAGCATATTGAAACATGTAACTTCTTTTATTAAATCCTTAACCTCTACTCCATAAGCCCCAACGTTCTGTACTGGTGTAGCCCCTACCGTACCTGGTATGGCAGACAAATTCTCCAAACCCCAATACCCTTTTCTTACTGTATCAGCAATAACCTCATCCAAAACCTCTCCAGACTTGCAAACTAGTAACACTTTATCATTTTCAATATCTTTGTACTGAAAACCTTTTATATTATTATGTATCGCCAAACCTTCGTATCCACTATCATCAGCCAGAATATTTGATCCACCACCAAACACAAACCAAGATAAGGCGGTTTGCGAAGCAAACCGCCTTATCTTCTCCAAATCCTCAACTTCACTAATCATAGCAAAATACTTTGCTTCACCACCGACTTTAAGAGTTGTATATTTATAAAGGAGAACTTTTTCCTTAATAAAGCTATCATTCATGACTATTCTTCTTTATTAGGTACACAACCGATTTGTGGATCATTACCAGCCTCAATATTACCAATAAAACAATTAGCGGTTTTAGCAAAAGTTGGCTTAGCTTCAATACTACCTCGTAAAGTTTCAACTGCTTTCTCTAACTCGCCATTTTGATAATATAAGAAAGAAAGCGATACCCAATTCTGTTCATTCTCTGGATCGTTTTTGGTTCTAGCTTCATAAGCTCTAACCAAGAAATCACTATCTCCAGCTTTGTTTGCAGCGCTTAATAAGAAATCATTACCGGCTAGATTTTGTACATAAGAATCTTCTTTCAACAATTCTTTAGCCTCTTCGTTCTTGTTTTGCATATAAAGAACGGCAGCATAAAAACCTCTAGCTTCAGTATTCCTGTGATCCAACTCAAAAGCTTCTTTAAAATATTCTTCAGCCTGCTCAACATTACCTTGACTATAAGCAATAATGGCTTGTTGAGATATGATTGATTGTTTATTTGGTGACAATTCCCTAGCCGTCTCCATTTGCTCCTTAGCCTTAGATAAGTCACCAACAGCTCGATAGAAACTTGAGAAGAAAACATGTATGCGAGCATCACCAGGCTTCCACTCTACCAACCGCTTCAATTCTTCCTCTGCAGTCTTTATATAATCCTGTCTAATTTCTTCAGGAACGTTCGTATTAGATGCTATATTCATAGCCTGTTGAGCCAACTGTTCAGTTATCTCTTGGTAAGCAAATGAATCACGGCTAAGTGCCCTCTTAAAAGCTTCTAACCTAATTTCTGGATCATTAGAACCATAACCATCAATGATGTCTGACGCAGCATTCATACCAGGAAGATGTAAAGTATAAACAAGAACAATAGCAAGTACCAAAGCCACTGGTGCTGCAAATTGATTAATTAAACTTTTCTCAACCTTAACATTTTCAATAGTTTCCACAGGCTTAGCCACCCGACTGTGTATCAAGGCTAAAATAACTGCAAAGAAAATGTAACTGATAATATTATCGAATACCACCAGATTGTGAGTAAAATATCCAGCTAAAATACCGACCAACACAGCTCTTTCCAATACAGTAAATGACTCGTCTTCTTTATTGCGTAAAGGAACTACTACTAGATAATATAAACAAGTTGCAAACACACTCATGTAAGCAATGAAACCAAGAATACCACCAGTTGTAAGCCAGTCCATTACTATGTTGTGTGAACGATCAAACCATTGCTCTTGATCAAATAAGAAAGGATCGTACTGCTCGTTAAATATATAATTGAAATTGCTCTGACCCCAGCCAAGAATCGGACGTTCCTTCACCCCTTCAAAGGCCATACCCCAAATAGTCATACGGACCTTTAAGTCTTCGGCTAAGTTAATATTAGCAATTCGAGATAAGTTAGGATTGTCTTGTATAAAAGCCGAGTCTTTACCTAAAACAAAACCCCCCACCCCAATTGCTAATAAAATAAAGAAACCAACCGCTACTTTTCTTAACTCTTTATACCGAGCTCCAAAAATAGCTATATAAGCAACCATAATAGTAATACCGACCCCTAAACCTAAAGTTGTACCTCTTGTACCAGTCTCAACTAAAGTAAAAATAAACATTAGAGTTAAAAGTCCATATATCACACGGTATAAATTCACCTTACTTTCAACCAACATCCAAAGGGCAATAAAGATATGAAAGAACATGTAAATAGCCAAATAAGCAGCGTTACCCAAGTAACTTTCAATACGATTCTTGCCAAAATTAACATCACCCAATTGAGCAAGACCATTTAAGGCTACGATAAAAGCTACTACTAAAGTAGTGTGTAAAAAATAACTCCAGAGTTTTTTGGTAGTAAGCACACTACCCAGCACCAAAACATAAAGAAAGACGTGAACAAGCGTGATATATCCATCCATCCGTTCAAAATTACTCCAAAAACTAGATGGTGGATGTTGTCCAAATAAATTAGCAAAAAACATTACGACCAAGAGTGAAATTAAACTCAACAGTACCCACGAAAATTTTGGACGATATCTAACTTCAGACAAAGCCAAAACTACCCACGCCAAAAACGACATTTCAACTAAAATGCGAAAAGCAAAATTTTTACCGGTAATATAAGGAAAGAAATAATCATTAGCGACATAAAGCGTCAAAAAAGGTACAGCAAAAAGACCGCCGTACACCACTACTTTTAAAAAACTATTCATATGGCAGTCAATATAACATATTTCAAAATTAGTACCCCTATAGACAAACAAAAAGTAGCAAGGTACAAAGTTGAAAAAATCGCTTAAATAAGAAACCTTTCACTTAAAAGACCTGTTATACTCATATACACAAATTTGCACACATGAAAAATCACATTGTTGGATGGTTAAGACAAACTGAAAAATATACCCGAACCGATATGGTGTACTTGGTCGGTCAAAGTGGCTGGCTTATTGTAGGCCAAGCTGTGGCATTAATCAGTTCCCTTACACTAGCTTGGGTATTTGCTAATTTTGTTGAACCTAGTGACTACGGTATATATAGATATGTATTAACATTAGCAATCATTGCCTCTGTTACTGCACTTACTGGTTTTGGAGTTGCTATAGCTAGAACGGTATCACAAAATTACGAGGTAAATTTAAACAAAATTATGAAAATCAAAATCAAATTTGGTTTTCTCGGTACAGTAGCTTTTCTCGGTATATCTTTATATTACCTTTGGCAAGAGAATACCATGCTAGCCACTATTTTTGCCACTATAGCTATCTGGATTCCATTCTATGAATCTCTATCGGATTACCAGTTTGTGTTACAAGGAAAAAAAGACTTCAAACTACAAACCGTCATTCGAACCTTACAGAGAACTTTTGTTACCGTTATTGTAATTTTAACTATTTTTATAACAAAAAATATTATTGTAGTTACTTTTACTTATTTTCTAGCCACTACCTTGTCACAATATTTATCTAATCGTTATACACAAAAAAAATATTTCACCGGAAACGATACAAAAACTCCATACAAAACCATGACTACTTACGCTAAACATTTATCAGTACAAAATATATTTTTCATAGGAGTTACACAACTTGATAAAGTTCTTTTGTTTAAATTTCTTGGACCAACTAAATTAGCTATCTATCTATTTGCTATCTCTATCCCAAACGAAATACAAGGTATTCTAGGCAACATAAATTCAGTCGCTTTTCCAAAATTAGTAGATCGTGATAGTCGACACTTCAAGATCGCTCTTCTTAAAAAAATCGGAGTTTTTACTCTAATTCTTCTAATCCCAGTTGCTTTGTATTGGTTAGCTGCTCCTTATATATTTAAATTACTGTTCCCAGTTTATGTAGATTCGATACTTATATCACAATTATTCGTCGGCACTATCCTCTTTATTCCGATTAGTTTAATTTGGCATTATTTCTATGCCGTAGAAGATAAGAAAGTTTTATGGTTTGGAACATTCGTTGGTCCCTTGACTCTTATTTTTAGTATTATCATTCTTGTCCCTATACTAGATTTAGTTGGAGCAGTTCTAGCCGTATACATAAGAGGTTTTGTAGACTTACTCTTTGGACTGTATTTCTTTTTGAGAAAATGAAAAGCGGCAAAACATTATAGTCATACCGCTTTTAAAGGCTATTTATTAATAGCCGAATAAAACTAATTATTAATAAAGAACTCGTGCTCGGCCAGCCACAAGCAATAATCTCGAACTTCTTCCAGTGAGGCCACATCATCTGTGTAGGCTAAAACTTTTGCAAACTCACTGGTATGAAAATCTACCTGACTAATTAAACAATCCTTAGAAGAATCTTGGCATGAAATCATCATCAATTCTTTAAACGGACTTATGGCGTGCGGCACAGGTATAATTGGAATCTTAACACCTCGCTTGATAAATGCTTTCAGTTGCGTACAAAACGCTCGTGGAAACAGATGTCCAGGAGCTGCCATCAAAGCAATTGCTTCAATATTATGCTCGACTACCATATCAGTGACCCATTTGGCCTGCTCACCAGTGTGTCTTGCGTGTACTTGAGTGAAAAACTGTGTAGCACCACTCAAGTCAGCTGCCGCTATAGCATTACCAATCTTATCGACTGAATAATAAGCTCGTGTTCGACCCTTATACCCACCATCAGAACCAGAGTAGGCCAAATGATGACCAGCCACCAAGAAATGTGGACTCTCCAACTCATACACAAGATCTATCGCGTCAGATAAGGGATCTTCCGGAATAATTCCCGGATACAAAACTGTAGATATACAACCTTGCGGCGCCGGTCTGTATAAAGAAGCGAGTCCAGACACTGCCATGGTAAGCTTCTGTAAATAATCAATTTCTCGACCAATCTGATCAGCAACCGTCTGGTCACCAATCAGTTTTGTAAACTTACCATCAGGACCAAAAATACTGTCTTTGTAAGGTACAACAACATAAGGTTTTTCTGCTGCCATTTAAGTTCCCTCCTATACATAAATTAATTTAAATGCAGGTTAAAAAATATTGCCCCATGAAAATACCACTTAAGTACCTGTTAGTCAATATTTTCGTCCCTGAATCCATAAACTCAAATAATCTTATTCAAAGCCATGATCTGATAACTCAGTAACACTCGTACATAATGAAGAGCATACCCTGATACAGAACGAGGAAAAGAAGTAACCAAGTGTAGATGCTCTTTAAGGTAATCAAACACACATTCAACTTTGGAACGTAGGTTAAGTAACCGTAGCTGCTGTGAGGTAGCGATTTTTTTCTTTTGACTTGGCCACGGTGGAGCGATAATGGCGGTACCATAATTTTCATAAACAATCCTGCTACGACACAATGTTCATTTAAAATATCAGTCATGACCTGAGCATCGTGGATGTTAGCTAGTGTGAAAGCCATTCCACACAGTCTACCATCCAAAGCAACACTGGCATGAAGTTTAAATCCATAGTGCCAACCTTGCCAATTCTTGCCAAAATCAGCTATATTCTTAGCCACTTTATACCTATCTACTCGATGGTTCTTGCAGACCGGTAACATAGTGGAGTCTATTAGTCTGATAGCTTCGGTGGTACCAAGTAGTTGGTTTAACAGGTAATACATTTGTGGTAATGCCTTATGGCAGTGATTAACAAAGGCTGAGTATTTGGGTAATTTAAAGTCATTGTTGTGATAAACCAGAATAGTGTCATGAATATCCTTCAGGGTTTTTTGTTTAAGAACAATAGTGTTCCAAATCAATATGGTTATCACTTCAGATTCGGATAACAAAGCCGGTCTACCGGTAACATAGGGCTTGGTATCAATCTGTTGGTCTACCCAATAATATAAATCTACTATATGATGTGAATACAAAAAGAGCATAGTACGTTATTTATGTTGGTATATAGATATCGTACGTGCTCTTTTTGTGTTTTAAGGGTTTAATTGGGGATACTTGAGTTTATGGATTCAGGGTTTCGTTGGTTGTATTTTAAAAGTTTACTTTTGTAAAAAACAAAAGCGCACTTAGCCAACATATCTGGCTAAGTGCTTATTTTAAGTTTTTCTTGGAGATTGGTTTAACCGAATTAACTCTTCTCTCATTCGACTCAAAATATTTTCAACTAATTGTTTATCTCTTGAGTCGTTAAATCTGAAGTCAGCTGATTCTGGCTTTCTTTCTAAATCACTTAAATCAAAAATTGCAACAAAAAACTCTTCAGTAGACAAAAGACCTGTAGACTTTTTAGCATAGATTCCTCTACCACTTACATTTGAATAAGACCCCCCAGCAATAATACGCTCACGAATAACTAAAGGATCTTTGTAATGTGGTTGCAAGACTACAATCATCTCTTTCAAGTATTTATCAAGAACCTTTTTTATTCTCTTATTATCATCATCAATATAAGCTAGTAAATGTGCTCCACAATATAAAACTACAAATACTAACAATAGTAATAATAATGAATGTGAAACTGAAAATAAAAATTCTATTACTGGATTTGACATTATCCCTGAAAACATATTTATCCCCTAACAAAAATATAAAAATCTGCTACTATTGAAGCATAAAAGCTTTATTATGTCAATATCTAAATTTTATCCTCCCTTAATCCGACTTAAAGCCAAATCAAAAAATTGTCCAGTGTCCCACACTGTATAACCTTCCCTAACTAGGTCCAGAGTCATAACCTTAGAAGTTGGGCCAAGTGAGGTCATGATCAAAGTATCAGCTTTTGGTAGAGTCGAGACCACATTCCTCACCTCTTTCATTAACTGGTCATATTGTAGCCAGGCATCACTCGAAGGACCTTCGACATAAAAAGTTTTTAAGCCGAGCTGTTGGTCTTGAAAGCGAGCTGTGTTACTAGCTACTATCACCAAATTCTTAGTCTTTAGGTGATCGATTAAATTATCGTAAGGCAGACCTTTGTTATAGCGACCATGAAAAGTTAGAGCGCTACCGTAGACCTGATCTTTGTTTATGTAATCCTTTAGATAAATCTTGCTGTTGGTCCAAAAATGATGTTGCTCCCCGATTCCCTCGGCTTCAAATCCGGCTTTGGTTTTTAGAATAAATTCCGGGTTAAAACAAACCAGTAAATCTGGGTGGTCGGAAGACAGAACTTCTTTTAGACGCTCGGCCAAAAGCGGATGGTAAGTCTGGTGCCAGTTATCAAAGTAAAGTCCAACCCCGAGGAGCATATCAAAAACTTCATCACCAAACCGCACGATCGACTTGTTGTTATTTAAAATCTCATTTACTGTCTCGTCGTAGTTAAGAAACCTGACATCTTTATAATGATCAATATAAGAATCAGCGACTTGATTGTAATACAAATACTTCTTTACAAACGGCACCAAAGCTGGCGGATGGTCAATAAATTTCCGCAACCGATTTTTCCATATATATAAAGTCGACATATTGTCTGGTATTATACTGATAAATATATTTTATGACCAACAAAGCTACTGAGTTCTCCATCATACTACCGACTTATAATCGACCACTTTTGATAAGTAATAGTATTAACAGTGTGATAAAACAAGAATATCAAAATTGGCATCTATACGTAGTGATTGATGACATCAATGAGGAATACGCTGTAGCCAAAGAAACCTATGCCGACGAATCAAGGATCACTTTTATTCAAAACGCTGAAAACGTTGGTAAAAATAAATCATTAAACCGCGCTCTTGACCAACTAAAGAAGATAAACTTTCTAGGCTATATAGTCTACCTTGATGACGATGATTGGCTATCACCACACTGCCTGACTTATTTTGTTAGTGCCATAAAAAACGACCCTTACCAAAACTGGTTCGTATCAGAAAGAGTAAATAGTAAGACCAATCTATCCTTTACTACTAATAGAACCGGTAAAGATGTAATCAGCTACCAATACGACATGTTGCTCCGACGAAAATTTACCGGCGATACCACCCAATGTCTAAACTTCCAAACCATATCCAACGTACGCTTCCCCACCACTATCAAAAACGCTGAGGAGTGGGTATATTACGCAGAAATATCAACCAAACAAAAAACCTTCAAATACCTACCGGTTGCCGGCACTTACTCTGAAGGTTATGCGGAAGACGGTCTAACTGATGTGTACCATAGTCAGAACGAGCGCTGGAAAAACAATAAAGCAGTCATAATAGAAATCTGGCAGCGAAAGATGTTTTCTCCTTTCATCATATTTTATTTACTTGGACGTCTTGTTAAATCACTAATATCTAGATAATAAAAAACCGCCGACTAAAGTCGGCGGTTTTTTATTATCTAGATATTACTTTGGAGTCACTACACTTTTTGGCATTGGTGTCTCTGGTACAAATCCAGTATACAAAGCCCTAGCTATCAACCAAGCTCTACCTAAGTAAGTTCGACTAGGACCCCACTTAATAAGACCAATGAGACAAAGTCCGACGTACCACACCACTACATTTAAAATTAACACAATAAGCCATTGGTCGGTGTGTCGCTTAGATATTCTAACGGCGTTACGCATCCGATAGTAGACTTTGTAGGTTGGAGTATCAGGATCAAAAAGACCAAAGATATGATAACCGTAACTCGGAAAAGTCATATCAATATCTGTAATAATTGGCCGAGCACAAGCGTAGGATTGATAGCCAAGCTTACGAATACGCCAAGCATAATCAAGATCTTCTCCATAAATAAACATACTAGCGTCTGGCGGCTCAACCTCTCGCACTACCTCAATCGGTAAAAAAGTACCGCCGGTTACAAAAGCTTCTGTTGGTACAATCGGTATAAAAGGATTTTTAGTTGAAGGTTTTATACCGAGTATCAGCTTAAAAGCATTGATAAGTTTACGAAAACTAAAAACCTCAAATAAAGTTCCGCGTGGTGGTTTGTCTTGAAGTGGTCTAGAAGTAAAAATATCCTTGTTACCCGGCACATTCACCCGATTACCAACCAATATTACTTTCCTATCCTTAAAGAATTGTAGATTGGTCACAAAATGATCAATCGCTCCTTCCTCTGGCACCGAATCATCATCCAACACAAACACAAAGTCACAGTCCGTCTCCTGAGCATAAACAATACCTTTGTTAATCGCCCCCGAATAACCGATGTTTTTCTCCTGTCGCAAAATCACTACCCGTTCTCCATGTTGCCTAACATACTCATCCATAGCTTCCGCATCCTTACAACCATTATCGACAATCACAAAAGTGATTACCTGTGAATCGCTAAGACAAGCGTCTGCCACTTGCTTTAAAAGCGGCCAACGAGTACCATATACCACCGTAATTACCGTGACTTTGACTTTCATATTTTTTCAATTTTTACTTGCTTTTGAGGCCATAATAGCATACATTATCACCAAACACAGGGTTGTGTTGGACTGTATTTATCATGTTAAATGACGAGAAAATATTCATAACCGGAGGAGCTGGATACCTAGGAAGGAACTTGATCAAGCGTTATTATGATGATAACGAAATCACCATCTTTAGTCGTGATGAATCAAAACATTATTATCTAAAAAAACAGTTTCCAAAGATAAGATGCATCATTGGTGACATCCGTAATTACCAACTACTCAAAGAAGCTTCACGTGGTCATACCATCGGTATTTTTGCTGCCTCATTAAAACAAATTGAAGCAGTTGACCAGAATGTTGAGGAATCTTTACAAGTCATCGTTCACGGTGCTATTAACTCTCGCCGCGCTGCTTCTGAAAATGGTTTTAAGGCTGCCACTTTTATTTCGACTGACAAAAGCCGTGGTGCCACCACTATCTATGGTGCTATGAAGTATGTTGCTGGTGAAGCCTTTATAGCTAATGCAGACGAAACACCAACTCGACTGACTTCAGTTATTTACGGTAACGTATTAAATTCAACTGGCTCAATAATTCCATTGATCTGGGATTCAATAAAAAATAATTACGAACTAACTCTATACGGTGAAGAAATGACTAGATTCATGATTGACATTGAACAAGCTATTGACTGTATTGAATATGCACTCAAAAAAGATAATTTCAATATTATACCAAATTTAAAATCTTTAAAGATCAAAGATCTATTTGAAATATTCGAAGAAGAATTTCGCTTAAAATGGAAAATGGGGACACCACGCATTTCAGAAAAATTCCACGAACAAATGATTTCTCCTTACGAACGTGAACGAGTAACTTATGACCGCGAGCACAATATGTTTTTACTTCATAACAAAAATGTCTATTACGAAACAATTCTTTCACCTAAAGGTCTTACTTCAGAAGAATGCCTAGTCACCAAAGAAGAGTTGCATGATATACTTAAGAAATATAATTATTTTTCTAACTAAGAATCTATAATGAAAATATTAGTTTTAGGTCAAAGAGGAATGCTAGGCCGTACAGTTATACGTTTTCTAACAGAAAAAACTAACCACGAAGTCTTAACTATAAATAGCCATTGGGGTAAACCAGCTTTTAATGACGAAATCAAAAGTTTGAGAGCGGAATTTATTATTAACGGGATTGGTAAAATACCTCAAAAAAAACCAGCGCTATTTGACTATAATTTTGTTAATGTTGAGTTACCACGTTTTCTAGAGACTCTTAATATACCAACCCTCCATCCATCAACTGACTGCGAATTTAAAGGTGATATTCCAATCGGAGAAAGTTACGATAAAAATTCTGTCCGTGATGCTGATGACGACTACGGAAAAAGTAAAGCGATCATCTCTGCCGAAATAGAAGATAGTTACAAAAACACCAAAATTATTCGCACTTCGATAATTGGACATGAAGAAAATACTAGCCTAGCATTACTAGACTGGTTTCTTGCTCAAACGGAGAGTGTCAAAGGATACAGTAACCATTATTGGAACGGTATAACTACCCTAGAGTGGATCAAACAAGCTCTACCAATAATCGAAAACTGGCAAGATTATCCAACCCTAAACCAAATCGCCGTCACCGAACATTACTCAAAATTTGATATTTTAAATATTACTAGAGAAATCTACGAAAAAGAAATTAAGATAACTCCCTTTGAAACCGAAACTACTGTAAACAAATGTTTAACCCCTGAAATTGAAGCATCAAACCTAAAAATCCAATTAGTTGAGTTAAGAAATTTTTTTAAAAATAGATGAATCTTTAAGGTATTAAACAAAGCAGATTAGTATGTAAGTCCTTGAAATCACCATAATTTATTTTTTCCTCAAGATTTATATTATTATTGTCTATAACGGTAATTTTATAGCCGAAACTTTTCAAAAAATTGTATAAGTCTTTTGTTTTACCACTAAAATCTTGTTCGTAAATATTTGGACTGAATTCAAGAATTATAACTGGTTTAAATTTTTGCAGTAACTCTTTACTACCACGTAATGCTTCAACCTCATTACCTTCTATATCAATTTTTATTACATCGAGCTTCTCAATAGTTTTAGTAAAATTATCCAATTTATTCACTTCCACCAAAACCTTATCATCAACAATTCTTTCGTGTTCTATTGTTTTAATAGACGATGCACCAATATTTTCTGAAACCAAAGATAAATCGGCCTGCCCCACCTTATCTGATAATGCAGTTTCATATATTCTTACATTATCTATACGGTTTACCTCTAAACTTTTTTTGATTTGCTTACTTAACCTTGGCAACGGTTCAAAGGAAAAAACTTTTCCTTTATTACCAACAATCAAGGCAGCATATAGGGTGTGATAACCAATATTGGCGCCAATATCTAGAAAAATACCACCTTCTGGTAAGTATTTTTCAATTACCGCACTAATCTCTGGCTCCCATTTACCTAATTTGTAAATTTCATCATCAACTCCACCATTCAAAAAAGGATTTACATAGATGGAAAATTTTTTGTCTCCAACTAAAATATCCACCAAAATATCTTTACCGTTATTGATAGCAAGGCGTGTTTGTTGACGATTTTTTTTTCGCCAAGCTTTAACTTTATCCACTAGAGTTTGAGGTAATATTTTTTTAACAAAATTTATTAAGGCTTGTTTCATATTAAAAAATAATTAACTATAACACATTTAAAGTGTCTGTTATAATATGATCCTTATCTTTGTAAGCTACCTCAATCCCTTGACCAACATCAATTACCTGTATACCATCTTTAGCCAACTCAAAAGCTATCGCCTTACCGGCCGGTCCAAAAGACACCAACACCACAGAATTCTCTCTACCGTTCTTCACGACCAACTTTTGTATTTGAGCTTTAATAGATTCGTATTCAGAATAAGCATCTGTAGGAGGTGTGTTTACATATTTAATATTTTTAAAAGGAATATTATTATCTTGACTCAACATATCTATATAATTTTTATTAGCCACAAAAATAAGTTTTTTGCCTAATAGATAAGACTCAAAATATTTTGGTATTGAATCTCTATAATAAAAAAAGGAAGCATCAAAATAATTTACCTTCTTGTTAAAATATAGGTGGTAATAAATTTTCGACGGTAACCAACAGCTTAGTAGCTTATGTTTCTTTAGTTCTCTGTTAGTTTTAGATAAAGGGAGACGATTAAGACCTAAAACATAAGGTGAATCCTCTTCATATTCATCAATTATTTTGAAAAACAGATCACGTAAACTGACTTCGTATTTTTGAAAAGACAGCCCTCCCCTATTCATTAAATACACCTCACCATCACCAAAACGAATAATAGAACGACCAGTCTCAAGTATGGAGTTGATATTATCAGCTTCAAAATATTTTATATCCAATTTAAAATAAGGATCAAAATACCTGATGATATAAGAAAAAAAATACTTAGGGTTATTAAACAAATGTAATCTAATATAACGAATCAGTCGGCCTAATAGCTTCATACCTAAAGCATAACCGTTTATAAAAAACAAAGCAAATTAAAGCCAAATTACGATATAACATGTATTGTCTTATTGTTTAAAAATTATATTAATCTCTATAAAAGTTCAATGTAATAAATTTAATTAAACCTTAAACTTACTACTAATTACCAAAGCATAACCATCGCTAACAGGTATTGCCAAAGACTTCACATCCAACCCCAAACCTTTTGTATTTGAACTCAACAAAACAACATCTTTGGTAATAATTTTTCTTTGCCGTACCGCCTGAAGATAAAGAACTCCATCAGATAGAACTATGTAAGCATTTGGATAAGGGTCAGTAAGACCTCTAACTAAGTTATAGATCTCCACATAAGGTCGATTTTTGACTTTTTCCAAATCTATCTGACCATCATCTTGTTTGCGTCTTTTTAGAGGAGGATGATTTTCTAAGTCAGACTGTGATGTAAAGACAATTTGATCATTTATCATATCCTCTAAAAAATTTCGAGTAATCACTGTACCAATATCAATTATTCTGAATAGTATTTCATCTAGAGTACCAGCCAATGAAAAAGGTATTTGTTCATATATATCACCGCTATCTATACCTTCATTCATTTTTATCACACTAACAGCCGACATGGTTTCTCCTGCCACTATTTGATGTTGAATCGGAGTACCACCCCTATATTTAGGTAGCGGTGAAGGGTGAAGGCAAAGACAGATATAATTTGATAAAATTGGTTCTTTCACGATCCATGACCAACCATAGAACATAACAACGTCTATCTTATACTTGGCCAACAAAATACTTATTCCTTCTTGATTTTTTCCGTCCAAAATTTCTACCATTAAATTAGGATTTATAGACGATAAAGAAAATTCATGTTTAGATGTGGTTATGAGTAAAGGAATTGAATATTCATCGTATTTTGTCATTTGATCAAAAATGGATTGATAAATATCAAACGCCCATTGTCTATAAACAACAAAAGCTACTCTTATCATAATCAATGTTTTATACTTACTGCCCCAACATCAGACAGAATTTTAAATGTTTTACGCAGCATATTCCTAACTTCAGAACGGGCAAATTCATATTCATGTGAATAAACAATTATATAACCATATTTTTTCAACGAATCTAAAAATATTGCTCGCAAATCTTCCTCACTATATCTACTATTGGTAAACACCTCAATTCTATATTGTGTTCTAATAAAATCAACATCTTGATATGATGCATGTCCTAACTCTAACAAAAATTTAGCTGTCTTTTCACACATACGATGACTGCCTATTTCTCGGTCAGTTGTAAAAAGAGCGGTGATATCCTTTTTTTTAAAGTATGACGCTAATTCATATGATTCTGAATAATAATGTAAACGTATCCATTTAGCATAATATTCCCTACCAGCAAATCTATCTATCTCATTATAGATTTTATCAAAGACCAATTCTTGTTCCTCTGGAGTCTGTTCGAATGGAGCTGTCATATAATTTTTTGCATGAGGACCAAATCGTAACCAATTACCATCTTTTGCCAACTCCCCCCGCAGATCTCTTACGTCTTTAAGGGTATACAAAACTCCATCGATATCCTTTTCATAAAACAATTCTAAATCTATCTGAGCTCCGTATTCATCATGAATCTCTTTCATTAAAGCAAAAAAGGGATTATCAAACAAAGGAGTTTTTTTTATAGTTAAGTCTATCAGACTGTCAAAAACATCATCAACAGAAAAATGATACCAAGGTATATTATGAAACTCTAAAGGAACTAATTTTCCTATAGGCTCAGTACTTATATTTTTTAAATTCATTGCGGTGATTGTAACATAAAGCTCATATAGAGATAGACAAATGATGAAATCATAATCCACCTACCTCCTTGTTGTCAAGATATTATAAATTTCAACTTTTTAATACATCTAATTATAATAAAAGGGAAATCAAAAAATAAAACCCTCCCCGCAATGACTAACTTGAGTATACTAGAATATATTCAGTACTTATAAATACCTTACTAATATGAGTTTAAAAACAAATAAAATGACGGTAGGCAACCTTAAAGGGAAGTAAAATGACAAAAAATTTGGTTATTCTATATAAATTAAACTTTTACTGTTATAATATATACTTAAACAATGCAAAAAAATATTATTGAAAAGAAACCTTTACCATGTTGCCCAGCTTGTAAAGCCTTTGGTATAGAGATGTACACCAACCTTACTGATGACCTATCTAAAACAGATGGTATTTGGCAAATGAAAAAATGTAGCAACTCCAATTGCGGGACTTACTGGCTTGATCCTACACCAGACCCAGATAATCTATACTTATTATACAAAGATTATACAACTCACACGGATCCCTTACCGATACAAAATAACAACAAAAGATCAGGTCTAAAGAAACTACTGGATCAAACAAGACAATCTATACTAAACCAAGAACTGGGTTACCCAAGCCCTCTTTCTAAAGTAAGAAAGAAATTATTGAACACAATATCATTGATACATCCTGGCTGGCGTAATGAACAACTTAACCAAGTACTATATATACCTTATGTAAATAATGGACACTTATTAGATGTTGGTTGTGGCAGTGGAGCAGCTATGATTGATTTACAGAAAATGGGTTGGAAAGTGACAGGTATCGATTTTGACCCAAACGCCATACACAACGCTAAACAGAAAGGACTAAACGTGTATCTTGGTGACTTAAAACAGATTAATTTTCCCGATAATTCATTTGATGCGATTCTTATGAGTCATGTAATAGAACACGTACCAAACCCAATAGAAACATTAAAAGAATGTCACCGTATTCTAAAACACAACGGACACTTAATAGCAATCACTCCCAACGCTGATTCTCGCGGACATAGACGTTTTAAAGATCATTGGCGAGGACTTGAAGTTCCAAGACATTTGCAAATATTCACTCCAAACTCCTTGAAAAACATTGGACTAAAAGCTGGTTTCAGAATATCAGAAGAAAAAAATTGTATGCAAGGTATTTACTACATTTGGGACGCTTCTGCTGCACATGAAATGACCGGTACTTATGAATTACCACCACAAAACACAAAAACTAAGCTAATGGCAAAGCTACGATTATTTGTAGCAGGTATCAGAATGTCGATCAGTCCAAACAAAGAAGAAACTGCTATACTACACTGTCAAAAATAAAGTTAGCTTCAATTTATAACCTTCATATTCCAATTCCAACAAATTTACGCCACCAACCTCTAATCAATTTTGCGTAATACACCATCAGTAGAAAAGATCTCTTTTTAAATGACAAAACTCCATTTCCGGAAAGAAGTTTTAAATACTTCATATTTTCTTCTATTGCTTCTTTTTCTCTAGTTTTTAAAGCAATCAAATCATCTCTAGTTGAAAATCCCACCATATTATTCTGATGTTGACGATAAGTATTAGTTACTTTATCAATAAAAAATGGTTTAGCTGGATAGATTGCTAATTGGATCCACGAATCATGAGCTGGACAATAATCTGGTACTGGCATTACACTTTTAAGTAAATCTGTACGGTACGATGTCTGAGCCGCTCCAATACAAGTACCCCAAGTATTTTCTAATACGGTTTTATGACGATAATAATCAGATAGAGTATCTTCAATGTAGCCAGTTTCATTTCCATCACTATCAGTCAACACACATCGATTGAAAGCCCACATTATCGAAGGATCCCTATACGCATCAACGTGACTCTGGATCTTATTTTCAAACCATATATCATCCTGATCACAAAGAATAATAATTTCTCCTTTGCACAATAAAATTGCATTTTCAGTATTTTTTCTGAAACCTCGTTCAAGTGGACTTCGTGACCACCTAAAGCGTTTATCTTTTGCGCAATACTCATTCAAAATAGCCACTGTATCTGGCTCACTGCCGTCATCACTTATTACCACCTCATAATTCTGATAAGTTTGAACCAATATGGAGTCAAGCTGTTCTTTTAATAATTGACCACCATTAAAGGTAGTGAGAGCAATAGATACAAGTGGACTAAAATCTGTGAAACTAGAATTCATATAAATGTAAATATTTAATTAAACTTTGTTTTATTATAAATATAATTTATATTTATAAGCGTTATCCAATATGTTATCATCACAATCATGAAAAATAAAATACTAAAGATACTTAAATATCTACCCAATATTCCTAAAGTATTTTTGGAAATTAAAAATCCTGCAACTTTTTTTCTAGGATATTTTAAAACAACAGATAATAACATTAATCTATTTGGTGATATTACTCTAAAAACAAAAAATCCAGACGACATTAGTTCTATAAGTGCCATAGTAGTTAAAAATGAATATGGTAAAGATTTTAACAAAAATAATAATTGGACCATAATAGACATAGGAGCTAATAAGGGTTTTTTCTCACTGTATGCATCTAAAAACCCTTCAAATATAATATTTTCTTATGAACCAATAACAGAAACTTACAACGAGCTTCGTGACAATATTGATTTAAACAAAAAAAATAATGTTTATACTTTTAATCTTGGCGTGGCTGGAAAAGACGGTTATAGAGATTTTTCATATGAGGATGATAAAAGTATCCTATCTTCCATGATTTTTGATGTTGGTAGTGAGTCAAAAAGTGCAAAAGTGCAATGTATTACACTTAAAAATTTATTCACCTCCAACAATCTAGAAAAAGTAGATCTATTGAAGATGGATTGTGAAGGGTCAGAGTTTGAAATACTATATGGTACAGACAATAGTATCCTCAGTAGAATCAAACGTATCAGAATGGAGTACCACAATTCACCAAAAGAAGAGGCCTATAATATTGATAAGTTGTCTTTATATTTGAATAAAAATGGATTTAGATTAACAAAGAAAATTCAATCGAATCAAACACTTGGCATTGCTTGGTTCGAATTAGTTTAAAGTTTACCACCTTCTAGATCCAAAATGCTAGACCCGAATTCTTGCTTTAGTTGTCTAACCGATTGCGGAGCATAACCACGAAACTTCAATCCTTTTAAAATCCTAGCTCTATTTGGCAAATGATCGGCTGTGTATATTATTGGCCTAGTCAATGAATACAATTTTTCTGCTCCTCCTAAACTAACCAAATATGCTCCGGCAAAATATACTGGTCTAAAAAATCTAACTGGCCCTGGTGAAAGTTTTTTATATTTATTTCTCATTCCCTCAAATAAACTTAGCGGTATAATGTAAAAAGCCTTAAATATTGCATATAAAGAAAAAGCTATAGATTTAATCGGTTTATCCTGCCAGAGTTTTTTAACATTTTCAAAAACTCCCTTAACCCATTGTTTTATAAAAGGTATACCTACCACCACATAATCAAACAACAAATACTCCCAATCCTGATTTTTATTTTTTCCTATCTCTTTTTCTATAATAGTCTTAAAGTTAGACGGAAAGGCGATGTCGTCTTCCAAAACTAAAGCATAGGATATCCTTTCTTTTACTATGGTTTCAATCACCCGAGCATGTGATAAAGCACAACCTACTTCACCAGGTATTAATGCATGACCACCTTTTTTTATCGCTTGCTCTTCGTCATATTCATCTTTGGAAGGAGTATACTCTCTACCCGACACCCCTGCTTGTCTACGATAATCAATACTAAGTTTTGTAAGTTCATGACGCATGTGATCCATTCGATCTTTGTCTTTATCAAGATTTATAACAAATGTAGTAAACATAAAAATTAATAACTATTTCCTTTAATTTTCTTTAAAAATTTCATTAACCCTAACCGTCTCAATGCCTTCCTTACATAAGCCAATGGTACCCATGATTCAGCCCAGTGATTCCTAGCATAGGCTACCGCCAACTTTTCATCAGTACAATTCTCACCGTCATTACAAGGATTGAAATAACGATAATCATAAACCTCAACCCCTTCATAATTTCCCTTACTCAAAACATCAGTCACCGTCCTTGGGGAAGTACGTTTCATAGAATATTCACGGTCATTGTCATACACTGCTAAAATAGCTCTTATCGCTGAATGGTATGGTATCGAACCTATAACACCAGCAGCTGTTACATCATCCTTAGTCTGGCCAAAAAATGCCTCGTGTTTAAGCAACGGGTCAAACGATTGTAAAACCTCCGTATCGGTATCTAAATAAATACCTCCCTCCTTTTCCAACACCCAAAATCTTATATAGTCTGCCACAAATGCCCATTTCTTTCTCTCATACATCACCTTTACATAATGATGACTCATAGGACTATTACTCTCATTCCAAAGCTTTATCTCATAATCAGGTAAGTATCTTTTCCAGCTCTCAATACAACGCTCAGCTAGCGGAGTTAGTGGCTGTTTACCAACCCAAATGTAATGAATCGTTTTAGGAATTTTATTTTCTTTATCTAACATAAATAACCCATACCCTGTCACCCAATCACTTTATCAAAAGCAAGCTATATAATAAAGTAGTATGCCAATAGATGCTAACCCCACTCCTCCGCAAAATCCCTATGTAAAAGATTTGATATGACTTTGATATCTTGTTTATAATATTCTTTTAACTCCACTTCCAGTTCTTTTGAAATTATTAAACGATTGGCTTTATCTATATCTGAAAGTGTAATTTTCTTAGGTTTTAATTTATCGTTTAAAAAATTTAATAGAGTCTTGATTTTTTCTTTTATGTAAGAAGTCATTCTTTTAATTAATCCTTTATGGCCTGAATCAGCCTCATCATCAATCATTAAATGTTTCAAGTCGGCTGGGACAAAACCCGAATCAACTCCTATATGCTCATAAACAGATTTTAATTCTTCTAAGGGTCTATCATTTAAGTCAGAAAGTATAATTACTTTTAAGTTTATACTTGAATAAAAACTAAAAAAACTCACCAATTGTTGTCCATACAAAAAATTTTTAAGTAAATTTTTATTAACTGAAATAAACTGCTCAAAGGTATAATTATCTCTTTTTTTCCTATCTTTACTTCTTATATATTCCAATTTTAAAGCCAAAATAGGGTTATCAATCACAGCGATCAGATTGGCATCGGGATAAGTTTTAGCAATCAATTCAGCCGAATCATAATTTTGTAAATAATGGTTAGATAGTTCTCCTTGTTTTTTATCTTCATCTTTTTGAAAAAAACCTTCATACCAATCGACTCCTTTTGTATACTTTTCATGGTTACAGAAAAAATCAATAGCTTCTTCCGGTACAGATACTTCTGGATGAACCCTAATATAATTATAAATTTTTTCGGAAAAACTACCAGTCCCGATACCAATAAACGAAAGTAATTCTCTTTTCTTAATCATAAACAAATTATTTCTATACTGTATACATTAGTTGAAAATTAATTATCTATAATCAAGGCTTTCTCAACTGAATTACGGTAGGCAGTTTTATACTTTTCCGGATCATCATGAAAATGTTTGCGAATCATATTTTGGGCTGACTCTACCAAACGACGTCGTAAAGATACGTCATTCATAATCATATTTAACTTAAGACTAAATTCATCTGTATTATCCGGCTCACACAGTAAAGCTGATTCACCATCAACAAAAATATCTTCTCTAGCTGGTGTTCTTGATATTACCATTGGTATACCGGCCGCTGCCCCTTTAAGTGCCAACTCATCACCGACAGCGTTAGTATCAGTAATCACAAGTACACTAGCTGACTTAAGATAAGGTATTGTGTCTTTTACTTTAGGTTCAAAAACTACTTGTTTTTTAATCTCCAAAATTTCTGCCCTCTTCTCAAACTCTCTTCTGGCCGGACCATCACCCAAAACGACGAGACCAATATGTGGATTTCTGAGCCCAAACCGTCCAGCGTCAATCGCTCTAAAGAGAGTACTATCATGACCTAGTCGTCCGATATATAACATAATAAAAACAAAAGGTCGATACTTATCCTTTAAATCGATAGTTGGTTTTACTGATATCAGAGGTTCATAGTTGTTAAATTTAGGTAAAATAGCCAAATCTTTTATTTTAAAATTTTTGTTAACACAATCATAAATACCATCGGTTATTACTCTAACACTATCTACTCTAGATAAAGTATATTTAGCTAAAAGCCGACGCCAACGATTATGTTTTTCTTTTTTTAAAAAAACTGGTTTGGTATAGTCTTCAAGTACATGTACTTGAACTGAACATTTGAATTTTTTACCAATACGAATAGCTAAAAAAGCGCTTTCAAACGGATCGCGTGCTACCACTAAATCCGGCCTGAAACCTTCGGCAAAAATTAGTTGTTCCTTTACTAATTTCATCCCAGCGTTTGGTGTAGACCACCAGTCGTCGCTACTAGCTGTATACAACCACACATTATCAGCCACCCGCAAAACTGGTGTCTTTGACTTAATTCCTTCTCTTAGAATCAAGATATGCACCTCATCAAATAAATCAGATAAATTAGTATAACCATCAAGCGATTGTTTTGAGGGATTAAGTAATGATTCGTCTCTAGAAATAAATAAAACTCTTGTTTCCTCTCGGTCAGATTTAGCTTGAAATAAAGCCTCTTCATTTACCGCTTCTTCAACCGAAACGTACTTAGTATCATCTTTATTCTTCTCTTCTTTCTTTAAAATATAATCAAGATTATATCGCTCAGATTCAGAAGCATCTATTTGTGACAGATCTTTTCTTGCCATGACAGATATAAGTATACTAGTTTAAAAAGAAGAATAAACGGTTTTTATCAAGAGTTTTACTGGATAATATTTAGATTTGTTCCAGTATAACATTAGCTAATTTAGCTGGATCATGTCGCACCAAGCTTCGTTTCAGCATATCACCTTCAGATTTTTTAATTGTAGCTCTTGAAACTAGAGGTTGAGCACTGATTTCGTATAATTCATTTTTAGTACAATTATTTAATACCGGAAAATTACCTTCCTTCTTATATTCTAAAACTTCTTCTTCACTGAAATTTGTAGAATTTACTATTACTATATCTGGAGTATGTTTTGCATACTTAATTATTTCCTCTACATGTTCTTTAGCGTTTAAACCTACTGTCTGTCCTTTCTTAGACATCAGATTACACACATAAATTAGTTTGGCTTGACTTTTGTCTAGAGCTTCACAAAAACCATCCACTATAAAATTAGCGATTACACTGGTATACAAATCTCCTGGACCAAGCACTATCAAATCAGCTTCACATAAGGCCTCTCTGGCACCTTCATATAATTTAGCTTTTGGTTTTAAAATCAGGTCAATGATGCGTAAGTTATTATATTTTTCAATTACTTCATCTATTTCATGTTCTCCCACCAATATTTCACCATTCTCATATCTTGCTTCTAAATGTGTTTGATCAGTAGTAACCGGCACAACCTTACCAGCCACCCTAAGTAAATTAGAGGTAGCCTCAATCGCCAAAACCTCACTACCTAAAATATCAGTAAGAGCCGTCATTAATAAATTTCCAAAATTATGCCCACTAAGTCCTTCGCCTTTATTGAATCGATAAGAAAATAATTCTCTTAACAACTTATCATACTCATCACCCTCAGCTGCTAAAGCAGTAAGGGCATTACGAACATCACCAATCGGTAAAAAACCAAATTCATCTCTAAGCCTACCAGTCGATCCACCAGAGTCGGCCATACTAACAATTGCGGTTATATCTAAAATATCCGCATACGGCCTCAAACCTCGTAAAACTGTGTGAGTACCGGTCCCACCCCCAACCACAACCACCTTTTTCTTTACAGTCACTATTTTTTTCATACCTTTAACCCATTTAAAAAATCACTTCGGTTTTTTCCCTATAATTAAAATTAAAACTAAAAACAACATTGCAAAAAATACCCAATAAGTCCAATCGTTGGTATTGGTATTATTTTCCTCTTTTTCATTATTGTTTAACTTCTCTTTTGAATCAAAAGTAACGTACTCTTGTGCCGTACCGGTAACGTTGTTTATTTTTGTATCATTACTCTCATTAAAATTTGTGTTAACAAAACCAAAACCATCATTAGCCACAACCGAAACTGACGATGATCTTACTGAATCTTCATAATTTGTTGTCGGTAATATGTTAGTTTCATTTTTTCTGTCAGCAGAAGAAAAATAAACTTCTGAATCAGATTCAGGTAAATCATAAAAGGTCGAAGTTAGAAGATTATTTTTTCCATCAAAAAGCGCTACCAGATTGTCTGAACCACCTAATCGTTCTTTAGCAACAGTTATAGTTCCTCTATTTAAAATAAAAGTTTCAGCTGGAAAAACTATCTCCTTCACTCCTTTAATACTATATCCAGAAATATCAATCTCATAAGGTGAGTTATTATTTATTTGAATATCACCCTCAATGTTTTTGCTTAAAGAAAATTGTACCGGAAGAACCGTCACTTCTTTTCTAAAAGAAACATTACGGTCGGCATAAGAAGCGTTGACTGACACTACATAATTACCTGGATAATTATAAGTATGACTCACCTCTTTACCTTTTGCCGTGTAAGTATCACCAAAATTCCAAGTGAATACCAAAGAATTAGCTACGGTCTTCCCTACTCCTTTAGTAGTTACTAAAAAAGATGTGGTTTTATTTACATATAACTGATCAGGAATATCAATCAGTAACTCTAACGGTGTATCTGAAGTCATCAAGCTAACTGACTTCGTATTAGATCTATTTTTACTAGCCTTACTTGACTGATTCTTAATTTCTTCTTTTTCTTTTGACTCAAAAACTTCTTCCTCTTTTATTTTCACTCGCCCTACACCGTTAACTCTCCCTGGAGTAGCTGTGTCTGTTACCCAACCAGAGGAAGTGTATTGAGCTGTTTCTTTAGTATCATTATCGCCTCCAATATTCTCCCAATTTTCACCACCTACCACCTGATCAATGATTTGCCCATTATTATCTTTCAAAGTCAAAGTGGTTCCGGTATTTACCAAAGCTCCGGTGTAAATCAAAAAAGCTGCTCCGGACACTGTCTCATCGCTAGTTCTTTCTAAGACCGCGTAAGTTCCGGCTTTTAGTGTACCTGATAAATTGATATTTAAGTTATTATTGTCGGTCAGTACCCAACCACTTAAATCAATTGAACCATCAGCTGAATTGTATAACTCCACCCATTCATGGTTTGGAGAAAGTTCGTTCCCCATCCAAGCAACTTCATTTATTATGACAGAAGCCATAACCGGCATCGGCAAACCAAAGATTAATATCACTAAAAGTATACATCGGTATAACATAAATCAAGCAGCAAACGGCGATCGCTCATTCCCCCGTGATTGACGCAACTTTTTTTTAATTTTATCAGCTGATAAAGGATCATCATATTCCCAATCATTACGATTAGCGACTGATCTTGGAATAAATTGATTTACCCTTTTGTGACTTATATTTGTGTCATAAGTTTGTACTAGGTTTTCTTTACTGTCTGTCATTGAGGTAGTTACAGGATTTTTTGTATCAATACCACTAAAAGCAGTTTCTACTTCTGCTGATAATTTTTCCAGTTCTAATTTTTCTTGATTTTTTTTGTGAGTATTGAAAGAAAGATTTCTTTTCTCTTTAATTTCCGAATGAACATCTATATTTTTAACATCCTTATTATTTACCAATAAAGAAGACAGGGCTCTTTTTAAGTCATCTGATTTTTTCTCTCTGTCATTATTTTGACTTGGTTCATTTTTTTCTTTTTCCCTAGGTTTTGGTTTGTCATCTCCCCTTTCACTTTTACCCTTATCATTTCCTCCACTTATACCTTTAAGCACCTCACGTAAATCAGCTACTGACTTTTTTGGATAAATATTCTCATTTCTATTTTGTTTATCATTAAACTTTTGTTTTTGTTCACCTTGATACTTATCTCTATTTATAAACACCTCATCCATCGCATTTGTCTTTTCATTTTTTAAAGAAAAGTTATTACCTCCATTACGTTTTAATGCACTCTCATTGAAATTTCCTTCTTTATTTTTCTCTACCAACCTTTTTCCTTGATCGTAAAAGTTATTTTGCTCTGTTTCGGGTCTAGATTTTCTTTTAAAGTCAGGATTTTTATTAATATTGTTACCATGATTATTATTCAAGGCTTTCTTTTTTGATGCCTCAACTTTTACCGGAGTATGAAGATCAGCCACTATCTTCTCCACCTCATCTCGATTTTTTGTATAATTTTTCCGACTAGCAGTAACAGCTATCTCTTTATAAGAAATTTGTGGACGTTGAATTGGCGGTAAGGTTATTGCCGAAAAAGGCTGAGAGCCAATCCCGTCAATCATCAAAGTTAAATAAATCTGAGCAAAACCAAGATTGACCAAATCAGTAGCAGTAAAACGTGGAGCAAACACTGTCTCTAAGACCTCAGCATCAAAAGGCCCGACCCGAAAAGCAATGGTGGTACCGACGTTTCCAAATACCGCATTGCGAACATCTTCTTCCATTTGTTCGATATACTGATGAGCGATAATTAAATTTAAGTGGTACTTACGAGCTTCTGACAAAATATTAGCAAAAGTAGCGTTAGCGAATGACTGAAATTCATCAACATAAAAATAGAAATTTGGCATAGTTCGCATTTTTTCTACCGGTAAATCAGCCCGACTCATTGCTCCTAAATAAATACGGGTAGTAAGCATCGACCCGAGCAAATTGGCATTAGTCTCACCAACTAGACCTTTAGACAGATTCATAATCAAAATCTTTTTCTCATCCATTATTTGTCTAATGTCAAAACTAGAATGGGGTTGACCGATAATATTTCTAATCAAAGGATTACCGGTAAACTGTCCAATCTTATTTTGAATAGCCGGTAATGCTTCAGCCATAAAACGGTCTGTATAACCTGCAAACTCTTCGGTCCAGAAAGCTTTCACTGCCGGATCTTTGATATAGTCAACTACTTTTGCTCGATAAGCCTTATCAGAAAAAAGCCTATTTACTGAAAGTAAAGTTGTATCCGGATATTCAATCAAAGCCAACAAAGCATTGGTCAAAATATATTCCATTCTGGCACTCCAAGCATCTACCCAAATCTTTTTAAAAGTAGACATCAAACCAGACACTACTAAATGCCTCTTATCTGGACCAACATCTTCCATTACATTAAAAGAAATTGGATTATTTAAATCAAAAGGAGCAAAATAAATAACATCATTTATCCTATGCTCAGGTACATATTCAAGCAAAGTTTCAGCGGCTGATCCGTGTGGATCAATAAAAGCCATTCCTTCACCATTTTGAATATCCTGAGCCGCCATATTCTCAAGTAAAGTGGACTTACCCATACCAGTTTTACCAACCACATACATATGTCGTTGCCTATCTTTAGCTTTAATACCAAAAGGTACCTGTTGCCCACGAGCATCAGTTTTGGCGAAAAAAGTAATTTTTTCCGGATCAAAGCTCATACTAAAACAGTATAACAGACTAATTACTAAAACTTTCCTCAGCGTGCCTTAAAAGACGTTTAACATCATCATTACGTCCTTCAGAACCAAGAATAATTATTGCTACCACCCTTTTTGTTCCCTTGACAGTTAAGTGATGTAGACTGATTGATGTCTGCCCAGCTGCCCTAGTCTCTCCTACCTTACCGCCAATAAAATTATCATTACCGGATATTTCATTAAAATTCTCCAACTTACCGAATTCATCTTTAACATAAGCGGTAGACAAGTCTTGATTAGCAGTAATCTCAAATATAAATTTTTTATTAGTGTAAATATAGCGAGTCAAACGAAGTAAATCACTTAGGGTAGAGGTATTTTCAGCCCCCAAACCGGAAGGATCGATAAAGTGTGTATTATTCATTCCAATTTCAACGGCTTTTCGGTTCATTAAATCAATAAATTTATCCCGTCCAAATTCTGAAGCTATCACTTCCGCTGCTTCATTTGATGACTCAACCAATAGAAGTTGTAACAGACTGTACATAGATACCTGTTTTCGTTCCTGCAGTCGCGGGATTAAAGACTGTACAAAAGTCGGTTTGGTTACACTAACATTTTTATCTAAATTTATGTTTTCTGTCATTACCACCGCCGTCATGAGCTTTGTTAATGAAGCGATGGAAGCCACTATATCCAAATCACTAGCCGCCAAAACCGTACTACTTTCTATATCGGCAATTAAATAATGCGGGGTTTTCATATCAGGAATTTTTGGTTCATAAAGAAAATCACTGGTATTCATATTTTCTTCATGCACTAAAACTGGTGTGTTTATTCTAACTAGATCAAAAAGCTCCTCAGCGGCTTGATCTTTCAGACGAATACAATCACCAGTAAAGTCATTAGTTACCATCTCATCATTGGCATAAGTTGGTTGGCCATGAATAAAAAAATTACTTTGAAAAGAAAAACTCCAAGGCTGATAAACTTGTCCCAAACCAGAAAAATGATTTTTTTTCTTACTCTCTACCTTATAAATACCGGACGGTGTCTGACACCAAGAACCGTTTTTGCCCTTAGACAAAATATCTGACATTTGCTTCAACACACCCTCCTCAAAATACCTGAGCTTCATTTCTATTAAATCCACATCAACAAAAGTTAGTTGATTATCAATAAAAGCTTCTCTGGTTTCTTGATAAAAATTTGGTTCTGATAAAGCTATTTGCACTCCATAATTTAATGGCTCCACCGCTGAAGTGAAAGGGTTAACAATTGACATCTGTGTCACTGAAGCA
This sequence comes from Minisyncoccota bacterium, assembly GCA_041389025.1. Lineage (GTDB taxonomy): Bacteria > Patescibacteriota > Minisyncoccia > Phycocordibacterales > UBA918 > OLB19. Next base: position 42,408 of record JAWKSP010000001.1, read on the forward strand.
GTATTAAAAGAAGCCACTGCCCCTACACTAAATACTCCAAGACCAAATAATATAAACACCAACAGTGCCGGAAAAGTCAAAAGTGGGGTGAAATGACTAGAAATAAAACTTTTTTTCTTAGCTTGTTTTAAAGGTGGAATCAGCAAACCTCGGGCCGTATTAGGGTGATCATCCTCATGTCTAACAGCATAAAATTTTCTTTTACCTGAATCATCAATCATGACAAATATAATAACGTAATTTAATCTTAATTTTCATCATTAACCACAGAACTGGTAGCGGATCTTCCAGACAAAGCTACCTCAAAAACAGACGGACCAAGCAGAGCTGATTTAGTGTAGATATTTGATGGTGCCCAAATCATAAAACTCATTACTCCAGCATCATAACTGGCCTGTATTTGATCTCTAACTTCCTTTGGACCATAATCACCACCGTAATCAAAATCCTGAATCCAAGTTCTCAGTTTATCCGCTGTATAAACAGGTTTTCTGTAAACTGCCGGAGTACTAGTACCAACTCGTTCGTGCAAAAAACCTTTAACAGATGTAGTGGTAGCCGTCATACGCTCTACTCCTGAAGACATCGCATAATTAACAATCTTGTACGGGTATAGATTTGGATTTCCTAAGCCTAAGAAATTCTTAGGATAATGTGACGGATAAACCATCGGAGCAATAAAATCAAAATACGGAGCCGCTCGTTCGATCACTTGCCCAATCGACAAGTCATCATGATTGGTGGTAGTCATCCCAAACAAATCAACTGATGTCCAAGGCGTGGAAGAAGACCGACCAGTATTTTCATGACGATAAGCTGAAAATTTTTCCTCTTTATCCAGATCCTCATTTAGATACTTAAAGAAAGCCTCTAAGTTTGCCTGTTTGTCATTTGGCCACTCTGAGCCAGCAGTATGTGGAAATGAAATATCTTGCATATTACCGTCACTAGGATAACGCACATAATCAAAATTAAGTTCGTCAAAACCAATATTATAGGAATCGACCGAAAGCTTAATTATGTAATCCCAGTATTCACTAGCCGCTACGTCGATAAAAGATAAACCTTTATGGTCTTTCCAGACAGTGTTACCATCTAATTTCTTAACAGCTAAATGGGGGAAACGCATCGAATAAAAAGGGTCTTGAAAAACAGTTACACGACCGATGACAAAAATATCTAAATCATGCAGATAAGAAATAAAGTCCTTCATGTCTCTAGCTCCACATCGTGCATTTTGCCAAGCTGGTAACCATTCTTCATGCTCTGGATTAAATGAAATAGTACCGGAATAATCTTTTATATCAATAACAACACTATTTATCTCAGTTTCCTCAATCAACTTAACCACTCTTGCTCGAAAGTCCGGAGTACCAGCCACGCATGAAGTCATATAAATAGCTTTAACTTGCGGCGGTAGTGGTACATGATTTATAACTTCTCTGGTATCAACAATCTCAGGAATCGACTCTTCTACAACAGATGCTGTTTTTTCTTCTGCTGCCATTAAATCGTTTGATTCTAATCCTCTTTGATAAGCCAAATCAGTCTTGGGAATGTAAGCATAACTAAACACGGCCGCTGTGCCGGCTATAACAATTAAAGCTAAGCTTATGTACTTAGACATAATTACTATTTTAGCTCATTTTCATCAAAGAGTTGCGGGGTTGTCTCCACAAACGAGTCTACACCTCTTTCTCCATTTCCTCGATCAATCCTAGATAGATACAAGGCACGCCTCAACATATAACCAATAATAACCAGTACTGCTCCAGCTCCGGCAATAAGGTACTGTTTCAAAACTTCAGGTAAACCAAAAAACGGTAGTACTGTCAAAAATATACCAATAATAAATACGAGAGTCTCTTTTGACATAGGTTGTACGGTAGTATACCGCATTAAGTGTGATATTCAAAAAACACTGAGAATTTAAGAAAAAACCAATATATAAAGATCACCCTTACCCCTTGCTCTTAATAAAAGTCATCACAATTTAAGTAAAGAAACGAGCGCAGCGACTATTCTGAACTTATGTCAGAATTTGTTCTGTCCTTGGGCAAATTCTGACCCCCTGTTTGTAAAATTACTACAAACTCCCCTTTTTGTTTAACCGGCTCCTCGGTCAAAATATTCAAAAGCTCAGTTGGTGTACCCACCAACATTTCCTCATGCAACTTAGTGAGTTCACGTGCTAATACCACCTTCCCCTCAGGATTTGTTTTTACTAGTGCTTCTAAAGTTTTTAAAATACGGTGAGTAGACTCAAAAAAAATAGTTGGTTGCGGAAAGGTCGCGAGACTTTTTAAAAAAGTCTCGCCACCTTTCTTCTGTGGCACAAACCCCAGAAAAGTAAATTGATTGCCAACAATACCAGCAATTGAGAAAGCTGCCGTCACCGCTGACGCTCCAGGTATAACATCTATTCGCGCGCCCGCTATGCGGGCGCGCGAGACCAACATCACCCCCGGATCACTCACCCCTGGCGTACCAGCATCGCTCACAAGTGCTATATTCTTCCCCTCCCCTAAATCAGTCAAAATCGCTTCATGCACCTTCTCACTAGTATGCGCATCATAGCGCTTCATTGTCGTCTTGATATCGTAGTGCGACAAAAGTTTACCGGTCACTCGCGTATCTTCACATAAAACATAATCAACCTCACCCAAAATACGAATAGCCCGCAAGGTAATATCTTCCAGGTTTCCAATCGGTGTCGCTACTATATATAGTGTTCCCATAACCAAGCATGGTAACAGAAAACCTAAAAAAAGAAACCGAGCGCATGCGCCCGGCAAAATTTCAATCCTTATTAGGATTTATTAGAGGTTTAGGTTTAAAGTAAATAGAGATATAACTTATTCCATGTTGAAAATACATCAGATCCCATTCACCATCTTTTATCAAGTTTGGTTTCTCACACTGTTCGAAACCAAAATCATGGTTACTTTGTCCTTTGATACTTAAGGTCAACTTAAGTCCGGTTTTTGTCGCTTCAACTGCCACAAATTTACCCATCAAAATATTGTCTTCTGGAAGACCTCTTTCTTTATTCCATTTTAAAGGCAAAGTAATCTCAACCACATGTGAAGCCAGACATTTCTCTACCAACTCCTCAGTCCAACCAATTGGTAAACTAACGAGTTTTTCTACCACTATTTCTTCTCTTAACATCCCCAAAGTTCCGCTTATAAATTTTCTAATTTTTCCTAAGACAGTATCTGCATTAGGTATATTATAAGAGATGGTAAACATAAACACCCCCACTTATTTGATTTTCAAAAAAATCCGCCAACAGCAATTCTGTTGCGGACAAATAGCTTCTAAAAACTAACTATAGCATCTTTAACTAAAAAATCACAACCAAAGTTCGATATAAAATAGAACAACCGCAAATCCGTTAGGTTTTGCGGTCAAAAATCAACCTTCAATCTTTTTTAAACTTAAAGGCAGGCAGAGTCAATCTGTCCAAGAACTTTTGAAACCACCATCTTTCAGATTGTAACATTAGTTTTTTTATCTCATTATTTACTTTTAACTCCTCTACTCTTTCCCTCACTCTGATGCACTCAATTAGTGATCTTATCCTGAAGGCGAGCACATACTCCACAACAATCAGTAACAAACCAACACCAACTGCCCACACACGTGTTTCTAGAGTCATCTCTACGGCAGTAGTATGGTATGTTGCAAGTGCAAAAATTATACTTGCAAAAAATACCAGTCCACCATCCCCTTTGAACACTTCATGTGAAGAAGAAAATTTCATGACTATATAGAATACAAATATGGACGCAAGTAAAGGAGTATGTACCCCAAATACCATTACCAAAATAATGTAAGCTGTCACACGATGGAAAGATTCTGCAAAAAGATTTGCAGTCACTATCACCGACGAAAGTAAGAGTAGTATAATAAATATTGGCCCTGGAGTATCCTCTGTAAAAGGATCTAATTCTATTACCTTAAACTCACCACCTGAATAAGTTAATTTATAATAATTGACTAACTTCCAGCCCCATAAACTAGATATCACTTCCTTATAAGGACGGAGAACTCCATCTTCTCCAACTTTTTCAGCTCTAAGAAAATCACTGTCAGAAAAAACAGGATATTCTCTCTGTAACCCTTCCTTTGTCATGGAAAACCAAGTTTTCTTCCTTACCCTTGTTTCAGTTAAGTTACCATTTTCACGTACAGTAGTGGTGATTGTTTTCAAACAATGAATATAGGCATTATTCACCACCTCAGAACAAATTTCGTCCTTTACCGTTACATTACCCTCCTCTTCGTTTGCTAATGATACAGATGAAACAAAGATAGTAATCAGAAAGAAAAAACCAAAGAATTTATTTTTAAAAGACCACATATCACCCTCCTTTGGTGAAGTTAATTTCACTCATCATAAAAGCAATATAATAGATTTATGTCAATATTGACTCAATTGTAATTCGTGCTATTGTATAAAGCAAATAAGTGTTCTTTACTTATTGATCGTTTCATTCACAACAAAAAAGGAGAGTCTTGTGGATATTACAAACTTTTGGATTCCTTGTATTCTGATGGGTTTTGGTATAGCAATTGATGTAACAATCGCTACTTTGGCGAAATTTCGTGATAGAGAATTATCATTAAGAACTTGGACGATACCTATTACTATTACACATATTGTATTTCCAGCAGTCGGATATTATTTCTTCTGGGGAATGAGTACATGGATGCCAGGTTTACAAACCATCTTAGGAATTACAGGCTTCCTATTGGTCGCATTATTTTTATATGAAGTATTATGTGAATCAATGGGTAAAGAACCTGTTTTTGGCATCTCTAGTTTTGTGGCAAAACTATTTGGGCTTCAAGAAGACGATACTCGACGTTTCATTGCTATCTTAGCAGTTAGTTGGGATGCACTTTGGAGCGGACCAGCCAAAGAATCACAGGCTGAAGTTGAAAAGTGGACGAATAACGAAGTGTTTTTATCGTTTTTTATAGCAGGTATAGCTGTAGCGGTAATTGCTCAAATAGCACTAGCAGCTGCTTATTGGTTGCGCAAAATACGCTTCCATGACCCAGAAAAGCTTTCTAGATTTACATATTGGGGTAAATACGTAGAACTCTCAGTTATTGGTGGTTTTGGTGTTTTGTCATTATGGTATGGAATCGTCGGAGGTGGTGATTTATACGTCTCAATTGCTGTAACCTTTGGCATAATGTGGTTTGTTTTCTCAAAATTCAGAGAAGAACTTATGGAAAATGAACTAACTGAAGCCAAAGATGCAGTTGAATACGAAGACAATACCACTGAACAAGAAGTAGTTCTGCCAAGAGAAACGTCTTGACCTAAAATCCAAAAAGCTTACAGCGGGAAATTTCTTCAGAAATTTCCCGCTTTTTTTTATTTTTAGTACGAGCTCTTGACTTTTATATTCAATCAAGGGTATAATTTTTACATCACGACGAGAAGGGGCCCAAACGGTTAACTACCTAAGGCCCCCTTTTCTTTTTCTATTTTATGTCTAATATCCTTCTTTCCCAAATCATCAAAATACTTACGGGTTATTTGTTTATATAGGGATGATGCCCTTTTTCCGTCTGGAAACAATATCTTTTCCAATTTATTTTCTTCAATTAAAAAATCAATCAACATTTTGTAATCACCATCTCCTGAAACGAGAACTATTTTGTTAAATTCCTCAGCTTTATAAAGCCTTTTCATAATTGAGAAAATAATATCAGAATCTACATTTCCTTTCTTTTTTCCAAGCATAGCTGAATTATGTTCGCGAAATACAAGAATAAAACCTGCGCTCTGGATTTCTTCATATAGCGATTCATACTTTTGTCCATCTTGTACAAAACCCAAGTAATAATATGCTTTAGCTACATGGTACTTTTTTTCTAAATAAATTCTAAACCTAGACAAATCAACCTCCCAAGCATTGTCACAATTTTTAATTCCTAAAAATAGATTTTGACCATCCACATAAGCAATATTTTCCATGTAAAAAATTATAACAAATATTATTCCTATTTATTAACCAACCCCTCCGCCACCATCGTCGTCATGTCCCCTACCCATATATATCCAAAGAGGAACCCTTCGTACACACGGAGGGTTCCTCTTTGGAAACTTTGGAAATACTTTTACCCTAAGTAATATCGTTTATACTCCACACTATCCATATTCCCCACCCCGTAACATTCAGTCAGTGAAAAATGTGGAATGTTTACATCCAAAGAAAAATCCTTTAGAGAATTCGCATAATCCAATCCTTTCTGGTACCCAGCTTCATCTAAATCAGCAAAGGCTAGCGTGATATGTGGCTTATAGTCTTCAATTCTCGGTAGCCAAACTTCAAATCCATCAGTCACCTCACTCTTTAGTAAATCAAACAATCCCTGCAACTCATCATTCACCTCTACTTTTAAGTAGATTACATACGGGGTTATCTTTCCTTCTATCGCTCCTTTCCAATTATCCCAACCACCAAATCCTCCGGCTTTAATCGAAAAACTTTTAGGCTTATCAGCCACCTCTTTAAATAATTTATCCGCTACCAATAGCTGTTCTTCACCTAATATTATCCCAGTACCAACAGTGAGATGCGGTAGCCAATCCACCAAACACTTTTCTGAACCGGTTAGTTTCGATAATTCCTTTTGTATACTTCTTACCTTTTTAAAGTCCTCCTCACTTAAGTAACTAACTATGGAATAATTCTTTGTCATAAATATCGTTAAGTTAAAGCTAAATATCGAAGATAATCAGACACAGAATCAAAGCCAGCTTTTACAGCCTTTTGCTCAATTTTACTTTTATCATGAGCTGATACCCGAAAACGCAGTGTCTCACTCTGTTTGGCCTTATGCTCTTTTTCAGCCAAAATAAGACTTGGTAAATCAAGCAAAAGATTTGGCACATCCTCTGACAAAAAATCCTGATTGATCTTAGCCGCTTCACAAATTACTCTCACTGTATCATTATTCTTCTTTTTTATGATATAGCTATATTTTTTATTTTGAACTGTTATGGTAGAAGATATTTCTTTCATATTTTTTACATTATTTCTCTAATAAATGATTTCGCTTGCTCCTTATAAAAATCTTTACATTCATTATTATGTACCGGTATTATTAAATCTTTGGTTAATTTGTAGTGTTTGAACTTAACATGACTGCCTTTTGCTTGTATCTTTTCAAACTCCAAATATTCAAGAATCATAAGTAGTTGACTATACTTAACAGACTTTGGATTATTTAAAAACTTCTCAACTAACTTGTCTTTCTTAGACATTATTATATATATTTTTTAATGTAGCTACATTATATATTAATGTAGCTACATGTCAAACCTAATTACCTACCAACCCTTCTGCCACCTCGCTTGTCATATCACCTGCTCCCATAGTCACCACTACTCCGTTAGTTGGAGTGTTTTTTAGCACTTCCTCTATTGCCTCTTCTGGGCTGGATACAGCAGTCGCCTGACCCCCAGCCTTCTCAATAGCTTGTGACAATTTTTCACTGGAAACATCTGAGGTATTTTCTTCACGAGCAGCGTAAATAGGCAACAATATTACACAATCAGCCTTACTCAAAGCTTCCACAAAATCATCAAATAACTCACTGGTCCTAGAATATGTATGCGACTGAAAAACTACCGTTGTTTTATGTTTATTGTACAACTCTCTCGTACCGTTTATCGTCGCTAATATTTCAGTAGGATGATGTCCATAATCGTCATAAACTGGAACTCTTCCACCTTTCTCTCCCATAAAAGTACCTTTATACTCAAATCGACGCCATGTACCAGAAAAATTTTCTAACGCTTGTTTTATAACTTCTTTATCCACACCAACAAATGTGGCGGCGGCGGACGCCGCCGCCGCATTTGTCTGATTATGAACTCCAGGTTGATGGAGCTTCAAGGACAAATCAATTTTATCTTTATAATCAATCACCTTAGCTGATATTTCTTTAAGTACTGGTAAAACCTTAGCGTCACTAGTATCAGCTATTACCACACCAGTCTCAGGTACCTTCAAAGCTAATTCACGAAAAGCCGACTGCACATCCGCCAAATCTTTATAATAATCAACATGTTCAAATTCAACATTAGTAATCACCAGCACATCTGGTTGTAAAGACAAAAAATCTCGCTTATATTCACAGGCTTCCACCACCGCATACTTACTTTTTCCTGCTCGAAAATTACTACCGGTCTTCGCTCGTAAAGATCCGATAATAGCCGTTGGATCAAGTTCAGCTTGTTCTAAAATATCAGTAAGCATAGCGGTGGTGGTAGTCTTACCATGGGTACCTGCCACAGCAATAAGGTAATATTCATTAGCCACTGCTCCTAAAGCTTCAAAGTAACTAACTGACTCAATACCCAACTCACGCGCTTTTAAAAGTTCAACGTACCCTTCACTTTTTTCATTAACCGCCATCGTATATACTACCAAATCAATATCTTTAGTAATATTTTCTGCTTGTTGCGGTGAAAGAACCTCTACTCCTTCATTAGCCAAAGCTTCCGTAATTTTAGATAACTCTCGATCAGAACCACTAACCTCCTTACCTTCGTGTAAGAAAAAACGTGCTAGAGCCGACATCCCAATGCCTCCGACACCAATAAAATGTATTTTTTTAATTTCTTTCATATTAAACATAATTTTCTATAAAAAATTTCAAATCCTTTTTAGTAAGAGAGGTTAAATCAAGATCAAAAACTTTGTCTAATGGTATCCAGTCAAAATCCGCTCCTTCTCTTAATTTCATTTCACTTTTTTGCATTATGGATTTTATATAAAAGACGTTTCTATAAGTTTTCTTTTCTTCATTCAAATAATCACACAAAGGTATTACTTCAGTCTCATCTAACATTACTGTCAACTCTTCTTTTATTTCACGCAGAAAAGTTTCTAATGGACTTTCATTAAATTCACTTAGACCACCAAAAAAAGCCCACTTGTTTGGATTTATTTCTGTATCACCGTCTCTCTTGTGAAGTAAGACAGATTTAGTTTCTTCGTTATATAAAAAACCTCCAGACCAGAAATTGTCTTCTTTTTTATATTCTTCTAACAAGTCCAAAAACTCATCGTTCCTTTCGTACTCATTTTTATATTGAGCAAAAGAAGAGAAAGCTGGAGAAAATAATATAATATCACCATTTTTAGCAACCTCTCTAGCTTTTACAAAAGCTTGTTTTAAACCTTCTGTAACTACTATATTTACATTGCCATTCATCTCGTCAACCAATTTATCGGTACCATTACCCGGAGTTAGAAAAACCTGTTTACAATGTTCCTTTATCGCCTCAGTCAATGAAATTAAGTCGATATTTTTATCTGCCCCACCTGCTATCAAAATTATATTTTTGTTACCAATATCCAAAGCTTCCAAAGCTACTTTAGTAGCTTGTGGTGTAGTAGCGTTGTTGTCATTATATATCCGAACATTATCTATGGTCTTTACTAGTTGTAGTCTACCCTCTACTCCCGAAAAACTAGTTAGTCCTTCAAAAATTTCTTCATCACTTAAAGACAAAGACTTTAGAGCTTCATAAGCCAGAGCTGCATTAAGGCGATTATGCTCACCTGGCATAGCCAACAAGCAATCCTCGGGAATCACCGAAGAGTCGGTTAATCTTATTTCTTGTTTTAAATGTAAATCAGGAAAAATTTTTTTTATCCACTCAAACACTTCCGGGGTTGTAATCAGAGTTCCGCTTTCATCTTGATGTAAAAATATTTGCGCCTTATCTTTAAAATATAATTCCATCGCTTCTTCTTTTGTCTTGCCCCCAACGCCATAATAATTTAAATGGTCCTCCATAAAGTTAGTAAAAACTGCTACTTGTGGCGAAAGCCCCGACCAACCAAAACCTTGCAATTGCCAAGAATCTAACTCCATCACACAAAGCGAATCTTCCTTAACTTCATTAAGTAACTTTAAATTTGATACTCCTCGTACATTACCACCAAGGAGTATTTTTTCACCGGTAACAACCGAGAGTACGTGATGAACCATGCCTGTCACGGTACTTTTACCGCGAGTGCCGGTCACACCTATAATGGGGATTTTTGAAAGTTCGGCAAATAAAGAGGCGGATTGTTTTAGAGGCACGCCAGCTTCGCTGGCGTGCCTTAAATACTCAGAATCCTGAGGAACACCAGCTGACACCAAAACTAAATCAACATTTTCAAAATCTTCTTTCTCATGCTTTCCCAAGACAAACTTAATATTCGGTAAATCTTTTAGTTTTGAAACAGAAACTGCCAATTCTTTTTCAGACTTTAAATCGGTCACAATTACCTCCTTTGCTCCCGATTCAGCAATAAAAAGAGCGTCTCCAACACCACGCCCCAAGAGACCCAATCCCATCACAGTCACTTTTTTTCCTTTAAAATAATCTTGAAAATTCATACTGTTATCATACGCAAATTTTACTACTTTACCACCCCCTAAACATGTTACACTCTAAATAAGGTCATGTTTAGGATAACCAAAAAAATTATACATTTTATTTTCATACTGTTAGCGATCAGTGGTTTCCTTTTGATGTCATTTTATCTAACTCAGTTTGTTATAAATAATAGTGAAACCCAAATATTTGTACAAGATTATGGATATGTTGGGATCTTTATCTTAAGCTTTATCGCTGGTTTAAATTTATTTATACCAGTCCCAGCTGCTACTTTCACCTCTGTTTTTACCGCCGGCGGTATCTCCTTACCAATAATTATAACTATTCTTGTTATCGGGACTATGTGCGCTAATTTTGTTGCTTATGGACTAGGTCGACTAGGTCACCGTTTCACTGAAAGTCATTATCCTAAACTTGAAGAAAAGATAAATAAATTATATTTAGAAAAAAGAAAGTGGCTTCCTTATTTTGTTTTTTCTTTTGCCGCTTTTGTACCCTTCCCCGATGAAATATACATAATTCCACTTGGACTAATGGGGGTAAAAATAAAAGAATTTATTATTCCCTTAACCTTAGGCACCATCACTTTCCAGACCCTAACTGCTTTAGGTTTTCAAAACATATTCCAAACTTTAATCAGTATGAATTAAATGGTGGAAAACAGTCACTATAAGAAAAGTACTTGTTATAATTTAGTTGTATGCAACCAAAGAAACTTGAGGAATATCGTTTTTTTCAACCAATTGCTTGGATAATTTGTTTATCTTTTGCTGGCTTTGTAGGCTTGCTATCATTACAACTACAGACAGTTGTAGACGACCTACAAGCCTCAAATCTGAACATAGAGGAACGCCTCGATAAACTGGAAAAAGAAATTTATTCAAATTAATTCATTGAAAAACACACCGGTCACTTTAGTGACCGGTGTGTTTTTCAATTTGTTCGGTCAAAATTTAGTTAAATACTTTGTCCGCGCTCTAGGATTAAATGAAGAAAGGAGTATAACGACTATTCTGAATTTATGTCCCAATTTTGTCCTTTCCTAGACAAAATTGCTGGACGAACAGACTCTAAAATTACATAAAACTTTTGAGATATTTTGTCGTTTGCGTAATTTTAAATGAGCAAATGATCAAAGACCATATTGCGAATTTAGTTCCGAATTCTCCCCTTCCTAGGGCGAATTCTTGGAACAGGTTAAGTTCTCACACGGTTTTCAAATAATCCAGCCAACCCTCAAGTATCGTAAACATCGACTTGTTCCTCCCTATGGTCGGAAACGGAAAAAATGCTACACGCATTTTTTAGCTCGCGCGGACGCAAAAGTCCTCCCCTTAGTCCGCGCTCTAGGATTCGAACCTAGGACCTTTCGAGTATCAGTCGAATGCTCTAGCCAACTGAGCTAAGCGCGGACTAAGGGGAGGACAAACTAAAACCTCTCTTTAAGTGACCGCTACTATAGCAGAAAACAAAGAAAAATGTAAGAGTCTCGCATATAAAAATCAAAGGCCTAAAGCATTATAGCAATAGGCCCTTTTGCAAGATAGAAAGATAAATCAATATTTTCTACCCACCTTGCAATAGTCAACATAATTTTTTTTATTTTTGCCGAGTAATAACAAAACACCCGGCAAGATTAAAAACAAACCTGACAGCTTTATCAACAAAAGCTCTAAGTTTGTTAGTTTGTTTGCTGGATCGTCTCCTAATAAAATGAGACAACCCAAAATAAAAAGTACCCCAACTGCGATTTTCATTTTCATATCAATCTCCAGTATTTAAAGGTGTATACATTAAATCATATTTAATATGTATTGTCAAATGTAAATAGCCTTATTTTGCACGCACTTCATGGGGTATAATTATACTAATGAAACAATACAAAATACTGCTAGCTCTGCTTGCTTTGCCACAATTAGCCTTTGCTCAAGCCTCCCTGCAAACTTTCATCCCAAACCTAGTTAAATTTGTCAGTAATGTTTTAATTCCTTTCCTTTTTGCGATTGCCTTTTTTATTTTTGTTTTTGCTGCTTTTAAATACTTTGTTTTAGAAAGTGCCAATGAAGAAGGTCGCGAGAAAGCCAAAAACCTTGCCCTTTACACCATACTAGCCTTCCTTTTCTTAATAATATTTTGGGGATTAATAAATGTTATCGCTAATTCTGTTGGTCTACAAGGAACCGACCAGCCCTGTCCTGATTATATAATGACAATAGATCCAACCAAATGCCCATAAAAAATATCCCAGTCATATTGACTGGGACTATCATGTAGGTAAGTCTAGCTCTTCGCTCAACTCTTTGTATACCACTTGATTATTTTTATCTCTTTTACCTAAATAAACGTCCCATACCAACTTCTCTTCTTTAAGTATTCGAGGAAGAAAAATTCTATCCACCGGTAATAAGTTTAAATTCAAAATATCATCCGGCGCAAAAAAATGTGGTGTTCGCATTTCTTTTTTGCCTTGAGGTATTCCCTTGTACTTGATAAGAGTGAAGAAATAGACAGTCATGTCAGCTTGGCTATCCTCACTATCAGGCCAAAAGAAATTTATTTTTGCTACCAGACACAAATCCTCTTCATACGCCCTAACCCCCGACTCCTCGAATAGTTCTCTTATAGCAGTTTGCAACAAACTTTCATTTGGTAACTTTTTACCACCATAACCGTTCCAGACATTTGCGCTGTTTTTAAGCTGGATTCCTTGCTTGTGGATATTACTTACCTTCTGCGCCAAACAAACTCTTCCTCTTTCATCCAATAAATAAACTACCGTGGCCAATTCTGTCTTAGCATTCATTGTATTCATAGCAAAATCCTCCTTCAGACTCTTCTTTGCTTAGTATACTTTTATACGACAATAAAGAAAAGGCACCCTGCTTCGCGTGGTGCCTTTTCTTTTAGACAAAACTCTCTTTTGTCTTATCCTTAAAGGTCCGGTCTTTCCCTGGGGTCTGATACCATTTCAGAGAATTGAGTATCATCTCTCGTTGCGTGCTCAATTGATACACACAACATCGACCAATTAGCTGTCATTGCAGTTCTGTTACCAGAGTGCGACAACGTGTCCAATTGGAATTAATCCACGACCAGCTTCCGCTAGCCGTGCCTTGTTACGACTTAGTCCTTGTTATCGAGTTTACCGTCGGCCCACGCTAGGTGGGACTTCGGGCACTCCCGACTCCCCTGACTTGACGGGCGGTGAGTACAAGGCTCGGGAACGTATTCACCGCGGCGTTGCTGATCCGCGATTACTAGCGATTCCGGCTTCATGAGGGCGAGTTGCAGCCCTCAATCCGAACTGAGGATGGTTTTATTAGGATTTGCTCCACATTACTGTATTGCGTCCCGTTGTACTACCCATTGTATCACGTGTGCAGCCCAAGGCATCAAGGGACATGCTGACCTGGCGTCATCCTCACCTTCCTCTCCCGTGAGGGAGCAGTCTCGTCTGACACTTATAACAGACAACGAGGGTTGCGTTCGTTTCCCCACTTAAGGGAACAGCTCAAGCCACGAACTGACGACGGCCATGCATCACCTGCCATACACCCTCGAAGGCTTCTTCGGTTTCCCGAAGCGTGCAGTATGGTTTCTAGCCTTGGTAAGGTTCTTCGCTTAGCTACGAATTAAGCCACATGATCCACCGCTTGTGCGAGCCCCCGTCTATTCCTTTGAGTTTTAAGCTTGCGCTCGTACTACCCAGGCGGTCTGTTTAACGCGTTAGCTTCGCCACTAAGAGGGTCGATACTCCTAATAGCCAACAGACAGCGTTTAGGGCGTGGACTACTCGGGTATCTAATCCGATTCGCTACCCACGCTTTCGTGCCTCAGCGTCAAGAATGTGCCAGTAAGCTGCCTTCGCATTTGGTATTCCCCATGATATCAACGGATTTCACCCCTACACCATGAGTTCTGCTTACCTCTCACACCTTCTAGTTATACCGTTTCGAATGCGGCTGTAAGGTTGAGCCCTACAATTTAACATCCGACTAATATAACCGCCTACGCACCCTTTACGCCCAGTAAATCCGGATAATGCTCGGGGCCTCTGTATTACCGCTCCTGCTGGCACAGAGTTGGGAGCCCCTTATTCATGAGGTAACGTCAATAAACTTCCTCCCTCATAAAAGGTGTTTACGTCCCGAAGGACTTCATCCACCACGCGGCGTCGCTCCGTCAGGCTTTCGCCCATTGCGGAAGATTCTCGACTGCAGCCTCCCGTAGGAGTATGGACCGTGTCGCAGTTCCATCGGTGGGGGTCAGGCTCTCACCTCCCCTAGCCGTCGTAGCCTTGGTAAGCCGTTACCTTACCAACAAGCTGATAGCCCGCAGGCCGTTCCAAGAGCGATAAATCTTTACCCAGCCCTACTTTTTATCTTCAAGCCAACTGGTCTCAATTCTTTTTTTGAGACCTTGTATCGCACTACCATGTTGCTTAAGTTTGTTTTCACGAACTCGTGCATCACGTTCATTACGATAAGCTTCTGCGTATATCAAAATCCATTTACCTCGCTCTCTCCTAGTAGCTTTATTACTATTAGAATTATGAGAATTTAAACGATTTCCTAAATTCTTAGTGAAACCAATATAAATCTCTTTTGTAAGTGAGTGTTGAATCAGATAAACAATAAACATTACCTTGATTGTATCAAAGATAAAAAGTAGAGCTGGGACCATCAAGTATTATTCCGACTTTCGCCGGGTTATCCCTGACTCTTGGGTACGTACCTACGTGTTCCTACCTCGTCTGCCATGAATCTAAATTCATTCGACTTGCATGCCTCATCCACGCCGCCAGCATTCATCCTGAGCTAGGATCAAACTCTAATTGAAGACAGGTACTGAAAGAAAAAATCTTTCTGTGTATCTGCGTCTTCTGAGCAATGCGCTTGTACTATTGCGCGCTCGAAGAAGACGATTTACCTAAAGGATAAGACAAAAGAAAGCTAAATGAAACAAGGAGTGAAACTCCTATGTTGAATTTACGTCTCAATTTTTCCTTTCCTAGAAAAAATTGCTAGACGCAAACACATTTAGAAATTTTTGTCTTAAAAATTGTGCTGATGCATTAAATGAACAAATGTCCGAAGGACATATTGTGAATTTACTTCTCAATTTTTTCCTTTCCTAGAAAAAATTGCTAGAAGGCTTATCACAAATATTCATTCATTTAAAATGCTTACGTCATACATAATGTTGGGCATTATGTATGAATATTTAATTTTCAAATTTCTATGTTCCGTATTGGTGGTAATTCTTTTTTTCTATTAACCTTACTTTTTAGCAAAGTGCACAAAAGCAAAGTTACTTACCTCCAACGAACAGTGCTGAGCATTATACAGATATAGAAGAATTATGCAAGCACCTAAAGTGAAAAAGAGTAAAAGAAAAAGCCACCGAGTATAACCGGTGGCTAAATGTACTTGTGTCGGACGAGCAAGCTCGTCCGACACAAGTACTACCCCTTTACGAAGTGATCTTATAATTTTATTTATAAACAATCACTTCTATATCTTCCGGTTCCACATCCGGTCCTAACAATTCTACCAAATTTTTAATGGCTCTATTTTGGAGCCTGGTACAACCAAAAGTTTCAATTTCCCAGAAACGACCGTTGTCAGCATACCCTTCCGTACCGTGAATACGATGTAGCTCCCAACCTTTAACATCCCACTTGATTTCAAATTTTACTTCACCCATCGCATTAAGTGGATGACCATAAGGTAAACAACCGAGTGGTAAATGAGCCATAACACGACGAATGTTTGATGTCGGACACCAAGTCGGCATCGTGTCTATTTTGGTAACAATTCCTCGCACTACATCTTTTGGTAAAGTATCTGGAGAAGGCGTTACTACAGCAAAGCCGATGACAGGCTCATACCCATCAAGTCCACGCCTATAATACGCCAATTCTTTGGTGGTGTAGTTTACCGTTATCACATGCTTTTTGTTAGACCAAAAAGACAATTCTTCCTTTGGTACAAACTGACCACCGTAAATTTTTCTTTCACCATTCGGTAAAAGTTCTACAGTAAAACGGCCATACTTTTCCATCGGGTTTTCAGTTTTTTTTACAGTCCTTACCTCTTTAACTTCTGGTCGGTAAGGTTTTGTCTCAATCGGAGTATCTGCAGAACCAAAATGCATCGTTCCACAGCCAATTAAAGAAATTATAATTATTAAAAAACAAACTATGCGCCAACAAAGCACAAGAATTTTTTTCACGAGAAATTCCCCCTACTAAAAAATTGAACCAATCAAAACTATACCACATTTATATAAAAAAGCAAAAACCCTACCGAAGTAGAGTTGCATCTTTTTCTCATATAGATTATACGAGAAAATTTTAAATTTAAGAACAAACAATATGCAAAGATCAAAAGACGGCAAGTTATGTATAAATAAGGCACGGCAGACAGTCCAGCTGTGGCGGTGCGTTAATTTATAATATAGCGGCGATTTGATTTATCGGTACAATCTCGGCAGACAGTCTTATTTTAAGCTGTGGCGGAGAGACGGATAGTATGCATATTTTGGTTTTGAAAAGAAAAAGTTTTGATGACGAGCGAGCAAGCTCGCTCGTCATTTGTTGCAATTGCTATTTTTAAGACACTTGCTTTAACCTAACTGGAAATAACAGGTCTTGCTTATCAGCTTTTTTAATCATCTTAACAAGACTTCGGGTATTAATGTCAACAATACGCTCTCTTTTTTCACCAGCGTTTCGCGGTATGTTTACCTTAAGCTGATTTTTATTGATGCGAGTAACAGTCACCGTTATTTCAGCAGTATCACTACCAAAAGGTTTAGTGACAAGAACGCTGACACTATTAGTGTCACTATCTTTGTCATAACTTAAGGAATTGATATTTTCTTTACTAAGTAGATGTTTGTCATGTATGACGATCCCAGATAAATCAACAACCTCCTCATCAACCAACTCTTCCAGATCATCAACCTGCTCTTCCAGATCATCAAACCGACCATTTACCGAAGCAAATTTTCTTTTGGTTGATATATTAAATCGCCACAAAGCAATCAAAATACCGATAATAATAAGAGACAAAGTACCGAACCCTACAAGACCCCAAATTGGGTATCTCTGCATTTTTCTTAGCTCAGCCTCAACCCTTTGCAGCCCACGAGTAGCCTCACCAAGTAACTTCTGATGACCTTCTTGCACGCCGACGTTAGTAGAATGACCAAGAGCTAATTCCCTTTGCGCTTGCTCAAGCTTTCCCATCAAAGAGCGTAACGACTCCAACTCACCCTCAAGTTCATTAATTTTCTGAACCTTAGTGGCGTTATCAGAGTTTTGTTCTCGCAAACGAGCTATTTCAGCTTCTTGCCTCTTTATCCGCTCTTGATTGTCCTGAAACTGCTTGGCAAACAAGTAAGCTGGATCTACTTCAGGTTTGGAGCTGGGTTTGATAATTTTTGTTTCCGTTTTTTCAACAGAAACAGGTTCATTATTTGACCCAGCTTGTGAAAAAAAACCTGGTGCAATATGAAACAGTCCTCGGTTATCACGAATCTGAAAAAACTCCTCCACAGTGAGTTGGGCCGGCAGATTATTGTACTTAACCCACGCTTCCGCACACTTAAGAGGGTTATCCCTTATTCGCTCAGGCAATTTATCGAATGCATAAAACGCTCGAGTTTCAGCATTCGCACCCATCGTCTCACAGGCAGCCACTCCAAGTGCAAAAGCAAGTCCGTATTGCTGAATCACTTTCGGCACATCTGCATAGTTTACAAATTGCTTCATAGCTTCTGGTGTCATTTTAGTAAAAGCTGGTTTTGGCTCAAAGACCTCTTCCGCCACTACCAACAAACTACACGTCAAAAAATAAAACAAAATAGCAATTTTAGTGAATTTTTTCATCACTTTTTCTCCTTTTCAAAGTTTCAAAGTTCTTCACGAGCTATTCTCGTGTTGGCAATCTTGTACCATATTTTTTACAAAAATGCAAGCGTATGGTGTTTGAAATAGAAAAAAGCGGGATGTAAGCGTCCCGCTTTAGTTTTGCAAAATTTTTTTACATTTGTTTAGCTGGCAATCGAAAACCAACTTCGCTTCGGCCAATTTTTAGAAATTGGTCAATTGAAATCAATTCAACGATTCCCACCAAATTCCCGTTGCGATCAATCCTTGCTAATTCTTCATGTAAGCCGGCATTATAACCAAGGAAAGCATCAGTATAGCCATCGATTGTTCTATACTCTTCTGGTACAAACTTAAGACAATCATTTTTTTCAGCTTCTTGTCTGGCAAATACACCGAGAATTCTCGGCGAGAATTTGTTGTCATTAATATAATTAGCAAATTTTGCCAGAAAGTCACCCCTACCGAGACCGGTCTCAACTATAAATATTTTCTCAAAACAAACGTTATTCTGAGTATTTTGTGCTAAAACTGGTTGAACGAACAATAGTAATGTACAAATCGAAAATATAAAAAATACCTTCTTCATTTCAATACTCCTACTCAAATTAAAAAGTTGGCCTTCTATTTTATAACACATTTTTCACAAAAAAGCAAGAAAAACAGGTGTAATGTTTCTACATCACACCTGTTGTTTGTAGTAGGACTAAAAGTTTATTTTGCCCACAATATTTGACCACCTGAACCCATAGTGTTACTCATTTCAGTTATAGATTCAGACATAGATCCAGATTGAGCCATAGGATTACTAACATTGAACAGACCACAGTTAAATCCACGACACGCTTTAGCTGCCATAGCTTCTCTGAAGAAGTGACCTTGAATAGCCGCCGCTCCAGTACCACCTAGCACTGCCAGAATGGCTCTGTCGAGAATAGAATCAGATTCAAGTATATGAACAGTCCTCTTCCAATTACCACTAAGCTGTTCACCGGTTTCAGGATTAACTCCGCCTAAATTTTCGCCAGTAACAGGATCAATTCCTCGCCAGTCGGCAACAACCAGAGTTACCACCTTGCCATTCAAATGAGTCCGGTTAGTAACTGTCTCCAGTCTAGCAGAATCAGTTTCTGTACTTGATTTTTTTGTGTAGATGTTTGACGCACATCCTGACAAAAATAACATCAAAGCTAAAAACAGTAGCAATAGAAACTTATTTCTATTCATTTTCTTTTACCTCCTCTTCAATGTAGTATGGTGGTGGACAATCAGGGTATATATCAACCCTAAGATGTGAAGTTGATGTCGGAAAATATCCAGCACCACCAATACCACCGCCACCATCACAGTTACAAAAACCAACCATGACCGGTGTAATAAAACCACCACCGCCACTCTGAGTATAATACTTCTCTTCTCTTACTTTACACTCAGGTATTACCAAGACCTGTCTCATAACAACTTCTTTTGGTGCAGGATCAACTGACAACAAAGTAGACTTTGAACTAATTTTGTTATCAGCCAAAACTAAAGAAGAAAGGCTCAAGAAAACAATTGAAACTAAAACAAAAATTTTAATCTTCATTTAAATAACTCCTTCTTTGCAAAGAACACAAAAATAACTGTGTGCCAACCTTTTACCATATTTTTTACAAAAAAGCAACTATGTGGTGACAAAAAAACGTTGGCCGAATTACTGTGGCCAACGTTTTAATAATACTTATTATTTTGTTTGAAGAAAATTTCCGAAAATTTTTACGGCTGATAATTCTGCCAGAATGCACCTACACCAGCATCAAATATACCATGTGAGCTGGTTACAGCAGTAGACCCAGCCGGACCACCTTCAGTCATTGACTGATTAAAGGCACCGGAGTGCGAAGATACGAAGCCTTCAAATCCAACAACCGCTTGGTTATTAGCGCAGTCAGCTGTGCAATCAGAATTTGGCGCAAAAATTGTCCCAGTCGTATCGGTGCGAAGTTTCATATTTTCCTCCACTTTGGCAAAGGTTTCAGTTTTAGTGAAATCACCATAACCCCAACCTTCAGAATCAGATTGAACATTGGAATTGAATTCTCCAAACCCCACAACTCCAAAAGCTGATTCTCCGGTATTTCCTCCCATGTCCGAACACCCGTATACACAGGTAGCAGAAGCGGTCGCTGAAAAGAAAAACAGAACAGAAACAACGATAGACAAAAAAATGGTTTTCATCTCAATTTCCTTTTTAAAAAATTTATTTAAAATAACAAAGTTGGAGTGATGTTGAGTAACAAAAGTCACCCAACATCGATTTTTGCCCCGCCGAAGCGGGGAGTTTGGCGAATTGTCTAACTAATTTGACTATCCCCACTCCAACGGAACTGGCACTAATATACATGGATTTAAAAATATGTCAAGCAAGTAATTGTGAACTTTTGTCAATGTCTAAATTTGCAAAACTTTTAGACTTTTTAAATACTTTTCTAATTTAGTTGCATAAAAAGTACACAATATTATCATCATCATAAGCACAGGCATTTGAAGAAGTGTTTCCATTTGGTCCACACGAAACCAACACACTAGAGTTTGTAGCTCCGCCGTCATCTATACCTCGACAACCTCTAGTGTTAGGTCTACACTCGTAATCTTCATCTAGATAATATGGTTCACCCCATGGATCAATTGCATTTTTTATATACGGACCTCTCCAACTAGAACCAAAACTTCCATCTGTACCAACAAGACCTGAAGTATTCAAAGATAAATCTTTTTCATTATTACCAGGAAGAGGGGGTGAAAACGGTGGACAGTAATTAGAGTTTCCATTTGGATATATATTTGTATCTAAATTTAGCATTGTCATAGCTTTAAAGATACTATTAAGTTCAGCTTGTGCCTTAGCTATTTTGGCTTGCTCCCTCGCATCATTTAGAGATGCTAATACTACCGCTGCTAAAATACCAATAATCGCGATCACTACCAAAAGTTCTATTAGAGTAAAGCCTTTTATTGAAAAGCTATTTTTTTTCATAACACTATAAAAATAATTCCTTAAATTATAACATCCTCTGTTACCTAACTAAGCTTAGTTTTACTATTCCCTAATTATTGGTTGAAATTGATGTAAAAATGGGTACAATGCCAAATACTATGTCTAAAATCGAAACCATTGTTATATCAGTTGGTGGTTCACTGATAGTACCGGATCAGATTGATACGGCTTTTTTAACCAAACTTAAAAATTTTATTACTGAAGAAACGACCAATAATGGTCGTCGTTTTATTATAATTGCCGGTGGTGGAAAAACCGCTAGACGCTACCAAGATGCAGCTGGAGAAGTTAGTAACCTTACAAATGAGGATTTGGATTGGCTTGGTCTTCATGCCACACGCCTTAACGGACAACTACTTCGCACTATATTTCATGATGTAGCCTATCCAATCATTATCACTAATCCTGATGACGTTTTAGACATACCAAAAAACGCCTCTTTGATAATTGCTGCTGGGTACCGCCCAGGATCATCAACTGACCTAAGAGCGATTCAAATTGCGGACCGAGTAAAAGCTCATAAGGTAATTAACCTCTCCAATACTGATTATGTTTATACTGATAACCCAGCTACTAATCCTAATGCTAAAAAAATTGAAGATATTACTTGGGCTGATTTTCGAAAACTTATTCCTGAAGATTGGGACCCTGGGCTATCTGCACCCTTTGACCCAATTGCCGCTCGTGAGGCAGAAAAGCTAGGTATTGAAGTAGCACAAATCAACGGTACCCATTTGGAATATTTAATAAACTATCTGCATGGTGAGAAATTTATTGGAACAAGAATTCACTCTTAAGGATAGGTGCCTATGCAAGGTGGTAAAAAGGGCGGTAGCTTTAGCTACCGCCCTTTTTACCACCTTGCTTTATTATATATGTCTCTCTACAAAACTATCGACCGCTTCATACAAATCCTCTAAAGAATCACAATTGGAAATGGTATGTTCAGCCATTTTCATTACTTGCCTTTTTGCATACCATTTGGATCTGGATCATCCATTTCCAGTTTTTCATGGTTGACAAAATCTTCAAAAGAAATTTTGTCTGTACTACTACCTCTCTTCACCACCCTTCGATAACGCTCTTCAACCGGTGCGTCTACCGCCAACAACACTCCTTCAGCTTCAAGTAATGTTTCAACCTCTTTGATTGCTCTAATTGATTCAATTACTGCGTTTTCTACTCTGTCTTTTTTTAGTTGCTTTAAAGCGTGAGTTACTATCACATCCGCTCCCTCTTCTGCTCGCATAGAGTTGGCTACAATCCTAATATTTTCTCTAGTTGGTTCTAGGCCACGTTTAGAAACTTCAGCCATAATTAAATTTCGACTAGAGTAATGTGAAAAACCATGTTTTTTAACTAAATGATCAACCACCGATCCTTTACCTGCTCCATCTGTTCCGGTAATACCAATAATCATAGATAATTAACTATTTTTAACTTCAGTCTCTACTTTTTGTTTTTTAGCTTGCCAATCAGCGTAAGTAACCAGAAGTGGACTAGCGATACAAATAGAAGAATAGGTTCCTGCCAAAACTCCGGCAATTAATATAAGAGCAAAAGTCTCAGTTACATCACCACCGATAAAGTAGAGAGCAGTTAGAGCCAAAAGAGTAGTGATGGAAGTATTGATAGAACGAGCAATAGTTTTATTAATAGCTTCACCGACAATTTCAGCAAATGGTTTGGTTAAAGTATATTTAATTTCTTCTCTTACAATACCAACCTCATTTCGTTTAATTTTTTCTTCAGTTCTATTTGCCACTAAGTTTTCTCGCACTCGATCAAAGATTACAATTGTGTCATTAACTGAATAACCGAGAATTGCTAATAAAGCCATGACAAATAAGACATCAATCTCAATTCCCGAAACAACTCCTAAAATACTCATAAGAGCAGTTGGCACCAAAATATCGTGAATCAATACTAAAATGGTAATACCACCGTAAATCCAAGAACTGACCGGCTGTCCAATGCCAGCAAAAGCAAACGCTACATAAAGGATAATGATTAAGGCCACTCCACCAATCGCCCACATAGCTTTATCACGAAGTTCCTTACCCATAACCGGACCAACCGAAGTAAAACGAGTAATTTCACCACCCGCACCCAAAGAGATTACCGACTCCGCTACCTGCACTCGCTCTGACTCACTTAAGTCTCTAGTTCTTACTAAATAAGCATCACGACCAGACTCATCAACTGACTCACGAACTGAAAAACCACCGAGATTTAAACTCTCTACAACCTCTTCAACTGCTTCTTTAGCTGGTGTTGTTTCGTTGTACACCACTTCAGTTAATGATCCGCCAGAAAAATCTATACCGGCTTTAAGGCCAACTGTTCCTATAATAAGCAAACTTCCTACCATTAAAACAGCGGCAATAATCAAAAATATTTTTTTGTATTTTATAGCAAACATAAATTTTATTTAGACAAACCGCTACCGAATAAAAACGCCATTATTCCCCCATCCTCACGTCGCACACTTGGTAGAGTAACCAGTAAGGTTCTGGTTACTACTAAAGCTGAAAGCATAGAAACTATCACCCCAATACCAAACACCAAAGCAAAACCTTTCACTAATGAAGAACCGAACCAAAACAAAATAACGGCTGATAAAATACTAGTTACATTACCGTCACGGATCGCTCCCCAAGCCCGCCTAAAACCTTCCTCAGCTGCTTCTCGACTAAACTTACCGGCTCGTAACTCTTCTTTCATTCTTTCAAATACTAAAACGTTTGCATCCACTGCCATACCAATTGAAATGATAAATCCGGCCAAACCGGCGGCGGTAAGAGTTACCGGTATAACCTGAAAGAGAGTTAGCATAATCACCACATATCCTAAAAGAGCAATTCCTGCTACTAAGCCCATAGCTCGATACCAAAAAATCATAAATAAGAGAATTAAACCAAAACCAATAACTGCAGCCTTTACTCCTTTATCTAAAACTTCTTGTCCTAAAGTAGCCCCAATAGTCTGCGTACTAACAAGTTCAATTGGCACCGGCAAAGCCCCGAAGTTTAGATTTTGAGCCAATTCTCTAGCTTCAGCTGGGTCAAAACCACCAGAAATAATAGCCGTACCCCCAGCAATTGGTTCGTTTATACGAGGTGAAGAAATAAGTTCACCATCCAAAAAAATAGCCAATTGTTCTCCAACATTACTTCTAGTAATATCAGCAAATAAATCTGCCCCTTCATCAGTAAACCTTATGGATACAACTGGCTCATTAGCTACTTGACCAGAATTTGCACCGGCAAACTCTAACTGAGCACTTTCTAGATAACGACCAGTTAGTCCGGTATCAATATAAGGTTCATTATTTATGGCACCCGTAGAAGATGCTTTAACATTAGATATAACAGCTTTACCGCCATCTTCGTTTTCTAATTCTTTACCTTCAAACTCGGCTAGAGTTTGCTCAGCAATTAAAGCTTCTAAATCAACCAACTTAAACTCCAAAAGTGGAGTCCGGCCGATTTCAGCCACCGCCTGCGCTACATCAGTTACCCCCGGCAGTTCTACCACCAAACGCTCACTTTTTTCACTAGCTACAATACTGCTACTCTCCACGTAAATCGCTGGCTCAGATACTCCAAAAACATTAATTCTTCTTTCAATCACATCTTTTAAGGTGTTCATTAAGTCAGGTACCTCAATTGGATCAATCTGACTAACATCAGCTTCATACACTAAATGTGAACCACCAGCCAAGTCTAAACCGAGCTTAAACGGTTTTTCTGATTCTGGATTAATGGTATTACCATAAACAAAAAAAGCCAACCAACCTAAAATACCAACGATTACTAAAGCTTTAAAAATGCGTAAAAAAGTATTTGTTCCTGAGTTTTCTGTTTTAGTCTGATCAGACGAGGACGGATTTGTCATAAAAAATATAAAAATTATTTATGTCTTTATAACATAGAAAATGGCTATTTTCTATTGACGAGACTTCAATTTTAGTAGATTACGAAAGAGTAAGATGACCGTAAGCGGACCAATACCGCCAGGTACCGGCGTCAAAAGCAAAGCTTTTGACGCCACTGAAAGATTAGCATCACCCACCAAAAGACCACCGTCTTCAGAGGCTCCAGCGTCAAATACTACCACTCCCTCTTTTACCATATCTGCTGTTAGTAGATTTGGTCTTCCAACTCCTAATACAATAATATCCGCATTTTTAGTTTTTTCTTTTACATCCGTGCTGGTTTCATCTATGATTGTTACCTCAGCTCCCATGGCTGTGGCGTATGCCACAACCGGCTTTCCCACCAACCTTCCTTGACCAAACACCACCACCTTCTTACCATTCCATTCTATTTTATAAAATTTAGCCATCTCTTCAATCGCTCCCACCACCGGTGGCAAAATTTCAGTTTTTTCACCTTCGTAACCAAACGCATCAACATCTTTGTTTTTAGGAATAGCACCCAAAACTTGATCAGTATCTATGTGTGCAGGCAACGGTAATTGCACAATTATGCCATCAGCTTTTTTAGCTTCAGTTTCAACTGTTTCAACTAATTCACTAGTACCATTATTATTAGATAAAATAATATTTTTCATTTCTACCCCTAAAGTTTCCGCTTTAGCTTTTTTTAAAGCTAAAAATTTTTTAGTCTCGAAATTTGGTTCACAAGCAATTACAGTGATCTTAGGAACACTACTTTCATTTTTTATTAAATCAATAACCTCATCCGTTACTCGCAAAGCCAGAGATTTACCATCAGCTAAATTCATAATTTTAACTTAATTTTTACTATCTAAATTATTTAAAACCTTCTCGGCTTCCGGTACACAATATTCATAATTACCGGCAGTAGTCGAAATCGCCTCAAGTGAGGAATACCGACAACGATAAACTACTGTTAATTTATCACCACTCATTAAAATTGGATAAGAGTAGACACGCCAAACACCTTGACTGGTTGGTATTCTGCCTCTGGTTAAATGCCACAAACTCCAGAAAGACAACCTGACCATCCAAGATGGTACCATTAACACTTTTTTATCTACAATCTTAGCCATCTCATCTGCCAATACCGGCTTACCGTTCGGAGTTAAATTAAATACCTCGTATGACCAAGCGTTGGGTGAGAAAATCAAATGAGTCACCACTCCCAAAACATCGTCTTCGTGTACAAATTGTCTTGCCCAACTAGTAGTAGCCGGCATATATGAAGTCATTAGTGATACTAATTTATTTAGAAAACCTCCTTTTAAATCACCACGTAGGGCTGACTGCAATCCAAACCGCACAGTCATAAAACGGCCTTTTGGTCCGGTGATAGCCGCTGGACGCAAAACAGTAATTTGTGGATAATGCTTTTCTTCCAGCTGAGCTTTAGAGTAAGTATTGTACAATTTTTCCTCAACTACTTTCTTCTCTTTAGCATATAAATAATCGTCATCACGCAACCCTTCAGCTTCAGTAAAATAATGTTCTATGGAATTTTCCGGACGTGCACTATAAGAAGCCGCGGTTGAAAAATAAATTAGCTTTTTTACAAAACGATTAGCGAAAGCGAAGTTAAAAACCGCCTCAGACGCCTCTACATTTAAACGCCATTGTTCTTTTTCTCTTCCATATAGAGTTCGAATCTGCCAAGCTGTGTGCACTATGGTATCCGGCATATAAGGAATGACTTTATTTTGCCAGCCGGCCTCAGCTAAATTAGCTTGTATATATAATACTTTCTCTAGTGACTTTGTGAGCTTGGTCTGCTCATCTTTATCAAGAGCGATAATTCTTTCCACATCATCACGTTTAGCCAACTGGTCACACAGCATCTCCCCCACATAACCGGCCGCGCCGGTTATCAAGATTGTCCTCTTGTCATTATTCATAGCCGCTAGTATAGCATCATTACTTAAAACTAATAATTATACCAAAACGTGATAGTAGTGTTTTAAAAGTTCTAAGAGCAATATCGACATCCAATAGTAAAGAACGATTTTTTATATAGTAAAGATCATAAGATAAACGTATCCTGGTCTCCTCCATTGACTGCGGACTGATATTGTCTCCCATGTAGTATTGATGAGTTTGCGCCCAACCAGTTACCCCTGGTTTTACAAAATTACGGATATTATAATACGGTATCTCTGCGGCCGACCTTTCCCACAAACCTTTTATATCGTTTCTAGGGCCAATTAAAGACATCTCACCTTTAAATATATTCCAAATCTGAGGTAATTCATCAATACTTAATTTACGTAATATTGCCCCTACTTTAGTAACTCGGTTCCCTTCTTTTTCGTCTTCTATCGCCCAAGTAGCACTGGCACTACGATTTTCTGTCATAGTTCTCACTTTATATACAGTAACCGGTCGATTAAATTGACCGACTCTCTCTTGAGTGATAAACAACTCTCCCTTATCTTCCATGCGGATAGCTAAATATATAAAAGGTAAAATAACTAAAAAAGCCAAACCTAAAATTATAGAACCAACAATATCAATTACCCTTTTACCAAAATCATAAATCAACACTTTTGCTTGTGGTACATTCAAGATAAACCATTCATAATTCAAAGCCGATAAAGGTACTCGATCAAAAGTATCTTCATAAACTTTATAAAAATCCAAAAAAGTTAATTCAAAACGTAAGAAAACCAAATCAAATAGTCGTGGCAAAACCTTGGCTACATATTCATCGTTAGGATTGGCAATAATAATACTAACTCTTTCTTTTTCTACTAAATGCAGGAGTTTATCTTCAAAATTATCAGATTTTTGAGCAGTATTTTTATCAATAATTCTTACAAATGAATAATTGTAACGATCATTATTGTTTATCTCGTCCACCAACTCAATTACCTCTGGTCCATCGGCCAAGATAATTGCCCGATGCTTAGTTTTAGGCACCACAAAACGATATAAATAAATTCGCCAAACGGTAAATAGAACAATGCTAATAAAGATATAAATTACTAGATTTGTCTTCGGTGTAATACCAAACGGAATAATAAAAAATAGTAAAGCGGCAATAAGACCATTAACTACCTGAGCGTTTAAAAGCCGACTAAATAGTAATGACTTAAAAAAAACGGTTTGTTTATCATAAAGACCGGCAATATAAAATACAAACAGCCAAACTGTTGAGATCGTTAAAAATGGTCCTAAATGATCAGCAAATAACTCCGTACTTGGTAAAGACAAGTACCGTACGAAAAGCGTAAGCCATAAAGATAAGACGAATAAAAAAATATCGCCTAAAATTAAAATTATTAATTCACGTGTTCTTTCCCCCATAATCAAAATAATATAAAGTATCGATATCGTACAAAAGTCCAGAAAAATGGCAAGTCTTTGAATAGAATATTTAAAACCCACCAACACATTAGTTGGTGGGCGAGGTTCTGACTGTAGCTATATTGAATCTAAATACTTTAAATACTCAACACCAAGAGTCATCAAAAATCCAATTAAAGCCAACAAAAATAACCACTGAATAATAGTAAAAGAAGACTTAATTTTTCTAACTATTTTAAACATTTTATTTTCCTCTCAAAAACTTTGTACACACTTGGCGTACTGAACAAAAATACGCTATGCTAAATATACATGAATTCTTCACTAAGTAAAAAGAAAATTTTGTATGTCATAACCAAATCTAACTTTGGTGGAGCTCAGCGTTATGTATTTGACTTAGCTAAAGCCATGCAAAAAAAGGATTATGAAGTAGTTGTAGCCTTAGGTGGACACGGTGAACTGGCTAAAAAATTAGAGAAAATTGGTATAAAAGTTTTCTATATTGATAACTTACAACGTGATATTTCACTCTTAAAAGAAATAAAGTCCTTAATCTCTTTGTTCAAAATTATTAATAAATTTAAACCGGATATAATTCACCTAAATAGCGCCAAAGCTGGTGGCTTGGGTTCGGTAGCGGCAAGAATTTTAAGAGTAAAAAAAATTATCTTCACCGCCCACGGTTGGTCTTTTCTTGAACCAAGAAAATGGTGGTGGAAAACAATGGTTTGGCTTAGTTCATACATCACCAGTCTTTTAGTACACCACATCATTACTGTTAGTCACTTCGATAGCCTACAAACAAAATACATGTTTGGGATAAAGAATAAATTATCAGTTATTCATCCGGCCGCTGAAGAATTTTCTTTATTGTCTAGAGAAGAAGCCCGAACCAAATTATTCTCTAAAGAAATTATCAATGTACATGGTTCCAATATCTGGCTCGTTACTGTAGCAGAACTAAATCACAACAAAAACCAAACCACCGCCATTGATGCCGTAGCAGAGTTCAATAACAATAATAAAAACAAAATCTTTTATACCATAATCGGTGGCGGTGAAATGTTATCCGAACTAAAAGAACAAGTTGACTTAAGGGGTCTAAATGATTACGTCTATTTTTCTGATTATTTAAAGGACGCTCGGTCATATTTATGGGCTTTTGATATATTTTTATTACCCTCAAAAAAAGAAGGTTTACCTTATGCAATACTTGAAGCAGGTTTAGCCGAATTACCTTGTTTAGCTAGTAATGTTGGTGGAATTCCTGAGGTAATAATAGATAGAGAAACTGGACTTTTAACTGACCCAAACAACCATACCACTATAGTTGAGGCACTGGATTTTGTATTTAGAAATGCTGACAAACGAGTGAAATATTCAAATAATCTTTATAAACATATTAAAGAAAATTTTTCTCTGCTTGAAATGATTGAAAAAACTGAAAAAGTGTATTTGAGTAAAGATTAGAGATGTTTGATTGTGATAAAAGTGGGAAGACTTCGTCTTCCCACTTTTATCACGAAGATATTAATCATTAAACGGCATTTCTTTAGGTACCGGCTTAACATTACCTCTCCGACTCATACCCAATACCATCGCTATTGCTACAAATTCTGTTACAAGATGTGAACCACCATAACTTAAAAATGGTATAGTGGTTCCTGTTACCGGCATCACCCCGATATTTATACCAACATGAATAATAAAATGAGCTAAAAGCATTATTGCAATACCGGTCGCAAACAACTTTTCAAAATTACCAATACCATTATTAGCAAAATAAAGAAGTCGCCAGATCACTAAACCAAATAAAAAAAACAAAACCACCACCCCAACCAAACCCCACTCTTCAGCAAAAGCAGCAAAAATGAAGTCTGTCTCATATTCTGGTAAATAGAGAAATTTAGACTGAGTACCATAGCCAATTCCTTTTCCCAGTATCTGTCCTGAACCAACTGTAACAGTTGATTGATAAGCATTATAACCAGTACCTTGGATATCTGATAAAGGATCTAAAAAAGTCATAATACGGTCTTTCTGATAATCCTGAAATACAAATTGCCACATACCGACCAAAGCAACAACCCCCAAAGCCACCACCACCGCCACATGTCTAAATCTAATACCAGCCACCAAAACCATTCCAAACCAAATTAAAAAAAGAATAATAGCTGAACCAAAGTCTGGCTGAATCAAAATAAGCCCAAAGAAAATCAAAGTATATATACCGGAAACTAAAATATGTTTAAAGTCTCCAATCAATTCATGTCTCTTAGCAAAATATTTTGCTAAGAGTGCGATTAGTATAAGCTTAGCCGGATCAGATACCTGTAAAGAAAAGAAACCAAGATCAAACCGTTGTCTAGCCCCTAATACAGTTTCACCAAAAAATAGAACTAGTACCAAAAGAACTACTATTAATAAATATAGATAAAAAATCGTATTACCTGATTTTAAGAAACGATAATTAGGAATTATGGCCAAAAAAAACAAACTCGTTACAATAAAAACCCAAACGATCTGACGATTGAAAAAAATATTATTTTCAGCCGGTGAATACATTGTCACCAAACCAAAAAGAGTTAAACATAAAATTGAACTAAACAATATTCCATCAAAACCAGAAAAAAGAGTCTGCCAAAGCCTTTTCATGCTTACAGCATATACAAACTAACGCAAAGGTGCAAAGTTAGTGTCAGTTTTGGTTATTACATCGACTCGAGTAGGACCAGATTCACAGATATCACTGGCGATTTTCTTATACACCTCTCTTAACTCTTGAATAGTTGGCGCTTCATAGAAATTGCGGTCACTGGAAGCTAGCTTTCTTATCAAATCAACATCTCTTTCTACATCTTCGTTTACATCACTAAAAAAATCACCGAAGCCGATAGTATAAACTATAATATCATTGTCTTTGGCCTCGTTAGATTTATCTATAGCGTAGTTAGCAGCGTATTCACGATCAGCTTTACCGGTTTCAGGGTTTATCGGACGAGTAACATCACCATCAGTTAAAAATACAATTACCTTACGTGCATTATCACGATGTCTGCTACTGATAAGTTCTTGGTAAGCTGTTACAAATGCGTCCCCAGTATTAGTGTATTGCACTCCATCATCTCCCATTACTGTCTTTTGAATTGAATTTAAAACATCATTGTGATTATTGGTAAGTATTTGTTCCATTGGTCGACTCGGCTCAGTCGCGTAGGATAAATAACCAACCAAGTCCTCATCACGTAAAATATCTACAAAAGACTTAGCTGCTTGTTTAGCACTCTCAAGCGGCTCAGGTGGATTGCCACCATCGGCCGCCATCGATCCAGAACGATCCAAAATCAACACAATATCGGACGGAACTTCACAACTTCTAATGGTTTTTGCAATTGGATTTGGCCAAGTAAAAGTAACCTCTTTAGAAGTTCTAGCTTCAAATTTGTCAATAAAAGTTTTAGAGGCAGTCAATGGCGTACCAGTTCGGTCAAAAATGGTAGCCACAATCTCTACATTTCTAGCATCGGTCAATTCAGTGTTTTCAACATTTGCCACCACTCGTGGACGGCTATCAGAATTTAAAATAGAATGATCCAGAGTACGGAACTGGTCACGTCCAATAGTAGCCGGTAACCATACCCCGTCTGATTTTATGTTGATTACAGTCTTAGTTGGCTCTCTTCCATCCTCAGTCAAAATTCTACCCTCAAAAATCGGATAGACACTATTTGGTGGAATAATTGTCTTTCCTTCTCTAACCGCAATCTCCTCATCTCCATCATACAAATGGAAAGTATATTCCAAGTCTGGGGTAGCCGCACCAATATTTTTGTTTTCAATGTAAGCAACTGCATTATATTGGCCATCGATAATTTTAAAGCTTTCAGCCCAAACTACAGACGGTGGTTCAACCGCAAAAGCACAGATGCGAGTACACTTTCCACCACAATCCACCCCCGCTTCATCTCCGTTTAATACATTATCAAAACAACTAGCTGGTGTATAAAAAAATCCAAAATAAACTATCGTCCCTACCAACGACCAAAAAGCCCCAAACCCTATACCATACTGTACTCTTCGCCAAAAAGCCCAAGGCCTAAATATACTCATAATTATCTGTAATTATAACAGATGAGCCCAAGAAACTTGGTGAAAACCATGGGCAAAATAAAACGACCTTCGGTCGTTTTATTTTGCCCATGGTTTTCACCTCCACTCTTAAGTTTCCTGCGTAATCGGTATTACGTTTACTCTCGCCTCTACTGCAGGAATAGAATAAGCCGGATTACCGTCAACTGTACAACTAACATTTACAACCTGAGTGGAAATAAGTTGCCTAGTATCAAAAAAATGACTCTGAACAGAAGCTGAACCGATATGCGAAAAGTTTATATCATAACTTTGCGCACCTTCCAATGTGCAAGTTAAATTTACATCTGAAGTTATCTCCACATTGATCTGTGCTGTTCTGCCACTACGAATCAGTTTTGGATTAGCTGAAATATCTATACTAAGTGCAGTCGGTGTCGGTGGAGGTGGAGGTGGTACTTCACAGATAGTACCATTCCAGCTTGAGCCATATGCACAAGAAACATTTAAAAACATGATACGAATTGGTGAGCCACCATCCTTTAATTCAAACTGATTAGGACCAAAGATAACCGCTCTGTTACTACTACCGTTCGGATCAGTACTGAATTGAGAACTTTCTTGAAACACTTGAGGAGAAGACACATTTGCTGATGTCCAGTTAACAATGCTGCTACAAGTACTATCACCAGCCAAAATACTACAATTAGAAGCATTTATCGTACCCGACGGAGTTGGAGGTGTACTCATGGTAATATCAACAGAATCACTGATCGGATTGTTAAAGTTATCAAAACAATTTAGAGTAAAAGTTATCGGAACAGAATTAACAGTTACGACTTCAGTATGATCTCCATCAGTATCATCTTTACTACCAGACCAACTAGCACCACCATTATTACTAGCGGTACAATTAGTGACATTAGCTATTGTCCAAGTCAAATCGACACCGTAAGGAGTACTAGGAACAACTGTCGGACTAGCCGTCAAATCGATGGATGAAGTGTCTGGAGTAATCAACTCAAAACCATAATAGGATCCTCCAGCAGTGCCAGACAAACTAATCCAACCCACCACCTCTCCACCCCAAGCCCAACCAGACATTTCTCCAAACGGTGAAACAGAAACCCCATAGGATGACCCGTCACCAGCAATACCAGACAAACTAATCCAACCATCCCAACCACCAGAAGCATCGCCGGCCAAGCTACCATTACCAATCGCACTATCACAATCTGTCAGTGGTACACCAGAGATCATCTCACATCCAGCCAAAGCCCGCGCCCAACCAACCAGATCACCGCCACCGACTCCATTATCAACATACCGAGCGATCGGACCAGATCCAGAATTATGTGGAGCTTGTGGTGGATTTCCAGTTTCATCTCGATTAAAGCTAATCCAACCGATATTTTCACTCCAAGCCTGTCCTGATATCTCCCCAGTTATAAAACTAACTTTTATACCGTAATCAGATGTGGCACAAGAAGAAGTATCAAGACAATTGGAACTAATCCAACCAATCGTACTACTCCAAGCAAAACCAGTAACATCACCTACATCAGCTGCCCTTGCTGTTTGTGGCACCATATATAACAAGCCCAAAAAAAATCCTACCAATATCAATTGAAAGAAACTTTTAATAAAACCATTTTTTACACTAACCATAGATTATAAAAATTTTAGACTTATTAGACTTAATTTAAATTGTAACACTTAAAAAATATTAAATGTCAATTTATTCAACAAATAGTTAAGGGTGATAATTAATTTTTCCCAGCAAACTCTTTTTTCCAACTAAACCAAACTCAGTTGAATCTAAAGAACTATCAACATTATCACCTAAAATCAAATAAGCATCTTTGGGTATCATACCTTTATAGTCTCTTTCGTATAAACTTATCATTTTAGCTTCTTGTTCAGATAAACGGTAAAGCTTTCCGACAGAATTCTTTAAACTTTGACCATTAACTATAATTTTATAAAAATCATCTTCTTTAACTATCTGTAATTTATTATTAGGTACAGCCCTGATAACCTTTACTAAAGGTGTTTCTCGATTAGCATGGTCGACCATTACCAAATCACCGATTTGTGGAGAGTTACAATTATAATAACCTTCACTTACCACAATTTCCTGACCATGTTTTAGTAGTGGATACATAGACTCCCCTCGCACTGTTTTTACCACCTTGTTTATCTCACAACCATCTTGCTTTGAGATATTTTTAAAAATCTCAGTACCATTCACCAAAAATAAAGCTATGATGAAGGTAAAAACAAATATACCAAAAGTTAACAAACTAACTTTTGGCATATTCATACAAATGAAAAAATTATGGTGTGCACGTCCAACCGCCCTGTGTAAGTACAATTCTATGATCAGAAGCTGAAGCTCGTCCAGTAGACATTAAGTCTCCTGTCCTACAGACTTGACCATTTGACTTAACACAAGCCAATATAACTGAAGAACCACCAACAGTTGTGGCTCCACATGAATTAAACATAGAGCTTCCTCCTGCTGTTGCCGCATCCACATAATCTTTATTTACAGCATCAGTACCGTCGATTGGAGTAGCGACCTCAATTATTCGGCTATTATTAGCACTAAGGCCTAAATAAGCTGTAAAAAATCCACCGACTCCAAACGGTCCATCCTTGTACTGAGAAATCGCTGAGGTATTAATCGGAGCCGACACATTACCCCCAGGCGGTGCCACTGTTGGTGAAGTCCAAGCGGCGTATGTATAAGATATACCAACCGCCAGAATCATAGCTAACGCCACAATTTTAATATTATTTATAATGCTGGTTCTTGTCATAATTTATATAATTAATTTTATTAAAAACATTATAACTTATTCAGACATTTCTGCTCTCAACTTATCCAGTTCAGCTTTTTGTTCTTCAACTGACTTATAGTTACCAACTTCTTGCTCTGACATAAGCTTGTCTAATTCTTGCTTTTGACTTTCGGTCGTTGTAGTCGACTGATTCTGAGCTGCAGACGCATTCCTAAGCTTATCTAATTCGGCTTTTTGCATTGATATTTTCTCCTCTTCTGAAAGAATCTCTGATTCCACAATAACTGGCGCTTTATTAGAATTACTACTGATCAACCAGACCAATAAACCGCCCACCAAAACAGCCACTAACAACAACCACTTAGCTATAGTTTGCTTATGATCATAATATTCGTAATCTTCTGGCATACACCCAATTCTATCATGCCAAAATATACTGAAACCACCCTTAAAAATTGCCTAGGGGATAAAAAAGACCAGACTTTGAGCCTGGTCTTTTTTAGATATTAAAAACTTAATGTTGGCGCCTACCTACTCTTCCCCTTACGGAGTACCATCGGTGGTAGTAAGCTTAACTTCTGTGTTCGGAATGAGAACAGGTGTACCCTCACCCCCAAAGCACCAACATTAAGTTTTCAATAAACTTTTTACATTTTAAATAAAATTAAATGTATTAACAAAGTATCATTATTTAAAATAATGATGGACGGGATGATTGGATTTGAACCAACGACCTTTAGCTTAAACAAGCTAACGCGCTTCCAGACCTGCGCTACACCCCGACTTAAAACAAGATTTGGACAGAGGGCAGGATTCGAACCTGCGACCCTCAGATTAACAATCTGTTACTCTACCACCAAGCTACCTCTATCACTACTTACAAGCAAAAACCTTGTTGATACATTCAATATTAATTTAATCTTAATCGCATATTCTAACAACTTGGTAAAACAACTCAAAAATTGCACAGCCTTTCCAGCTTGAAAGGAAAACTGTAATCATTTTGAAAAACGATGTACAGCGTTCCTTACAGGAATTACGTCCTATTAGTACACCTCAGCTCCATGTATTACTACACTTCCACTTAATGCCTATCAACCAGATCATCTCTCTGGGGACTTAATGATTCCTAATCTTGGAGTTGGCTTCCCGCTTAGATGCTTTCAGCGGTTATCCATTCCGAACATAGCTACTCGGCGGTGCCACTGGCGTGACAGCCGATAGACCAGAGGTTCGTTCATCCCGGTCCTCTCGTACTAGGGACAACTCTCCTCAAGAATCGACGCCTGCAGTAGATAGGAGACCAACCTGTCTCACGACGGTCTAAACCCAGCTCGCGTGACTTTTTAATTGGCGAACAGCCAAACCCTTGGGACCTGCTCCAGCCCCAGGATAAGTCGAGCCGACATCGCTGTCTGCTCATTTACCTTTATAATAGTCTAGCGTGAGATAAACTATCTAGTAAATGACGGGTCTCACATTACTGTGAGGATCGGACTATATCTTCACCCAGCTGCAGATTTTGCAGAAGCAAAATCTGCAGTTGGGGATTGGCGTGTAGTCTCTACGGATTCTAAACCAATTTTGTATTTCATTGATGGAATTATATGCGGTTTAATTAGATTAAATAATCTTGGAATACTTTTCTTCATAAAACGTATTCTTTGGTACTGCTTATCCTTATTAAGAGTTGCGTCTAAACTAATATCAGCAAGCATTCTTAATAAAGCTTTTTGGCTTGTACTATCAAACTGCTGTGTGTTGAGATAAACATCAGAATCTCTACACCTACTTCCATCATCCATGAACCATACTGCCAACATTACAGGATCGAGAGTCAAACTTTCTGGAATAAACTTTTTTCCATTCTTATAAAACATAAGATGAAGTGAGGTTAATTCTTCAGATTGCCTTGTGTAAAAACGAATTGCTTTACGCACACCATTTCCCTTGCGCTCTCTTGGAGCACCAGCTCTTATTCCTTTAAGTACATCATATTTCCATAAAACGTACTCTTTTTGTCTTAATGCATGGTTTATTTCCAGAAATGCATCTTGGCGACCTGGAATGATACGAGTGTATCCATCTCCAAGTAAAGTACCAATAATTACTGATTTCTGAAATTGATTTAGTCTTTCCACGGTATTGTCCATATACATATTCTACTACATAGTAGTAGTGGCTTTATATGGAGTTCACCGTTATAGCCAATTTGTTTTTGTAGGATATTACTATCCTAGGCACCCCGATGTATATTGTTTTGCAACTAACATAAGTTAAGGTGCCGAACCGTGCCGTCGCTATGGACGCTTGGGCACGACTAGCCTGTTATCCCCAGGGTAACTTTTATCGGGTAATCTCCGGCCGCATCTAACGCGTACCATCGGTTCACTATGCTCCACTTTCGTGTCTGTTCGGAATCTACTCCTTACAGTCAAGCTGGTTTATGCCATTACACTATCGGCACGGTTTCCATTCGCGCCTAACCAACCTTGAGACCCCTCCGTTACTTTTTGGGAGGGTAGCGCCCCACTAAAACTGCCTGCCACGCACTGTCTCAACTAGGTTTTGCCTAGCTGGTTAGAGACTACCAAAATAAAGGGTGCTATTTCACTGGCGACTCCACGGTACCCGAAAGCCCGCTTCAAAGTCTCACACCTATACTACGCATTAATTCAATAGCCCCAATACGAAACTACAGTAAAGCTCCTGGGGTCTTTTCGTCTATCTGCAGGTACCCGGCATCTTTACCGGGATTGTATTTTCACCGAGCAGGTCCTCGAGACAGTTTCCCACTCGTTACGCCATTCGTGCACGTCGGAACTTCATGTTCGTTTACATCGAATGTCTGAATGTATCTGACATCTTTCTGCTCTGAGATTTTGTGCAAAATCTCTAACCCACTATTACTAGTGGCATAGACTATATCTTCATCTCAACAGCGCAAAGAGTTCACTTTGCGTATATTTCCGTCTTCCGCTCGGATTCATGGCAAATGCGAGGCGTATAATCTGTCGCACGCCAGTTTTCGTGTGATGTTTACCGTCTTTCATTAGTTCGCAGACTTGAGCGAAAATCTCAAAGTCTTTTTGCTTACCTGAAAGCATGGGGTACTTACGAAAATGAGGAATTACTTTGGTAAGTAAATCATCAAATTTTCTTACTTCATATTTGAGTGTCTTATCAGAATAATCTCTTCTCATGTGACCACATTGAAAGTAGTCTTGCATGAGATACAAAACCTCTGATCTATCTTCATTTTGACTGACAGAAAAACTTGCTCTGGTCTCAATACCAATAGTAAGTTTTTTTCGTTTTAAAAACGAAACACTAAAACATCCCTCTCCGTCGGTATAACCGGAAATATATTCGTACATTTTTCTCGCTGTTGAGCGTCGGCGTGTGATGGTACTCATACTAAGTAATTGTACCATCTCAGTCACTACTGTACGGTAGTGACATCAGTCGTTACGGGGCCAGCCCCACTTTCGGTAATCATTTATTTACAAATGTGACAAAACACAAACATTTTGCGTAAAAAACATACAGTAATAAATGACGACAGAAAGTGGAGCTGGCTTCCCACGGTATTACCCTCGTCTTTTTACTCCATCCTTGAAGCTGGAGTGATGACGATAGGGCTTCACCGTTATAAGCCGATAAGTGCGAAAGAACACAAACTTTCGCTAGGACAGTATCACTACTGAACCGGGCAGTTCCTCTACCCGACAAGGAAATACGCTACCTTAGAACGATTATAGTTATCGCTGACATTTACCGGGGCTTATACAGCCCAGCAATACAATCCGAAGATCATATCACCATCCGTATTTAACCTTCCGGCATAGGTCAGGCGTCACCCTCTATACATCCACTTTCGTGTTCGCAGAGAGCTGTGTTTTTGTTAAACAGTCGGCAGGAAATCTTTCGCTGCGGCCTTCCACATCACACTAAACATGATGTTTTTGAAACTTATTTGCTTTACTGGGAATCCGATCAGAGGATTCCCAATCGGATTATTGATTTCTAAGATAGGACACTAAGGTAATGCCCAACCCAATAACCAATACAACATACGGAAAGAACATCACCATCAGATCAAATACTGAAAGTGTGGCTATATCAATAGTGTTGATACTATTTAGGAGCAAAAGCGCTCCTCCTGTTCCAGAAATACCCATTTTTTCTCCTTTTCTTTCTGAACTGTTTTGCCAACAAAACAAATAAATTTCGACTCTTTATCATCACATACAGTGTGATGTGGAAGGCAGGCCTTATCCCTAAGTTACGGCCGCTTTTTTGCCGAGTTCCTTGAGGACCTCTCACTCGTTCGCCTTAGTCTTCTCGACTCTACCACCTGTGTCGGTTTGCGGTACGGAACCACTATGTTTAACCCAAACGAAGTTTTTCTCGGAAGCGTGCTCCTCAAATCGGTTTGACGAATCTCCCCTTCAGACTCACCTTGGAGTATTGCCATGCGGATTTGCCTACATGACCTCCTCAGTGCTCCAGCACCAATCCAATAAGATGCTTTGAGTACAACACTCCGTCCCTCCATAGGAACATAGCAGTGTGCAGGAATATTAACCTGCTATCCATCGAGTCCCCCTTTCGGGATTCCCTTAGGACCGACTAACCCTTCGCTGATCACCATCGCAAAGGAAACCTCGGTATTTCGGCGCGCGGGGTTCCCACCCGCGTTGCGGTTACTTGTGCCGGCATTCTCACTCCGCCTCGCTCCATCTTGGCTCACGCCTTGAATTCATCGCAGAGACGGACGCTCTCCTACCACTTGTACGCTTCATTGAGGAGACAAAGATAAATTTAATCTAAACCTATCTTTGCCAAATTAAAATTACATTTTGGAATAAATATCTTTCTCAAAACTTAAACTGTGAGATAAAACATTGTACTTTCCATATCTTTTTATACTTTCTAGTATTCCTTTTACTCTTTCAATTGCCTCTTCTTCCGAAGAGACATTTTCTATTGGAATAATTCCTGTTACAGGGCATGTAAACCCCATCTCTTCAGGTAAATCATTAATCCTGAAAGTATAGTGTAAAAAGTATCCATTTTTTTTACTCATGATTTCTTCTCCTCTTTTATTTCGCTTCCTCAATGAAGCCTACAAATCCGCAGTTTCGGTAATATGCTTGAGCCCCGATCATCTTCGGCGCAAGGACTCTCGACCAGTGAGCTGTTACGCTTTCTTTAAAGGATGGCTGCTTCTAAGCCAACCTCCTGGCTGTTTGAGAATCCTCACCTCCTCATTTTGCACTGAGCATATATTTAGGGACCTTAACTGGCGATCTGGGCTGTTTCCCTTTTGACCAATGGAGCTTCTCCCCCATAGTCTAACTGCCGCGCTGTAACCAACTGGTATTCGGAGTTTGATAAAAGTGACGAGGTTTCCCCCTATTCGCTCTTGCCAGTGCTCTACCCCCAGTGGGATCACGCGACGCCAACCCTAAAGCTGTTTCGGAGAGAACCAGCTATTACGGAATTCGATAAGCTTTTCACTCCTTACCACAAGTCATCCGATGGTTTTGTACGGCCAACCGGTTCGGGCCTCCACGACCTATTACAGTCGCTTCACCCTGCTCATGGCAAGCTCATCCCGCTTCGGGTCGTACCCCTGCCCTATATTCGCGCTTTTAACGCTCGCTTTCACTGTGCCTACGTGGGATTACCACTTAAACAAAGGACAAAGGTACACTCGCCGGCTCATTCTTCAATAGGCACGCCGTAGAGATGCATCACTCTATATAGCACTAAATTTTATGAACTCTTTAAAGAGAGGGAAGTTAAGTAAAAACTCATTTTCCCAGACAAGCTTGGTAAGCCGTTATCTTACCAACTACCTAAAAACGTCTTTGACTCCCCTCTTTAAAAAATTCACAAAGTGCTATACACAGTGATGCACCTCGTCGACTCCTTGTAGATGTATGGTTTCAGATCTATTTCACTCCCCTCTCCGGGGTTCTTTTCACCTTTCCCTCACGGTACTAGTTCACTATCGGTCTTTAAGAATATTTAGCCTTACCAGTTAGTACTGGTGGATTCACCCGAGCTATTCATGTCTCGGGCTACTCAGGAACAAAAACCAAAGAGATGTATACATTTCGAATACAGGACTATTACCTTCTGGGGTCATGCTTTCCAGCACATTTTCCTATATATACATTTTGTAACTCTTCGCAACTAAATGCCGTTTTTGCCCTACAACCCCATACATATAAATATGTATGGTTTGGGCTCTTCCCGTTTCGCTCGCCGCTACTAAGAGAATCGCAAGAACCTTCTTCCTGCCTGTAATGGCTCGTAGGCTTCATTGAGGAGACAAAACTTAGGTTTTGTCTCAAAAATAACTTAACTAAAGTACTGAATGTATGTTTGGTAAGACAACCATAAAATTAACAATAACCACATTACCTTCATAAACATTGGTGACATACTTTCCTCCTCCTCTTTTTTATTTCCTCAATGAAGCCTACGAATCCAGACAGAAAGAAAGTTCCGTCTATTGCTTTCTATTCCTACAGGTACTGAGATGTTTCACTTCCCTGCGTACGCTCTCTCATACAAGAGTTTCTACTGAAAGTAGAAGGGTTTCCCCATTCAGATATTTCCGGGTCAAAGGTTGATTGGCACCTCACCGAAACTTATCGCAGCCATTCCACGTCTTTCATCGCTTCTTAAAACCTAGGCATCCACCATACACCCTTACATTCCTGTAAGGAACGCTATACACCGTAGTTAATACGATTATGAATAGCTTAGTAACTTTCATAAATAAAAGATACTTCCCCCACCGATGTTCGCTCACTCGGAAATGAAAATGAGCAAAGCTCGTTTTCATTTCACTCATTCGCTCCATCGACAAGTAACGCTATACACCGTTTGGCTTTACGTTCGCTTACCTTCATGCTGTGCACCGCTGCACAATTTTTGAGTGTGTGTCTGGTCAGACAAAATACATAATCTGAACCAGACTGTGTTTGATCTGTTGTGGACGAAAAGACCCTGTCCGAAGACTTAAATCTTTACACAACAGATCAGTTTACCTGCTCCGAACATTTTTTGATAAATCAAAAAATGTTCGGAGTGCCACGCGCGCGTCGAACACGCGTGGACTTTTCGGAACAGACCTTATCAATCTGTTCCTTTAGAATATGCGATTGTCAAACATCGCGTACCTCCTTGAGTTTAGTTTTAAAAAAACCGCGTTACCGCGGGAAAGCCGTAAAAACGAATTTCGCGCGACTAGCTAATTTCTTTTCCTAAACTCATAAATACGTGAGCGCCATTGTATACGAATGAAAAATAAAGTCAAGCGTTTATTGGGGTTAAATCTAGTCTACTTATAAACTTTTTATCAACAGTTTTATACACAATTAAAAACAGCAAATACACCCAAGGTGTATTTGCTGTTTTTTAAATTCTTATTCTAGAACCAGACTCATATTTACCATTAATAACGTCTTCTACTATTTTACAAACATCTACCGCATCATGTGCGTCTAATGACTTAGCAGATTCTCTTTCCATAGCCTCTTTAACCATACTGCTATTTTTGATTGCCGGAATTTCTAAGTAATAAGCCTCCAACGCTCTGGTTTGTTTAACTATGGATTTAACTAAAGACAACATGGCATTGTTGACCATGTTGTATATGAAAAAACCAGAATCACACGGTTCAGTATGACCACCAATTACAATCAAAGTGTTAACACCTAACTTCACAGATATATCAGCCAAAAGCAATGATCCATAACATTTAACAAAT
Organism: Minisyncoccota bacterium; assembly: GCA_041389025.1. Taxonomy (GTDB): domain Bacteria; phylum Patescibacteriota; class Minisyncoccia; order Phycocordibacterales; family UBA918; genus OLB19. The sequence continues at coordinate 85,714 of JAWKSP010000001.1, forward strand.
ACACTATCTTTAATGATAGAAAAATCTTTTAGTTGTCCAATTAATTCTAATCCAGTAAATACACCAGCCGCGTTTACAATAACATCTGGTTTATATTCGTTTAGTAAAGCGTAAACTTGGCGATACTCATTAATGTCACATTTTTCACCAAGACCACCACTACGACTAGCGTAAACAACTGTGTGTCCCAGCTTTTTTAAATATTCACCAACATAGAAGCCGATACTGGTTTTTGAAGACGCTCCAAATACAATTATTTTCATTTTACTCTCCCAAAATAATTTAGAGGCTTAACTTTAATAAAATTAAGCCTCTTTACTTCATTTAATTTAAGAAACGAAATCTAACTCCCCATCAATCTTACGAATACCGCCGTTAATTGACAAAAAAGTCATTCCTTCAGGACCAGCTTTGAAGCCATGCCTTCTCAATTTCTCAAAGAAAACACAGTCTCCTTTACGAACTACCGTTCCATTATTTCCATCATCAGACAAGACTGTCGCTGTTCCTGACACAATAAACATCCGAGCGTCTACCTTGTGAATATGTGGTTCAATTACGCTTTTCGGCCTCATTTCAACCAATGATATTTCCGGAGTGTTACTTCCGGCTAAAACTAAATGGCTGATAAGAGCATTTATTTGAGGGTATTTAGAAGATTTTACTTTACTAATAGCACTCATTTTCCTTCTCCTTTTTGTTAAAAAACAATTGCACGATTGCAATCTGAGCTAAATTATAAAGATATGGTGATATATGTCAAAGTGTTGACACATTTTGACAACTTTGCTAAAATAACCTCATATGAAATTAATAAACAGTAAGGAAAAGAAGGTGCTTGGCGCCTTGTATAAGCTTGGCGACTCACCGATCAGTAAAATCGCCAAAGAAACCTTGATAAACCGAACCGCTCTTTACCACGTGGTTGAAGGTCTTTTGGAGAAGGGACTGGTCACTAAGCTTAACAAAGAGAAAAGCGCTTATTTTCAACCAATCAGTCAGCAGGATTTTAGACTATGGGCTAAGCGACAAGTTGAGTCGGTAGCCAATCAAACTAACGAACTAGAGGGCTGGCTCACTAAACAAAACCAAGACTTCCCTACCCTGCACTCCAACATAAAATATTTTGAAGGTATAGAAGGGGTAAAAAATCTATACGCTGATAGTTGGAGAAATAATAAAGAAAAAACCATACACGCCATTACCGATTATGATAAAGCTTATGAGACTATGAATGACTTTTTTGAGGAAGAATATTTTCCCAATCGAGTAGCACACAATGTGTCAGTTAAGAGCCTACTGTCAAAAAGCCCACTAGGAAAAAGAGACGTTCCAAGAGCTAAAGATTTAATGCGCGACATGAGATTTCTAGATATCTTTAAAGATCTTGGCATTGAGATAAATGTTTATGATGACAAAGTTTCGATTGTGGCTTTTGACAAGAAAAAACCATCAGGCATAATGATTAAAAACGAAATAATAGCTAATGCTTTTAAACAAATACTACAGTACTTGTGGCAAAATGCCGAAAAATAAAAGGTGTCGCCATAGGCGACACCTTTTATTTTTCGGCATTTTTACCTCTACCGCCTCGTAACAGAGTCAATCACTCGAGACGCTGCGTCTTTGCCGCCAAGACCAAAAGCTAGTCCAAGCGCTAGTGAAATAGCGAACACGATTCCGGTAAAGAGTGGTTGGATAAGCTCAGTAGCAATATCTAGCTGATTTAGAGCCGCTAGCACCGCTACAGTAATAATCGCTACATAAGCCACCTTACCAAATAACTCTGGACGATTCATCCCAGCTAGCTTGGTAGAAGCGATTACCATATTACGTACAGTATTTGCAATAATAGCCGCTACCATCAAAATAAGTACTGCAATAATTACCTTTGGTAAGTAACCAATCACTACATCACGCAAAAAGACAGTCACTTCTTCTAGATGTAGAATATCTAAAGCCACAATAAAGAATACGAGTAAAATAAACCACTTAACCAAAGTCCCGATAAATACTCCAGCACTTAGTTTATAACCAGCCTTTTCGGTAATATCATCAACCCCAGCTGCATCTAACGCACTATCTAGACCCACCTTTTTAGAAATACGTTCAGTCAAACGCTTCAAAGCCGAAGCTATAATAGCACCTATAATCAGCACCACTACAGCCACCGCAATCGACGGTAGAAAATTAATCACCTCACCCCACATCTCTGCAAAGGCCATTTGTAGAGAATCAAAAACTGAGTAATCCATAGTTCAATTTATTAACTACTAATAACTCTTTTATTATAACATTATATTAAACCAAGAAATATTTAAACCACACTTTTAGCCACGATACGAGCCTCTGTGCAACTCATCACGAACACCGATTCTGTCAACTAAAATCTGGTGTTTGTAGTCAAAAATATCTCGAGTTAATTTGTCATACATACCTACACGATAAAGTAAATCCTCAGAAGTCATGGCCGCAAAACGAATCTCAATACCTATTTCAGATTCCAAAGAACGAATAGCGCTCTCTACTTTTGATTGTGATAATTTCTTCATAGCTAGAAGTACATCTAATCGTTGTTCAAACTCGCGTACAAACAACCCAGCAATCACTACAAAATCAACTACTCCTGCCTTACGCAGATGTCGAAGTAGATTCTTACCATCGATTGGTGCTGTTTCAAACAAAAAAGTTTGCAGGGCTTGTAGTTCCGGAAATTTTTTATTTAAGCTGTAATTTAAAACTTTGGTTTTTTTGGTTTTTCCGAGAAGTAGAGTTGGTACCATTCTAGAAGTTATTACCCCAGCTCTTTCAAGGGCAGATATTTCTGTACGAGCGGTGCGACGAACTAAACGAGCACGCTTACACATATCATCAAAAGTAAATTCTTTAGACGGATTAAATAGAAAAAAACGTAATAATTTTACGCGTGCCGTACTACCAAACAAGATTGAAAGTGGGTCTGCCATACTAGAGTGGCAAGATTATATCATAAAAGGTACGTGTGGAATCTGGACAAAAAAGAGTGAGTGTTCTTGAGAAAAAATCTTGTCTTTAAAGTTTTACTTAAACCAATACCAGTACTCTGGCAAATCTGATAAATGACCATTAAATGGCTCTATTACCTTGTCATATCTACAACTAGCAAGAACGTCATATTTACTTTGATCAGAAAATCGTTCACACCCCGTCTTCCATACAGAACTACCATGAAAATGTACCGTACAAGCCGCATGTTTTTTTATTATAAATTCATATTCAGCGATGTTGGTTTCATTTTCTGAAGTTAACCTTTCCAAAATTCTATCACAAATCAAAGGGTTATTATTTGCTAAAGCTTCTTGGATCACAGAAACATAACTACATTCATCGTGATTTAAACTATATCCTACCAACTTACTTTCATATATATTTTTTACCTGTGTACAATCTATTTTATCTTTTGATTTTGTTGAACCTATCCTATCCTTATAATATTCTACAACCATAGCATCAATTGATGCCTTTTTACATCCGTTAATTTTATCAATATTTTTTTTCTTATCACAAATAGATGGATCCTTATGTAGTACAGCCATATCTGTAAACATATGTTCTTTTTCCCAATCAAATTGAAGTGGTATAACCTCTAACAGCTCGGGACTTCCAGAATTAACCGCGATAGTTGCCAACGTTCCAAAAACATATTCCTTACCAGGAAGAACGGTAAAAAGAATCCATACGCATAAAAGAGCAATAACGGAATAAACATAGGTTACAAAATAAGCAAAAAAATTTTTCTTGTTTGTTCTTGGTAAACTCTCAACAGAACCTAATAAATTCTTTTTGAATCGCCCGTACAAAAGTAAAGAGAAAACAAAAATAAGTATTATAGTAATAACATCCCAAGAAATTAACATGCCCCCAGCTATATATGTAGAATTTGTCGCTATTTCAAAAACAGCAACAGGAAACAGTAGCAAAATCTGACTTATACCTAGAACAGAAAGAGCAAATATAAACCTAGAATGAATAACCCCAGCCTTGATATATGACCTTCTTAGGTTCCTGTTTCCAATATAAAAAGAAGCTATTATTATAAATATAAAGAAAAAAAGTATTACAATTTTAAACATAAGAAAAATTATTAGTAAGTATATCACACTAAAATACTTAAATTTAAGTGACAAAACGCGCGCCTACGGCGCGCGTTTTTTTAATTTATCTAATATCTAGTTGATTTAATATGTCTATATGATCTTGATTAGTCGGGTCATATTTCCCTACCAAAAATCTCTCAACTTCCGGATCATTTTTATCTATCAACTCTTTGATTCCTAAATAACCGGAGAAATAAGCTGTACTTCTGGTGAAGACGTTCCCTGCCTTACCACTAGTACCCCTAAATACAACTATTCCATGCTTCCAAGCAGATTCAGATAATTTATTTTTTGATCCACCTAGCAAGACGTAATATTCTTTTGTAAGGTCATAAATCTGTCTAAATGTCCAAGGTGTGTTTTTATGTAATCCAATCATTAACGCCGGCAATACATATTTAGTAATGCCAGGAAGAAAACTTTTATCAGTCTGTACTTGCCTATATGTAGCTAAACCTTCTTCTCCATTAAGGTATCCGTTTAAACCAACCGATAATAACAAAAGCGAGCTTTTAAAACCGTTTAGATGCCTAGCCAGGTGTACGCCAACTTCATGATTGACAAGAGCCTCAGCCAAAACCTCTGTTACCATTCTAGTTTCCGGTATATAAATAGTTTTATCGCGATAACTTACAGTAACCGCCACAACGCTAGAATTAGTAGTAACCTCCCAAGCAATGCCTCTGTCAAGCAAAGCTTTTTTTAACACCTCAACCAACTGCTCTGCCGCCAACAATTTTTCTTGATTGTCTTCTATTTTATAATAATCAATGTCAGAGCCATCAGTTTTTGCATCAAAATAATCGACCAACTCACACCATTTATCACCAAGTGTAACACCGCGTTTCTCCGCCACATATAAAACTGATGACAAAGCTCGACGCATAACTTCTCTATCAGGAGCACCATAAATTCTTTTTGAAGTTTCGGTTACCGTTTTGTCATTTCGCTCAACTACTGATTCCAATAATGAGACCTTGTTTAACTGGTCTTTAATTTTCATCTGATAAGCTTTTTTGACCGCCGGATGAGCGGAGTTATCAGTTGCTACTATTTCCTGAAATTCTAGAAGTTTAGTCTTGTGATATAAAATCGACTGAATATCAATATCATATTCCAGAGTCGGTTCATCAATAAGGCCAGCCAGAAATAATTCCTTCTGTTTAGCCAATTTTTTCTGATCAAATTTTATATAGTCTATATCGTCAAATGCACAACCGTCTTTATATATTTCAAACCATTCTTTATCCAAAGCTTTATTGTTCATAGTGTGATTGTACCATTATGTCAAAAAACACAAAGGGCGCGTTCGGCGCGCCCTTTGTGTGATTTCAAACTATTTCAAAGTTACTTTTGATCCTCGCAAGTCTTAAGAATATAAAACACGGAGATATTGAATCTCCGTGTTTTATTGCACCACCCAGCCCTACTTTTAGTTGTCATTTATTATCTTTTGTTATTTATGCCAATGATTTGCGTTTATGATGTTGCAAATAAATGATTACCAAAAGTAGGGCTGGGTTCCGCTAAAGTTACATTGAAATGTCTATTTCAATGTAACTTTAGCTCCCCCACAAGTCCTAATAAAATATATTCCTTATTCAGTCATTATTTTATTGGCTTGCAGGCCCGGCTCGACCGTCGTGCTCGCTTACGCTCCGCACGACATGTCTCCGCCTCTGGAGCCTAAGTTCACACTTAAAACTATTTAAGTGTTACCTTGGCTCCAGCTTCTTCAAGCTTAGCTTTTAGAGCTTCAGCATCTTCCTTCTTCATTCCTTCTTTAAGTACCGCTGGAGCACCATCTACCATTTCTTTAGCTTCTTTAAGTCCTAGACCAAGAACTTCTTTAACAGCTTTAATAACAGCAATCTTCTGTGCACCAGCATCAGTTAGTTCTACCGCGAATTCTGATTGCTTCCTCAGCACCAGCTGCAGCACCTGCACTCGAGCAGCTACCGCTACCGCTGCAGCTGATACTCCAAAACGCTTTTCAAGTACTTTTACTAACTCGTTTAGCTCAAGTACACTCATTTTTTCTACTTTCTCAACTAAATCTTTAAATTCAGCTGGTACTTCTACTGATTCATCTACACCATCATTATTTGTTTCAGAAGTAGTTTCTTCTTTTGTTTCAGTTGCAGTTGTTTCCTCTGCTACTGTTGTGTCTTTTTCGTCTGACATATTATTTTGTTTAAGATATTTTGTAATTTAAATTTAATTTAACAAGTTCTAGGAATTTCACCACTAGAGTATTTCCATTTTTATACTCCCTTTCGGTCGTTAAAAATTAGGTTGCCCTAGGAAGGGGCAAATTCAGAACTAAATAAACAATAATCGCTTCCGCTCATTTGTTTATTTATTCTCTGCGATAGCATTAAGCGATATAACCAAACCTTGTATTGGTGAGTTAATAACGTTAACAAACATACCACGTAAAGTTTGCAATGGTGGAATAGAAGCAATTTCAGTCATTTCTGTCTGATCTTTGTATACTCCTTGAAATACCCCCCCTACTATTGAGACGTTATTTTTAAACTTCTCGGAAAATTCTTTAATATTCTGAGCGGGAGCAATTGCGTCTTGGCTGTATGCCACCGCAATCTCACCGTCTAAAGTCGGCATTTCACCGGTAAATTTATCGGCAAAAGCTCTCTTCATCAAAGTCTTTTTAGCTACAAAATAACCAACACCTTTCTCACGTAAATCTTTACGCATAGAAGTTGTATCAGCTACTGTTAGTCCACTATAGTGAACAAAGACAATTGATTCAGAATTGTCACGAACCTCCTCAAGCTTAGCAATAATATCTTGCTTTTTGGCTTTTGAAATGGCCATGATAATTAGATTTTATAGTACTTATAAATACAGGTCATGTGATAACAAAAAAATCATCGATAATTCCTCCGACCCAATACAAAAATAGATTGGACTTCGGTCGGCTGATACCTATGTATCAATTACCGCGCCTACACGCGACCAACTGTCATGAGCCTGATGGCAGTAAATATAACAGATATATAAAAATAGTAAAGAAAACCCCCTGACCAGATAATCTAGTCGAGGGGGAAAGGAGCTATTACTTTGCAAGTGATCCCTATCAATGACAATGACAGAGAGCATTTACATAGTATATTTAAATAAAAAAGTAGTCAACTCTTGACCTTACCCTATTGTTTTCTTGTATAATAATTATTCTTGCCAATGTAAATAAAGACTTTTATCATTAAGACCAGTCAATTTATAATGTATTAATTTTAATTTCTCGTTCGGGATGTAGCACAGTGGTAGTGTGCACGCATGGGGTGCGTGTGGCTCGAGTTCGATTCTCGGTATCCCGACAAAACTAATAAAAGCGTGGCCAAAGGCCACGCTTTTATTAGTTTTGTCGGGGTCGTGTTTTAATTCGGTAAATTTACAGAGCCTTCTCTGTCACCTTTGAATTTTCCAGACAAAGACACAGCACCAGGTCCAGCTATAAACAAAGCGATAGTTAAACCAAGCGCTAATACGTCTAGATCACCATTACCACCGATATTAAAACCTTTAACTGCCCACCAAGCCACGAAAGAAATGACCGCCAGCCAAAAAGCCCAAAATCGAGTCATCACACCAGCTAAAATTGCTAATCCGCCAAACAACTCAGCAAAAGCAACCAAGAAAGCCAGTAATCCCACCATCGGAAAACCAAGGTCGATCAACATAGTGGAAAAATCTTCCAAACCATTTTCACCAAAAAACTTTGCGTATCCATGTGCTACAAAGAAAACACCGACCGCTACCCTTGCTACTAATAATGCATAGTCGACGTCACAATTGGCTGGTCGTACTTCATCAAAAAACGTTAAAGATTTTTTAAACATAAATAATTAATTGTTAACTTAGTAAAAGTAAAGTCCTCTTTACCAATTTTAGCAATATTTAAATTATTTATGGGTTAGTTTTAAACAGGTTCATTAGGATTAGAAACTACAATATCTTCTCGCTTAAGCTTACTAGAAAGCGATATCACCCCTGGACCAACTAACATAAGTGCTAAAGTCATTCCAATTGACAGCATAAGTTCTAAGTCACCCATATATACTGTAGTCCCAGGCAAACCTTTAACCGTAATCCAACCATAAACACTGATTAAAGTTAGCCAAAATGCTGAAAAGCGAGTCAATACACCAAGTATAATTGCCAATCCTCCAAATAACTGAGCAAAAGCTACCAGAAAAGCAAAAGTAGCTGCTGCTGGGAAACCTATTCCCGCTAAAATATCGGTAAAAGAAGATAGTCCGCCTTCACCAAAGAATTTTTTATAACCATGTACCATAAAAAAAATACCGACAGTAACTCTTATAGCAAGTAAGGCCCACGAGGTTTCAGTCACAATTGGCCTTGGCTCATCAATTATTGAACAAATCTCCTTTAAAATCATAAATAAAAAATTATTAACAAATATTGTATCAAATATATTTATATGTTTGAGACAAAGTTAACCACACTTTTAATACTTTTATATAATCCTAATTAGAACGATGCCTTAATATTTTAGCTATCATTTTTCTTTGCTAAATAATCCCCTCCATTAGCGACTAATGTACCGGTATTTTGCAAAAAAGTTGCTACCGCCGATATCGCTAACAACAATACCGGAACAAAAGCATAGGCAGTGAGTAGATAAAGAAAAACCACCAAAAGTCCACACCAAACACTGATACAAGATGGACAACCAAGCAAATCTGCCAAAGTTCGACGTGGACCAGTTTTTGGTTTTGTCAATTCATATCCTCTTCCTACCTTTTTTAAATCCCAAAATTGCTCTCGAAAAAATTTAGTTACCGTATCAAATGCAAATAGCCGTACTAAACGCCAAGTTGCTAAAGTCATTAAAATATAATCAATCGGCCTAAGGCCAACTTCTAAAAACCTTGACTCAGTCTCAAGAATAATGGTCGCCATAATTAAAAGCGCTAAAAAGAAAACAAAAAAAATAAAGTTCCAAAAGTACTGATCAGTAACTCGTATCATAATTATTATTTTAATTATACACTAGAACCCACAACCAAAATAAACAGTAGTGTAATTACTATTACCGCAACAAAACTAATAAGAAATTTATAGAAAGTTTTATTGAACATTGGTTTATTATACCATTTATTTTTTCTGCATAGTCATGCTAACCATCTCGGGCAAGTAAGAAAACGACCTTTAGACAACACAAAAAGCCCCCAAAGGGGCTTTTTGTTAGCTTAGACTTTGAACTTTTACAAAATCAATGTCTTTGGTTAGCTAAGATTAGCTACCTTGAATTGTTTCGTAACCAGTTCGGAAGTCTTGAGCTGGTGTAGGTACGTATCCTTGTGGATCAGTAACACCGTCGTCTGTAGCTGAGTAATTAACCTCAGTTAGACTTACTCGGTAATCACCAGAAGCTACAGGATCGATAGTTACACGTAGAGTAAAGGTTTCAGTTTCACCTTCACGTACGGTAAACACTCCACTAGTTTCCTCATCAGCAGTTGATGAAAGAACTCCTGATACTGTATCACCAGTTGATGAAGCATTTGATCCGCTGTAAGTAAAGGCTACACCAGTTGTAGAAGTTGAACCTTCGGTTGCAAGTTCTTTGATGTAGAAATCACCTTCAACAGCTTGTACTTCAAACTCAATAGTAAACTCACCTAGAGTGTCGTTATCACCTGAAGTATCAGTTGAAGTTTCAACACCATCAATAGGTAGAAGGATACCTTCTGCTACTAGAGTGTGTGACTCACCGTTAGCTGAACCTGTAAGTTGTCCAGAATCTAGATCATCAGCACCTTCGGCGTCTGTTAGATCTACTTCAGTACCTGTTACGTCAGCTTCAATAGTAGTACCGTTTTCATAACGTGGTACACCATTGCTTACTTCTTGAGCATTAAGATCAACTACAACCTTAACAGTTACCTCATCTCCCTCATCAACTACGATGTCACCATCAATGTCGAATTCAAAAGTAGTTTCGGTACCAGTTGTACTGGCTGAGTTTTCGGCGTCAAAAGTTTGACCATCAATCTCAAGAGCAATATCATCAATAACCTTTGATGAAGTTGTTCCGGTTGTTACCTTAACAAACAAGGTATTGATTTCGATATCACCTTCTTTAGCTTCAATGTCATATTCCATAATGGTTACGCCATTGGTCTTTGAATCAGTATCAACTACGATATCAGTTGCATCTGGATTACTTGAAGCGGTTGAGAACTTAAGTTCTTCACCGTCACCTTCCTCAACGATTTCGAAGTCTGCTGTAGCGGTTGGAAGTTCATCAGTAGTATCATCATCTGAAGAAACACCATCAGCATCAAAGTATCGAACTTCAGTTGCTGTAAGTCTCCAATCAGCATCAGAACCAGCATCATCAACATGACTTGTTATGTTTGCTGCTACTGTTACCTTTACCTTTTCATCTTCTTCTAGAATAAGACCAAGACGTGAGAAGCGGAATTCACCGTCATCTTCATTTAGATAATTATCCTCATCGTCAGCTTCAAATTCAGCAATCTTATCACCATCTACCCATAGAGAGATTTCATCAAACACATCCCAAGGATCAGATTCAGTTGGTGTATTTTGACCAACTAGAGTGAAAGTGATGCGATCTACTTCAATATCACCATCAGTAGCTTCCATAGTGATCTCAGCGATCTCTACATCTTCAGCTCCTTCTTGGATATCAGTATCATCTGCATCATCCATCTCAAAGGTATCTAACTCACCCTCTCCTGAAAGAGTCTTGTTGTCTTCCTCCTCTTCCTCCTCTTCCTCTTCCTCATCAGGAGTTGGAGTTGGTGGAACCACTACTACTGTACATAGACCATTAGCCTTAGCACGAGTACCTGGACCAAAGTATCCAGTTGGATTTACAAGACCGGCTGGAGATAGAATCTCTGATCGGTACTTAACTTGTAATTTAGAAACTGCAGCTGCGGTTGCTGGACCGTAGTATTCAGTCTCCATTCCCATTGAACCAGCACCGGTAGCAGCTACACGAGTATCTGGGTCAGAGTTTAGAAACTGTTGTAGTTTCATTACGTCCATTCCGGTTGAACCGTTTGATAGGTCACGAGTCCAAGTGTATGGACAAACACCAGAAGTCATTCCTGTTGAACCGCTACCTTGTCCAAGTTGTCCTTGAAGGGTTGCGATCTGAGCAAGAAGGTCATTAATCATCTTTTGCAGATCTTCAGCTGATTGAGCCTGCGCTGCAGGAGCATAAGCTGAGAAGATCATTGCTAGTGCAACAAAAGCCACTGCGACTTTTGAAGCAAAATCTTTTGCAATAGTCATATATGTAATTAAATATTTTTTGCGTGGGGTTAACACGCGTACTTACCAAAAGGTAAGCTAAGTTAACTTGATAACGTCTAATAATATGAATTAATTCATATTCGTAAGTGGTCTATCACCTCCACTTTCGTAATATCACTAACTCCACACATCAACTCAATAAATTTTAAATAAAAATTCATGAGGCAAGATGTGAAGGTTAGCTGCAATATCGGTCTGAATTTCTGTCATTAAGCAATCATAAGCGGAACAAAGTCATTCTGAGTATTTTGTGTTTTTTATTTGAAGGTACACAAAACCTTTAGTAATTTTACTTACCTAAAACTAAATATGTAGTTATCTTTTAGATAACATTGTCAAAGAACGTTCATACTTAACTTACAAGCTTAATCCATTAATTGAGTGAAAGTTGGACTATGGTCTTCATAGAGCAAAGTTTTCACCTTTAGAAAAAGCGCATAAGCGCGTGAGCGCAGTATAGCAGATTTTTATACTTTTGGTACAGCTTTTATCAGTATGATAATGTGGATTACATTTCATCTAAAATAAAAGTTATAAAACAAATTTTTAGAAAAATATAAAATTAATACTGTAAAGCTGTAGTAAGCTACCTTACGTTAAAGTACAAAAAACGTCAATAATTAATACCGTTCTGTTAGTCTGCTTGTTATGACGACCAAGCAAAATAGTTCTTACCAAGCAAAATAATTAGAAAACATAAAAAGAAAAATTTCAAGTTTTCATTAGGGCATCTGTGTCAATTAATTTATATAAAGTAATTGCGAAACGACTCCGCTCTCATAAGCAAAAGTAGGGTTGTTCCGTAGTTATTTTTCTTTGCTTAGTCTAAGTGTATCTACTAGCCTACCTAATATAGTAAACAAAAATAAATTGTCTTTAAAAATTTCTGACTTTTACAAGCTAAATTAAAGACAAAAATAAATATATACTTTTTATTATATTTTAATTTTAAAGTAAGTCCTATACATAAAGTTATGCCTAAATTACTATTATTTAATTTGTTTTATAATAGACAACAGCATTATGTCTTTTTAATACTTTAAGAGACGACCGAGTATTTAGACCAACGTCTTTCACCCTGTCTTATAACCTCTCCTTTTTCTATAAGACTATTTAATTCTCTTTGAATTGTCTTTTCGCTTACATCTGTTATGACTTCAGCAATGTCTTTTATAGTTGCTTCTGGTTTGGCTTCTAAGACTGTCTTTATTCTAGTTCCTCGATCAACCAACTGACTGTAGACCATGTGAGCATCTGAACTAATGTCTCCTTTTGGTATAGAAACTCTTTGTGATCTAGGTAACGATGGAGTTTTACTTACAGGTTTAGTATTCATTTCTTTTGTATCCTTAAACATATCTGAAGCTGACACAGTAGCTGGTACAATCTCTGAGAAATGGTTACGGATATATCGTTGCACTAAATCAATATCTTCTTCAAGCAACTGTAAAACATCGTCAGACAAGATTCTAGCAGAATTAGCAAACCGTAAACTTCCCTCTAAAGACAACAATCCGTGCTGTAAAGTAAATAATTTGTCTTTGGCTTCCTGTTCAAAAAAAGACAAAGAGTCCATTATTGAGACTTGCACCTTTGAGGCATTGTCCATGATGTTTTTTATATAAAAGTCATTGTATTTTGATTCTTCTATATAAGACATTGTATAGAAAATGACTGATAAAATATTTTCTGTCTTTTTAAAAACATTGTTGTAGTATTCTTGATTGTTAGCTAGTCTTTTTGTATTTAATAGTCCTTTACTGTCCATAATAATACCTTTATTTGTCTTTTAATATATTAGTTTCCAAAGTCACAGGCTTTTTCCTAGTAACATTACTAATACTTACTATAAAGACATTTTGTACTTTTGCAATATTGTATTGTTTGTCTTTAATTGTGTACTTGGGCCGATCCTAATTGATGGCTTTTAGAATTTTTTAATAATCGTTTAGCGATATTAATTTACTATTTTCTATTCAAATAATCCTATACTTACGAGCCCTTCTTCATGTTATGATGTGCCTATCTTTAGGTATTTTTGATTTATTTATTATGGGTAGAAAAAAGAAAAAAACAGCTGAAATAGAGGAGAGGAATTCTATTTTTGACGACCTATCACCACAAGCTAAGCAGGCTATTGCGGCAGTTGTTATGGCCGTGCTAGGAATTTTTTTGCTATTTTCATTACTTGGTTATGCTGGCCGAGTCGGCGGCTATACGGATGTGGCTTTGAGTAAACTTTTTGGCACCGGAGCTTGGCTTGCTCCAATCGCTTGTGCTTTTTATGTTTTTGTCATCATGAAACCACGTGAAGATGAACGTGTTAGCGTATCAAAAATCATTGGTGTGTCTTTGGTGTTTATTTCCCTTTTAGCTGCTTTAGAACTTTACAAAGCTGGACTAGGTGGTATCACAGGACTGTCACTCACTTACCCTCTGTCTTTCTTGGTAGGCGAAGCTATCACCGGAGTGATACTTTTTAGCTTTGTTTTAATCGGAATCTTTCTTACCTTTAACACCGGCCTTAACCTACCGAGTTTTAAACAAAATAAAGAAGAACTATCTGAGGAAGAAGATGACTTAGGTCTTGATGGGCTAGACTTACCTGAACTGGAAGAAGCGGAGGAAGTAAATGATGAGGAAGAGATTGAGGAAGAGGAAAAAGAAAACAAAAAGAAAAAAACTTCTTTGGTCGACAAGGTAGCTGACTTAAAAAATGCCACCAAAGGTGATATTACGGTTAAGCATTTTAGCGGACCATATGTTCCTCCATCACTAAATATTTTGAATAAAGACAAAGGTAGAGCGATGGCAGGAGACGTAAAGGCTAACTCTTTAACTATCAAAAGAACCTTGCGAGAGTTTGGTATCAACGTGGAGATGGACGCGGTGGAAAGCGGACCAGCCATCACCCGCTACTCACTTAAGCCAGCTCAAGGGGTACGGATTTCTCGTATTGTCGCTCTTCAACAAGAACTACAGTTGGCACTGAAAGCCAGCACTATCCGTATCGAAGCACCAATCCCTGGTAAATCACTGGTTGGTATAGAAGTACCAAATGCTGTCCGCTCCACCGTGGGATTGGCTTCACTTCTTAAAAATCCTGAGTACACGGATTCACCTCGCCCACTTTTGGTAGCGCTTGGACGTGATGTGGCTGGTGGTGTGCATTTTGCTAATATTGCTCGTATGCCTCACGCTCTTATCGCCGGTACTACCGGCTCTGGTAAATCAGTTACTATTCATAATATTATTGTTTCTCTATTATTTAGAAATTCACCTGAACAACTACGTTTTATCCTGGTTGATCCAAAACGAGTAGAACTTACCTTATATAATGGCATTCCACACCTTCTTACCCCAGTAATTACTGAACCAAAAAAAGCTATTCGTTCACTCGGTTGGGCAGTAAAAGAAATGGCAAGACGTTATGACATACTACAAGCTGAAGGGATACAAGGTCTAGACTCTTACCACAGCAATGTCTATCAACCGGCTAAAAAAGCTTGGGAAGAAAATGGTTCTCCAGAAGACGAGAAGGACAGTCTGCCGGAACCGTTACCTTATATAGTAATAATTCTTGATGAGTTAAACGACCTGATGCAAGCTTACCCAAGAGAGCTAGAAGCTTTAATAGTACGCTTGGCACAAATGAGTCGCGCTGTCGGTATCCATTTGATGTTGGCCACCCAAAGACCGTCGGTAAACGTAATCACTGGTACTATTAAAGCCAATATTCCTACCCGTATCGCTTTAAACGTGGCTTCACAAGTAGACTCTCGTACTATTATCGACCAAGTAGGGGCAGAAAAACTGTTAGGTCAAGGGGATATGCTCTACTTGTCATCAGACAGTCCACGGCTGACTCGTATCCAATCAGCCTACATATCGGGTGAAGAGATTAAAAAAGTAGTCACCTATCTTAAAGACCAAGATGCTGACACCTTAGACACAATAAACTTCGATGAACAAACAGAAGGTAACGCCAATTCTTTCATGTCTTCAATTGGTGGAGGCAATGATGACGAGGCTGAAGATGAGCTGTTTGAAGACGCTAAATACGCTGTCATGGAAGCTGGCAAAGCCTCCACTTCTTATTTACAACGAAAATTACGTATCGGTTATTCGAGAGCTGCACGACTAATGGATATACTGGAGGAACAAGGTGTAATTGGCCCAGCTGATGGTTCAAAAGCCCGTGAAGTACTGGTTGGAAAAAACGACACAGATGATGAAGACGACTCTGATGAACAAAACCGGTAGATTAATATAAAAAAGTTATGTTTGAAAATGAAAAACAACTGGAATTTAGAGATGTTTTAAAAATAACAGCTTATATTGTGGTTATAGCAATATTTTCTGTCTATGTGGTATTTCAAGCTCGTTTTATTATTACCGGACCACAAATCACTATAAATACTGAACTTCCTACGCAAAACACCTCTCGAGTGATAGAATTAAGTGGCACCACAAAAAATATTACTCATCTCTGGCTTAACGACAGACAGATTTTTACTGATGAGAAAGGTAATTTTAAAGAGAATTTGGTATTAGAAAACGGCCACACCATAACCACCCTTAAAGCCAAGGATCGATACGGACGAGAAACCGAACTAGTACGATCATTTGTCTATACCCCAGCTTCGCTGATTAAAAGTTGATGATATTATTTAATATATTTATTTATATGGCAAAGAAAAAAACTGAAATAAAAACCAATAAAGATGACAATAAAGAAAAAGATTTAGCTGGAATAGCTGAAACACTAAGGTCAATTAAGACAAAATTTGGTGATGAAGCTATTATGACCTTGGATGAGAGCAAAAAGGTTGATGTCGACGCTGTCTCTACCGGATCAATCGGACTTGATGATGCTTTAGGTATTGGTGGCTTTCCCCGTGGGCGAATTGTGGAAATATTTGGTCCGGAATCATCTGGAAAAACTACTCTTTCCCTACATGCAGTAGCAGAAGCGCAGAAAGCTGGTGGTATTTGTGCTTTTATTGACGCTGAACATGCCATGGACCCTGAATACGCTAAAAATATTGGTGTTAAATTGGACGAATTACTTATCTCTCAACCAGACAACGGTGAGCAAGCACTCGAAATAGTTGAATCATTAGTTCGATCCGGAAAACTTGATGTAATAGTGATCGATTCAGTAGCGGCTTTAACACCAAAAGATGAAATCGAAGGTGAAATGGGAGCGCACCATGTTGGTAAACAAGCTCGTCTCATGAGTCAAGCTCTTAGAAAATTGACCGGAATTGTCGCCAAGAGTAAGACAGTAGTAATATTTATCAATCAAATCCGTATGCAAGTAGGGGTGATGTTTGGGAATCCAGAAACTACCCCAGGTGGAAAAGCTTTAAAATTCTACACTTCAGTTCGTCTAGATATCCGTCGTATTGCCCAAATAAAAAAAGGAGATGAAGTGGTCGGCGGTCGACATCGAGTAAAAGTGGTTAAAAATAAAGTCGCTTCCCCTTTTCGTACCACTGAATTTGATCTGATCTATGGTGAAGGTATTTCCCGTGAAGGTGAAATCCTAGCTTTAGGAGAAAAATATAGTATGATCAGAAAAGCTGGTGCCTCTTATACTTATACCCCTCCTGGTGGAGACGAGAGTGCTGAAGTAAAACTCGGTCGCGGCTACGACGCTGCACGTACTACTTTACGAGAAAATCCTAAGGTTCAAAAAGAATTATTAGGACATATTAGAAAAGCCTTGAAAGCAGAAGCGAATAAAGCTTGATGAAGATATTTTGTGAACAAAATATAGTTATAGGCCGAAAGCTTTGCTTCCGGCCTATAACTATATAAGAATTACAATTAATATCCCGAAAATTCCTCAAATCTAATCGAATCCTCATCTACAGAGGCCTCTTCCAGCATCTTTCGCATAGCTGATACCATCGTTGGCGGTCCAGCCATATAATAAATCGCCTTTCCCGTATCAAGGACATATTTCTTCACCATAGACCAGTCTATATAACCGGTTTCACCCAACCAATCGTCATCTTCTCTGACATCAGTCATAGTTGGTATAAATTGTAAATTAATCTCACCTGAAGACGTAATGGTATTTAATTCTTCAAAAAAAGCACTGTCCTTTAATTGTCGATTAGAGTAAAACAGGTATAATTTATGAGCTTTTCCAGCATTTATAACATCTCTTATCATACTGACGAATGGTGTAATACCAATCCCGCCCACTAAAAAGACAGCTGGTTTTTCTTCATCATTATGTAACCGAAAAGAACCAAACGGGCCTTCTATTTCTACCAAATCACCTTCTTTAAGTGTACTTAGAGTATTTTTATAGTCAGACCCACGCATTCTGGTGGCAATTTGTAAAAATTTTTGGCTCGGTTCAGTAACTAGAGAGAAAGTATGAATATTTTTTCCTTCGAGCTGCGGTAATGTCAGATCGATTGTCTGGCCAGCTTCGTAAGTAAAACTAGGTGGTTTTTCAAAAGTAAATAAACTGGTTTTGTCAGCAACTTCTTCGCTTTTAATAAATTTAATTTGATATTTTTCAGACATAAATATGTTAATTACTTATGTCTTCTATATTAACATTACTACAGAAACTAGGAAATTTAAGCGTACTGTATTACACGATGATAAAAATGCCCTTGGAAGCGCCAACTGAGTAAGGAAAATATAATCAAACCGAGAGTAAGTAGTGTCATAAACTCACCATTAGCAATGGCTTGAGCAAAAGTATTATAAATAAAGTCCGGCACTGCTCCCACCTGAACCGCTAGTAAATTAGATACAACATCACCAACCGAAACTAGTTTTATAAAAACGAAGCTACTAACTCCAAAAATAAAGCCAAATAAAGTTGAATAGCTTACAAAAATACTAAGTAAATAACTATACCAAACTCGGCGCATGACTACTCTTCTTATATTAGATGATGAATTTTTCATAATTTTAATTTTCTTATCTATTACAACAACCGATCTATAATAAAAAGTTACCACAAACCTTCTAGTTCCTCTTTTTTACTCTCGCGACGAAAGGCATTTTTAGCCCGATGAATACGAACCTTTATTGTTCCGACACTTTCATTGGTATGATTAGCAATATCGGCGTGTGACCAGCGTTCTAAATAATGTAATCGCAACACTAAAACAAAATGTTCAGGTAATCGACTTAAGATACGTTCAATACCATCCCGTTTTTCTACTTTATTTTGTGTATCAGTTTTCTCACTGATAAATTGTTCAAATTCAGGATCAAGTGAAGCAAAACGTTGACCTTCTTTTAATAATTTTTGATAGCGAGTAAAAGCAGTATTCATTAATATTTTGTAAGCCCAAGAAGAAAATTTAGCCCCTTCTTGTGGTGAAAAAGACGTTGCATTTACATATATCTTGGTAAAAGTATCCTGCACCACCTCTTCAGCATCATCTTTGTTGTGTATTATACTCATTGCCTTACGTAAAAAAGCTGTTTCATAACGATCAAGAAGTACGGCAAATAGCCACGGTTCACTTTGTGAACGTTCAAGTATCGCTTCATCACTAAGCGTACTCCCCTTACTTGTAGTTGTCAGTCCTAGCATATATGGTAGTATCTTCTTGCTTTTACTATAGCATTTTTAAATATTTATGGCAGTCTTATCTTATAACGAAATTACTCCGAAAAAAGTTATCATCTTTAATGATGAACCTTATTTGGTACTTTCTTACCATGTTTTTAGAAAACAACAAAGAAAACCGGTCAATATAACCAAGCTTAAAAGCTTAAAAAGTGGCCGAGTGGTGGAAAATACTTTCCACGTCAACGAAACTGCCGAAGAAGCTGATTTGGAAAATCGTAACATTACCTTTATTTATCGTAAGGGTGACGAATACTGGTTTCATACCACCGGCAAACCAAGTGAGAGATTTACCCTTTCGGCTGACTTAATCGGTGATCAAGGTAAATTTATCAAAGACCGTTCAGAGCTTGATGCTTTGGTCTATGAAAATGAAGTAATTGGTGTAAAAGTTCCAATTAAAATTGAATTGAAGGTAAAAGAAGCGATGGAAGCGGTTAAAGGTAACACTTCCTCAGGTGCCCAAAAAGAAGTTACTGTAGAAACCGGAGCCACTATAATGGTACCGATGTTTATTAATGAAGGTGACATTATAGCTATTAACACCGACACCGGAGAGTATTCGGAAAGAATTGAGAAAGCATAAAAAAGATTAGCCTGTGATAAAAATCACAGGCTTTTATTTTTTGAGACATTACATTACAGTCCCTTTGCTCTCAATTGATCATCTATTTCCCCAAATTTAGGGTCATCTGAAACGATTTTTTCAAAGAAACGTTTCCAAAAACTTTTAATGAACTCATAAGCCTTCATGATATATTCTCCTCTTAAAGACTATGTTAGTAAATTATATACCTTTTTATAAAACTAAGGTAAATATCCACATGGTTACATTCAGCACTAAAACTATAAAGCTGCCGGCTTTGCCGGCGGGGCTTTATAGTTTTTAGTGCTGAATGTACGGCATCAAAGCCATAAATCGAGCACGCTTGATTGAGCGAGCAAAATCACGCTGAGCTTTGGCTGAAAATCCGGTACGCTTACGACTAAACATACGAGCGGTGTGGATTTACTATGAGCATTTAAACGATTGACTTTGTAAATAATATACCAATTGCCGCTTTTTTATGTAGATTTGGTTGTTCCATATCATTATCTTAGACTTCTAATTTATTTTTCTAGAATGGTATATCTTCTGGATTTATTTCTTCTTCTGGATAGTCGGGCAAAGCTGAAGCGTTAGCATCATTATTATCAGTAGCTTTAGCAGATGATCCTCCGCTTGGAGCGCCACTACCGCCACTCTTAGGCCCAAATTGTACTCGATCAGCCACTATTTCAGTTCGGTACTGCTTTTGACCATCTTTTTCCCAACTCCTAGTCTGCATTCGTCCTTCTACAAAAGCACTATTGCCTTTATTTAGGTACTTAGCACAGTTTTCACCCTGCTTACCAAACACAACAATATTGTGATAATCAACCGATTCTTGCTTGTTACCGTCACGGTCGTTATATACTCGGTTGGTAGCCAAGGAAAAAGTACAGACTTGCATACCACTTGGTAACGCTCGCATTTCTGGATCACGAGTTAAATTACCGTATACCATTGCTTTGTTCAGATACATAAATGTTATAAATTAAGCCTATTATCGGCTAATTATAACCTTTTTCTATACTATTTACTATCCTCAGATACTTCTTCTGTCTTACCCTCAACTGACTCAGTCTCTTCTTTTTCATTCACCTCTTCATCAGTTTCTTCATCATCAGTTTCACCCTCTACATCCTCATCATCAATAACTTGTACTTTTCTACTAGCAATTGAGTCATGAAAACGAAAAGGATTTTCTTCTTCCACTTTAGTTAACTTAACCAACAAGAAACGTAATAATTCTTTAGTTCCATCTAATGACTCAGTTAAACTATTTAATTTGGCTGGATCAAGACGAAAACGAACCCAACCGAAGTAAGCACTGCCGAATTTTCGGTTTTTCCCTTCAAGATACTTAATAATTTCATAAGCCAAATCAAAACGTTTTGGTGATTCCTCATCAAATATTTCACCCTTGGCCTTGGTAATATGGTTTTTGAGCTGATCAAAAACACTAGCTACTTCCCCTTCGGCAACTGTTGGAAGTACGTGGAAAGCAAATTCATAACTAACAAGCTCTCGCTCATCAGCCTGACTTGCTTCAGCTGCCGGCACTTTTGTTTCTGACATGTTGTACAGGAACTTAAACTAATAACTCGCTTACGCTACCACAAATAATGCACAGTTTCAAGACTTTAAAAGACATGTTAAAATTCTATCTATGTCATTGGAAAATCAACCTAAAAATATTGAGCGTAAAAAGATAAGGATATTTATTTTGGTGCTTATAATACTCTTTATAATAACGGCTTATTTAACTTATAAAGCTTATCAAAACAAACATGAAATCCTAACTCTTAACACTGAAAAAAGCCAACTAAAAACCTCACTTGATTTACTAACAAAAGAAAAAGAACTTACCGATCAAGAAAATAAAGATTTATCAGAACTTCTAATTTCCACCAAGGAAGAATTGGAGGAAGTCCTTGATGATTTAGAAAGAGAAGAAAATCGCAATGAAGAATTCGAAGATCAAATTCGTAAACTAACCGGTACAGTAAAAGATTTAGACAAATTATCTAAAACTGATGAAGAGCTCCTACAAAAATATTCCCGTGCTTACTTTTTAAACGAGAATTATATTCCTCTAAGGCTGGAAAAAATTAATGATCGTTATGTTTTAAAAGGTAAAAAAGATCAGTATTTCCATGCCGAAGCAATTGATTTTTTAGAAGATATGCTTGATGAAGCCAGACGTGACGATATAGATTTAAAAATTGTTTCCGCTTATCGATCATTTGACGAACAACAAGAAGTGAAGGGGCAACATACGCAAGTTTACGGTACTGGAGCCAACGCTTTTTCCGCTGACCAAGGTTATTCTGAACATCAACTAGGCACTACTGTTGATCTAACAGACGAAGCTACCGGGGGCACTTATCAATCTTTTGCTAACACCGAATCTTACAAGTGGCTTACTGACAACGCCTATCGTTTTGGTTTTATTCTTTCCTATCCAGAAGGCAATGAATTTTATATTTATGAGCCATGGCACTGGCGCTTTGTAGGAGTAGACTTAGCGCGTGACTTACATCGCCAAAAAGACCAATTTTACGAATGGGAACAAAGACGAATTGATGAGTATTTGATCAAAATCTTTGATTAGAGTGTCTTAAAAAATCAAAAGGCCGGAAGTATGGCTTCCGGCCTTTTGTTTACTTTAATAATCAGAAACATCCAAAAAAATCTTCTTGCCATCTTTATAAAATGATAGTTTTTTCTCATCATAATCAAAAACCACGCCTATAATACCTCCATTAGCATCATAGTAAAGAACATCTGTAAATAAATCTGACTTATAAAGCATATCTATGCCAAATATAAATACAATAACTCTCTCAAACCAAGATGGTGATTCTGTAATATGAATACTCTTTGTGGCCACTAACTCACCCTCTATCAGTTCAATTTTTACAACATTTACATACTCATAACCATCGTCCCACCCAATTGTATAATACCAATTATTTTCTGGAAGCGTCTCACTAACACCATACCGAGGTATGTTTACAAAATTCTTAACTATACCAGTGGCATCAACATACGCGTTATGTGAAATTAAAACAATCGGATGATGTTCTGAATCTAAGTAATATCTTGTATGTATATCTGCCACATCCTTATACTTCCCATCAACCATCTGAATTAAACGAGCATTTTCAACAACATACCAAGAAGATCCTTTAATGGAATCACTAAATTCGTATGTAGATATAAATAATCGTTTTAGATTATCACTCCAAAATAAACTATCTATCGTTGTACTTGCAGTTTCATCCCAACCCATAACTACATGCGGCTTATTATCTATACATTCACGCAAACCATATCGTACCGGAAAACGATCATCGCCTATTTGGTCTAAAACATATGTTTTTTCACCTATTTTTGCAGCCACAAAGTCATGATGATAATAATCCTTCGCTTTATTTACTAACTCGTCACAATCTGCAAATGCATAAAAAGGTGTTGAAAGTAAAAATACAACAAGTAAAATGGGTCTTTTCATTAAGTAACTTTAACTACCGCTCGAGATAAAAAGGTTACGTTTATTTCTATATAAGATCTATCCCATACATCTTCTCCGCATTTTTAAGCAACTGCTCTCTCACCTCCTCCACCGGCAAACCTTTAATTTCAGCAATCTTTTCTACCACTTCTTTTACATACATCGGCTCACAGCGCTTACCTCGGTGTGGCACAGGCGCCACGTACGGACTATCGGTCTCCGCATGCATCATGTCTAACGGTACCGCCCGCACCACTTCTTCATAAACCTTGGCAAAAGTAATTACTCCGGTAAATGAGACAGTAAAACCAAGCTCAAAGAATTTCTTTGCTTGCTCGTAAGTACCGGCATAAAAATGCACGTTCCCTGGTACTTTGGCATATTGTTTTAAAATATCATGTACATCCTCGTAAGCACTCCTTCCAGTTGGGCTTTCTCCGCCTGGTTTTGGGTCGCGAGTATGAATCATGAGGGGTAAATTAAGCTCATTGGCCAACTCTATCTGTGCGATAAAAGCCTTTTCCTGCACTGCATAGGTATCTGGGTCACAATGAAAATAATCAAAACCACACTCACCAATCCCAACCACCTTTTCACTCTTGGCTAGCTCACGGTAGAAATCAGTATCGAACTCCTCACCTTTGGCGGTAAAAGGCTGGCCGTTTTCCCCGACTGTTTCCTCGTCATGATGTCCGGGTGTAGTCTGGATTGGATGAAGACCAACAATCGCCCAAGCTCCGTCATTAGCTTCTGCTATCTCCACCGCTTTTTTACTGGTACTTTCCTTGGTTCCAACATTTATACAAGCTACCCCAGCTTCGCGGGTACGCACCAAAACCTCCTCTCGATCTTCATTAAAAGCCGAGAGGTTGAGATGAGTATGAGTATCGATGTGAGTGTATTTCATAATTAAAGTAGGATAACATAAAATACTTAAGGTATGATAAAATTACAAAAATAAAGATGAATAAAATAAAATTTTCAGCCAGCCTCTATTTATCATTAATCACATCTGTCTGCCTGATTTTTGTGACATACATATTTTTAAATTCTGGACCTTCTTGTCATAGTACTGATTGTTATAGTTATTTTCTTCCACAATTAGGTATTTTGACAATAACTTCTATACCAATAATGTTTTCAATAACATCTTTATATAATTTTAATAAGCATAACCTTATTAAAAAATATCAATTAGGTACTATTGGTATTTTTGGTTTGCTTATTATATTAATTAGCTTATCTTGGATGGCTGTAGATTTAAATTTCAATATAATCAATTTTTTTGCTTTTTTTATTGGAGTAACATTTGTAACACCTTATTTATTAGTTAGATATGTAGAAAAATAGTATTGATAAGACTAATAAATTCTCATAATTATTATTGATTGACTGATCTATCTATATATTTCTTAACCCACCACATCTTGACCACTGGCAGAGACAGGGTTGAGAGTAAATAACCACCTGTAGGCACCAGAGCACTGGTAAAAGGAACATCGTTTTCGATGATTAATAAGAAAATACTAGCAGTACTATAAGTAATTACAGCAATTATCAACTTTCTGGTCTTACTTGTCTCCCAAGCTTTATCTATCTCTACTCGCCTATTTCTTTTTAATATATCTTCAACGCTTTGCATGATTAGTTTTCCAATCGTTTAAACAAATTCTCTGGTTTTTTATTTTCTTCGATAGCTTTGAGGATTATTTCTGAGGTTTCAGGCATAAATGGTTCAATTGAAAAAGCTATTCTATAAAGCTCTTTCACCAAATAGATAATCTGTAATTTCGCCTTCTCTTTATCTATCTTCACAACCTTATAAGGCTCTTGCTCCTGAATCAATTCATCGAGGTCTGCTATATAGCCCCAAATATAATCTAAAGATTTATTTAATCTAAAGCCCAAAGCCTCGTCTTTTACTAAAGGTATTTCCTTTTTTTCAGAAATAGCAACAGGGCTTTCTAAATGCGTCTCCGCCATCTTCATTACCCGAGCCACCAAGTTACCAAGGCCATTTACCAAGTTGGCGGTATACCACTCGTCCATTTTCTCCCAGGTGATATCAGAATCGTCAAACGGATGTACATGACGAAGCAAAATATAGCGAGTGGCGTCGGTACCATAACGCTCTACCATTTCGTATGGACTGATCACATTCCCCAGCGACTTACTCATCTTTTGTCCGCCGCTATTGATAAAGCCGTGATAAAAAATCTGGTCAGTAGTTGGTAAGTCTGCTGATATCAGCATCGCCTGCCAGATAATCGACTGAAAGCGCACTTGATCCTTTCCGGCCAGCTGCAACACCTCACCCTCAGTCCAAAACTTCTTGAAATTCCCCTCTTCGTCTGGCCAACCAAGGGTCGAGATATAGTTGGTCAAAGCATCAAACCACACGTACATCACCTGATCTTCATCGTCCGGCACCGGCACTCCCAGTCCATGCGACTTTTTTGGCGCGAAATACTCAAGTCTTCCAACCCCCCTTTCACAAAATCGAGCGCCCACTGTCTTTGCCATTCCGGTACAGTTGATTCTTTTTTGTCGAGATATTTTACCAATTTATCTTGATAATTTGATAATCTAAAGAAATAGTTTTCCTCTTCGACTTCTTCTACCGGCCTATGATGTATCAGACAACATTTGTTTTCATCGAGTTCGGTTTCTTTATAAAAAACCTCACAGCCAACACAATAAAGACCGGTGTACTTTTTCTTATAGATATCGCCTTTTTCAGCACAGCGTCGCCAAATCTCTTGAGCGGCTTTTTTATGAGTCTCGTCACTGGTACGTATAAAATTGTCATAAGAAAGATTGAGGGTTTGTCCCAATTTCTTAAATTCATTGGCATAATGATCGACATAAGCCTGTCTATCTTCCCCTTTTTCATCGGCTTTTTGGGCGATTTTTTGCCCATGTTCGTCAGTTCCGGTATTAAAAAACACCTCGTGCCTTAAAAGACGATAATAGCGAGCCAAAGTATCCGCTTGCACCACCTCAAGCCCAAAACCAATATGTGGATCAGCGTTTACATACGGTAAAGTGGTGGTGATATATTTAGCTGGTTTGTCTGACATAGTATGGTTACTTTAGCATAAACGTATTAACTATCAATGCAAGATAAACTATCTGGAATTGTATTTATATACGAGGTTTTGCCTGATGAATCCACACACCAATAAACTTCATTTCTCTTTTTGAATATACTATTTTCTTCGAGTGGGATTAATTTGGCATTAATTATATAGTTATTAGGTGTTGATTTACAACTAAATGTTAAAGTGCTTCCTTCCTTAGAAAAAAACCATTTAAGAACAGGTCCCATACAATTGTTGTAAATTTTAAACGATTCAACGTAGTCTCTAATTTCAACGAATTCAGATGAATTGCATATATTTTCATAAGAAGAATTGTTGTCATAATAATAAATTTCTGCCTGCATAGTTAAATTGTTTAATTTTGTCTTTAAACTAGCGTTTACAGATGATTCAGCATTAACTAAATATACAAAAACAAAAAATGTAAGCATTAATAAAAACATGGCAATGGTTATGTGGAAGTTATTCACCAACCTTAAATTAATTTTCCTAACTATAAGCCAAGAAATCAATACAGACAAAATAATTTTTAAAACCAAAAGTGCAGTGCCACATCTGTAGAAAAGATCTATTAAAAAAGAAATTAAAACAAAAGAAATTGGTATTAATAGAAATATACTCAACAAATACATAATCAACTAATATTAGCATGTAACCACATAAAAGCGGGCGGAGGCGAAGCCTCCGCCCGCTTTTATGTGGTCTTTCACCCTACTCCTCTAAATACTCCACCAACTCCTCAATCTTCACTCTCGTCTGCTCGCCAGTATCACGGTCACGCACCGTTACCGTATCTTTTAGTTCCGGTTTTTCTTCTCCTAAAGTCTCAAAGTCTATTACCACACAAGCTGGAGTACCGATCTCATCTTGGCGTCGGTAGCGCTTGCCGATGTTGCCATTGTCATCAAAAGCTACATTACCGAGGTCTTTTTTAAGCATCTTAAACACCTCTCTAGCCTTCTCCACCAACTGTGGTTTATTTTTCAGCAGTGGTGATACTGCTACTTTATACGGAGCCAAATCTTTATGTAGCTTTAAAACAGTTCGCACACTACCACCAATCTCATCTTCATGATACGCATCTGAAATAACGGCCATAAACATTCTACCCATACCAACAGATGTTTCTAGAATCCACGGAATATACTTCTCACCTGTCTCAGGGTCAGTATAATGAAGATCCACTCCGGAAAATTTCATGTGTTGAGTAAGATCATAATCAGTACGATCGTGAATACCTTCAAGCTCATCAAAACCAAGACCTGGAAAATTATATTCTATATCCCAAGCATCGGACGCATAAAAAACAAGGTTGTCATGTTGTTTAAAGCGAAGATTTTCTGGCTTTATACCGATAGAAAGATACCAATCCCAACGATCTTGTTTGACTTGCTCGTAAGCTTCTTTGTTTTCATGTGGTTTAACAAACAGTTGTGTGTCTGCTTGCTCCATTTCACGAGTACGAAAAAGAAAGTTGCGGGGTGAAATTTCGTTACGAAACGCCTTACCAATTTGCACAATACCAAACGGAAGCTTTGGTGACATAGTATCGAGAATGTTTTTGTAATTTAGATAAATACCTTGGCAAGCTTCTCCTGGCAGATACACCGGATTATCTCCTTTTGAAGTAAAATCTCCAAGATTTGATTTTACAAGCAGATTGAAAGCACGAGCTGGTGTAAAATTTTTCTTACCACACTTAGGACACTGGATGTTATCACGGTTAGCATCAAAAAGTTGATTGATTTCCTCTTCCGACATTTTCTCATCTGCCGTTACACCAATAGCTCCCAGTTCTTTGTCGACTCGAATCCTCGTATTACACTCACGACACTCAGCCAAAGGATCGGAAAAACCTGACGTATGTCCACTAGCATCCCATACTTTTGGATATTTAAACATTCCTGAATCAATCCCAAAATAATTTTCTTTATCGTAGACATTTGCCTTCCACCAAGCTCGCTTCAAATTATTCAGAAGTTCAACTCCATTTGGACCATAATCAAAAACCCCAGCCAAACCCCCATAAATCTCACTACCCTGAAACACAAACCCTCGTCTCTTACACAATGAGACTATTTTTTCCATTTTGTCGTTTTTCATAATTGTTTAACCTGTTTATTCTTGTACTTTCCCGTTTTCTTTTTCAAAACCTAATTCAGTGGACAATTCACTACTAATCGCGTCATTACGATCTTGCAGATTAGTGCCGGTAAAACGATCCTTGGCTAATAGATTTTGTCTTTCTACTAATGTTAATGTTCTACCAATATGTGTCACACTTGGCAAGAGTGAGACTTGAAACTTAAGCTGTTTGTCGGATTTGGCTTTTATGTCACCAATTTCCCAACGTAGCTGCTTGGATACCGGGTTAAACTCCACCTTACCTGGACCATCATACTTATCATTCCAACTAATATATTGTGGAAGTGAAGTAGTCAAAACCGCATCACTAGCATCATTCACTCCTGCTCTAGCGCTGAGAGTAATAGTGTAATCAGTGGTTTTACCAGCTTGCGGTGGTATTGGACCTTGGTCGGAAAATATTCCTCCGCCATGACTAGCTTGTCCTAATGTTTCTATTTCAGAAGAATATTTTATCTCAGCAATCGCCGTACCGATAAGTTCTTCACTGGCTCCCGCCTCATTTACTCTTCTGGCAAATACTTTTACCGACACATCAAAAGAAGCCGTGCTTTGTCCCGAGTCAGGATTGACACCAAAACTAAAACGTCGACTTTCATTTGGTCTAACCTCTTCCAAAGCTGGAGTTGAGGCAATTTCCCAATTGATAGTTTTGTAAGTTGAATCATAAAAACCAGAACTGACAGACAAAGCATTGTCTCTTATTACATTACCTTTTGGTGCGGCTTCTACCCGCATATCGTAGACTGTTTCGTTTAATGTATTTGTTACATCAATAGACACGCTTGTTCCTTCACCTTGTTTTAAAATAATTGAATTACCAGATTCACCGTTTACACTAACCACTACATTGGTAAACGGTTCTTCAATCTCATAGTTTATTTTAGTCTGAGTTAAAATTGAACTGATAATAAATTGATTATCTGACCTTGGATTTCCAGCAATAAACTGTATTTCTGATTCTTCGTTGGTAAAACCAGTTATTAAACCTCTTATTTTAAGTTGATAACTTTTCTCTGGTAAAACTTCTTCCAACAACCAACCATTTTGACCAGAAGAAGGAGCTGGTTCTGAACTAATAAACGAAAAGGTATTTGGGTAGTTGGTAGTAACTAAAACATTACGCAGTGGAGTTTGTGAATTTGAAGATAAATCTACTGTTATATCCACCTCCTGACCGGAAGAAACTTTATTAACTGAATCAACTCTAAGCACCAACGGTGAAGAATTTATCCTTACCAAGATTGGCTCAATTTCTTTAAAGAAAGTACCATTGGAATTTTTAACCCGATACTCGACCGAAGCCTTTATTTCTTTATCTTGATTTTCCTCACCAAATAAAATAGCTTTAACAGGAACATTTATTGCCTCACTTGGACCAATATCATCTAATGATATTCTTTCTTCATACAAGTCTCTTCCCGACTCATCCCCTGCTTTACTACCGGACGGATAGTTAATAATTAAAGTAACCGATTCTATTGGTACGCTATTTTGGTTGGTAATGCTAAATTGTAGAGGTAAAATATCACCAGCAGCAACAGCAAAGGGTGCGTCTAATGAAATATTTATATTACCACCAGAAATTTGATTGGCTCCAAGGTAAATGTAAGCACTGGAAACAATAGCAGCAATAACAAAAACCGTTATACTAAAAGTAAGAACAATACTTCTAAAGGACCAACCTTTTTTGGTTTTAGTTTCTTCTTTATTATTTCTTACCACCGAATCAATCACTAAATCATTTTTAGGTGTTGTGTTTTCTTCTCTATCTTCTATAGAAGAAAAGTTGGACTGGAAATTATTATTTTTCGTATTTGTGTCTAGATTTGAGTTTGTATCTGGATTTTCTTTTATTGTTGTAGTAACCACGGGTTTTGCTACATCCCCCCAACCTCTTGCTACATCAATTTTTTGATCGGTTAAAGAGTGACGCTTTATATCAGAGACAGTTTGACCTCTGTCGTAAAGACGTTTTCTTAAGTCATCAATATTATCTTGATCTCTTATATCAGACATAAAATAATAAATAATATACTTATGATTATAACATCACCGCAAACTAGAGGTGACTATTCTCAACTGCTTTTTTAATTAAATATTCCAACTGAGCTAAAGATAATTTTTCTTTATACAAAGACAAATTGTTAAAATCACTTTTATCTAAACTAATTGAAAAACTCTTGCTATCAACATAACCAAGCATAGCTAAAATTTTTAGTTCGATTATTAATTCTACATATTGTCGATCTTCACACTCCCGACTTATTTTTTCAATAGACTCAATAAAGAAATCAAATAACTGCGGAGAAGACTCTTCACCATGAATAAATCGTCGTAAAATTTTTACCAACCGTACCACACTAGCTCGCGCTAAGCGGTCACTAGCCAACATAAAATAATTTACTTCCGGCTCAACGCTACCAATCCGCCAACCCTGCTTGCCTTTTACCAAAGAAACTTTGATGAGAGAAAATTCCTGCAGAGCTGGTCTTTGCTTAGACCTTTCCTCCCGCACGCTACGCGCAGTCGCAAACAACATACCCGCTTCTCTGGTAAAAAGCTGAAATGATTTATCTGAAGTGTTGTGGTCATACGCCCCACACACCAAAGCCTTGGTAGTGTACGTCTGATGTGACATTTAGATTTTGTTTATCGCAATCTTTAGTTGATTTCCGCCAATTTCTAGTACTTTTCCGTCAGTAACAGCTTCAAACTTTATTTCGCTGGCACCAACAGTCTTTTTGATAGTTTCAGACATGGTCTTTATCATGTCTTCAGTCTCTGTTTTTGCTTGAACTATAAGTACAATATCGTCCTGTGGTTTAAGTCCAGCTTCTTTTCTCGTGTCTTGAACAGCTCGGATAAGCGCGCGCGCTTCCCCTTCCATTTTCAGTTCTGGGGTAATTTCCCAATCAAAATCAAATTTTGATTCCTCTTCCTCAACCACTTTCTTTAGTGAAACCTTCTTCACATTAAGCTCATCCGCTAAGATTGATGACACTTCTGTCCAACCACTTGACTCTACTATTTCATCTTCAATCAAAAATTCTGCTAGAGGTTGGCGGACATTTACTTTATTTTGTGTTCTTAGTTTTAGACCGATATTGGCGTAATCTCTGACTTTAATCATATTAACCAAAAGTTCACTGTTTACCTTACCTTCCTCTGGCCACTTAGCCAAGTGCACACTTTCCGCTTCAATTTCTTCCTTAGTCTTCTGATACAAATATTCAGCGTAGAAAGGCATGGCCGGTGCCATGACCTTTGCTAGTTCACGAAGAACATAGCGCAAGGTACCAAGCGCCAACTTCTTATCTTCCACATTCTCTCCTTTCAAGCGGTCGCGTGAGCGGCGTAGATACCACACCGACAAGTCATCAATAAAATCAGTGATTGGTCGCACAGCCTTATCGAGCTCATAGGCTTTGTAGCCGGCGGTTGATTCGGTGATAAGTTGATTGAGGCGCGCCACGATCCACTTATCTAAAACATTATCTGAATCGTGGCGCGCCTCACCACCATCCGCAAACATTTCATACATCGCCAGCACATTGTGAAGTCGTCCGATGTTCTTCCGTTGTATTTCAAGCACGTCTTTTTCAGAAAAACTCAAATCTTCACCATGCACCACCGGCGAAGACAAAAGATAGTAGCGCATCGAGTCTGCCCCCAAACGCCCCACCAGCTCCATCGGGTCAGGATAGTTCTGCAGCGACTTACTCATTTTCTTTCCGTCTTCCGCCAAGACCAATCCATTTACAATCACGTTCTCATACGGCGACTTACCAAAGAGCGCTACTCCTAAGACGAGCATGGAATAAAACCACCCACGAGTCTGGTCCAGACCCTCGGCAATAAACTGCGCTGGGTAATGTTTGGTTTCAAAATCATCCTTATTTTCAAACGGATAATGAAACTGACCATACGGCACCGATCCACTCTCAAACCAACAGTCAAAGACGTCTGGCACTCGCTTCAATTCCTCCCCATCTTCATACAGCATAAAATCGTCGATATATGGGCGGTGATAGTCAAGCTCATAATCGTCATTATGTGGAAGTGGAATAAACTTCATTTCAGATACCCTTCCCTTGTTTGGATATTGTTTTTCCCAACTAGCCACCACCTCATCTTGACTGAGACCAGTAGCTACCGCATTCAATAAAGCTAAAGGATCGCCGTGAGATACAATCAAAATATTTTTTCCTTTATAAGTAGATTCAAGTTCATACAAGAAATCACCCATTCGTTTTTTTATATCAGTCCATGTTTCACCATTCTTGGGTGCGTTTTCAAACCGAGACAAACCGCGTGGAAAATCTGAAAAAAACTCCTTTAAAGAACATCCTTCATACTCACCATGATTTGTTTCTTGAATA
The DNA here is from genome assembly GCA_041389025.1 of Minisyncoccota bacterium. Classification (GTDB taxonomy): domain Bacteria; phylum Patescibacteriota; class Minisyncoccia; order Phycocordibacterales; family UBA918; genus OLB19. The sequence goes on from JAWKSP010000001.1 coordinate 118,528, forward strand.
CGATTATCAACAATAATATTATCCGTATTAATACCAATTTCCTTAGCCACCAATTCTGCGGTTTGTTTGGTTCGTAACACCGGTGAAGTAAATATAAGATCAATTTTTCCTTTAAGAGATTCACCAGCTTGTTTTGATTCCTCTTCTCCTTTCTTAGTCAGCGGATAAGCGTCTACCTTATCTGTAACAACTTCCAGTACATTTTTTTCACTTTCTCCGTGACGCATCACAAAGTATTTGTTACCACTTTTCGGCACATACTCATGTATCTCAGCCATGCTACCGAACACCTTATACTCACCAGTCTTTTCATTTTTCCAGATCGGTAGCGGCGCCCCCCAATAACGCTGCCTAGACACCGCCCAGTCACGCGCTCCCTCCAGCCACTTACCAAAGCGATTTTGTCCGACATAGTCTGGCACCCAATTCACTTTATTGTTGGCGGCCACCAGCTCATCCTTCATATCAGTCACTTTCACAAACCACGACGTGGTCGCGTAATTCAACAGCGGTGTGCTGTCACGCCAACAATGCGGATAACTATGAGTAATATTTTCTTTCTTAAAAATCTTTCCGGCCGCTTGCAAGTGACGCAAAACTTCAATATCCGCATCCAAGTGCGACACGCGTGCCTCATCGTCATCCTTTGGTTTCACTAGTTGCCCAGCAAAGTCTGTCACAAAATCCATAAACCGCCCGCCATAATCGACATGATGCGCAATTGGGATATTATTTTCCTTGGCTACGTTCATATCGTCCTCACCATAAGCCGGCGCTAAGTGCACCACACCAGTACCCTCCTCACCAATTTCTACAAAATCCGCGTGGTAGATCTTCCAGGCGTTTTCACGATCCTCTAGTTCTTCAGTCTTAAAGTAGTCAAACGGTGGCTGGTATGACAGACCTAGCAAATCTGACCCTTTCATTTCTTCCACTATTTTGTATCCATCTACAACAGTTTCTAACTGCACAAGACGTTCTTTTGCCAGAATAACAAATTCACTTTTCTGATTTTCTAAAGTACTACTACCGTCGTTATGAACTTCAACATCTCCCTTTGTAACTTTCACCTTCACATAATCCAACTCCTGATTAACCGCTATCGCCATATTACCCGGCAGTGTCCACGGGGTCGTCGTCCAAATCAAAATACTGGTATCAGTCACTTCTCCTTGATCATCCAAAAGCGGCATCCTGACTGTCACCGCGATATCCTTCACGTCTTTATAACCTTGATTCACCTCAAAGTTAGACAGAGTTGTCCCACATCGCGGACACAAATGCATGCTCTTAAACCCTTCGTATACCAAGCCCTTTTCATGAAGTTGCTTAAACACCCACCACACGCTCTCGGTGTAGTTTGAGTCCATGGTCTTGTAATCATTTTCCATGTCCACAAAACGACCGAGCCGCGGAATGATCTGTCGCCAATCATCCGCATACTCCAAGACCGCCTCCCGAGCGGCTTCATTAAAATTCTTAATACCGTAATCTTCGATATCTTTTTTGTTGGCTAGACCGAGCTTCTTCTCAATCAGGTTTTCGAGTGGCAAACCATGACAATCCCAACCCCACTGCCGCCTTACGCGGTAGCCATTCATCGTCCAAAAACGCGGAATTGCGTCTTTGATCGTACCAGCCAAAATATGTCCATAGTGCGGCAAACCAGTCGCAAACGGCGGTCCATCATAAAAAATATAATCTCCTTTCGGATCTTCTCCTGCCGGCTTTTCGATGCTCTTATTAAAAATTTCGTTTTCTTCCCAGAAAGTCTGAATTTCCTCTTCCCGTAAGGCCACCTCAGACTTCTCTACTTCTTTTACCACCTCAACCGAGTCGTTCTCACGACCATGTACTTTTTTATCTTTCATATTCAAATTTAGTTTTTATGTATATCAGACATATTAATAAACATGTGTATCAGACATGCTTTGACATACTAACATGAGTAGTGATTTTGGCTAGCCAAAGTTAATTGAACTTATTTATGTATCATTCTTAATAAAACAACAGCTGAAACGATCACCAAAGAAACGAGGTATATTAAAGTTGAAAAAATTAATAGAAATAACAATAAACCCAAAAAAGGATTTAAATTTGTCATCGGGATAAAAACAGCAAAAGCATACAAAGCCAATAACATTAGTGAGACCGAAGCGAGGCTAAATAACGTACAGCCGGAAATAATTTTAAAATTACGTTTTATTAATTTTGCACTCTCCATAAACGCCAACAGGACTGAAGTAAAACCCTTAACGATAAGTACAGTTGCAAAGAAATAGCTTAGTACCAAATAAGAATAAGCAACCATCAGAAAACCAATTAGATATGAATTTGAAACGATAGAAGATAAGACTAAGACAGAAAAAGCTAGCGATGCGGCGACAAATATTAATGTTGCCAAGTTATATTTATTCAATTTTAATAATTTTTCTTGATCAACAGAAATATCATTATTCTCATACAGAGCATATATAATTATCAAGACTAGGCTGTTTAGGAAAATATATAACGGCAAGATCAGGAAAGCAAAGAATAGAAAGAAATATTTTAAAGTATAACTAGTGCTAAAAGCAGACTCTGGATAATTTCCAAAAAAGGCATTGATATACAAAATGGATAAAAAAACAACACCGATGATCACTAGTGTTTGAAAAAATAATTTAACTTTGTTTCTATGCAGAAGCTTTATTCCCTCTTTTAGCAGATGACCATATCCTAAGAACTGAAGAGTGTTTTCATAACCTGTTAGATCATTTATTTTTTCCGTAGAAAATTTAGTTTGTGTATCAGACATGCTTTTACATACTATCATGAGTGGTGATTTTGGCTAGATATTACTAGAATTTATTGACTTATATACATATTATGATATAGTATGAGTCGTTTTGTTCTAACTAAAAAAGGAAACTAGATGAAGATATTTGCTATTTTGTTTTTATTTTTAATTAGCATTCAAGTTACCCTTGCCGAAGATTTTACCAGTCTTACAACCGTAAGAATAACCGATCTGGAAACTGGTAAAATCGAAAAATTCATTACATTAAGGAATAACATTGACGGTGATATAGCTGTGTTACAAACACAATTTCCGATAGAAAGTGTTTGTAACAACATGAGTCCTTCAAGTGAAACTTGTCAGACTTTATATGCTAAGACCCTGACAGACATCCTAATGCGTATACGCGGAAATAAAAAACAGTAACAATACAACATGCTGACCCCAAGCCAAAGGCTTGGGGTTAACTTTTATAAGAATTTTGTTATAGTGAAATTTGTCCCATATTCAAAAAAAGGAACCGGAAAAATGAATAGACGAGTAACACTTTCCTTAGCTATTGCAAATACATTATTTAGGGACTCATCTAATGACAATGTGTTTGTAATAAGCAGATCACCTATTGAACCGCTAGATATTTTACTAGCAACAAAGGAAGAAGTCAGAAAAAGTTACCTGAATCCCTTTTTAGAAAAGAAACAAAGATCAGAAAGAGGAAAGAAGAGATGAAATACACCACACCCACCAAAACATCGGTGGGTTGTTTTTATTTGAAATTTGACTATTTTCTGTTATGTTAATTAGGAATAAATAGAAAACTTAAGGGGGTAAGTTTATGAGAAAAAGAGATGGTTCTTTTAGTTTTTTACCTGACAAACATCTTATAAAGAAAATACCAGTGATAGATTTTAGATACTGGATAAGAAAAATCGTACCACCTAGAATGACTGGAAGTAAGTAATATAAAATACCCCGCTTGACCAATGATCAGGCGGGGTGGCTTTGTTTTTAAAAACCCCTTTACAAGTCAGCCTTTATACCATATCCTCGCAAGTAGAAAATATAGAAAAAGCCATAATGGTTAAAAAGAAACCTAGAGGAAATAAACGAGAACCTGAAAATAATACCAGTGAATCTTACACAACCTAAAACTTTATCGATTTAAAAACCGCTCACATACCAAGCGGTTTTGTTTTTATTTTAGGTAAATAATGTTTTTTCTAGGGATGAAAACCGGCAACACTACAAGAGTATTTCTGTTCATATAGTCTCTGTACTCTTTATAGACTAGGTCAAATCCGCGATAGCAACACAATATGCAAAATTCTATAAACACTCATAAACGTGTGCATCAGACATGTTTTTACATACTATCATGAGTGATAATTTTGGCTAGATAAAATATTGACATAAAAATATTTCTATTATATAAAAAAGGAGAAGTGTACTTAAACAAAAACTTTCTAACACATTAAATCTATGTAAAGGAGAAAAAATGGACATAGTAAATGATTGGTTTGATACAAAAAATATCTTAACCTTAACAGGAGCAATAACCTTAGAAAAAACTAGCAACATAGCCAGCAAAATGCTAGAGTTTCAAATTAAATCTGAATTAAAAGAAACTACAAAAGAACCATTAGCATTACTTATAAACAGTGGTGGTGGCGATATTATTTCAGCTTTAAAACTTTGTGACGTAATTAAATATGTTATTAAAAAACCTGTCAAAGGTATTGTAGTTGGCAGTTGTCATTCTGCAGCTACTTTGGTTTTGCTAAGCTGTGAAATCAAAGTATGTCTACCTCATTCAGATTTTTTACTTCATTCCAATAGCGTAGCAAGAGTTACCGCCAGTACCGAAGAAGAATTAGGTCAATTACGAGAAGATTTGATTCTTACACGCAAAACCATGCTTTCGTATTACGAAAAAACCCTGAAGCTTGATGTTGTTGAAATTGAAAAGTTGATGAATAAAGGAGATCAAACCTTTAATCGCTATATTTCACCCACAGAGGCGTTAAGTATAGGATTGGTTGATGTAATTCAACATGAAAACATCAATATATTTTGATCAAGGTTATAAAAATGTATCACACCCCACCAAAACATCGGTGGGGTTGTTTTTTATTTTAAAAACCTTTCCTTTACAAATAATTCTTTACACCCAAAGCCTTCTGCAAACTGTAAAAATTATTTAACCTTATATTTCTCTCCAAATATCTCATGCTTACTGTTGTAACACTTACTGTATAAATTTACGGGCTGACCATCAAATACATAGCAGTTAGAGCCATCTATTTTACAAAACTTAAAATTTAATTTTCCTTCTTCTGAATAAACATATTCGGAAGCACCCGTAACATCCTTCTCATAATCCCAGTAAGTTTTGTAATACACCACATCTTCAATAGATATAAAAGAGTGATGTTTCTTCCCTTCATGAGCACCACATACATACTCATTCTCTGTAGCTACTGAAGTCAAACTTGAAATATGAGCTTCACGCATGTTCTCTATCCGTTCATTTTTAGCGATTATATCAGGAAGCATATATAATAAAATACTAATAAGGACTCCTGTATATAAAGCAAGTAATTTGAATAAATATTTAACTGGTACAAATTTTGACTGAGTACCTTTAAAAGCAAATAATCCAAAAATAACGGTCACTAGAAAAACAATAATGGTAATAAAAATAACGCTAGAAAAGGCAAGTCCACATAATTGTCCACAGCCATCCAAATCACTAAGAAAACTTCCGAAGTAAGCACTAATAAAAGCTAAAGTGGTCGATACAAAACTAAAAACAAATACCGGGACAACACGTCTTTTTAATATACCGTTATAGACGTACTTTGTATGTAATAATCTTGCAGATAAGTATCCTACACCAATACCTACTGCAGGCATGACAAAATATAATATATTCATTAGCATTTCCATGATTACAATCATACTACAATGAAATTTTATCCATCTAAGATATATTCAATTTCTATAAGAACTTAACCAGTTACAGCAATTCCACCACAAGAGTATTTCCGTTTTTATATTCCTTTCAGTCATTAAAAACTAGGTTGCCCTAGGAAGGGGGGGCGAATTGGGAACGAAGCAAATTATAAAAGTGGTTAAGTAAACATAGTGGTAGTGCGCCGATGATTTTTCTAGGAATGAAAAATCACTGGCGAAAATTCGCAATAGTTAAAGTACATAAAATACACTAAGCGTTGGTTTTTCTGTTCCAGCAATTTCCCCTAGGAAAGGTGTAAATTGGGAACGAAGCAAATTATAATCGCTTGTGCTCATTAATTTGCTTCACATCCGCTCCGGAGCTTTGATACCCAAAACCCAAAGGCCGTTTTTAAGTGTAGTCTTCACCGCTTTAGCTAAAGCGATTTTATATGGAGCATATTCGTCAGTTGTATCGGCGATTTTTTCTTTGGCGTAGAAAGAGTTAAATTCTCCAGCCAACTCGGTAAGATAGCCGACGACTTTGTGAGGCGCTCGCGAAGCGAGCGCCTCTTCAATAACTTCTGGAAATTGGTACAACATTCGTTCTATCTGATACGGTGTTTCAGGTGTTTTTTCTATATTTTCTTCTACCTCCATATCTTTAGCCTTTTCCAACACACTACAAATACGCGCGTGAGTGTATTGTAGGTATGGGCCGGAATCACCTTCAAAAGACAGAGCCTTTTCTTTGTCGAAAACAATATTTGATCCAGGACCTTGGCGAAGTATTTGGTATTTTAGAGCTGCTACTGCTACTTCTTTAGTTAACTCTTGTACATTATCTGTCCTAGCATTTTCAGCTTTAGTCCTTGCTTCTTCTTGAATTTCTGTAAGCAATGATTCTCCGGTTAAGACGTTTCCTTTTCGTGACGACATTTTGCCGGTGGTAAGGGTAAGAAAACCGGTTGGAATATGTTCCAAATCCTTCTCTTGACTATCAGTAAAGATTTCCCTAATGGCCGAAAACAACACTTTAAAATATTCTCGCTGTTCGTTACCGGTCACTATAATTGACTTAGTCCAATCAGGATAAGCTTTCTGTTTGGTTACAAAATTTCCCAAATCTTTAGCTTCATAAGTTGGTAAACCTTTTGAGTTTAAAAATACTCTGGTATGCAATCCAACTCTTTCTCCCTCATACACTACCGCCCCATCACTTTCTTTGAAAACCTTACCGGTATTTTTTTTAACTAATTCAGCACCAAGCGAACTTACATCACTTTCAAAAAATTCCAAATCAAACTTTGTTCCTAAGATATCACAGAGTTCACCTAATCGTTTCAGAGAAGTAGCAATACCTATTTTTCTTATTCGATTTAATTCCTCGTCACCACCTTCGTACAGCACTTTATTGATATTCTCTATTTCCTCCTTCTCTTCACCGTCTGCTTCGTAAGCTTCATTTCCAAGCATGTAGGCTTTACCCAAATCTTCTATTTGATCAGGATCGCCTTTACTTTTTTTAATACCCCATACTCCCTTAGCAACAGTCAGGCCAATGTCAGAAGGATAGTTCACCCGTTTTACCGTTGCTCCGGAAAACTCAAATAACCGCGACAAAGATTCACCGATAATGTTGCCAACCAGGTTACCAATATGAAGCGGTTTAAATAAATTTGGACTAGTGTATTCGAGCATGACCAATTCAGATTTTTCGTTATCATTTCTCCCCCACTCTTTCGCTGAAGAGTTAGCTCGAACAATTTCCATTGTGAAAAAGTCACGACCGAGATAAAAATTTAAAAAGCCAGGGCCGGCGATTTCAATTTTGTCGACGTATTCGATTTGACCTTCGAGAGCCACGCGAAATTGCTCCGCAATTTCGCGCGGTGCTTTCCCTACCCGTTTTGCCACCACCATCGCCACATTACAAGCATAATCACCATGCGCTAAGTCCACCGGATGCTCCACCACAAAATCAACCTGATCCAAACCAAGCTCTTGTACAACCTCACTAATTGCCACTTCAATAACTTCTTTCATACGTGACACAATACCCAATTATTCCACAACTGTCACTAGGTCGGTCGGTGGTTTAGCTGTATCAATCACAAACGTCTTTTTACCTAGCACTTGTCCACGCTGATTTTCCACTATACATCGCCATTTACCGTCCCTTATATTGGTAATAGTAGTGTATCCTCGATAACCAAGCTTGTTTTCACCGGTTATTTTATAGGCCGTCTTGAATTGCTCTTGCCATTTTCCATTTGTATCTAAATATTCCCAACGATGTACAATGTTGGTGGCAAGTTTGGTGGGAGCATATACTCGAGCGAAGCAAGTCACTCCTTTACCGGTTATCGGATGAAAGTAATTTGGTACTAAAGGTAAATATTCATACCAAACATTTTCTTCTTTAATAATTCTATAATTACCGGCTGACGTTTTTTCAACTTCTTGATAGATTTCCAGTTCAGTTAAAGACAATGGTATCGGTGGAATTAGATTCGCAAAATAAAGTAAATTCATCAATCCATAAAGACTACCAATGACAAAAATTATTACTCTGGTTTGGAGTCGTAAAAATTCCGGAATGATTTTCCTTAACACTTGAACTATCAGATATATAATCAAAAGTGCAATCAAACCACTACCGACAAAAACCCAGTCGCTCATCTTTCCAAAAAATACAGGTGTTACCAAAACACAATAAGAAAAAATCCCAACAAAATATACCGCTAGGTTATAGACCAGTCGTTCTGATTGTTTTTTTAATATCTCATTAATAACAATCACTCCGATAATTAAAATAAAGAATGGAGCACTGGAAAAAAGATCACCACTTCGACCATAAAAAATCAACATACCAGACAAAAGACCACCAAAGGAGTATTGCATCAACATTGGCATATAGTGACGTAATTTTCTAGAAATTCGTTCACCCATTTTTTCCGTCACACCAACATAAAAAAATATTAAAGAAACAGTGGCCAAAAGTACATAAAGCAACAAAATAATATTGTCCAGTGTGTCGTCAACCCGATTTAAAAGCAGGTAGTCGGTTATAAATCCGAGTAAAAAAGCTACCGTCAGCCAGTGACTTTTAACCAGCCGTTTTAAAACAGTAATTTTAGTTTCCTGAATAATTATATCTTCTCCATCCCCCATATTTGCCATTGTATGTTTAATATCCCATAAAATCAAAAACTAACTGACGATAACAAAAAGAGCATCCGAATAAATTACTTTCGGATGCCATATAATTAAAAATTAATATTATTATTTCCAGAGAGGTAGTTCTAAATAGACTCCAGTGTTTAAATAACACCACCACACTTTCGTCTTTTTTTATAATACCACAATACTAAAGAGAAAACCCTATGCGCGGGTAGCAACGCGCATAGGGGTACCACAAGACATAACGGTCCTAAGGTCATGTCTAACCGGTAAAGTATCAAATTTATACAAAGAAAGCAATACTACACGAACTTCTCCGGCACCGGAAAAGCTTTACACATTTCCTCTACTTCTTTTCTTAATTCAGTTTTCTTGGCCTTATCATCTTTAGCATGTAGTACTTCTATCATTATTTCAGCTAATCTAGTAGCTTCCTTTTCTTTCATTAGTCTGGTAGTCATGGCTGGTGTACCAAAACGGATACCAGATGGATCAAGAGCTGTACGTTTTTCATCAGCAATCATGTTTTTGTTTAGAGTAATGCCAACTTCATCTAAAGCAGTCTCAGCTTCTTGTCCGGTGATACCAAGTGAGCTGTATACGTCGGCGAGAAGCAAGTGATTGTCTGTACCACCCCCCAAGAGCCTAATACCAGCCGTCTTAAAGACTAGCTCCATGGCTTTGGCGTTTTTGAGAATCTGTTTGGTGTAATCCTGAAAAGCTGGAGTTAAAGCTTCACCAAAAGCTACTGCTTTTGCGGCCACGATATGCATATGTGGTCCACCTTGCATCCCTGGAAAAACTGACCGATTGATTTTCTTAGCAATTTCCTCATCTTCTCGAACTAAAATCATTCCACCACGTGGTCCGCGAAGAGTCTTATGTGTAGTGGTGGTGATCACATCAAATCCTGCATCAAAAGGGTTTTTAGCTACCCCACCAGCTATCAACCCAGCAATATGTGCCATATCAGCCACAGTGTACGCTCCTACTTCTTTGGCAATTTCGACAAATTTAACATAATCAAGTTCACGACTATAAGCGGAAAATCCAGCCAAAATAATTTTTGGTTTCTCTTTAAGAGCCACTGCTCTTAACTCATCATAATCAATCTCACCAGTGTCGACGTTTTTCATTTTGTAGCGAACAAAATTGAAAACTTTATTGATGGCGGTAGTTGGATGTCCATGAGTTAAGTGCCCACCATGACCCAAATCCATACCCAAAACAGTATCACCTGGTTCCATTAAAGCAAAGTACATTGCAACATTAGCATTAGCACCACCTAGAGGCTGTACATTAGCAAATTTGGCGTTAAATAATTTTTTAGCTCTTTCGATTGCAACTGTTTCTACTACGTCGGTAAACTCTTGTCCCCCATAATAACGTCTTCCTGGATAACCTTCAGAATATTTATTTGTAAAAACAGAACCATTTGCTTCCAAGACGGCTCTGGACACGTAGTTTTCACTCGGTATCAACTCCACTCCTTTTAATTCTCTTTCTTCTTCCCCTACCAAAGCGTTGTAGATTTCTGAATCTTGATCTTTAATAAATTTATATTCGTTCATAATAAATAGCTTAAAAGTGATAAATTCTTATCTTAACTGAGTTTCGAACGAGTAAATTTAAATCATAGTAGTTTAAGGTTATTGATAAGGATTATAACACAACAAAAATAATCTACTTTTTCTCAAAGCCACCGATATTGGCGATTGGAGCTCGTAAAGATGCGTGAGATTGATAATTTTCCAGAATAATATCATCCAAAGTAAAGCTATCAATATCTTTAATATCAGGCTTCAGCTTTAGATTAGGAAAAGGTAGTGGTTCACGAGTCAGCTGTTCTTTTACTTGATCAAAATGATTTGAGTAAATATGCACATCTCCAAAAGTATGTACAAATTCTCCAGCTGGCAAATCTACTACCTGAGCCACCATCTTAAGAAGCAAAGCGTAGCTAGCGATATTGAAAGGTACCCCTAAAAATAAATCTCCTGAACGTTGATATAAGCCTAAGTTTAACTTGCCGTTAGCTACTTGAAACTGATACATAGTGTGACAAAAAGGTGGAACCTGTGACTGCTGCCCTTCAGAAGCCATATCATAGATAAAATCCGGATTCCAAGCACTAACTACATAAGATTTACGATCTGGTTTTTTCTTTAAACCTTCAATTACCCAAGCCAACTGATCAATTTCTCGACCATCTTTGGCTGGCCACCTCCGCCACATTCGACCGTAGATAGTGATTAAATCTCCCCATTTTTGTACAAACGGATCACTCTCTGGTAAAGAAGCAATCTTGGCAATAAATTCATCTTGCTCCATATCTTCAGCAGGAGCATTTTCAAGCGCCCACATGTGATACATCTTCCAAGCCCATTCATCCCAAATATGATTATTAGCATCAATCAATGGTTTTAAATTAGAGCTACCAGACAAAAACCATAAAAGTTCAGTGGTAATCCCTCGCCAAAAAGTTTTTTTAGTAGTTAGCAACGGAAATCCATCTTCTAAATTAAATCTAATCTGCCGACCAAATACCGAACGTATAAAAGGTGGTTTCTCTCCATTTTTTTTATACTGCTCTAAAACAACATCATTAAAAAATAACTCCTTATCAGCTCCATTGTCTAAAATATCCTGCATTAAATCTAAATATTGATACTCTGGGTGTTTTTTTGACATGATTTTAAAAGTTATTATTTTTATAATTATTTCTTCGGCTCCGCAAAGTGGTTAGAATTTTCACTATCATAGCGCCCGACCTCCTCGTAAGACTTGCTAGTTGACGAAGAAAGCTTGGCAAATAAAAGCTGAGCAATATGCATCCCCGGACGAAGAATAATCGGGATATTACTAGCATTCACCAACTCAAAAGTCGGATAAAACTTATGCCCCGGATTAAAGAGCATGGCGGTATTGTGTACCACGAGCCCTATCCTCGCCAAGCTACTCTTGCCAGAAAGTAGAATTAGGTGCTCGTTATCGACTCCAATAAACTCTCGCTGCTTTCCCAGCACATTCTCCCCCGGATGAAGTACGAATTCATTATCATCATCAATACTAAATTTTCGGGTAGAAGGATAGATTTTTCTAGCCGGATCAGACGCTTGTACTAAGTGTCTGTCCACCACCTCAAATTCATTACCTAAAGTTACATCGTAACTAGCTAGCTGAAGTTGTTCTTCGTTAAACGGCTCTATAGTCAAACTACCAGATTTTATTCCTTTAATAATATCTACATCCGAAAGAAACATAAAAAAATAAATTACTCGACAGTAAAAGTCTTATCAGTACCATAATAATCAGGCCAGTTTTTATTATAAAAAGCAAACATGCGAGCTAGACGGTCTTGTGATAATTCCTCTACTCCAAGCTCAACCATTATAGCTTCCAGATTACCCTTAACTTTATCGAGACTATCTTCATCTTCGGTCACTGTCTCAAATTCCGCCAAATAACCATAGCCAGCGTTACAATCAATACATACCGACACATCTTTGTACTCGTATTCATTACGATCACGCGACCACTTAGCTTCGTATGCAAAGCCAGCCTCTAGTACCAGCTGATCAAGCTCGTCTAAAGTAACAGCCACCGGTTCTTCAAACTCCATTCTCGAGACAGTATTACTACTGGTACCCCCATCAATAGAAGCCTTTACTACCAATAAAACCTCGTCGTTCTTTTGTCGGCTACGTACAGAAAAGTCAGATCCCTTATCGGCAATCTTTTTAAACTTATCATGCTGTTCGCCAACAAATAAATGCTCGACTTTTTCGTAAAGTTTGTGTAAATCACCACCGGTAAAATAGTGGTTGAGTTGGCTATTATGAGCAGTTTTCTTGAAGTTTGGATCCAGAGACCGCATTTTTTCTACTAATTCATCCGCCTTAGCTTTTTCTCCAAGTAAACTCTTAATTTCTATTTCAAAGTGTGCCATAGTAGATGAATTATAACAGACCAAGCCGAGGAGAAAATGCGACAGTAATAAAAATCTATGCCATAATCAGAATATTATGGAAAAACCTAAAGTACCAGTAGTGATAGTAGCGGCCATGAGTCAAGGAAAACACGTGATTGGTAAAGAAAATAAACTACTCTGGCATGCACCAGAAGATTTAAAACGTTTTAAATCTCTAACTCTAGGACATCCAGTAATCATGGGAAGAAAAACCTTTGAGTCAATTATAGAAATACTGGGTAAACCCTTACCTGGCCGCACCAACATAGTTATTACCAGAAATCCTAATTATCACCACGAAGGTATCATAACCACAACCTCGCTCGAAGAAGCTTTTGCGGTGGCTGAAAAAGAAAACCCTACCGAAATTCATATCGGTGGTGGTGCGGAAATTTACCGACAAGCTCTACCATATGTAGACCGCCTACATCTAACTTTTTTTGATGATGAACCAGAAGGCGACACTTTCTTCCCCGACTTTACCCAGGATTTTGTCGAAACAAAAAAACACCCTTCGCAAGAATACGAAGGGTTGAAATATCAGTGGGTAGATTTTGAAAGAAAGTAAGTTAATTCTAAACTTAAATTAGATTATTTTCAACCAAAATCTCTTTTATTGTTTTTCCATCAGGTTCAATACAAAAACCTAACTCTGCAAATTGTAATAAAATATCATCTGTAAAATCATAAAAATCATTTTCATGGACAAATTCTCGCTCCTTATCTTGCTCCATGTATACAAAAAGATATATCTTTTCTTGATATAAAAAATACTCATAATTAATTACCTTTAATTTTTCAAAAGAAGGATTCAAACTAGTACAAATTACCACACGACCAATCGATGGAATCATCTCTACAGGCCAAGGTAAACAAACAAGTACAGTTTCACTATAAATATAATCATCAAGAACTTCAATATATTTTTGCGAAATTTTTTCAAAACTCACTGCAATACGTAAGTACACAGCAATATTTTTTGTATTCTTCACGCTTCTCTCCTTGTATTTTTATACAACAAAAATTTAACACATAAATAGAATTTTTCAAGTGCAACACACCAAAGGCCGGCGCGTAGCGCCGACCTTTTGTGTTGCTATTTTAAAGAATCTATTACCCTTCAACATTAACCCCCATTGAACGAGCAGTTCCCTCTACCGTCTTCATAGCAGCTTCAATTGAAGCAGCGTTTAGGTCAGGCATTTTTTCTTCCGCGATCTCTTTTACCTGAACTTTAGTCAGAGTACCAGCTCTTGAAACCTTATTTTTACCAGAACCTTTTGGTTTACCAAGTTTTTTCAAAATAAGACGTGACATCGGTGATACTTTAGTGATAAAAGTAAAACTTCGGTCATCATATACAGATATTTCTACCGGTACTATCTCACCCATTTTCTCACGAGTTTGTTCGTTAAATTGGTTTACAAATTCACCAATATTGATACCAGCCTGTCCAAGTACCGGACCTAGTGGTGGAGCTGGAGTAGCCTTACCACCCACAGCCTGTACTTTAATCTTTTTTACTAATTTTTTTGCCATGTTTTATTAAAATTAAGATTTTATTGTTATTTTGAGCAGTCCGTTCCATAACCAGACTTCTCATTAGAAGCCCGCGTATCGTACAAGAAAAATACACTTTTTGCAAGAAAATAAAAACTAGCTAAAGTGCATTTCTCCAACAAGAGATTATTTTATATTGTCATAGCCACAGACAATTTCTGTATCATTTTCAAGTATACCACTATTAGAAAAAGTTACGTCGCACATGTAGCTTGGTAGGACATTCGCCTTAAACACAATATGCCAGCTGTTATCATTTGTTTCAGGTAAAACCAGCTTCTTAGCAGTTACCGTCCAATAAATCTCTGTATCGACAGCTTCAGCCCATCTATTAAAAACCTTATTTTCTTCAACCATTTTAGTTTTAACTTCATCCAATGAAAAAGCCGTGTATATTGCTTCCATATTAGTTATTGGTGGGAAATTAGCCGGTTTTTTTTCCAAGGAAGACAAATCATAGATTTTCAACTCCTCAGTTTCAAAATTAGAAACAGAATCACTAGATAAATACGCCAAATATATTATTGTCGGAAATAAGATTAGTAATAATATTATTGTTGTTATTTTGTAGACACTCACTATATTTTAATAGTTATTTGCTCATTACACTTTCTTAACCTGCAAGAAATCTAGTTCCACCGGAGTCTCACGTCCAAACATTGAAACCAAGACCTTCACTTTTCCGCTCTTCTCATCTACCTCACCAATTCGTCCTTCCAAGTCCTTAAACGGTCCGTCAACGATATTTACAATATCACCAGTCGCTAAATCGACTTTATGCTTGATAGTGTCAGTCGACATTTGTTTTACCAAGGCATCGTATTCTTCTTTAGTAAGAGGTACTGGCTGAGTCCCACTTCCTACAAAACCAGTCACTCGAGGAGTATTCCTAACTACATACCAAGACTCGTCATCTACAATCATCTCTACCAAGACATATCCTGGATATACTCTTTCTTCTTCGATTACTCGCTTACCCCCCTTGACCCTAATTTTCTTTTCAGTCGGTACGATTACATTGAAAATCTTATCGTTCATTCCAAGTGAGTCGATGCGTTGCTTAAGATTACGAGTTACTGCATTTTCATAACCAGAGTAAGTATGAATCGCATACCACTGTCTTTCTCCGGTACCTTTTTGTTTTGCCATAGAAAATATAAAATTAAACTCGACCAGTAATAAACTGAATGCCTAGATTGAAAATGTAATCAAAAGCACCCAAAAATAGTGACACTACTAAAGATATAACAATCACTAAAACTGTATAGAAAAAAGCTTGCTTTTGGGACGGCCAGCTAACCTGTTTCATTTCAGCGGCAGTATCGCGTAAATAGTTACTAAAGTTGCTCATATAAATAATCTTACAAAATAAAAACGCCTCTGTGCGAATTGAACACATTATACTCCTGTTTTAAATATTGTCAAAAATCTTGCAAAACAACCTTAAACTCTAGCCAAATGTTTATATATGAATACAAACAAATTAAGTCCTAAGCTTAAAAGAAAAACAGAGTGGTCTTTAACCACTCTGTTTTTCTTTTTTAAGCTTTTATCACCCAACCTATCGCACCTGATAAGTAATATTAACATTACTAGTCACAGTATTTTCTCCAGCGGCCACTGATACTGAATCAAGACTGGCGTTTTTCACCATAGCTTCTTCTGCCATATCACCACCATAACCATAATATGGCATTGGACCATTTTCATTTTCATAGTAACCAACCATTTTTACCACACGCACTCCAAGCTCTGAGGCTAACGTCTTGGCTTTGGCTTTGGCATCAGCAATCGCTATAGCCCTAGCTTGCTCCTTTAAAATATCAGTGTCATCGATGGTGAATTGCAAACCACTGATATTGGTTGCACCAAAATCTCCCACTCCAGCCAATAACATACCCGCCTTATCCAAATCTCGCACCTTTACTGTTACCATTTGATTGACCTCAAAACCGTCCTGAACACGATTCGGTGAACAATACTGTCCTTCAACACAAAGCTGGTTTTCATAACGGTATTTTGGATTAAGATTATAAAAACTAGTTTTTATATCTTTTTCTTCAACTCCGTTATTTTTTAGATAATCAAAAATAGTTTTTATTTTAGAGTCTGAAGCTTGTTGCGCGCTACCAGCATCCTCGCCTTCAGCCATAACTGAAAAATTAAACTGGCCAATATCTGGGGTGGCTTTTACTTCTCCCGTTCCCAATACAGTGATAGTAGTTGGTCCACTGTACATATATTTTGCCTGCTTTAATGTATAGCCAGCATACGCAATTAGAGATACTAAAAGTGCAATCAACACCAATGACCCTAAAGTACGATTTGTCTTTGAACTAAAAAAAGATGGTTCCATAAAAAATTAAATAAAATTGCTAAATTATTGATAAATTTAAAATACTGAATTTATTAAGTACTTAACTTTATGAGAAAATCCTGTCCCATCACCACAGACTTCCACCAAAGCGACCTTGTCTGGTTCTGATAAAACTAAAGAACCGGATTCTTCATCCATTAAATAGTACATGATAGATTCGTTACCTTCAACATGTTCTATTCCGAGTGAATGACCAAACTCATGCGCCAACACTCTTGATAGCTCTGTTTCATTACTGAATTTATAGATGTTTATCCTTTCTCGCTTAAAATCTCCTTGGGTAAATACTTCTCGATTACCAAATATTTCATTGTATTCTTTAACATTTTGATTATACTTTTCTATCACCAAGTTTACCTCCTCTCCTTTCTTGTTTATATCATTAACTAAACTATTTAAGTTATTTTCCGCTATTATTAAATCTGACATTATTTCAGATAAATACTCTTGTTCTTTTTGTAACTCTTTATACTTGTTTTCAGGCGCTCCACCCTGACTGTTGTAGTCTTCAACTTTTTTGTTATAGGTAGCCAATCTGTTCTCATAAGTCCCGCGTTGTTTTTTGTATTCACTTTCAACCTTTTTATACTCTTCGTTCATTTGATTTACTTCTTCCAGTAATTCTTTACCGTATTTCTCTTCCTCGTCTAAACTAATTCTCCACTCTTCTTCAGTTCGAACCAACTGCTGTCTTTCATCATAAATAAAATTTACCGTAAACTTAGAAGCAGGATCATAGATAAATAAGTCCCTGCCAGCCGTCTTTTCCCATAAAGCTTCAACTCTCTCAAGGATAACTTTGATTTCATCCTCTTCAATTTCAAACCGGTCATCTACACTACCAACACTGTATTTAATTGGAGCCGGACAAATATTAGCTGAACTGGTGTACCAAAAACTGGTTACAGATATTAAAATAAAAATAATTGTAATAATTAACAGCTGTGGCATATGTACGATATAAATCATACCATTTTTTTGAGATAAGCCACCAAACACAAAAGCCTGATGGCGGGGACTGCGTTGTCGCGAAACGTAGTCCCTGCCATCAGGCTTTTCTTACGTATACATAATACACCGTCGAGTAACTTAAAATAGTTAGCTTTCAACAGTATCAAAAAAAATAAAAGCCGGTTGTTACACCGACTTTTGTATGGATAAAAAAATAAAATCAGACTCTTCTTTTCCTTATTTGAAGACTTTTTTTAACATGTCTTTCTTTAACTCTTTCTTTTAACAGCATTACCTTTAGAGGAAAGCCAAAAAATCTTCTTTTGTATTTCTCTAAAAGAGCTAATGGGAATAGTAAGCTCATTATCACTCCCTCCTATTTATCTTCACCATAGACACTAGGTCTAATTTTTTGGTATTTAAAACCTATTTTGTCTTCAGGGTTTACTTGAGAATCAATATGAGAATCAACAGTAATTGGTCTACCTACGGTCTCATATCTTATTTTTTTAGTAGAATCGCCTTTAGAACTATCAGTTTCATCTATTTCTTCTTTCAACTTTTTTCTCCTTACTTCTTTGTACAAAAAACAGCCCTTACTATAAATTTGTGCTTTGCTAAAGTCAAATCAATAATGAAAGTGGCGACCAACGGTCGCCACTTTCATTATTGATTACTAATTTTCTTCTCAGTCAGTTTCTTTCTCACCATCTGTTGCGCTGCGTTCATACTGTGCTGGTAGTAAAGAGACTTAATTCCCTGCTTCCAAGCTTCAATATAAAGTTTATTGATATCTTTTACCGGTGTATCCGGTGCCACCATCACATTTAAAGATTGGCCCTGATCAAGATACTTTTGTCGATCAGCTGCTTGTTTTATTACTATTGATTGATCAATTTCAGCAAAAGTTCGATAAATTTCTCGCTCCTCTATTGATAAGAAATCCAAGTGTTGAACTGAACCATCATGATCACGAATACTATCCCAGATTTCTTTATTATCTTTACCTTTTTCTTCAAGTAGCTTTTTAAGGTTAGGATTTTTAATTGTCACCTTCATTTTAGCCACATCTTTTACGTAACAGTTAGACCAAATTGGTTCAATCCCCTGTGAAACTTGTCCTAAAATAAAAGCTGATGAAGTATTAGGTGCAATTGCTAATAGCGTGGTATTTCTTCTTCCATAACCAGTCAATATTTCCGGCTCTCCAAGCTCTTTAGCTAATTCTTTTGTGGCTTTTTTCGCTTGTTCGTTAATAAGCTTAAAAACCTCCACATTTATCTCTTGTGCCTCTTTACTCTCAAAAGAGAGTTTTTTGGCTTGGAGAAGTGAATGCCAACCAAGCGTACCGAGACCAAGTGCTCGATTAGCTTTAGCAAAATTATAGGCTCGTTCCATGAAAGTAAAAGCTAGCCGCTTCTCTTTATCTTCACTATCACGCATTACTTCTAGTTTCTTGATAAAATCTTCCATCACTGCATCCAAAAAAGCAATCATAGTCTCAACTAAGTCGGTATCTTTCCAGTCATCATAATGTCTTAGATTAATAGAAGACAAACAACATACAAACGACCAATCATCATGAGATGGCAACATAATCTCACTACACATGTTGCTAGCATAAATCTTCAATTTTTTATCTTTATAGACATCAACAGTGTTTTTATTGGCAGTATCTTGAAACATTATATATGGATATCCCATTTCACCACGACGCTGAATTACCCTTGCCCAAATTGCTCTTTTTTCTTCATCACCAGCAATCATCTCTTCCAACCATTCATCAGTTACTGTTACACCGTGGGTTAGTTTTTGAATTGGATTGCCTTCAGTTCCGATATCAAGAAATTCCAAAATATCAGGATGTTCAATTGGTAAGTAGGGTGAGAAATGCCCTCGACGTACTGATCCTTGACTAACCACATCGACCAAAGTCTCAAACAATTGCATAAAATGTACCGCTCCAGAGGAACTTCCATTATCTCCGGATATACGAGATCCTCGTTCTCTTAAATCACCAAAATAGCCCGAGCAACCACCACCAAATTTACTTTGCATTCCTACCTCAGCATTAGTGTATAGAATGCCTCCCATATTGTCAGAAACATAAGAACCAAAACAACTAATCGGCAATCCTTTATCAATACCAAAATTTGACCAAACTGGAGAAGCTAAGGAAATCCAGCCTTTAGACATATAATCAACGAACTTATCAGCAAACCCTTTACGGTTTAGAAATTTCTCCGCCGCTTTAGCGATAACTTCAATTCTATCTTCAGCCGTTTGTCCTTCTGCCAGATAACCCCGAGCAAGAAAACCTCGACTATTTTCATTCAACCAGTACCATGAATCCATAAAAATAAATTAGATGTTAAATCAGAATAAATCATCACTAGTTACACTAGCACTACGCTTATTATAATTGATTGAGCGTTTATGGAAAAAGTCTACGTGTTTGGTAGCAATCACCTCATTATCAAACCAATCAGTTTCTTCAAGCAAAGCTTCGCTCACTTCAAAAATGCGAGGTAGCCCGATAGATGCCAAAGAATTATTCAGACGATTCTTTACAAATTCTTTTACATTAGTAGACGGCATAAAATCTAGCTCACCTGCTTCATAAATCCAGTCAATAATCTCACTTTCCGCTTCATACGCTTCATAACAAGCATTTATGATCATTTCCTTACAATCTTCATCAAACCACTCCGGATGTTCTTGTTTAATGATATTAATAACATCAATCCCAAACATACCATGAATATTTTCTTCTTTAGAAGTAGCTTCTACAGCGTTACTAATCCCTTTTAGTAAGTTTTTATGCTTATTAAAAGACATTATTATTAAAAACTGTGAAAATAAAGAGACGTGCTCAATAAACAAAGAGAACAACAGGACCGAGTGCATATACTGACGATTCTCATCCGTTTTAGACAAAGTGATAGTCTTTTCCAAATAATTAATTCGTTTTTTAATAACCGGCACATCAGTAATCTTTTCAAATTCTGAATTAAGACCGAGTATCTCTAAAAGGTGTGAATAAGCGTCCATATGTCTCGCTTCACTTTCAGCAAAAGTCACGCCAACTGCGCTAATTTCCGGCTTAGGCATTTTTTTGTAGATATCACCCCAAAATGTCTTTACTGCCACTTCTATCTGAGCAATAGCTAACATAGCGTTTTTAATAGCATTTCTCTCTGACTCATTTACATTTACATGGAAATCATTGATATCACTGGTGTAATTGAACTCGGTATGAATCCAATATGAATGCCTGATTGAATTTACATATTCGTATAATTCAGGGTATTCATATGGTTTTAGGTTGATTCTTTTATGAAAAATATCTCTTTCTCGTAACTTTTTACGAGCATTACGATAAATGATATAGGCTTTGGCTGTCTCAAAATAATCTAACTCCATTAAAGACTGTTCTACTAAGTCTTGAATTTCCTCCACTGCCGGATAACCATCTATACATTTCTTAGACTTAGGATCATCAGCTGAAGCTGTAGCTGCTTGCACACACATTGCTACCGTTTTTTGGTGAGCTAAATCAGCTACTTTTTTAGCGTCCTCAGCCTTACCTTCACCACTTCCTTCCAAGGCTTTTAAAATAGCATTCTCAATTTTTGCAATATTAAAAGACTGAACTGAACCGTCTCTTTTTCGAATTTGCTTAATCTCCATACCAAACTAATTTCTAACAAAACTTAATAAATATTTTTAATTATTCCCATCATCAACACGTTGCTACAAAAAACACTCATTGATACTTTCTTTGGCGGTAGTGAGGTTAAAAGACTGTTGTTTCCATGTGTTAATGCACTTTTGATGTCAAAACACACGGTGGAGAAACACGTGCGTGACTAAATGATAACATTTTGTTATTAACATCATTTTTAAACCTTTTCCAAAAATAAGGTTATTTTTAATTTTTTTATGATTATTGTTTATAATAATGTGGATAACCTTAAACTTGTATTAATTTATGATAATTATTTTTAATTTTGCCTAGTGTCTTAGATTTAAAATATGTTTTCTGATAATAAAATACCCCGCCGGCAAAGCCGGCGGGGTATTTTTCTTACCTTTATTTAAATTAGTTACGATTTTTTAAATTATCTCGAATTTCACGCAATAATACGACTTCTTCAGTTGGTTCTTTTGGTTTTTCTTCCTTTGCTTCTTCTTTTTTCTTAAGTTTACTTAGAGCTTTGATAGCTATAAAGATAGCAAAAGCAATTACAATAAAATCAAAAACACTCTGCAAAAAGACTCCATACTTGATTTCAGCATCACCTAAAATAAAAGTAAAGCCGGTAAAATCAACCCCACCAAGCAACACACCGATCAATGGAGTCACAATATTCTCTACCAAAGAAGACACTATCTTACCGAAAGCGGCTCCAATAACTACCGCTACCGCCAAATCCATCACGTTACCCTTCATAGCAAAGGCTTTGAATTCATTGACAAAATTTTTCATAATATACTTAACTTATCTTTATAAATAAGCTATTTATAACACCTTTTTTAACTAATGTTTAGCCTCTTCATCAACCGGATGCGAACATATATGTACCCCATCTTCTTTTACTATTTTGTCCTTAAAATACCAAGCTGCCATAGCAGTAGTAAGTGGTACCGCTAAAATAAGACCGATACTTCCCACCACAATTCTTAGTACTTCAGCTGCCACAACCTCCTGATTAATAACCAAAAATATCGGTGACGCACCATAAGCAAAGAGTAATATCATCGGTAATGCCGCCCCAACATAAGCCAAAGCCAGAGTATTTACCAAAGAACCAACATGATCCCGGCCGACCTTAATAGCTCTATTATAAAGTTCTTTGAATCCAAAAACAGCGTTGGCACTCTTTAATTCTTGTACTACCGAAGCTTGTGTAATAGAAACATCATCCAAAAGGCCTAAAAGACCGATAATAATACTACCGAGCAGTAGACCTGATAAATCCAAAGTACCACCAGTCGCGAAATTTAAATAAACCGAAGCATCATCACCAAAACCAGTTAACTTCATCCACTTGACCCAAATCCAAGCAATTGCACAAGTAACAAAGACCGCAGAGAAAGTGCCCAAGAAAGTTATAAACACTCTTGGTTTAAAACCATGTGTAAAGAACAAGGTAACACTTAAAATCAGACCAGATATAGCTAAACTAGCCAAAGCTGGCGAATACCCTTTAAGTAAAGCTGGTACTAAAAGGAAAATAATAGCCAAGATACTAATAGCTAGACTGGTAATAGCTCTTAAACCTTGCCGACCAGATAACCAAATTATTAAAGCAAAAAATAGTATAACAATTGCCAACATCGGACCCCTCCTCTCTACATCCTTAAAGGTAAAATATTCAATTCCATCTACAGCAACCAAACGATTAACAAAAATATCGTCACCAACCGACAAAACCATTAAATCATTTTCCAGATCCACCATTTCTCCAGTCCTCTCTCCGTCTTTTAGTTTTATTTTTAACTCTTGAACCGTAGTTGAAGCACCAGTACCCATAATGTCTCGTTCGTATTGATTAGTAACCTCAATAACTTCAGCTTTAATTGTCTCTTGAAATTCTTGATGCACTTCTTGAGCTAACAGTAGGGATGGTAGAGATAAAATAAGAAAAAATAATGTGAAAATAACTTTTTTTATGATAATTATTGATTGCATGATTAAATAAAATAATAATTGTTAGAAATTTAATTGAACTAATAGTTAAAAAAGAAAACGCGCTACATAAAAACCGACTCCTGCTCCTAAAGCAAAAACAAAAAATAGTGTGACCAGTAAAGCTTCTTGGTCCATAATCACTTTCAATTCTAACATCACCTCTTTTTGACAACAAGCTTTACCCTCGACTTTTTCTCAAAAAATAGGTATAACAGTGCATACTGTTAAGTAAACAGCACTTGGTAAGGGAGACGCGGCTCCGCCACGCCTCCCTCCTTTACCAAAAAACATGGCGGCTATCGTATAACGGCTATTACTCCAGTTTGTGGCACTGGTAATCTGGGTTCGATTCCCAGTAGTCGCCCCAATTTTAAAGCCTATCAAATAAGGGTTTTCTAGATACCCTGTCGAGAGGCTCGAACTGATATACTATATGCATGGAAAGTTTTGATGGAAAAACAGAAGCGGGTTTTGAAAAGATCGAAAGAGAAATGAGAGAGCTACTCACAAAAATTCGAGAGAGCATCGCCACTCAAAAAACTGAAAAAACAACTTGGTGGCTAAATAAAATGCAAGAATTCAAACATAAAGTTTACCAATACGAAGATGAAGAAGATGTATGGAACTGTCTTGGTTATCACTTACTTTGGGGCAGTACTCCACCATACGAGCAAATAACCCGTGCTGATTTCCCACATCCTTATTCCATTAAAGAATTTTTGCTAGATACTCAAGCTGAATTAGAAGAAACAGCGTAACTATCTTAAGACTACAACCGGAATATGGATTGTCGAGTCACCCATCTTTTCAAAAACAGTTCGAACATCCTCTACGACGTCGCCCTACTGTCCTAGACACCTAGGAAACATAAAAAAATAACAACTTTTGGTTCCACTAAAGTATTAGGAGTCGGTTTTTGTGTATATGTGGACATTATACATTGTTTATTGTACCACCCTCCTTCAGATGGACCTTCAAAATAAACAGGAGATGACTATGAGCAATATCATACATTTTTCACCCAACATGAGTATAAAGGATGACCTTCTTCCCTTTCTTAACAAACACCTACATACAGCAGGTTGGACACTAGTTAGATTACAGCCATCAGACAAAATCGAAACTGATTTACTGTTGATCTCTGCTCTTGCAGGACAGATGTTCGGAAATAATTTTGGATACCATGTACTTGACGCAAACAATGCACACGAGATACTTGCTATACACACCGAAGGTATTTCAAATGAAGACGGGATTATTCCCTATTTCGCCCTCGGTTACATCAGACCGTCGACTTAAGGTGGTCAAACAAGATTATTTGATGGACGGATTGCGGCAGAAAAGATCACAGCAACTCCTGAGTTATCAAATGTCTTGATTGAATATTCAGCTCTAGCCAACCCACAATTAAGAGTACGTCATCCACTTGTAATTCCAGAGTATGGGAAAACGGTTCGTTATCGTTCCCAAGTGGAAACAAACACAGTTATAAATTCTGGTGTATTTTCTGTGAATGAAATGTATCGTCATGTAGACAAAATCATTCATGATAGCCTTATAGTGAGCCATCAATGGAATATAGGAGATTTACTCTTTGTAAATAACCTGATCACTCTACACGATCGACTTCCATTCATGGGTCAACGAAGAATGTTACGTGTGCGGTATAATGACAATCTCAACTTTCTTATAAGGTATTAAGAAATGAAAATGAAACAAACAATCTATACCCTCATCATGCCGGTAGTAAAATTATATTGGCGTATCTTCAAACCACAATCATACGGAGTCAAAGTTGTTATTGTACACCCACATGATCAAAATAAGGTGCTGTTAGTTCGACATTCTTACGGAAATACTACACTCTGGAATATTCCAGGCGGTGGATTTAATCCCAAGAAAGAAACTGCTTACTCAGCTATTTTACGCGAGGTTCAAGAAGAACTTGGTATTGATGTTTTCAACCTAAGAGAATTGGAAGAATACCACACAGGAGGCGAAGGGAAAAAAGATACCGTCACTTTATTTTCTGGGATAATAAAAAATCCCGAGAATATAAAGATCAATCCTGAAATATCAGCACTTGCTTGGGTAGAAATGAGCATATTACGCGACCGAGGTGATGATGTCGCTAGAGTAGCAAGGCGAGCGGTTGAAAAAATCCTTACCTCAAACGTTTAATCCTACCAAATTCAACAAGCCCTAGCCCTGCCAAATCAATTTGGTAGAGCTCTTTTACTTTTGGGCGACTAAAGAAGTGCCCTACGGCACTTCTGTCTGGGAATCGAAAAACGGTGATCGATATGAATTTCAGAGCAGAGTAGAAAAATAAACTAGCTAAGTTAAGATCATAAATAATGAGTTTACGATTATATTCTTTAAAGAGAATAATTATTTGCAAAAATTTTATTCAGTTATATATTTTAATTAGATCAAACCCTACAGCGAGGTACAATAAATGCCAGAAAGATACATTCTTCCTAAGCGAGAAGTAGTATTTATAAAGTCACTGAAGTATCATGGATTTCGAGTAACCAGAAAAAGGGGAAATCTAAAATATACAACCGGTTACATTATTCCATCAACCAAACGAGAGGATCATAGTGGTATTGATTTTTGGGTAAAAATGCCTAGAGATGAAAGGCTTTTTCCTGTACAAATTACTCAACGTGGTGTTAGTATTTTAAAAAAGTACCAAGGTTTTACAGAGGATAGATTTAAAATTTTAATTCTAGAGTCTGAGTCTAGGATTAGAAATAAAAGAAAGCGCTGTAAACAACACGGAATTGCTTTTGTTTTAGTCAGAGACTACAGAGGTAGTAAAACAAACCCTAGGATTGCTTGGGGAGATATAAAAGCCTTACGCTATGCAATCGCCCACCTTAAGCGTTGGTTATGATTTTGGTAAAATCATAACCAACGCTTTATTTTTTATGTTATTTATACTAACCTAAACTAACTCCATGGATTTATTTATAATATTTTTGATCGGTTTTCTTTCCAGTTTCTTTGGTAATTTTGCCAGCGGGATAACTTCAACACTTTCACTGTCTGGTTTATTAGCTTTTGGTCTTCCGAGTCACACCGCCCTAGCCACTCACCGCCTTGGTTTGTTTGGATTTGATTTAGGAGGAATAAGAGAGTATGTCAAACATAATAAAATTGACTGGAGTTTAATACCTATACTTTCCTTAATCGGGATAGTCGCAGCTATTATTGGCTCAAACATTATTTTGTCAGTTGACCAAGAACTATTATCAAAACTATTAGGTATCGTAATACTATTTTTTATTCCCATAATGCTTCTAAAACCTCATCTGGGTTTAGTAAGCTGGAGAAATTTATGAGATATTTATAAAATAATATGTCAAAACAGATCATTTTAAAAACCAGTAAAAATAACAACAGCGTCGCTAAGTATATAAAAAATGTTCCGAAGGAGATGCAAAAGGATGCTAAGGTTCTGCTAAAATTATTTAAAGAAACAACCGGTACAAAAGCCGAGATGTGGGGCGCCAGTATTATTGGTTTTGGTGAATACACTTACCACAGATCTAATGGATATGAAGGTAAATTCATGGCCACTGGCTTCTCAATTCGAAAATCCGGCCCTACCCTATACATCATGCCAGGTTATCAAGACTACTCAAAACTACTAGAAAAACTTGGTCCCCACAGACTTGGAAAATCTTGTCTGTATTTAAAAAACCTTGAAGGAATTGATTTAAAAGTTATTGGTAAACTTATTAAACAAGGTTTGAAAGATTTGAAGAAGAAACATAAAGTAAAACTATAGTTTGTATAAATTATTTTTTATATATAAAAAGGCCTCGCACGCGAGGCCTTTTAACAAACCGCTAAAACGGTTGGTCCATGAAACAAATTACATCAAACTCCGTATTTCCGCTGGTAAGCTTGAATCTTTCTCAAGATTTCACCAGTCTTACCATCACTACTTTCAACTGAAATTTGCTGTATCAAATCAGCAAAAGTAGCAATCGCCCGAACAGGAATTTTGTTTTTATTTTCAAACTCCTGAACTGCAGATTTAGTGGTCCCAACTCCAGTTTCTTGCCGATCAAAAGCGATCACGCAACCGACAGGAGTACCGCCATTGGCACAAATAATCTCCACAGCTTCATCTGAAGATATACCTGTTGTCATGGCGTCATCTAGAATCAGTGCGTTCTTCCCAGCAAGTGATGCTCCCACGATTGTTCCACCTTCAGCATGATCCTTCTTTTCTTTGCGATTGAAAGCATATCCAACATTTATACCATAGTCACTTTCTAGCAAGAGAGTAACTCCAACAACAAGAGGAATACCCTTGTATGCCGGTCCAAATAATACGTCAAAAGAAATATCTTCTCTGTCGCAAAGAGTAATAATAGTTTCGGTGTAAGCTTTTATAAGAACACCAAGAGTCACTCCATCATTGAACAGTCCAGAGTTAAAGAAATACGGAGACAACCTTTTACTTTTCAAGCTTATTCCTTCAGATGGAAATTTCAACGCTTCAATTTTTATAGCGTAAGAAATAAAATCTCTCGCTGTACTAAATGTTTCTTGGGTATACAATCCTGAATTATTAAATCCATCGTCAGGAAGTTCTACTATAGACATAATTTCTCCTTTATCTAAAGTGTAGCATTTATGCATTGGTTGAAATTTTGTAAGACAGCCAGTGGATCAGTGGCCTCAGTAATAGGTCGTCCAATCACCAAATAATTCGCTCCATTTTTAAGGGCGACCTCCGGTGTAGCGACTCGCTTTTGATCATCTCGGCTTCCGTCAGACAGACGAATTCCTGGTGTAACTAAAACAAAATTGTCGCCGACAACCTGTCTTACTACGGAAACTTCTTGCCCAGAACAAACAACTCCATCAAGACCAAAATCTTTAGCTAATCTAGCTAAGCGAATCATAGGTAATGACGAGTCTTCAATTCCATTTTCGTTAATCAAGCTTATACCTACTCGCTTCATATCACCGACACTCATACTGGTTAGTATAGTGACTCCAATGATAAGTGGTTGTTTTTCTTTCTCAATACCACTTATTGAGTCAACAACTGTCCTCAACACTCTTTCTCCACCTAAAGTATGAACGCTTACCATCCAAACTCCCAAATCAGTAGCTACTCGTACAGCTTTAGCTACGGTATTTGGAATATCGTGATATTTTAAGTCAAGAAAAATTTCAAAACCTAATCCCATCAAGTCCTTGACAATAGCAGGGCCTGAGGCGGTAAACAATTCCTTCCCAACTTTTAGACGGCACAGCTTTGGATCTAATCTTTTGGCCATACTTACCGCTTCATTGTAGCTGGGAAAGTCCATCGCCACGATTATGCGTTTTTTATATTTAAGGTACATTAATAACCCTCCTAAAGTTATGTAACCAAAGTGCATATTGCCACATAAGACAAAAAAGTAAAAGGGCGACGGCTAAAGCCGTCGCCCTGTTACTTCCTTCCCCCACTCTATCAATTACCTCACCTGCACCTTAACTTTCTTCTCAGCTGCCT
This sequence comes from Minisyncoccota bacterium, assembly GCA_041389025.1. Lineage (GTDB taxonomy): Bacteria > Patescibacteriota > Minisyncoccia > Phycocordibacterales > UBA918 > OLB19. Next base: position 147,522 of record JAWKSP010000001.1, read on the forward strand.
TTTCTCGTTTTGGCATTGTAATCTTAAGTACCCCATCTTTATATTCCGCTTCTACTTTTTCTTGTTCCACCATATCCGGTAGTTGCACGACTCGTTCAAATGAACCACGTCGAATCTCTTTGACGTAATGACTCTTTTCTTTCTTCTCTTGCATTTCTTCACGCCGACCGGAAATCCGCAAGTAATTATCCTCCACCTCTACATCAATATCATCTGCTTTCAAACCTGGAACGTTCATCTCGGCTACTAGATTTTGCCCGTCTTCATAAACATCAACTGCCATATCAAACCCCATCTGACCACCACGCGAAGATAAAGCCGGACTTAAATCTCTAAAAATTCGATCAAATTCATCAAACGGTTCCCATTTTATAAGTGACATAAAATACTAACTTAAAATATCTGATAAACTATGGCCGACTTGCCATATAAATATTATACGCCTAAAAAATCTAGTTTCAAAAGGTGAAGTCGGCTTCTTTAAAATACGTTTAATCCCTTTAAATTATTTCGCAATCGTTGTCTTTCTTCAACAAAATCCGGTTCAGTATAAAAATATCTTATTTTTTGCTCTTCTATGCTATTACCGCTAGGTATCTCTCCTCGAACAAAAAATACAAAAGTTTCAGCCAGATCCTCATCCACACTGACTGTAGCGTAGTCGCTAACAAACCTATCTTCGTTATTATTGTAGTACTTGCTCGTGTATGAAAAACGATCTTTAATATCAACTTTTTCAACTGCCAATTGATTAGCAATATCGGCCTCGGTCCAAAATTTTTCCTTGTAATTCTTTTTAAAGGAAGGATATTTGGTTAGTAAAATATGTAAATATTCGTGTATATATAAATTCACAAAAGACTCGGTGTTTCTTCTATCATTGGGTTGATAATTTTCCCGATTAACCCCAACGATCCAGCTAGTCATATTATTTATTGACTCCACATAGGCGCCAGTATCAATCTTCCCATCATAAAAAATACGCCACTCACTCACCAAACCATCCACTTCATTCTCCCCTACCACCCCAACAAACAAATCAAAAAGTTTTTCATCATCACTTCGAACAAGTTTAGAGCCATCAGAATTCACCAACTTTAAATCATCCACAAAATAAATCGCTTCGTACGGAAAAGTAAAAAATTTTGATTTATAAGGATCTCTAGTCGTATTGGTACTCGAAATAACCTCCAACCGTTGTTGCAACTCCAAAACTTCCTCCAATAAATTTTGTATTTTAAAGAGCAACTCAATCCTTTCTTCAGATGAAAGTTGGTTGTCGGCCTTTACTACATTTGGTATCACACTAAAAACCAAAATAAGACTAAAAATAATCAGTACGGCTGTTTGTTTGATTATCATACAGGTATTATAACCTTGTTTTAAAATAGACGCTTTACGCAAAAGTTGTTTAGAATTTACTAAAACATACCTGAATCTACCCCCCCGCGACAAATTCAACAACCTAAACTGATTCCAGTCGTCTTGAAGTTGAAAGATATTTACCGCATATGGCAGGAATATCTGATATCTTTTCCTAAGCAAAACCGCTACACACTCGGTAACAAAATTGACGAAGTGTTTTTACTCGCTATCGAGTACTGCTTCTTAGCTAGTTACGCCAGCAAAGACACAAAGCTGATTCACCTTGAACGCTGTATATCACGAGTTGATTTGTTGAAATTGTTACTCCAACTAGCCTGGGAAATACACGCACTTGATACTAAAAAATACGCAGTGCTTGGAGAACAGTTACAAGAAGTTGGTCGGATGCTCGGTGGTTGGAAGAAAGGTATTGAAAGTAAACGATGAAATGAAATGAAATTTATTCGTCCAGCAATTTCTTCTAGAAATGGAAGAAATTGCTGGACGTAAATTCGCAATATTCGCTTGCGCTCGTTTGCTCATTTAAAAAACTCCCCACCAAAGTGAGGAGAAAACTTTTGAGTTGCTTGAGAACACGGTTACCGTCATTCCACTGGTTAGCGTTAGCCGGATTGACGTTGACGTTCCAGTCGTCACCATTCCGATTGACGTTGACGTACAACACCTGTTCGTATGTGACACCACCCATCCGTACCACCAGCATTTGATAGAAAACTAACAAACGCTTGTATTTTATGCAGGACATCAAAGTCCTCCAGATAGTATCACCAACTGCTTAATGTTTTTTTCAGATTTATACAAACTACACTCACCACAACCTTGATCATAGTGACTCTGAGTATTGCATGAAACCAAAACCCGCTGTCAAAGCCTTGACCGTGACATAATACGAATTTCATTATTAGTATACAAAAGTCTCTTGAACACGCGAAGTATCCAAGAGACGAAGGGTCAAAGGACCGAAGGACTCATGTCTAAGTGGCAGTTACCGAGAGAACACGGTAACCGTCACGCCACTGGCAAGCGAGAGCCGGACCGACGTAGACGCCCCAGTCGCCACCAATCCGAAAGACGTTGACGTACAACACCTGCTTCGAATTCTCCGGGTTACAGATGTAGCCAATATTGGCCTTGCCGTCGGTGTGCAGGTCGCCCGAACCATCCTCGGCATTATCGATCAACTGACCAATTATCAAATCCATCAGTGGAACCGAGTTGACGACTACGGCTTCACCCAGCTCACTGATAATCCCCGGCCTATCATCCGTATCAAGATCAGCCAGGGGTTCATTAAGATCACACCACTCAAGCGTTCGCTCTTTAGCCTCCGGCATTTCATAATCTTCTCCACCGAAAATCTTGTCCGCCATGCCGTAAAAGTAGACATTGCGATGTTTCAGTCGTTTCGGCTTTTTGACCGCTGACAGAGTGATGACGGTCGGGGCGGTGAGGCAAGATTTGATCGTCACCTCGGCACGACCTTGAAGAACAGGCAGGATTTTATACCACATGTCTTCATGGGCAAGTTTTGCCCATTCTGCTTGACCAGCACCAGCTTTACGACCAGTCACAACGACCTCGTGTATGAGGCCAAAATCTTTTCCAAATTCAGACGCACTGCTCATAGCAACACACCTCCTAATTATATTCGCCAGTGGGCTCCTAAGTTTTTAGGTTTTTAGGTTTACCATAGCTTCAAATCAACAAGAGTTTGCGGACTTAAAGCTATGGTAAATATGAAAAGAACAACGCGTCAACTATAACACTTTTACTGTTATTAGTCAATACTTGCAACCTGAATTCTCACTCAATACAGCTGGCTATGAGTACCAATATTCACAAGCACCACAGTGTCGCTTTCTTTTTTGTAGTGGACTCTTATGTCACCAGTTACATCAATACTTCTTAAAATTTTGTACTTGCCTAAAAGTGTATGATTATTCAGAGAAGAGTGGAACTCGTCCTCTGAAAATTGCTGTATTACGATCTTGAACTTTGCCTGAGTGCTTTTTGATTGTTTGGAAAAAGCTTTCTGAAACTTCTTATGAAAAACGATTTTCATACTACTCTTGAAGTGCTTTCATAAGATCGGTGACACTGGTAAAGGTTGGGGAAAGATTTCTACCTGCCTTGATATCACGCAAGATCTTCTCGTATTCCTTTTTTGTTTTCTCATTAAGCTCTGGTTCAACACTGAGAACCAATCTTCGCTCGCGTATAAAATTCTTAAGCATACTGTTAACAACAGCACTGAAAGACACTCCCAGTTCACCCGCGAGTTTTGTTGCTTCTTTCTTTACTTCTTTATCTAATTTGATACTTGTTGTAGTCTTCATATACTACTTAGTATATAGTTTGTAATTTCTGTGTCAAGCGGCTTTGCTTTTGACCTAATTTTTAATGAGCTTGCGACTATAAAAATGAAAATGCTCTTGTGGGGCAACTCCAGACGCAAGCAAAACTATTTGCTTGCTTCCTAGACACAAAAAGTCGGCTAAACTCCGACTTTATTTTGTGGGGTCAAGTTACTAAGTAAAATTTTTCACTACGTTCAAATTTTACTAAGTACTTGCTCCCCCGACTCGACCTTTTTCTTCTCTAGGAAGGAGAAGAAAACATGTCTCCGCCCGACACAAAGGTACGTAAGCCAAGCAGTTGGCTTACTATAAAAACCGGCTATGATAATAATCACAGCCGGTTTTTATACCTTTGTGTCCAGGACTGGAGTTGAACCAGCACGGGAATAATTCCCACTACCCCCTCAAGGTAGCGCGTCTACCAGTTTCGCCACCTGGACAGTTATGTCTCTATTTAGAAAATAAAGCCCCTGCATTATGCCTGAAAAGGTAAGTCACTTCAAGTTAAAAGGCCCACAAGCGAAGCTTGTGGGCCTTTTCTTTTTTCTAAATCAATTAGTCCTTCTTTTCTTCGGTCGTCTCTTCTCTTACCTCCTCTTTAACTTCATCTTTTGATTCTTCAGGAGTTTCTACCGCCTCAGCTTTAGCTACTTCTTCTTTGGCTTTCTCTTCAGCTTCTTTAGCTTCTTTCTCTTTTAGTTCCGCTTCCTCAAGAGCCTTGGCTTCAGCTGCCGCTCGCACCGCAGCTTCTGCTTCCGACTCAGTAGCCAAACTAAGAAATGAAGTTCGACGCATTTGTCGTTTAATCTCACGAGCCACCTTCTCACGGATGTAATAAAGCTTAGAGCGACGCACTTTAGCTCGCTTTACAATCTCAAGCTTGTCTATAAGTGGTGAATAAAGCGGGAAGATTTTTTCCACCCCGACACCACTGGCGACTTTTCGTACTGTAAAAGTAGCTCCTGGCTCATCGCCATGCTTGCGGGCTAGCACCAAACCTTCAAAGATCTGAATACGAGTTTTACCCTTATCTTGAATTTTTTGATGAACGCGCACAGTGTCTCCGGCACGAATACCCAGACCGCGTCGTTCCTCCATATTTACCGGTGAAATATTCACCCCTGTTACTGCTGTTTTCATATAATTTATTACTAAACTCTAGAAGCGTTTAAGCGTGCCATAATCTACCACATACCTCTCTACTCTGCAATACGCTCGGCCGCTATTTCAAAATCAATTGGTAAAGGAGCAATGAAACGCCTTTCTTCTCCATTTGGCAATGTAATCTCTAATATATGAGAGTGAAGTGCCAGTCTGGTTAATTCAAGGTTATTTGAATCTTTCATTTTGTAATCAGCATAAAGCTCATCTCCGACAATCGGTCGATCAATCGCTCTTAAATGCACTCTTAGCTGATGAGTTCGACCTGTCTCTGGCTTTAGCTTAAGATAAGAAAAAGATTCACCCTCATATTCACCAACTCCGATTCTTTCAAAATGAGTAACAGCTGGTCGTAAAGTTCCTTTAGCTCCTTTTAAGGCTGAACGTTTTTTAAAATCCTTCGCACTACGACCAATCGGTCGATTGATAGTACCCCAACGGTCATGAATTCGTCCATACACAAAAGCTCGGTATTCTTTTTTTGCCAACCGATCGTGAAATTGAGCTTTAAGGAAAGCATGGGCTTCATTGGTCTTAGCCATAACCATCACCCCAGATGTCTCACGATCCAGTCGATGCACCACCCCCGAACGCTCAAGTAAAGTACCGTCCGGTTTTTTTGACTCCTCCCCCACTCCTTTAGCGTCAGGGCACAAAGATAAAAACCAATCGACCACCGTATCTTTGATACCAGAAGTCCAGTCCTCATGTACCAACATACCGTAAGGTTTATTGACCACCGCTACCGCTTCATCTTCATATAAAACAACCGGCGCCACCACCTTATCTACCAATTCGTCTTTTCCTTTTTCCATATTGCTCAAGAATACCGACAAATTCAGTTTTTGTAAAAGCGGGCCAGTTGGTGTCAATAAAAAAGAATTCGCTGTAGACTGACTGCCAAGGTAAAAAGTTTGATAAACGATGTTCCCCACTGGTACGAATTATTATGTCTGGATCAGGCATACCGACAGTCCAAAGTAATTTTAAAAATTCTTCTTCTTTAATTTTCTTTCCTTGTTCGATCGCCTTGTTTACCGCCATCATTATTTCTGCTCGACCGCCATACGATATAGCCAACCAAACAGTAGTTTTGTATTTCATTTCTGTCACCTCCAATTCCCCAATCATTCTTTGGATATCATCAGGCAAATCGACTCGCCGACCAATTATTCTTACATTCACCTTTCGCTTCTCTGAATCTTCCTTAATTTTTCGCAACATCTGACGAAACAGATCCATTAAATAGCCAACCTCGGTTTTATCACGTTGCCAATTCTCAGTTGAGAAAGCATAAAAAACACCGTGTGGAATTTCTTCCTCCACCAACCAATCCACCACATCCAAAAATTTCTCCTTACCAGCCAAATGACCGGCAAGAGTACTTTGTTCTCGCTCTTTGGCAAATCGTCGGTTACCATCCATAATGAAACCAACACATCGAACGCTGATCTTGGCTAAATTTTTATCACTCATACTTTAGTTCAACACCGAAAAATCATCGTAGGTTACCAAAGCAGTTCGCCACTCTACCGACACTCCCTCCACTTTCGCCAAAAGCGAACCTTCATGAAGATACTCTACCAACTCTTTTAAACCGTCAGGTTCACCCTGTGCCACTACCAAGACCGAACCATCACTTTGATTCTTCACATAACCAACCAGTCCAAGCTCTCCAGCGGAATTTTGCACATAATCACGAAACCTCACGCCTTGTACCTTGCCGGTAACATTTGCTCTCATCTCAATCATAAATATAAGTGTCAGTATACAATTTTTGATTTAGATATTGAAATTATTTAAAAAAAATGTAGTATATAGCCTACTAACAGTTGCTACCTAGACGAAGTCGAAATTGTTACGTGAAAGATGCGCGATTAGCTCAGTTGGTAGAGCAGCTCGTTTACACCGAGAAGGTCGGGAGTTCAAGTCTCTCATCGCGCACATTAGATGGCCCGCTTTGCGGGCTTTTCTAATGTGCGCGATAGCAAGCAAATTTCTTTGCTTGCGTGAGGACTTGAAAGACGGAGCGGTGAGGAAGAATGACGAACAAGCGAGTCGGCTATGAAAAAGCTGTGAACAACTAAAATATTAAGTTTTCTAACCCTTTCTATTTTTTGATAAGATATTATGAGAGACTTTGGCAACACGAAGGTAATCAAGTATCCTTCACACTTGGTTTCGTAACCCATGCGGCTATCCGTGCTAAAAGCACAAGGTGTCATACGTATTACGGGGTCTCAATCGGGGTCACGGTGTCACAGCACCACCCTCGCTACGAGATCTCCACTCTTCGTGTTGCCAGAATCTCCCATATCAGAAAAGGTCCGAAAGGGCTCTTTCTTTTAACCAGATACCACATGATAGTGAGCATCTTTCGAGCTAAAGCAACTCCGAGCCACCTTAGAACCCTTTTTATCTTTGATTCTCGAATAGAATGTATATAACCTACCGGCTGAAGGTCTGATCTGACAGGCTGCTTCCACCATAATAGATCGCAGAAACGGTGAGCCTTTTCTGGTAATGTGTCCAAATCGCAACTTCCCTCCAGAAGAATGAGATGAGGATACTAATCCAGCGTAACTCGCTAACTGTTCTGGAGTCTTGAATCTTTCAAAATCTCCAACTTCAGCAATAATGGTTAGAGCGGTTAGTTCAGCTACACCAGGTATACTCATCAATACCTTGGCACGTTCATCTATTTTAGCTTTTGATTTGATAATAACATCAAGTTCTTTGACTTCACTATTCACAAAATCAATGGTTTTTATTAATGATTCAACCTCTTTTTATATAACTTATGGAAAACCTGATTCTTGATCCAGAGTTGTCCTTGTTTTCCAAACAGGTCAGTAACAGGACTTTCTAAACCATGTTTCCAGAGAATGCTATGGACTCGATTCTTAGTTCTGGTTCGTAAACGAATATAGAACATTCGCCAACGTACCAACTCACGCAGGTCTCTAACAGCCGGTGGTGCTAGGTATGCAGTGGCGATAAAATCTATACGAAGTAGTTCAGCGATAATTTCCGAGTCAACCTTATCGTGTTTAAGTCGACTTGCTGCAATAAGTTTAGTCTTAGCCGGATCTATCAGTTTAACTGTTATTCCAGTACTCTCCAGTACTTCAGCAAACCAACCCCATTGTGATACCGGTTCAATTCCGGCACATACTTTACTTATATTGATTGGTATCTGTTTTAGAGTAATAAGAGTATCTTGTTTGGTGGTTGGTACCTTACCTTGAAAAATTCTATTCTTATTTGAATCAATAAGTGTCCAATATCCGAAGGATTTATGCAGATCAATTCCTAAATAATATTCATTCATAGTACTAGTGTTACATTAATAATAATCAACTATTAATATCGACCTATGTATAGGCTAGCACTTTTTCATGACATCGGGGTCGTGAAAAATTTTTGAAGAAAATTTATTTGTGACCAAGTCTCTCATCGTATAACCTCACAACTCAATACCTCCCCTTAAAATTTCAAAATACAACCTAGCAATCGCGGCTTGAGTCATTGGACTAAATTCTCCCTTCATTGCTTTTGTATACAGCTCCTCTACTGAATAATCTATTGTATCCAAAACCTCACCATCTGTTTCAGACACTTTCTTAAAATCTTTCACACAAAAAACTACTTGCTTAAAAAGTCAATAAACCACCCCGCACCACGAGCCTTAAACATCAACAAAAAAATGAACTCAGTAAAATGTTATGCTTAAAACATTATAAATTTGTATCTTAAGCTTAAGTTTGAATACAATAAAAATTGAAAATATGATAAACACTAATTGGTCAAAATATTATCTACCTAAACTTTCCAAGAACTTATTGTTTTCTACAATTATATTGAGTGTCGTTTTAGTTTTAGTTTTATCATTATTCATCTTACCCCAAAACGCGTCAGCTTCGACCGACAACCCCTCCTCTTACACCATAACATCGTATGATTATGTACCGGCCTTTAATGCTAAATTTTTTAATGGTGTTCCAGATATTTATCATCTTGATACAGTTACTATTCGTTATGAAACAGACAGCAACATGGATATCGTGCCACCGCCAGAAGTTAGTAATATTTTGGCTAGATTATATTATGTAAACAGTGATGGACAAAGACAAATTGAATATCAGTTTTTTGATATTGATCACTTATTTGTACCCGCACCTTATGTATGGACAAAAGCTGGGCAATATGAGGTGGACATATTTGGTTACACAAGCACATCAACTACCAGTGTATACCTAACAACCATGCAGTTTAATGTAATCATAAATGGCGGACCATCTCCCACTTGTACCCTAACCGCCACTCCTGACACTATAGACCCTAACCAAAATCAAAGTGCTCTTTTAGAATGGAGCAGCACCAATGCCTCCACTACAATAATTGATCAAGGTGTCGGACCGGTGACCACTTCCGGATCAATATTAGTCTCACCCAATGCCACAACCACTTACACCGCTAATTTTACCGGACCAAACGGCACCAGTTCTTGTAGCGTGACAGTAAATGTGCCTAATCCAAAATTTATTCCACTTAACGAACAGGCGGCAAACTTAGCTCGTCAACTAGTTAATCATACTGAAGCCTATCTTTGGGGTGGTAAAGGTTGGGATTACGATCTAAGGGAATTCACTACTCCCGAGCGCATCCTATCCGGCTACACTTACTACAACCCAGATATAAAAGCTAAGGATACCGGCATAGGTGTAGACTGTTCAGGATTAATAACTTGGGCATTTAATCGTAGTTATAATGCCGTGGCCGGGTTTAATAATAATTTTATAAAGTATGTAAATGCTGACGGTATGTACCGAGACCATCAATCCGACCCAGTGAGCGAATCTGATCTTCTTCCTGGTGATACTCTTTCTTTTGATTGGGACAGTGATGGTTATATGGATCACGTGGCGATGTATGTCGGCGAAAGTGGTGGATATGATGTGGTTAATGCAGGAAGTCCAATAATTGGTATAGAAGAACAAATTAAAGATATTTATTCAAAAGTACCAGGTTTTGTTTCTTTCAGACGAATCCATCAAGCTGATACAAAGCTTGCCATCAAAACTGGTTCACCGGTCGATTTGGAGATTATCGACCCTGACGGCAACACCTTATCCGCCGCCAGCACCATCCCTTCTGACGAAGAATACATTAGAGAAATTCCTAGTGAGATGTATTACCTCGAACTAGAGCAAGGTCACGATGGTCGCCCCGAAGACATAGTACTCTCACCCACAGCTAAAGATGGTGTATATACCATAAAAGTTATTCCTGAAGCCGGAGCCGACCCAGCAGCCACCTACTCTTTAACTATAGAATTAAATGGTGTAGAAACAGTAGTTGCCAACAATGAAACTCTAGATACCATACCAGCTGAAGGTTTTGCTCTAAAATTGGCGGTTGGAGAAATCATCGGTCTTGATTCGACGGTTAAGGTTTTGCTTAGTGACCTATATCAGTCAGTTAGTAATCTAAACCTAAATTCAACACAACGTCAGAAAAACCTCCTATCAACGATTGAGTCGGCCATAAACTGGTTTGACAAAAACCGACCCGATCAAATAGTCCGTAAACTCACAAAATTGCAAAATGATACCAATAGACATCTCGCCAATGAGCTCACAACCGAAGAATTAGCCAATATTATTCAGCAAATAGATAACCTTCTGTTATTATTACAAGCATGAGATATTTTTTAGTTACCATTATACTTCTAGCCCTTGGAGTAGGTTATTACTGGTGGACATCAGTCACCACTCCAACCAATGAAGATAAAACAGATGTAGTATCAACTACCACTACCCAAAGCCAAAATCCTACTCCAGAAACTGAAACGACAACAAAATTAGACCACCAAGTCTACACCAATGATACGTGGGGTATTAAATTTAACTATCCAAATGATTGGGAGGTGTTAGCTAACACATTTAAAGCAGGGTCTAGCTTGTTCAATGTAATAATACAACCAGAATCAAATGAGTCATTACCAAGACCTGTCTTTATAATAATAACCCCATCTGACTGGGGTAAAACAATGATTAAAAAATATCACGAAAATGAAATCACTGATAGTGAATTAAAAACAGCAGGTCTTGAATACTTTAATTTTGAATCATCTGACATGGGAATACCGATACAAACTTACTTTATACCAATTAACAACACCTACTGGATAAACATCTCCGGTAAAAAAGGCTATGAAACCGAACTCAACCAAGTTTTAGACTCACTAGAAATAACACCGGTTGAAATCAATAACATTGAATAAAAATTCAATCTATTTCTACATATTCCCTCTTTTACATTTTTCTGTTATTCTAGCTCACACATTGCCCCCATAGTTCAATGGATAGAACAGGAGACTTCTAAGCTCTTGATGTGGGTTCGATTCCTGCTGGGGGCACAGCGTTAAGAAAAACAAAAACTGCTTTTTGTTTTTTAGCTGTGCCGGGCGGAGACATGTTTTCTTCTCCTTCCCAGAGAAGAAAACAGTTGAGCCGGGGTCGCGAGCACTTAGTAGATTTCGCACGTAGTGCAGAAATATACTTAGTGACTCGTGACCACAAAATAGTGAGACTGACTTCAAGTGGCTGATCCCCCACCAATCTCGGTAAGTCTAGTAAAACAATAAAACCACTCGATTAAGTGGTTTTATTGTTTAAGCAATAGTATCAAAATGTTCTCGAACAGTTTTAACCTAATAGATCCAATAGATAGTTCCCTGAATAGCTTTCCAACCCTTTCCGAAGTTTTTCTTTTAAATACCTCTAGCTGTTGTTAAAAATGATGTTTCCTTACCCTTATATTTTATCTTTCCATTTGGCAATATTGTGCTATGAAAAAACTATGTAGAAATACTTACTCTAAAAAGAGTTGGTTGGTAATAAAATTTCTCCGTCAATCACTGAATCCATATTAGGTGTATCTATATCGCCTTCTACCTCATCAACAGAAATACTACTTGGTAAACCTTCAGTCGTTGTCGCACCAATCGAATTATCAAATTCATCCTCTATTGGAATCACTAAATCCTGATAGCCATTAACAGAAGCCTTTTTTAAATAATTATCATAAACCTCTTCCCTTTTACCAAAATAATCTACTACACTATCTACTAATTCTTTCTTATAGATAACACTATCAATAGCGATTTCAGAGTCTTTAGTGTCAATCATTCGATATTCTTGATAAGAATTAAAACTCCAAACACCACCAAGAATAAAGAGTAACAACCCTATGGTTACGCCTAAAAACCATTCTCTCTCTACATGCATTATATGATTATCAACAAACTTTCTCTTCCTTGGATGCAAGATACCATCTGCCATCTTTTTTATTTCTTCCTTATTTATCATGGTGATTTTGTTGTTATGAAGGCTGTTATTGTTCCTTCCCAAAGACCTTCTTCTATCTCACTTAGAGTCAAGGCTTCGATATAAGAGTGATAAGGTAAATTTTCCATAACTTTAGTAAAATCAAGGACAGAATTCTTCTTGCCGCTATAAGCAAAAGTAGCCTTCACCGCTTCTTGATCACCAGCCTTACCCACCACACCATCTAAAGCTTTGGTCTGGAAAGTGAGTCCAAACTTTGGTGCTAAGGTCTCAATTTCACTCAAAAAAACAATGGTATCATCATTACCTTTAAGAAATTTCCTACCCAACAACAGCCTTTCCTCCTCTGTCTCAGTCGCTGTTCTGGTAATATTTCTATAAGCTGCTTCTTTTTTATTATTCTCCTCCAAAAGACTGACCTTTTCCTCCAGACGATCACCTTGTTTGTTGATAAAAAATAAAAAGAAAGAAAATATACTAGCGGAAACAATCACTACTACGATAGAAATTATAAATACGTATTTTGTTTTATTGTTGATTCTCATAACTAATTTTCTTGATCATTTAAAGTAACAGCGATAGAAAAGTCTATATCGCGATCTTTAGCTAAGTTTGAAATAGGTAAATCTACTTGACTAACTTTTGATAAAGATAATAAATTATTTCTAAAATCAGACAAATCTTGCCTAGTCTTGGCTTCACCCATAAGTTGAACCGAATTCAACTTTAAATCTGATCGATTAAACTGCATACTACTAATGGACAAACCATTATTTTGAAGAGAGTTAAAACTATCAACTAAATCAGAAAACTTCTTAATACTTCTAAGATTAATCAACACTTGTGCTTGATTATTGGCTTTAACTAAAGATTGTTGCGCATTGTCAAAATCAGCAACTTTAGTAGCCATTTCATTTACCTTATTTTCATAAACCCCAATTTGTGAATCAATCAACACATACACCGGAAGCAATAGAAGTGAAACTGAAATTAAAACCACACTAAGAATAAAAATCCAAACCGAAGTTACTCTGATCCAGTACTCAGTCACAACATTTTTCTTTGCTTCTGGTGGTAGTAGGTTAATCATAATATTAAACGGTATTTTTTATAGCTAAACCAATCGCTGTAGCATAGCCATATGAATAGCGTTTTTCAATTGGTGGTATCATAAGCGAAGTGTCAAAAGCATTTTCCCAGACATTACCCCGAAAACAGGGCACTCCCAAAACCTCAGTCAAATAATCTGGCAACCCACGTAAATTAACACTACCACCACACATTACTATTCTTTTAATTTTTCTCGACTTATCTCCATCAGTCCTTTGGTGCCAGTATTGCATCCGTAAAGCAATTTCGTCTTTTATTATTGATACCACCTGTATAAGAGACTCAGCAATTCGATCGTCATTTATATCTCCCACTAAACCATAGGTATTTTTTATATTAGTCAGTTCTTTTTCCGATGTATCATTGCCAAGAACTTTACGTAGAGCTTGTGAAAGTTGACCACCACCAACATCGATAGTCGAAGTGTATAAAAGAGACTCTCCAATCACAATACCGACTCCGGTTCTAGTCTTACCAAAATCAATAAGCATTACCACATCATCCTCATAAGATTTTGATACAACCGAACGAGCCATTGCTTGGGCCTCAACTTCAAATGAAAGTGGGGTTAGACCAGCTTCAATACAAACCTCGTGATACTTCATTACAGTTTCTTTTTGATAAGCCGACACAACAATGTTAGTAACATTATTCTTTCCTTTATTTTCTAATACATCATAATCAAAAATTGCATCTCGAGCTGAAATTGGCACGTTTTCTTCCAACCTAAATTCCAACAAACTCCTGACTTCATCAGCCGGTACATCAGTTTTTATTTCTGTTTCAAAAATATAAGTTTTTTCTTCTGGTAAAGAGACTCTTATGTATTCTGCTCCGGTTTGTTTTTTAAACTCTTTCAATACGTTGACCATAGCCTTCTGATCAACAATCTCTCCTCTTTCTAAAACACTGCTTGGTATATCTATATCACCCCATTTATCTAAAATTCTAAACCGATCGGTTCGTAGCGACGGTTTAAAAGAAACATACTTCATAGAAGTATCCGATATATCAACCCCTACTCCAGCCATAGACAGATAATTTGGTGGCGGTAAAATTTTTGAAAAAGCTGAAAAGACACTCATGTGTATAGTATACGCTGTTCACTCTCTAATAATTGGCAAAAACTCACAGTGTTAACCAAAGATAAACAGCTACCACAATTAGAGTAATAATTGTAATAGGATAGATATTGCCACGAGCAATTCTTACTGCGTCCTCTCCATATTTATAAGTTAGATAACCAGCTATACCATAACGAATTGATCGACCAATAAACACACCGATTAAAAACAAGATTAAATTACCTTTAATTGCCCCTGCTGCCAAAGCAGCTAGAGTAAACGGTACTGGTGTAATTGCACCCACCAAACCAAGAGCAAAAGTACTATCACGAAATCGTTCAACTATATTATAAAATTGACCAACTGAATCTGACGATAAAAAACCAAGAATGACATCAATAAAAAACGTTGCTGTTACATAAGCTATCACCCCACCAATAATAGAAGTGAAGGTAGTAACAATTACAGCTGTCACCACTCTTTTGCGGTGTAAAATTATATAAGCTACTAAAAAAGGATCAGTTATCAAAGGAATAAGGAGAACAGATTCAACAAAAGACACTATTCCCAAAAACCAAAGACCGTAACGTGAACCAAGCAAGCCGCGTGACCGTTTAGTTACTTCTTTCATCTCTTTATTTGGATTTGTGATTGGTTCTAATGACATTTTTTATTTAGCACTGGCACCAGATTCAATTTTTATTTGTGGCACAAGTAAGCTAAAAGAATCTTCTGTGCTAGTTGCCAAAATCATACCATGACTCATAAGGCCTTTTATTTTTCTTGGTTCTAAATTGGTAATAAAAGGACATTGCACTTCTACCAAAGATTGCGGGTCTTCAAAATAAGTACGAATACCGGAGATTATTTGTCTCAACTCTTCTTCCCCAACATCTACCATTAATTTTAAAAGACGATCTGCTTCCGGTACCACCTCAACTGATTTAATTGTACCGATTTTTATTTCTATCTTTGCGAAATCATCATAAGTTATATATTCCATAATTTTTTATTTAAATTAGCTTATCTTCTGCTTAAAAAACCTTCCAATATCAAAGCCGCTGCTGAAGCATCAGTCATATTATTTCTCCCTTGTGTACGAATAGCTGCTTGAGTAGTAAATTGCTCTGGCTCGAGATGAATTGGTAAACCAGTCTCTAAAGTCAGATCTGTTATTAATTCTTCTACCAATTTATGTATTTCATTAGCCTTTCCCTTCTTATCAACCGAGTGTCCAACAACAATCTCTCCAACTTGCCTTTCGTTAATTAAACTAATTATTTTATCAAATAACTTTTTGTCATTATCAATAACCGCATGAGGAAAAGCCATTTTTCCCATTTCATCACTAAGCGAAATCCCTACTCGCTTAGTACCATAATCAATCCCCAAATATCTCATAACTTAAAGAATAGCACGTGATTTTGTAGGTAGGCAAATTATCAGACGTAAATAAACCAAGATTAATTTATAATAGAAAACCAAGCAGTTGGCTTTCTAAAATGAAAATATATGATAAATTAATTTATCTATCAGATACATTCAGATACATTTTGTGGTCACGAATCACTAAGTATATTTGTTCGTCTTCGACTCCAAATATACTAAGTGTTCTCGACCCCAGCTCGACTGTTTTTCTGCCTAGAAAAAGGCAGAAAAACATGTCTCCGCCCAGCACAAAAGTACGAAAGCCAAGCAGTTGGCTTTCTAAAATGAAAACATTGGTGACATAGTCACCAATGTTTTCATTTTACTTTTGTGCTCCCGCCAGGAATCGAAACTTACAGTTTCAGTACCCTGATTGGTTATTTTATTTCGTTTCACTCATAAAATATCTCAATCAGGCTTCGATTCGTGCAACGGATTTTTCTTTCATTATCATTACAGAAAAATCCTGCACCTGCCGCTCGCACAAAAGTAAAATCGGCATTTAGCCGATTTTACTTTTGTGCTCCCGCCAGGAATCGAACCTGGAGCACTGGTACCGCAAACCAATATTTTATCCATTAAACTACGGGAGCAAAAACTGCGAAGCTAGCCTTTTAGAATAAAGCATACCGTAAACTTCATCATTAGAAATGATGATCATGATGGTAACCAGCTTCGCCTCCGCATAATACATTAAAATCCAAAATTTTCCAGTAATCGCATGAAGGCGGATTCTTCTAGATGTTCTTCTTTAAGGTTACTTTTTACTAAAAATTCAATCTCATCAATATGATCTATCGGTAAAGGAATGACCATAATTGGTGCAAAGTGCCGTTTAGTCAACACTAATAAATGTGGTCCTTTAGGATCATCCTCATCAATATAAAAAGATTTTAAGGTAGAATAAGGATGTAACTGGTCCTCAACTTTAATTCCTCTAACTGTAACCGCATATGGTACGATCGAAGGCTTTCGTATCGCCAATACCGTTAAGACCAATCCTGATACTATTATAAGTAAAGCTAAAAGAGTGTTTTCAAATAAAAGAGCCGCAACAACCAAAGCTATAATTATCAGAGCAAAGGAAAAATACCAATCCCCTCCCTT
Source organism: Minisyncoccota bacterium (assembly GCA_041389025.1). GTDB lineage: Bacteria > Patescibacteriota > Minisyncoccia > Phycocordibacterales > UBA918 > OLB19. The sequence continues at coordinate 164,487 of JAWKSP010000001.1, forward strand.
CTTTTTATACTCATATTCAGGTGCTTCCCAAGCAATTGATCGTGATACTTTTTTTTCTGTTTGATCAGTTTCCATGTCTAAAATTATATCATGCAAAGGTGTACATTTTACAGGTAATTTGGTAGTATCTGTTGCTAACAGGACTAAGTTACACCTGTTTAAAAAGAAGAAAATACTTAATGAGTATTTTAATAAAAACGGAGAGATGGCTGAGTGGTTGAAGGCAGCGGTCTTGAAAACCGCCATACGTTTACGCGTATCGAGGGTTCGAATCCCTCTCTCTCCGCCGTTTAGAGCTAGCATGAGACACTATGTCTGGTGCTAGTTTTGTTTATGATATTTGTATGAATAAAAAGACATTATAATTACTAACAGATTTACATACACACCAAAAAGCCCAAGCAGCGATAAAGAATTTTTCCAAGCCCTATCATTATTTGTAATTAATGTTGAATATGAGATATAAATAGCTGATATTGTATGTAGACCAGTTCTGAAACCATTGCACTTTTGAAGTGCTACAAACGCTCACATAACAGCGGTTGATTTTATACCTGTTTTTCTTGATAAAGAAAAACAGAGGCTTACTGTAGTAAATCTATTTATAGAATTGGGAAATAAAATTAAACTAATCACCATCCAAATAACTATCAAAGTAAATGGAGTGACAAGTATAGCCACTAGGATTCTTCTGTAAGTAGTCTTGATGGTATTCTTCAGCCGGCCAAAAGCGGTCAAAATGTTCTAAAGTAGTAATCACCGGATCTGACCAACGACCAGATTCATTTACAATTTCAATCATTTCCTCAGCCACTTTTCTCTGCTCTTCGTTGGCATAAAAAATCGCGCTACGATAGCTGGTACCTTTATCATTTCCTTGTTGATTTAAGGTAGTTGGATTATGAATTTGAAAAAAGAAATCTAATATTTTTTTATAATTAGTTTTTTCTGGATCATAAGTTATTTCAATCGCTTCAGCGTGTCCAGGATGATTTTCGTAAGTAGGATTATCATTTTTTCCTCCGGTGTAACCAACTTCCGTGTCGACTACGCCGACTTGGGAGCGAATAAGGTCTTCCATACCCCAGAAACACCCGCCTGCTAATATTATTTTTTTATTCATGATAGTGAAGTTTTATTTATAATTCTTCCACTTCTTACAAAAGGCAATACACTTTGTTACTAATTTGCTTTAGACACTTAAAAGCTACCAATCACTGACGCTACAAAAAAACTAGGTTGTTTCGTGACTTAAGCAAACACCATTTATACAATAACGATCATGCCGACCAAAATTTCTCTCCCCATCCCCTTTTCGCTCTGGTCCATCAGGAAAAACATGACCTAGATGAGCGTCACATTTAGCACACCTAACTTCTGTTCGACGCATACCATGACTATCGTCAGGTATCATTTTAACCGCCTCTTTACTTACCGGTTCGGTAAAAGATGGCCAGCCAGTACCAGAATCAAACTTAGTCTCCCCCTTAAAAAGTGAGGCTCCGCAAACAGCACAATGAAAAATTCCTTCTTTATCTGCAAAAAGTAAGTCACTGGAATTAGGCGCCTCAGTCCCGCCCTCGCGTGCTATCCGATATAACTCTGGATTTTCTTTTTTTAATGTTTCATCATCCTTCATAAAATACTGATTAATATCTATTATGTTTTTTATATAATACTAGTTAAGCTAATTAAATTCCATTTCTAATGGTAGTAAATCAAGAGAATAATAAAAAAGTGTTATAATCTAGCCTGTCTTATGAAAATATTTAAAAATAGCTGGTTATTAGGGTTAATTACCATAAGCCTACCATTTACTACCTCAGCCGCTTGGCTGGACAACAAACCAGTCAAAGATATTCCTGTACCAGTTTTGTTTGGAATAGATTTAAACAAACTAATTCCTGATTTTGGTGACTCACGTGGTGGAGGGACTCGATTACACGAAGGTCAAGATATGCGCGCACCTAAAGGGACTCCGATTATCTCACCAACAGATGCTATAGTCAGAAAAACCGGAGAAGAAAATAGCGCAGGTAAATTTGTCTATACCGATAACCCAGGTGGAGAGAATTTCAGATATATGCACTTAGATACAATAGAAGTTAAAGTTGGTGATAAGTTAAAAGCTGGAGACTTAATCGGTACTGTCGGCGACACAGGAAATGCACCAGATGGTGTTTATCATTTACACTTTGAGATAAGAAAAGACCGAAAAGCGACCGATCCTTTTCCTAGACTCGTAGACAGCTATAACCTAAAAGAAAAAATGGCTTTACTTGATAGTATTTTTGACGATATAAAAGATGAAGATGGACTAGCAGAAATTTTGGTAAGTAATTTTTCAGACCTGTTTCAGATTGCTCTAAATGAAAATTATGATTTACCCAGAGAACTAGAAAAAGAGTTAACTAACCAGAAAATTACCTCCACAGCAGATTTATTAAAAACACTAAATGAATTAATAGACAAAATCCCTATATTACTAAACATGGAATTAAATATTGGTGATGAAAACATTGCTGTTTCCCTTCTACAAACCTATTTAATATTTTCAAGTAATGGCCCAAACAAAGAACTATTAGCCAACACTGGAGCTACTGGTTACTTTGGACCTTTAACCAAAGACGCCATGGTTGAATATCAAAAAAATAATAGCTTACCTCTCACTGGCATCTACGACCAAAACACTCGTTTAAAAATGATTAAATAAAAAAACAACCGACTGTCTGACAGTCGGTCTTCTAAATTTATTCATCTCAAACTCTTTATTCGCTTAAGTTTTCCTTACCAAGGCCAAGTATTGATCCCAAGGTAAGACAGAGTGGCAAACGTGCTTATCTACTTGAGCCACAAAGGTTTGCTCTAGTGCCCAACTTGGTTTATTTTTAACCTTTTCGGGGTTGTAATAAAAAACCGCATCTGGGCAAGGGTTTTTAGACTTGCCAGACAAAACCTTTAAAACGATACCAGCAATTTTGTTATAGGTATCTCTGTCAATCGGTTTTATTAAAGACAGTTGACAAATACCGTCATACTCACAAGGCATGTGGGCACGTTTTTGGTTTTGTTGTAAAGCGACTTCCAAAACAGTATTTGGAAAACGGTCACTATTTACTCGGTTTAGTACGTTGTGTACAACCATTGCCTGCCCGAGCTCGCTCTCACCTCGTGCCTCAACATATGTGAGTAAAACCAACATATGTACATCAGCTATTGCATGTCCATACAAATTCAATCTCTCAACTTCTTCAGCTGAATAAGCTTTCTCTTCAACCGAAGTAGAGTCTAAAGAATTAAATTTATACGGCTCCTCAAACCAAGCCACCAAAGCAAAGATTAAGGTAACAATAAAAAGAACTGGGATAAAATACGTAATTTTCACTACACTCTCCTCATTTAAAATTTAGAAGTATTAAATGATAACATGAAACACAATTTTGTCAATGTTGGGGTATCTGCCCGTCTTTGCCCCTTTGTTTTCTAAGGGAAAGCTTTCTAAATACCCTAGGTGCAAATGGTATTCTTTGTCGTCTTTTCATCCACGAAAATCCTAGCAAAGCTACTACCAAGGCCCCGGCTCCATTAAAGATAAAGTCCCACATCGTATCTGGTAAACCAGTTTCTTGCATATTGTATCCAAACAAAGTATCTACCATATACTCATATATCTCCCAGACCACCGATATGGCAAGTGAAAAACAAATTGCAAAAAAAGCAATGAAACCCGGACTCATGGTAAGTTTGTCAGACTTTCTGGCGTTTAGTATATAAACCAACACAAACCCTACTGCTCCGAGCAATATACCGGATTGAATATGTAACCCAACATCCCACCAATAAAATCTTTCATAGAAATTGTGTAAACTGCCTAAAAAAAGAGACAGAAATATAAATACGACAATGGCAAAATCTATTTCAAAAGGTAGGTAAAAACGATACTGTTGTTTCAGAAAAGGTGGTAACAACATTAAAAGAAGAATGAAAGTCGCACTAATAGCCGACTCCCATTCACCCCACAGCAAAAACACTGGGGCTGATAAAGCTACGAAAGCGCGCATGCCAAAATAGATATACAAAGCTAATTTACTTTGTTTTTTTTCAGCTGAAACTTCTTTACTCATAACTGCATTATACAAATAATTTAATTATTTACTATAAAACCAGCAACTTCTACAGAAATATGTTTTAATCATATCGTTATGAAAAGTGGTTTCTTTGACTTTATAAAAATAATATTAATTGCAATATTTTTTATTATAGCTTTACTTATTACCAATTTTTTTCAAACAGAGATTTCTGCTTATTTGGATTTTGGTTATTGGGGTATGATTTTTTATGTACTGTTAGGGATTACAGCTACCGTTTTGGCTCCCATCAGTACGATTCCTCTAATACCGGTTGCTACCGCTTTATGGGGCGCGTTCATTACAGCCACACTTAGTGTTATTGCTTGGTCGATCGGTGCTGTCATAGCTTTTGTATTAGCCAGAAATTACGGTAAGCCAATATTAAAAAAATATGTAGATATAAAAAAAGTTTCCCAATACGAAAATTTGTTTGGTGAAAAATATATTTTTTGGAATATTGTGTTATTAAGAATGATGATTCCGGTAGATATCTTGAGCTACGCTATCGGATTATTTTCTTCAATCAATTTAAGGAGTTATATTATGGCCACCATAATCGGTATTACTCCTTTTGCTTTCGTTTTAGCCTATTTACCCGATATGGATTTATCTAAACAAATACCAATTGGTATATTTATAATTTTTATAGCTTTTCTGGGTTATAAAAAAATGTTAAATCAAAATAAAAATTCATCACCTACCATGGATGAAAATTAACCTAAACAAATAACTCTTTACTACCGTCCAACTTCATTAGCGTTTCCAATATCTAACGGTGGGTAAAAATTAACAATAAGATTATCCGTACTCAATCTGGCAGTTAACCAAGAAGTAACAACTTCTCCCTCTTCAAGATTTAAAGGAATAGTACTGGTAGCATATACCAAAGCCACCAAAGCCTCTTTGTCTAACCCTTCTTCTTCAAGATTGCCGTAAGACACGTCGCCGATAGCGATATTTGTTACTTTATTATTTATTGATCTAGCTTCATCCAATAATCGAGCTGGACTCTGAAAAGACTGCCTTTCACTCTCAAGCTTTGCTTCCATTGCCAATAATTTTTCATCGTCACTTCTAACCTCCTTTAGCACCTCCTGCCACTCTTCTTCAGTTAACGAAAAACCGTCCTGCCTGATTCTTAACTCAATACCATTTAAACCAAAATCTAACAACCTGTCTTCAAATCCATTGATCTGGTCCTCGGTAAAACGGTCACTAAGAAAAGCTAGTTCAATAAATTTTGGTTCTGTATTATATGAAATATTTTTATAGACAATTACATACCCTTTATTCTCAAATACAGTTTCTATAAACTTAATTGAATTTTGATTAAAATTATTTTGATCGACAAACGTAACTGCTAGATAAATAGCTGGAATAGTGATGATAAAAATTATAGCGGTTATTATATTTCTCACCTGTTTTTTCTTATTTTCATCAGGGTATTCTTTTTTGGGTAAATTCAAATATTTAGCTACTAATAAAGCTGAGAGGCAAATGAAAATACTGTTTATTAAAAATAAATACAACGCTCCAAAAATAAATTTTGGTTGCAAAGTTCCGAGACCATAACCGACCGTACATAAAGGCGGCATCAAAGCTGTGGCAATCGCTACTCCTGGAATAACATTACTTTGTTTCACGCGACTAACTCCAATAAAACCGGCAATACCACCAAAGATAGCTATCAATACATCAAAGATAGTTGGTTGAGTGCGTGCTAAAAGTTCAGACTGAGCATTGCTGATCGGAGAAATAGCAAAGTATATAGAAGAAATAACAATACTAATTATAACTAGAGTAAGAAGATTACGAAACGAACGACGCATTAGACCCCAATCATTTATAGAAAGTGCTAGTCCAATGCTAACAATCGGACCCATCAAAGGTGATATAAGCATAGCTCCGATAATTACTGGAATGGAGTTTATGTTCAAACCAATTGAAGCTAAACCAATAGCAAACACCAGTGTCCAGAAACGAGCTGAACTGAAATCAGCGTCATCTTTTATATTTTCAATTATAGTTTGCTTCTCCTCAGCACCTTCACGTAAGTTGAACAATTTTTTTAAAAAAGAATTTACTTGTTGTTCCATATTTTAGTTAATAAATAAAAGTATATATCAACTTTGCAAAATTTTCTTGGTTTCAATCTTATAAGATTCTACATTTGGCTGATCAAATGGATTAACATTGAGTAATTTACCTAGATACATTACCTCCACCATCTTAAACTGCATAAAGGCACCGAGCTCGTAAGGATTCAGCGTTTCGAGTTGAATCTCCATAAAAGGTAGCTGTTTATTATTGTAGGCAATTTTTGTCCCTTCCAAAATTGCCGACATGATATCTGCAACAGAAGAATCATTTATCATTTCAACCACTGAAGAAAAAGTACGATTTTCTGGAATCTTAACATCATTTGACTTATCTATACTGTAAATAAAAGTAGTTATTTTATCATCTGGACCACCAAGATAAAGTTGTCCAACCGAGTGAAGATCAGTAGATCCGATAGAGACTGTCGGAGTGAGTCCAGCCCGAACTACTTTTCCGTCTTTATCATATTCTTTTCCAATACTTTCACCTAAAAGTTGCCGATACCACTTCCCTAAAGATTCCAATTCACTATTAAAAATAAAATTATCATTGATAATTTTTCCGGACTCAAACGCATTTGCTAAAATAGTGGCTGATTGAACTGCTGGATTTTTAAAAAAATCAATTTCCAAACATATTTCTCTCATATCACGCGCACCTTTTTGAAAACTTTCAATATCAAAGCCTAGTGCCGCCAAAGGAAACATACCAACCGCTGAAAAAACCGAGTAACGCCCACCAACTTTTTCCGGTAAAGTTAATGTTGTAAGTTTTTTTTCAATTGATACCTGCCAATATTTTGAATTTTCATCTGTTATAACCACTAAACGATTCAATGAAGTATCTCCAAACTTTTGTAAAAAAGTATTTTGTAAAATTTCAGTATTGGCAATAGTTTCAGTCGTACCACCTGATTTGCTAATAGTGACCAATAAATATTCTTCAGTTGACTTAATAGTCGGAATCAACTCATCAATATATATACGTAAAACTTTGGTGTTTGTAGTATCAACAAAAATCATCTTCGGTCTAGCTTGCTCCAGTACATCTTCTGTCTCATAAAGGGCATCATACACTGCTTTTGTCCCCAAGTTTGAACCGCCGATACCGACAATAAATATATACCGTAGCTTTTCATTTGTTTTTTCAGCCACCATTTGTTTTACCACTGATAATAATTCATCATTAAAAGGAAGGTTGATAGACGACTCATCAGCTTCGTAAGTATTTTTTTTAGCAATCTCTTTTAAGTCTTCAATATAAGGAACAAGTGTCTTTGCCCTAGAAAAAACTGAGTCCTGATTTACAGCTTCTGATGTTTTGAAAAAAAATTTCATACTAAAAAAATTAATAACCCTTACAATCTTCCTCGCCCTTTTTCGGCTTCAATAATTCTGTTTATCGCTAAACGATAGCTTTGTTTTCTTAAGTCAGTCAAATCCTGATTACTTTCTTGAATTACTTTTTTAAACGCCATCACCAATCTTGATTCCAACTCAGAATAAACTTTCTCTATTGTCCAATAATCATTAGTACTATTCTGTATCCACTCAAAGTAGCTTACCATAACCCCACCGGCGTTAGCGATAATATCTGGTATTATCACCACACCGTTATCTTCCAACACCTCATCCGCCTCAGCAGTAATAGGATCATTGGCTAATTCTAAAATAACTCTGGCTTTTATCTCACGAGCATTATTGTTGGTAATTTGATGAGAAATCGCTGCTGGCACCAACACATCAACATCAAGTAAAAGTAATTCTTCATTAGTGATTTCTTTAGCCTTATAACCTTCGGGCAGAGCACCAATTTTTTCACTTTTAAGAAGAGTCTCAATGTCTAAACCATTTTGATTATATATACCTTTTTTAGAATCACTCACCGCCACCACCTTCGCTCCCCACTCGTACAGTATCTTCACAACATGCAAACCAACATTACCAAAACCCTGTACCGCCACAGTGGTATTTTTTATGTCTTTTCTAATATGCTCTAAATAAGTCTTTAAAATATAAGCTCCACCAAGTGAAGTGGCCTCTGTTCGTCCCGCAGAACCACCAAGTAAAACAGATTTACCGGTAATAATCCCTGGAACAAAATAACCTCTGATTTTAGCATACTCATCAGCCATGTAGCCCATAATGGTCGAGTTGGTATTTACATCAGGAGCTGGAATGTCTGTTCTCTCTCCAATAAAAGGATGTACTTCACGAATAAAACTTCGTGATAATCGCTCTACTTCATTTCTAGTTAGAGTACGCGGATCAACCTCCACTCCACCCTTAGCTCCGCCAAAAGGGATATTGACTAAAGAACATTTCAAAGCCATAAGAAAAGCTAGATTTTTAACCTCTTGTAGATGTACATCGGAATGAAAACGGATACCGCCCTTTCCCGGACCTAAAGCATCATTATAAAGAACACGATAGGCATTGAAAGTTTTTACCTCACCTGAATCCATGCGAATCGGTACAGCAAAAGTTAAGGTGCGCTTAGGACGATGTAGTAAATCAATCTCGGCTTCTGAATATTGATCAGTAGTCAAAATTTTATTAAGTCGTTGTCGACAATCGCCACAAATATTATTGTCTTCAATGGTTTGAGTAGTAGTGAGTTTAGTCATAATTTGTTTACTAAATAATAAATAATATTTTTATAAATTCATGTATAAAGTTAATTGTTTCATTTTACCATTCATGTTAGTATTTAAGCAATCACGCAAATAATTAACCAATGACTGAGAAAATTGGCCTAACAAAAATCAAACAAAATCTTAACTCCTCTGAGGCGGATATGATTTTAACTGATATTTTCAAACTACTTGGTGACAAAAACCGTTATCGGATTATGAAAATAATATCTGAAGATAAGGAGCTTTGTGTTGGGGACTTAGCTAAGATTCTCGACACTTCCATGTCGGCTGTATCCCAACATTTACGCATATTGGAAATGTCCGGACTAATTGAAGGTAATAGACGCGGGCAGTCGATGTGTTACAAACCTCTCCTCACCCACCCTAAAATTAAAGAAGTGTTAAAATTAATGAAACAATAATTCTTATAATAAGGATAATTTTAAATTACATTAAAACAAGAACATAATAAGACCGCGAGCAAAGCTCGCGGTCTTATTATGTTCTTGTTTTAATAATACTACCGACCACCAACCGAATACCAATCCAAATTCCTAGTGATATACATTACTATCGCCAATACTCCAAACAACAGTACCGAACCAAACAATAATGAATACTGATCCAATTGCAGAAGAATGTACAAGTAACCATAGAGAGCGGTAAGCAAAGCTAATATAGACAACGCACGCTTCTTTAACTTAAGTACACTAAAACAGTAGCCAGTGATAAGTAACGTTGTCGCCAAAGCCGCTGTCACATAAGCCGCCACAAACCCAATAATTTCAGCAAACGAAAGCAAGAGTAGATAGAAGAGAGCGATCGCCAACCCTACCAGCAAGTACTGCACTGGATGGATACGTAGCCCAGCCAATATCTCATACATAAAGAAAGTTAAGAACGTCAAACTGATAAAAAGAATTGAGTACTTGGTTGAACGATCAACCATAGTATAAAAATCAACTTCTTGATAAAGACCAACCCCAAATGTTTTAGACAAAAGAACATCAGGATTTATTGTTGCCGAATTACCAATCCACGATTGTGGTAAATTCTTTCCGTAAGAAGTGATTTTCCAAGTAGCTGAAAAACCATTTTCATTAATACTTCTCTCCTCCGGTAAAAATTCACCAATGAAACTAGGCGTATTCCAATCAGAATTTATGGTCACATCAGTGTTTTCTCCGAGTGGCAAAAAAGATATTTCTCTACTTCCTTTCAGCGGGAAATCAAAGGAAAAAGGATAACTAGTCTGACCTGGATCAATCTTCACCTCCGCATGCACACCACTATTATTAATAATTGAAAAGTTCGAAGCCGGTAGTAGCTGGTATTTATTTTCATTTAGGACAAGGTCAAACATTGACGATATTCCTCTCGGATCAGAAACATTAATAGAGACAACTGCCTTATCCCAAAGTATTCTAGAATCTGCACCCACCTCTTTATTGATATTTGATAAATCAAAATTACCAGCCCCGCTAACGGTCGTGGTGTAGACCGGAGTATCATACACTCCTCTAGTTAAAAGTTTGGCGGCAACCTGACTGTCATAAGAAAGATTTTGTGGCAACAAAGTCAAAATAACTGTACTCACACCCCTTTCTCCAGTAGGTGTTATGCTCGTCTTTTCAACCGGAATAGTCAGCACCGGACCAGCAATAGTCTGTGGCCGACTCCACTGTTCTGAGATTTGCGCCGAAACTTCCCTTTGTCTATCTTCCCTATCTTGAATCACTCCCCAGACAAACTGAGTAGCGATCCAAGCCACCCCCATCAAAATAGCTAAGGTGAGTAATTTTTTAGTTAATCCATTATCACCCCTACGGTCATTTGTATTATTTACATTTTCGTTCATATTCATAGTCGTTCATTATTTAAGGTTTTTATACCTTTCTATTACTAAACTATACCCAAATTAGTTACTGACTAAATTTGTGATTATTTTTTTGATTGATTGTATCGTACTTATTATCTATCCTCGTACCACCATAAGGTTGGTAGTTTAGTAACTGATTTAAGTATCCGGTTTGATCGGTAACTTTGGTAGTAGAGTTTAAGTGATCTTGGTGGTTGTAGTATGTCTTGGGTGCTGGTGTATCTGCTTCTATGGTAGCTACTAGAGTATGGTTGGTGTAGATGTGTTTGGTAATGTTCCCATTCTTTAGTTCGTAGTTGGAGAATGGGTAGAGGGTGGTGTTGGTACCGGTGGTTTTGGAGACTCTTTGACCGGTGTGGTCGTAGGTGTAGGTGGTGGTGTTAGATACCTCGATTTTGTTTTATTGGTCTATGTACATGTACACCACCTCCTACATAAGGATCATAATACTTTTCACACTCAAAGCATTTCCATCCACCTCTACTATTCCAACGTTGAAGATGTATATGTTTTTTTGAACCATCAAGACATTTTTGACAAAACGGCACATTATCTCCCTTCTTCCAATACAACCCGTTCTTTAAGACAAAATCATGTTTAGTAGCAAGTTCCAACTTCAGAGCCTGATTTTCTTCTTTTAGAGCAATATTCTCATCTTTAATTGAAACAATAAACTCACGCAAGCTTACTATCTTTTCTTGCAGATCAAGAGTTGCTGATTTTTTAACCAGCTCGGTGATACTTTCCAATATTGACTTTGCTTCTGAAAAATTCAAATTCATGTTTTTATATTTTACTATCTACATATATTTACCTCAACTTAACACTACCACTTTAACCTTTCTTTCAACTCCAAAACCCTATCTGAAAGTAACAAAAAAATATCATTTTTAAATTCAGTATTACAACCAAAGGATTCAATAAAAATACCAGTGAGTTTTTCTGTGAAAATTACTTTTTCATTATCCTCCTTTAGCAAAGAGACTATTTTGATTACCTCATCATAATACTCATCACCCGGTGCCCCGCCTCCGATTAAGTTGACTGGATCTAATTCATTGACAATCTCGTGAATGTTTTTAAATACAATTTTATATAAATTCATACAACACAATTGAATCAATCGCTTTCAAACTTTGCAAACTCATGCATTTTAATCTTTGTTAAAAACTCAACAAGGTTGTCGATGTCCGATTTTGAATCTTTTGAAGAGATTTCATCCTTCAATCGTTTAAGTTCTTCAACAACAAAGGTAATTTGAATTTCATTGAAATATGTATCCTGATTAGGGTCTACACATCTCAAGAGTGGATATTTTGATAAATCACGTGCATCATTCCACATTTCTTCAATCAGGAAATCATACCTATTACCTACTTCTAATCTGTTTTGGTTTTCATCTATTTTTACTAATTTCATACGTTTATTTTTCTTTATTATTGTAACGAGGCTTGCCCGGATGCGCTGTAACCAAATCACCATTTTTTCTTGTAACCACTGTTACAACATTAGTGCCTTTACCAGATACCGCATCATATCCTATAGAACGATCCAACTCTACAGATCTAACTATATTTCCATTTTTCTGTAAGACACCCTTTTGTCCATTAACGCTTTTTATTAGACTTGTAATTTCATCGGCGTTATTAAAATAACTATCTTTACCAAGACTAAACTCACTTCCACCTATAGTATGTCTATTTAATACATGATTTTTCCTACTCTGAGAAATACTTACATTCGAAGCAGTTCTTAATGAACCAGTAGTAACATTCTTCACAACCTTCCCGCCACTCATCGACATACCTACCACAAAAGCTTTCTCTCCCACAGAAGCATTTGGATCTGCTAAGGTAGCTACACTGTCTCCCACACTGCTACTTAGTAAAGCGCTATTTGTTATCGCAATACTGGCCGCTATTATTTCAGGTGCATAAATAACCAATGGTGCGGCAGCAAACCAAAAGAACTCCCCACCCTCATCAACATACTTAATCGGATTATTCGCCGTATAACTATAAGTGTTTTGTGACTGTGGACTCTTTAGATAATAACCTAATTTATTGTTGGTTTTATCTTGGACTGTTTTCCAATCTCCTAGAGCTAACGACACCGGATCCTGAGAAGTGAAGCGACCAGTATCCCCTGACTGGTAGCGTGCACCCATATAGGAAAGACTAGTCTCCTCATCATAATCATGCCCTGTATACCTCTTAGTTTGATTGATTGTATCGTACTTATTATCTATCCTCGTACCACCATAAGGTTGGTAGTTTAGTAACTGATTTAAGTATCCGGTTTGATCGGTAACTTTGGTAGTAGAGTTTAAGTGATCTTGGTGGTTGTAGTATGTCTTGGGGGCTGGTGTATCTGCTTCTATGGTAGCGACTAGAGTATGGTTGGTGTAGATGTGTTTGGTAATGTTTCCATTCTTTAGTTCGTAGTTGGAGAATGGGTAGAGGGTGGTGTTGGTACCGGTGGTTTTGGAGACTCTTTGACCGGTGTGGTCGTAGGTGTATGAAGTGGTTATTCCTGCTTTTGTGGACTCAGTTAGTTCGTTGCGGTGGTTCCAGGTGTTCCTTATTTTTTATCTAACACGCTCTCACATTCACCACCAACACCTATATAATTTAACTCATTATTATTTTCATTGTCAGAAATAAACCAATATCTTATAAAACCAACAAAAAAACTTACAGACAATAACAAAATACTAACTATTAGATGAGGAATTCCAATAAAAATAATAAAATAATAATTAGTAATAAATGTTATAAAGAAAATAACGATCAAAATATCAGTTATTTTGTGAAAAAATACTGATTTATAATAATTTTCTTTGAGTATTCTATTTACTTCCATTTTATCTAACGAAATAGTTGTATTTTTTGAAATAAAATTTATACGCTTTGTGGACAAAGTATAAGTAACTATCGCACCAAGCAAAAAAGGAAACACCCAAATCAAAAAATATTTTACAGCTTCATCTTTAACAATAGGCATCAGAGTAAATAGTCCTGCAATAGTAATTAACACACCTTGTCTAAGAGTAAAATCAGATAGATATCTTTCAATACGAATATTTTCCTCAGCATAAGATACAGAGTCATTATCATCAATCAATTCACCTAATGCGTTTAAACTTAATACACCAACTTCATGTTGAAGCTTATTTATCTTAATCATTAATTCTTCCTTGTTCATACACCCAGGTTATACGTTTACATTATAATCTACAAAAATTATAGTTTATATTATTTACCATAAACTAAAGTGTTGAATTTAGACCAAACACTATCTTGAGAACCATTTTCTATATGCTTCTGACACCATACGTAAGGGAATATCGTCTTTCCATTAGTCAATGTTACAGGAAAAGTATCTTTGCCAAATTCTTGATGATCTCTAGACATGTCTATAAAAAAACCTTTTTTTTCAATAACTCTTGAGATATACATAGCCATTTCGAGAGCAATACCATTTAACCCTTCATTGTTGCCAGTTTGCATAAAATCATCATGGACAAGAGATAATATTTCATCAACATGTTTTATAGACTCTACTGAATAATCAAGCTTATAGTCAAAATCTTTACCAATTTCAACAGCTAATTCCACTAACTTCTCTCTCATTTTTTGTAATTCTTTTTCCATAATTATTACTGGTTTAATTCCTTTCTTGTTACTTTTGCACCTGTGTTATCTAGAGATTGTTGTAGTGGCTTTGATAATTTTGTAGTAGGTCTGGTAATTAATTCCATTGTGTAGCCGTTTTGTTTTGAGTATTCAGTAAAAGCACGTAGCTGAGCTGTATTTGATTGATACTTTACATTTTTTACTTCTTGCAACGTTTTTGTTTGATGATTCAAACCATCAGGTATTCGTTGCTTACCATTTCCTTTAATCAAATCTGGTATCTTCTCTGTATTTTTTTGTATACCAGACACAACTTCACCTATAGACCCTTTTCTCCTTACGTCAGCCAACTTATCGGCAACATTTCCAACAACCTTCCCTCCCGCCTTCACTTCTCCCGCAGGACTAGCAAACAAAGCAACAGCGATAGCTTTGTCTCCCAAAGAAGCATTCGGGTCAGAAACAGTTTGTCCGGTAGTATATGCATCATAAGCTGTTAACCCAGCCATCACTGCAGCTATAGCTAACGGGATAATGTTTCCGTTAGGATCTGAAATAATCATTGGATTATTTCTAGCGTAACTATAAGTATTAAACTGCTGAGGATCTCTAAGGAATACATCTAACGGTCGACTGTATGTATCTTCCCAACTTTGTGCACCTAGGTCAAGGTTAGCTTGGTCTTGACTGGTAAATCTGGCAGTCTGTCCATTTTCATAACGACTACCTAGATAGTTTAATCCAGTCTCTTCATCTTTGGTTTCACCTAGATACTGACGGTGTTGGTTTATGCTTCCATACTGTTCATCAATTCTAGTGTCTCCAAACGGTTGATAGCTTAGTAACTGATTAAGGTAACCATCTTTGTCGGTGACAGCATTGGTAGAGTTTAAGTGATCTTGGTGGTTGTAGTATGTCTTGGGGGCTGGTGTATCTGCTTCTATGGTAGCGACTAGAGTATGGTTGGTGTAGATGTGTTTGGTAATGTTTCCATTCTTTAGTTCATAGTTGGAGAATGGGTAGAGGGTGGTGTTGGTACCGGTGGTTTTGGAGACTCTTTGACCGGTGTGGTCATAGGTGTATTTTACTTATATTACTTAATATCGGTAACTGGCTTCACTTCAACATTTTTACCAGTAAACTCAGTGTTTACACGACGAGTAAGACGACTATCGTCAGTGAACACAACAATTTGCTCTGTCGGATCAAACAGTCTCTCAATCTTTTGGATAGTAAACATATCCAATACAGTATGAATAGTGGCAAGAATAGAAATATCACCAAAGCCAGTCATGTTAAAAAATGATCTACCTCCATGGATATTAAGCATACGTTTATAGTGATTTAAGTATAACACTTCGTCAAATTCATCAATAACAACAATCTCTGATATTCCTACCGGAATACTTTGACTATGAACAAGCTGTGCCAACTCAACCTCTTCGATTACATCAGGCACTAAATAATAATCCTCAGTCAGAGAGATTTGTCTATCAAAAATATAAGAAACGCCATTTGTGTCAATTAAATTCATATACCAAGTTCTTTTCGATACTTACGAAACCCTTTCTTATTTACAGCACCGAAAATCAAGTACTGTGCTTGTGTACTTGATAGAGTCTTTGAACGGATACCAGTATTTATTGTCTTAAATGATTTACTACCACAAAACTTTCTCACTGACGTAGAAATATTTGGTGACCTAGCATGATTTTTTGTCTTCTTAGATATAAATGGAGGAGGTTTTAAAGTTTCAAATTCTTTCTTAGTCAGAATTCCTCTCATACGAAGCGTAATAATGAGTGCCAATGGAGATACTTTAAACTTCAAAGCAAGTTGGTCTCTCTTTGTAGTAGTAACTTCTCGTCCACGTAGTTTTTCAGTCTCATTCACAGGCATAAGTAGTTCAGCTGTAATGGCGTGGATTCGTGCTGACATTTTTTGTGATTTCATAAGCTTTGCTTTGAAATTTTTCTCAAGTACATAGTCGTATTGATCAAGCCCAATTACCACCAAAAGATAAACAAGTGTGTAAATCTGACGACTCTCAACTTCGTCAGGATTAACTTCACTCGGAAGAAAAACAAACGGAATTTTGTCATCTTTGATAGCAAAACCGCTAGTGTTTTTATACACATCATTACCAACCACTTGGTGATTAGGTAGAATCTTGTTTGTCAGTACACCACGAGAGACATTGACTGATTTTTTGATTAACTTTTTCAATCAGATATTCGAGAGCCGTTCCCTTTCCTGTATAATTCCAGAATTTATCTCGGTCTATTTCAAAGTGTGTCAGGATTTTATTGACTGCATTTTGCAGTCTTAGTCCCTTAAGTGAACCACAAAAAGGATTTAGTGGTAACGTACTAACTGAAGTGATGTAGTTCTGCTGACGAATAAGTCGATCAATGATGCGTTTAGAAGTAACATCGCCAGCACCTTTACGCTTCGCAACAAGCTTTCTTGACACCTTATGCTGACGCTGTGCCTCAATATGATTAATGGTGGTATTAAGATTAGCTGGTGTCAGGAGAAACATCTGCCACGGAATAAGAATTTTCTCGCTTTCCTCCCTAAGTTCGTACAGTTCTATGCTGCCAGTAGCGAACGCCTTTTGAAATACTGGTCTACTTACTAGCTCCTCTTCTGGATACAGCTTAAGAACACGTTCGACAACGCCATCATAAATCTCTGTTGAACTTGTTCCATTAATAACAACCCACATATGAGGTCTTCGTTTGATTTAAGTACTTGGCGTTTATTCGTCATAGCACACAATAAAACTAGCATAAGTAAACAAATTTTTACAGCCTGACTCAGACAATCACGGGGTTAGATCAAGAATTGTCTATTATCAGACCATAGAAAAGGAATTAATTGAAAGTTATCTGGTAGAATTCACTAACTTTGTAATTTTTAATTCAACTGAACCTGCCCCCATCATATTATCTTGAGGATACATCTTTAACTCAGAATTTTCATTTAAGTCATACTTAACTTCCTTAACAAACTTCATTGTTACGTCATCATAGTAAGATAAAAAAATCAAACCAGCCTCATCGTCTATTCTCATCAATGGCGGCATAGTCCATTTTTCTCTATCCCAGTTTTCAATCTTTTTAACCACTGACCAAGAATTCTCAATTAAACCTAAATCACCAAATTTTCCAACTAGAATTGCTTTTTCTGGTTCTAATTTACTTAAATCAGCGTCTGGTTGAAAAAAGTAACCAAAGATTTTACCTTTTCTATCCATTCTAGCTATAACCCCATATCCATTTCTTCCTGAATCATCACGAAGTGGAACACTAACTATGTCTCCTTCCGAATAATTAATTTTTGCATCTTTCATATAGCTAATATATCAGATTTAATTAGCCGCGTCTTCGTATTCTTTCTTACGAGGATTCTGGTTACTAATCGGTTGCTGCTTGTTCAAGCCTCCATTTTCATATTTAGCCTCTGGATGTTGATCATAGATCTTTTGTTCTTGACCTCGTTGCGTTGCGTAATCATCTGTTCTTCTGTTAACCTCAAAATCATAATCTCTTGTTTCAGGATTTCGCGCATGTTCGTATTCACGTCTCTCAAGATTATTGGTTCTACCAGTTCTTACAACCTTTCCTGTTTCACTGTCGATGAGTTTATATGTTCCACCCACAGCTTCAACAGCCTCATCACTATACTGAGCAACCCTCCTTAATGATCCAACTCCTACAACTCCAGGCACAAGTGCTCCACCAGCATCAAGAGCCAGGTTAGTTGCTTCACCCCTTACATCACCACCAGTCAGAATTGCTTCACCTAGTTTATAAGCACTGTAAGCCGTGAATCCAACATCAACAACGATATCTAACCATTCTCCATTTTTATCTTGATATTTGAGTGGGTTGTTAGCTGTGTAACTATAAGTATTTTGGGCTTGTGGGTTTTTTAGATAGATATCTACTGTTGAATCCATTTTATCTCTCATCAGCCCAGGACTACCCAAAGCTAACGACACCGGATCCTGAGAAGTGAAGCGACCAGTATCCCCTGACTGGTAGCGTGCACCCATATAGGAAAGACTAGTCTCCTCATCATAATCATGCCCTGTATACCTCTTAGTTTGATTGATTGTATCGTACTTATTATCTATCCTCGTACCACCATAAGGTTGGTAGTTTAGTAACTGATTTAAGTATCCGGTTTGATCGGTAACTTTGGTAGTAGAGTTTAAGTGATCTTGGTGGTTGTAGTATGTCTTGGGGGCTGGTGTATCTGCTTCTATGGTAGCGACTAGAGTATGGTTGGTGTAGATGTGTTTGGTAATGTTTCCATTCTTTAGTTCATAGTTGGAGAATGGGTAGAGGGTGGTGTTGGTACCGGTGGTTTTGGAGACTCTTTGACCGGTGTGGTCATAGGTGTATGAAGTGGTTATTCCTGCTTTTGTGGACTCAGTTAGTTCGTTGCGGTAGTTCCAGGTATTAGTAGTACTACCGTCTGTTAGGAGGTTACCGTTTTGGTCATAGGTGTGGGTGGTACCTCCGATGGCGGTGGCAGCGTGTGGGTTGGCGTAGTTGGTACCAGTGTCTCCTTGGTAGGAGTATGTTCCTTGATCTGATTTAGTAAGGATGTTTCCTATACTGTTGTATGAGTAGGTTTCACTGTATGGGGTGGTGCTGGCGCCCGTGGTTGAGGCGGAAGTCAGGCGATATAGATCATCGTAGGTGTAGGTAATAGTACCAGCAGAGTCTGTCTCACTATTGTCTATTATTTGAGTAATGTTACCGACAGTGTCGTAGGTGTAGGTGAGATTTTGGACATTCTCAACAAAGATTGGAAGAGTTGGAGTGGTGGTACTGGTGGTAGTACCGGCCGCTAATGAGAAAGTAGCCGTCTCAGTACTCCACTCTCCTTCTGTGTCACTGTCATCCCAGAATTTTATACGCCAGTGGTAGGTGGTGCTGGAAGCTAGTGGTAAACCACCATATGTGATGTCGGCAGTTCTGTTTCCTGCTGTTACTTGACTGACTAGCGCAGTCTTTGTACTATCCCAAATATTGTTGGTGAAAGCAGTTGAAGTTGATACTTGGAGTTGGTAATGAGTTGCCGTATCTCCTGTATCTGGGTCATTGTATATAGCTGTGAATTCTGGTGTGTTGTCGGTGATATCTGTCGGATTGGTTTGTCCTTCTGTTTCAAGAAGTGTTGGTGCAGTTGGGGTGGCGTTGGTTGGTGGTGGAGGTATATTTCCTGTTTCATAAGTTGCATATATTGAATGTAAGGCGTGACCAGCATCAGTACACGATGGACTGTTTGGTGCTAAAAAACTATTAGTATGGTCAAATATTTCATGTACACCATAAGCAAAATCTAGCTTAATATCAGGATAACCCTTAGACACTATGGTAAGAGCATAGTTTGTATTTGGATTAATTGACACAGGTATTTCAAAAACACTTTCCGTCCAAGCAAAATTTGTTGGAATATTTGCAGACACACCAACTCCATCAGACACAATTCCACAGGTATTTGTATCTATTACAACTCCTTTGAATTTATCATTGCTGTAATACTTTCTTGTAAAAAAATTTATACCAGTGACAGTAGTAGCGTCTGACGGACTAGTGTATACATTGCCAATCATCCAATTATGTCCAACATAATCCGTATAGGCACCAACAGAAGTATTGCCAAAAGTCGGATCCACAACCACTGGATAAGTTGCTGTTTCTAAGAAGTTTTGTGGGACAGTAACAGAGAGCATTCCCTCTTTATAATCTAATTCTCCCCATACCTCTTCACCATTGGCGTCTTTAATTTTTGGTCTATATATATGATAGACTTTTCCGGTAGCATAATTTATCTCTCCTTTTACATGATTCTTCTTAGTCTTGTGGTATACCGCATAACTACCAACTATATTTTCTGCTCGCTCCAGGGTTACTCTACCACCCTCATCAATACACTTCGTTTCCGTACAAATCTCTCCTTCTCCAAACAACCCTTCAAGTGAAACTGGTTGATAAAAGAAATCAAGATCCTCATATCCATCAATTTCAAACTCAAATACATTGGTGTCCGGTTTTTCGTCCAAAATCACTTCGATTTCAAACCCTCCATCTTCCATTTGCTCAGTGGCAGGCAACGGATAAGCATGTATTCTTTCTTTCTTGTCTTTGTCTTTCCATTCAACTACATCAGTTCCTAAAATATTTTCCCCTTGCCCTTTTACTTTGTTGTATCTAACACCAAGATCAATTTCTCCTTTCCATTTGTGAAGACGTACCTCGGGATGGGTTTTCTTTAGAATAACTTTATCTTTGTTCTTATTATTTTGTATTAAAAATAAGCTATCATCACCTTCAATGTACTTACTTTTCTTATCTGAGTTATTAATTTTATCTATTACATCTAAAATTATGGATGTTTTTGTCTCTGGTAAGAAAGTCCTATTTGTATTAGGTTCATGTACAGATACAGTATAATTCTCGTCAGTGGAGGTAGATATTATTTCGATACTTTCTGACACACCAATAGTTGTAATCAACTCTTCAACGTACATATCTTCATCAGTAACCACTGACCCAGTTCCAGCCGAAGTGGTAGTAGTTGCAGTATCAGATAGTGATGTAGTAATGTCGGAAGAAGTAGCGATTGGCTCATCCACTGTTTCTACCACCATCTCTTCTTCGGTTGACGGAGCTATAGAGTCAGTAGTCAAAGCATCTAGCTCAGCCTCTATGGTAGCCAACTCTTCACCCCCATTACCGGTACCGTAAGTACTGGTAGCAGTAGTGAGGATATTTTTCAATCGGTACAGTTCGGTCGCGTCATAAGTACGAGTAGTTATAGAGCCGTTGCCGTATTCGATATTTTCCATCTGACCATGCGGCCCATAATCAATATCACTGACGATATTTGCAAAAGTTCCCCCACTCTCTCTTTGTTCCACTTTGTCTACCTGACCACCTTTATTAAAGATGTACTTAACTTCTGAGTTATCTGGATAAGTAATGAGTGTTTGGTTGCCTTGGCGATCATACTGGTAGCTAGTGGTATAGGTATTACTATTTATTGTTTTAGCTTCTGAAGCCAAAAGATTATTTGGAGTATAAGTGTAGTTAGTGGTAGCCGAAGAATTAACGGCGGTACAAAGCTGTCCCACGCCACCCGTACAAGTGTCGTAGGTATAAGTAATTTCTGTACCAGCTTGTCCGGTGTAGTTCTCGGTCAACTGACGATTGAGAGCGTCGTAGGTGTAGTTGGTAGTCTGACTCTCTGGATCAGTCTTGCTGGTTAGGTTGCCGGCATTATCGTAAGCAAAAGTCCAAGTACCAAAAGTACTATCACTCGGTGCATGCAAGTCCTCCAAGCTAGTACGCCGACCAAGCGAGTCATAACTTATATTTCGCACATTACCTTCCGCATCAGTTATCTTGGTCAAGTTACCAAGATTATTCCAAGTGTAGCCTGTGGTATATGAATTGGTTCCTTCGTTTTCAGTCACGGCTACCAGTCGACCAAAAGCATCATATTGGAATTTCTTATCGTTGCCAGCGGTATCGGTAACAATTTCTTTCCATTGGTCATAAACTGTTTCAGTTGTACCGACCACAGTCTCCACTGAAGACACCCTGCCAACCGGATCATAGTTGAAAATACTTAAAAGATTATTGTTGGTAGTAGGTACACTTCTTGCTGAACCGGTATCAAAATACCGTAAAGACTCTTTGGCCAAAAGACCATTATCACCATAAACGTAATCTTTCACTACATACTGATTACTTTCTTCCGCTTCTTGTCTTTCTTGTATCTTTCGACCAAAACCATCCAAGAATGTGTATGAATTTTTAACCAAACTGCTGTTTAGATAATTTTTCTTTTGCACGCTGACACTGCCAACCGTATCGGTGTAGACATACTCAGTTTGTACTACCGGAGCGCCGGTCTGTGGGTCAGGTAATGTAACAGTAAGTGGTCGGCCAAATCCATCGTAAGTAGTGGCAAAAATATTTCCATTAGCGTCGGTAGTAGTCGCTACTTGCCCGGAAGAATAATCATACTCATACTGTGTAGTCTGGTTGAGAGAGTTGGTGACACTGGTCGGATATAAGTTGTATGCATCGTAAGTGTAGTTAGTGGTGTTACCGTTTGGATCAGTCTCGGCTGTTACTAGCCCTAGACTGTTGTATGTCCATTGTTTGTTTATATAGTTGCTACCACCTAACCAATTTTCTTCTTTGGTCTTATTACCTAGAGTAACCGTACCAAGTGGTTGGTTATCGTAGTAGAAGAGAGACTCTTGGACTTTGGTGCCGGAGTTGTCGGTCAAGGTTTGTTTGGATGGTAGTACCATACCGCTAGCATTAGTAGCATACTCAATAGTCGTTACTTGTTTGTCGGTACCAGTATCTGAGAAAGTGCCATCAGAATTACCATTCACCTCTCCCCACTCGGTTTTTGTGAGAAGTGAGCCGTTGGTGTTGTTGTATGTATAGCTGTTGGCCGAAGCTTTTTTGTCGCTATCACCATCGTAATCAAGCTTAAGGTCACTCTCTAATTTTAAAAATATATTTCCACCACTAAGTGAAGTGGTAGAAAAATTGTTATGAGAGAGTGCATAAATATTATCTGAAAAATCGTTTACTTCACTACGATACACTTGGCCGATCAAAAACTCGCCATCTACCCTCTCTTCAGATGTGGTTGAGACCCCGTTTCCTTGATGGTAATAATTTACTTCTTTGTTTAAACTGGTGATCTTAGAGACTTCACCAAAACCAGAAAACTTGCGTTCGTATATATTATCTGCATCGTAATAAAAATCAGCTTTTTTATAATCATAAACCTCAATTTGTACATCACCAAAATTTGAACTCATCTCCTTACTGGTTACCACCACGGGGTTAAATCTTGGTTTTCCAATTTCTTGATAATTCACCCGTCCATCTTCCAAATAACCACTATATGAAACTTCAATATTTCCAGATTTTGAAGAAGAAATAAGAGAAAGTTGATCGGGAACAATTTGATCATTTAATTTTACCGAACCACCACTTGTATGCACTTCATATAAATCATTGAATTCCAAATCCAAGATATCAACAATAGTATCTCCGTCTATATCTACAAAAGCTTTTCCATAGTTATGACCACTATAACTATGAGTTAAGAAAAAAGGTAAAGAATAACTTTCTTTTTTCCAACCATTTCCGGTATTAATGTATGTTTCAGCAAACTGCTGACCACTATAATACAGTGATTTAACTATATCGGGTAATCTATCACCATTAATATCAACTAAATTATAACCTGTATTAGGAGAACCAGTACTTTTTATGTAAAAATCCACAGGTAAAATCCAATCGGAACTGGTAGCCCAACCATTTCCGGTATTAAGATACACGATTCTTTCGTCTATTTCTGGATTAAATTCTTTTCTATCATCCTTATAACCTCTAACAGCATCAATTAACCCATCACCGTTAACATCTATCAATCTAGTACCCATATCTGAAAAACTTTTCCATCCGTATCTACTAGATTTATTCCCTAAAGGAACCGGAAAATATAATTCTGAATCTTCCCAACCCTGACCGTTATTTAATGCTACTGATGATCTTATATTTTCAGGAACAGAACCATTCTCAAGCGAAATAAACTCAGAGGTTATGATGTCTGGTAACCCATCACCGTTCACATCTGCGAATGTTCTTGCTGAGTTTGCAAACTTAGAATCAGGATAATACCACCAAGTAAAAGACAATAATCCAGTCCAATTTGTATCTTTTACAAAACCACTGCCATTGTTTATATAGACACCGTATTGCTCCAAAGGATACCAAGAAGGGTATTCATAGTATGAAGAAGGTCCGTCGTAGGCTACTACTATGTCGTCTAACCCATCACCGTTCACATCTATCAATCTAGTGCCCATATCGATATATTGTGTAGGGTTACTTGTGTTGTCTTTTTCTCTAATCGAGAAAGGCACCTTGATATCATCCCAACTCCAATCAACATCATAATCCCATTGTCCGCCACCTTTATTTATATGTACTCTTCTAACCAAATGATTCTCCCATGGATATTGATCACGATCAAAGAAGTGGTAGTATCTAACAACATCAATTAATCCGTCTCCATTTAAATCGCCAAACCTTACTCCGGTATCTTTAGAATTTAAAGGTTCCGGAAAGTTTTCATATTCCGTACTATTCGACCAATCAGGCAATTTAACACCACCATACTCAAAAATAGTTTCCGGTAAAATAACCTCACCTGATTCTCCGTAACCTTTCTCAGTTATACCTAACAACAAAATTCTACTCTCATTTATACCTTCACCAAATCGTAAATCATAGCTTCTTACTTTTTCATCATTAACGTAAACGCCTATACCTGAAACGTTGTATTTTCTTGTGACTTTAAAGTTTTTATCATATGAAGTAAATGGAGTTGTGCTTGTCGCCAATGAAAACTTGACCTCGAAAATATCACTATAAGAAATACTTTCTGGATATATCGAGCCGTTACTTTTTACATATGTATAATTTGTAACATTTCCGTCTTTATCTTCCACTTTTTCTAGCATCCATTTAGCAACCTCGTTTTCGTTACCAGTATTACTTTGACGAGAATTGTCAGTTAGACCAAAGTAATATTTATTTCCACTTTTATCTCTAACCTCCCAAACATTATCCAGAAAAATATAGGATAAAAAATCTCCTCTCTCTATTCTAGACACAAATGTGGTTGAGTCGTTAGTAGGAAACAATTCCCCTGATAAGGACGAATAAAAAGTTGATGACGCAATATACAATTTATCAACACCTCTTTTGTTTATAGTTTCAATAAAAGGTATAGAGGACTTCCAACCATAACCAAACACATCAACGTCACTTGCTTGCTGATTATTGTATGTAAGTTTTAACATTGGTGTATATTGACCTCTCCCTTCAGGAAAAGAAAAGTCATATTTATATTCAAAAGCACCGGTAGATAAATTTATCGTTCCACTATTTAGAAAACTTATATCTCTTGACGGTATATTGGTAACAAAACCATCTTCATTTGTGTACACGTCAGCTGATGCAAAATTTTCTAAAGGTATAGCAAAAAATAAAAACACAAGCATAAGGCTTGTGTTTTTATAAAGAAAATTAAAAAACTTACTTTCGGTTTTTGGTTTGGTTAAACAGAAAAAATTCATACAAAAAATAAACGTTAAGATATGTTAATTATTTAGAATGATAACAAATTATTTTATATAGTTAACACAACAACTCATTTACACAACACCTTACAAATAATACAAAATTCCGACACAAACTTTTATAAAAGCCATTCTCAGCCCCAGTTAAAGATGCTAAGCTAAACGAATAATCTAGTGTTTTATATGGCAAAACTTTACAATCAGGCGTTTTTGAAGGACAAGATTATACCGATTCATGAGGCTAGTTTAAACATAGCTAGTTCGGCGGTTTTATACGGTCTTAGTGTTTACACTGTTTTCCCGATTATTGTTAAAGAAAATAAACTGTATGCTTTTAGATTAAAGGATCATTATCGCCGTTTGGTAAATTCAGCTAAGATAATTGGCTTAGACGACATTACAAAAAATTGGTCTTATGAAAAATTTTTAGAGGTGGTAAAAGACTTAGCCAAAGCCAACGATATAAAAGAAGAAGTTTTTGTTCGTACCACCATTCATGTCGATGAACTACTCCCCGGCACTCGCTCTCGTGGACTGTCCACCGATCTTAGTATTTTTATCTATGAAGCTAAGCCAATAGTGCCGCAAGACGGCATGCGACTAAAGACCAGTGTCTGGCGCCGTATACCCGACTACTCTATTCCATCGCGAGCTAAAGTAAACGGAGCTTATGTAAACTCGGTTTTAGCTAAGCAAGACGCACTGGATAGCGGTTATGATGATTGCATTTTTCTAGATGTTGATGGACACGTTTGCGAACTAAGTGCAGCCAACATTTTTTTGATAAAAAATAACATCCTCATTACTCCCGATACCGCCAGTGATTTACTGGAAGGAATAAACCGTCGCACCGTACTTGAATTGGCCAAAAAGGAAAATTTGGAATACGAGCTTAGAACCATTGATCTAACCGAACTCTACACCGCCGATGAAATATTTGTTTGTGGCACTTCTTCGTATTTAGCACCGGTAAAAGAAGTGGACGCCAGAAAAATTGGCGATGGCGAAACTGGTAAAGTCACCGAAAGATTACGAGATCTTTATCTTAAAACTTTACGCGGAGAGTTGGATCTAAGAAAAAATATGACAGAGTTGAGTTAAGATGTTAAGAATCAGATACATTATTTTATTTTTTGTGTTTATCTAGAGCTAACTCAATTAGTTTATCTACCAGTTCTATATTTGATACACCACTGACCTCCCACAGTTTTGTATACATACTCAAAGAAGTAAATCCTGGAATAGTGTTTATCTCATTGACGTAAAGGGAACCGTCTTTACATAAAAAGAAATCAATCCGACCAAAACCAGCACTATTTAATACTTTAAAAACATTAACTGCCATGTCCTGAATCTGTTTAATTTTAGCTTTAGAAAGTTTAATTGGTGCAATTAAACTCACTCCGTTTTCATTCAAATACTTTGCTTCATATGAATAAAATTTATGAGACGTCTTGTCTGTTACAATTTCTCCTAGCAAAGAAACAGTAGGGTTATCATTACCCAGCACAGAACATTCAATTTCTCTACCCTCAATGTATTCTTCCACGATTACTTTGGTATCGTAAAGAAAAGCTTTTTCTATACCTACTTTATAATCCATCTCATTATCAGCCTTGGATATACCAATTGATGAACCTTGATTCGCTGGTTTTATAAATAAAGGCAATCCAAGTTTTTTCTTAACCTCTGCAAAAGCAACCGTCTTAATATTTTTATGTAAAACAAAAAATTTACCTACCGGTAATCCAGCTTCACGTAACAACCTTTTCATTATATCCTTATCCATACCAACCGCACTACCCAAAACCCCAGAACCAACAAAAGGTATATCTAACATTCTCAACAAACCTTGAATAGTTCCATCTTCACCATACAGACCATGCAAAACAGGAAAAACAACATCGAATTTATGCTTTATAATGTTGTCACCAAGCTCACAGAAAGATTTATTATTAAAATCCACCACCACTTCTGAACCGCACCCCTTCTTTCTGTCAAAATCCTCAATTTGATCACTAAATAAATGGTCTTGATTTATCCAAAACCACTTACCGTCTTTATCTATTTTAATTAGAGAAACTTTGTACTTTTTCTCATCTAATGATTGGTGTATATTTCTAGCTGACAATACAGAAACTTCATGCTCAGTAGATTGTCCGCCATATATTAGTAATATTTTTACTTTTTCTAGTTTCTTCATGTATATATAATAGCCCAACGAAACTTTTTTACAAAAAAACTACATATATAAGGGCTACGATCTACACGGACACACAACTGACAAACTTAAACAAAACGGCCGGAAGCTAAAGCTTCCGGCCGTTTTGTTTAATCAATTCCAACTTTTAACTACCCCAAAACTATTTTGTTTTAGCTAAAACCATTTCCGGTTTTTTAAACAAAGTTTGATAAGCAAACACCAACAAGAAAATCATTCCTTGCATAAAGACAATCGCCCCGCCAGTCGAGATATCCAAGTAATAACTTCCGTACGCTCCCGTAATTGAACTAATCACACTAACTAAAACAGCAATCTGCATCATCGTGCTGAATTTTTTAGTTAACAGAAAAGCAGTTGACCCAGGAGTAATAAGCATCGCAATCACCAAAATGATCCCCACCGTCTGCAAGGAACCGGTAATGGTAATCGCTAAAAGTACCAAAAAAGCATAATGTACAAATCGCATCGGTAAACCAACAGATTGAGCATGTATTGAGTCAAAACAAAAAACCAAAAAAGTGCGACGAAAAGCTAAGATGATAGCTGTCACTATCGCCAATACACCAACAGTATAAACAGCCGCTTGATCAGAGATCCCTAGCACGTACCCAAACAAAACATGAGTCAAATCCACACTACTAGTTACTCGAGAAATCATAATCAAACCAAGCGCAAATAAAGTAGTGAATACAATTCCCATAATGGCATCTTCTTTTATTTTTGTATTAGTTTTAATTAGACCAATCATAACCACCGCTAAAATAGCGAAGAAAAAAGCACCTATACTAAATGGAATACCGATCAAATAAGCTATTACTACACCTGGTAGAACAGCATGTGAAATCGCATCACCCAAAAGCGACCAACCTTTCAAAATCAAGAAACAAGACAGTACTGCACAAGTCGCTCCCACTACCGCCGATACCAAAACCGCTTTTGTCATAAAAGCATACTGCAACGGCTCTAAGATAAATTGAAGGAATTCCATATTTTAGTTTTCAAACTTAATATTGTGAATAATACCGTCAAAGGTTTTGGTAATCAGGTCTTTGGCAAACACCTCTTTGGTTGGACCGTAAGCCAATACGGTATGTTTTATTAAAGCCACACGATCACAATTGTCGGATAACGAAGTAAGTTCATGAGCCGCTAAAATCACCGTCTTCCCCTCTTTTTTTAACGACACTAAAAGTTCAGTCAGCGACCGTTCACTAACTGCATCCAATCCGGCAAAAGGTTCGTCTAAAAGCAACACGTTCGCTCCTTGTGCTAAGGCTCTGGCCACGAAAGTTCGCTTCTTTTGTCCGCCCGACAACTCACCAATCTGCCGATCTCTAAAAGCTTGCATATTTACTTTATCCAAAGCACTCTCGACAAACTTTTTATCTTCTTCAGTTGGGGTCTTAAAAATATTCTGCAGTCCAATCCTTCCCATCATCACCACGTCATACACCGACACCGGAAAATCCCAATCAACAGACTCAGCCTGTGGCACATACGCCACATGACCATGCTTTTGTGCCACCGAAGGCTCGTCCCCACACACCTTTACTTCTCCGGTATTTGGTTTCACCAAACCCATCACAACCTTAAACAAGGTTGATTTACCTGCACCATTCATTCCAATTACACCGGTAAAGGTACCGAATGGAATATTTATAGAAGTATCTTTAAGGGCCACTGTACCGTTATCATAAACAACGTTCACGTCTTTGATAGCAATAGCAAAACCAGTGTTGTCAGTCATAGTTTTATTCATTAGTTAATCCAGACACAATAGTATCAGCAGTTTTTTCTAAAAGTGTTAGATAAGTTGGAGCTGGACCGTAAACAGTAGATAAAGAATCTACATATAACACCCCACCCATCCGTGCACCAGTTGCAGCCACTACCTCCTCTTGAATTTTTGGTTCAACTGTACTTTCGCAAAATACTGCTGGTACGTTGTTGGTTTTTACTTTATCAATTATCGTAGCCACTTGTTGCGGTGAACCAGCGGTATCACTATTGATAGGCCAGATATACATTTCATGTAGATTGTAATCGTTGGTAAGGTAGGTAAAAGCTCCTTCACAAGTCACTAGATAACGATTATTTTCCGGTAAGACTGACAATGAATCACTTAAGGTTTTATCCAAAGCTTTAAGTTTAAGTGTATAAGCTTCTGCATTGGCATTAAAGTAAGTTTCATTTTCAGGTGAAAATTCCACTAAAGCTTTTCTAATATTCTCAATATACTTTAAACCTTGCTTGGGAGACATCCAAGCATGTGGATTAGGTTTACCCTCATAAGCTCCTTCAGAAATTGATAGCGGTTCTACCCCCTCACTCACTATCACGGTTGGTACGTCTGGTAAATTTGACTTAAGTTTATCTGTCCATAATTCTAAATTCATACCATTTTCAAATAAAATATCCGCTCGTGAAGCCCTTACTAAATCACTGGGAGTAGGTTCATAGCTATGAATGTTCATCCCCGGTTCAACCACTGAGATAGATTCCACCTTATCACCCCCCACCTCTCCAACCATATCAGCCAGAATAGTAAACGTACTAAGAGCAACCAATTTGTCGTTTTGCTCAGACGAAATAACATTAACTTCTTGGATTTCGGTCGGATTTGATTTGTTTAAACCAATAAACAACAGAATCACCGCTATCACAAAAGTTAATAATAAGAATTTTTTATCCATATTCTAATTTTTTAATTACTTTAATTTTACACTTTTAACTCTAATTCCAATTTTTTATTTTTGGTAACCTCGAACCGTGTGGGTCATTTTTGGGATTACCTAAAAATTTAGCCAGCCTTTTTATCATCTCATCACTACAAGCATGCTCTAACTTTTCTGCTTCAGCGTGTATTTTATTTTTGGACATTTTCAAAACATCACTTAAAAATACTTCGATCAGACGATGTTTGTAGGTTAGCTTCATTGCTAAATTCTCTCCTTTTTCAGTTAATTTTACTGTAGTGTAAGGATCAGCTATTACCAGCTCATCTTTTACCAATTCTTTTATTCTTTCAGAGACACTAGATTTACTTAGTCCCAGACGATCAGCTATCTTAGTAACTCCGGTACTTTTACCAGACTCCTGTAAAAGATAAATTGCTCGTAAATAATCTTCCTTGGTGGAGCTAATCAATCCTGAATTGGGATGGATTGTTCGCATACCCGAACAATATCATATACTTATCCTGTTTGGCAAGAGGTAAAGGTGAAAATATAAAAGGCTCACGCTATAGCGTGAGCCTTTTATATTTTCACCTTTACCTACTTCCCAGCTTTTTTAACACGAGTAGTCAGTCTTGATTTTTTGCGAGCGGCGGTGTTATCTTTGATAACCCCCTTCTTAGCCGCTTTATCAATCGCTTTATAAGCTTTTGGTAAAAGTTCTTTAGCTTTAGCTGTGTCCCCTGCTACCACAGCCTTGTTTACACTTTTTACCACATCAGTCATCGTATTTTTACGACGAATATTGTATACACGCTTTTTAAGCGATTGACGATGGGCTTTTTCTGCTCCTTTTGTAATTGGCATATGTTTTATTTAAAGTGAGAGCACTATAAAGCAAAATGGTTAAAAAAGCAAGAGAAAATAAGAATTCTTCATTTCTTTCCCACAGTTGTGTACAATACTCCAATGATTCGGTCAATTAAGGGAGAAATTACTACTATTAATGAAAATAGTATCGTAGTAGAAGTTTATGGTATCGGCTATCAAATTTATACCAATATTCAAAAACACCAGCTCACCCCTACCGACCAAGTGTTACTACATACTCACCAAGTTGTTCGTGAAAATGTTTTAGATCTATATGGTTTTATTGATGAAACCGAACTTCAATATTTTGAACTATTGTTAACCATACCTAAACTCGGTCCTAAGTCGGCATTGCAAATCTTAAACCAAGCTGATGTCATTCTCTTAAACCAGTCAATTATTGAACAAGACCCTGATCACCTGCACAAACTATCCGGTATCGGCAAAAAAACTGCGACCAATATTGTTTCTAGTTTGAGCGGTAAAATAGAACCGTTATTTAATTCTGGAGAATCAAACCTTCAACCTCCTTCCATTCTATCATCGACTCAAATCGATGCGATTGATGCCCTTATCACTCTTGGTTATGACCCTAAAGAAGCTCGAGCTTATATTACAAAAATGACTGGAGAAGATGATACTAAAACCATGATTCAAAATGCTTTGAAACAAATCCCTATCCCTTAAAAAATACAACCCTTCATTAAAATACATAATCAAGGGTTGTTAATTTTCTTTAATAAAATAGAAAGAAAAAAATTGACTCGTAAAAGTATTGAATAAACTCTCTCACCCAAATACCAAACGTTGCCAAAAGCCAAATAATTCCACCCACAATAAACAAAGCTACGTACAATACTATCAATATACCCAAAAAATAGATGCAGGAAATGAATATATTTTTCTTTTCGTTTTTCTTAGAGACACTTTTTAACATCATATATGAGGCTATACACATTATTATAAGTACCAACATTCCAATAATCATTTGCATGGGAAAATCCTTTTTAGAAATTTAATTATAGTTACTTTGTGACTAGTTTTGCAAAACCAATCACAAAGCAAACGTCATAACTTTATAAACCCAACTAAAAAAAGTGTTTAGAAAAAATACTATTAGAAAAATTACCAACAGACATACGACAAATAAGCTTATTGAAGCAAATTCCTTAGTTGGAGATTCATCAGGTATCTTATTTTTTAATTTCGTTTTAACAAACCAAAACGACAATACCCCTACAACCATCCAAAATATAATACTTACCATGATATCCATCTTTGATACTCCTGTATAGTGATTAATAAAAAACTATTTAACCACCATGTAACAACAAAATTTGTTTTTTGGCAAATAAACAAATTACTCGTATACTGATATCATATGTCACGAATTGTAAATTTTCTGAAAAACCTAATCCCAAAACCCTTACTAAACCTTATTCGTCCACACTATCACTACACCCTAGCCTACCTCGCAGACCGTTGGTACAAGCACCCTTCAAAAGAACTGGTTGTTATCGGCGTCACCGGTACCAAAGGAAAATCGACCACCACTGAACTAATGGCCAAAATCCTAGAAACTAACGGCCACAAAGTCGCTTCTCTTTCCACTATCCAGTTCAAAATCGGTGAGGATATTGAGCGCAACCTTTTTAAAATGACTATGCCAGGACGTTTTTTTGTTCAGCGTTTCCTCAGACAAGCTGTCGAGGCCGGCTGTACCCACGCCGTAGTAGAAATGACTTCAGAAGGTGCCAAACAATTTCGCCACAGTTTTATTGAACTAAACGCTCTTATTTTCACCAACCTTACACCAGAACACATCGAATCACACGGCTCATTTGAAAAATACAAACAAGCAAAATTATCAATCGCCAAACGACTGGAAGAATCCATAAAAAGACCACGCTATATCGTGGCTAATGTTGACGATGAACACGGAGTAGACTTTCTTGATTTAGATATTGAGTATAAGCTCCCTTATTCGCTAAAAAATCTATCCCTTTATTCCCTTCACAATGACAGTGTTAGTCTAGTATTTGGAGACACCACTATTCGAGTACCACTAATCGGACTATTTAACGTATACAATATATTGGCCACTATCACCTTGGCTAGAGCGATGGATATTTCTTTTTCCACCATCGACAAAGCCTTGCGAAATATTGATAAAATCGCCGGCCGAGTAGAAAAGTTCAAAAGCCCTAAGGAAGCCAGTAAAAAAGTAACAGCCATTGTAGACTATGCCCATACGCCCGACTCTTTAGAAAAACTTTATCAAGCCTTTCCAAACGTAAAAAAAGTTTGTGTTCTAGGTAACACCGGTGGTGGACGAGACAGTTGGAAAAGACCGGAGATGGCTTCAATCGCCGAAAGATACTGTGATCAAATAATCCTTACTGATGAAGACCCTTATGACGAAAACCCTTACGAAATAATCAAACAAATGGAAAAAGGAATAACTGATAAAAGTAAATTAGAAATTATCATGAATCGTCAAAAAGCCATTAGGAAAGCAATTGAAAAATGTGACGAAGATGGTTATGTGATAGTTTCTGGCAAAGGCACTGACCCATATATCATGGGACCAAAAGGCACTAAAACTCCTTGGAGTGACGCTGAGATAGTACAAGAAGAATTAGCTGAACTAGCTACAAATTAATTATCCCAATTTTCCAATCTTTACCTGATTCAACTATTTCCGGCGTAACCTTTATTCCCTCCCTACTATACAAAGCACCTTCAGACATATTACCAGCACTAACTACCGGCACTTGATTCCAAACTGCCTGCACTTTAAGTATAGTATCCAAAGAATGATTTAAAACCTCAGACTCATCAAACCATGAATGCGACACGGGATGAGCAACAAAAGGCACTGACTCTCTTCCTTTTATGACCTTACGAACCCCTTTAGGATCAAGTCCTTCAAAACAAAACATAACCGAAGGTATATAATCCGGTAATAAAGTTTGATCAAACAATGGACCGGGTTGATAGTAAAGCTTGCTTCTTATCTGTTCTAACAAATCACTAAAGCCGAGGGTTTTTAATAAAGCTATATAAATGTAGGGCATAAATTCCCCTTGCGGAGTAAGTGATTGTTTATCGACCCCATACCCCTCCTTACCCACACCATCATAAATAGTAGCTCTAACGGTAGCCGAGTTTTTAGTTAAAAAAGCTGGTGATACATCTATCATCACAGTTTTTGTATCACCAGTTTGAAAACGAAATAATTTATAAGCTGACTCCGGAGTTAAATTTCCATCATTATAATAAGAACCTTCTGGCAATATTAAATAATCAGGCTCATAACTTAAAGCAAAAGTGACCGCCTCCACTATAACTTCGTGTTTATAAATATCGATATCATCTGACATCGACTCAGATGAAGTATCGGTAAAAGTAGTATCAACAATCAATACAGTCTTGTTTTCTGACGGTTTATAGTCTTCAACCAAAGACCAAGAAGCACTAAAGAATAGAACTGCAATAAACGGTCCGCTAATTTTATAAAAATTTAAACGACTGTTTAGACTAAAAATAAGCCATAGACCATAGCCAAGAACCGCTCCCAAAGCTGACAAAATATAAACCCCGCCCCACCGAGCGAATTGTAATAAAGTCTCATGTTCAGCTAATAAATAACCAAAGTAACCTAAACTATAGGCAGTGTTTATAGTTGCCCCCACCCCAAAAGTTAAAATTGAAAACATTAACGAACCAAAAACTTCACTAAATATAAATAGGATTACAAACAAAAAAGGTAAGACTTTGGCATTGATTTTTTTTTGCAAAAACCAAAAACCAGAAGCTAACAAAGCTCCACCTGACCCCAAAAATAAGGAGACAGTAACCCAGTACAAAAAAATAAATAAGTTTTCCCAATGTCCCAACATCAGATTTAAACCAGCTTCAGGATTTACCTTAAAAAACATCGAGGTGGCAAATAACGATTTTGTAGTAAAGGCCAGCCAACCACCTAAAACAACCTTTTTAAAAGAAGTGTTTTTTGTTACCACTAAAAGAAAGACTAGTATCCCAAAAAAACTAACGACCCAAAGTACCGGTAAAACAAAACCAATACCCAGAAGAATTCCACTTACTAGGAATAAAAAATAAGGAGTCTTTAATATTCGACTAAACGCCATACTATCTATGATACAACACAATTCCAGCTGTTACTGACACATTAAGAGATTCTTTTTGTCCTAGCATTGGTAATTCCAAAATCACATCTGCTTCATCCAATATTTCTTCTGAAAGACCAGCTGTTTCTGAACCAAAAATATAAACCACTTTTTCTGGAACTTTAAAGTCATGAAGTAAAACTGATTTATCAGCCTGCTCAACTGCAACCACAGTAAATCCTTCTGCTTTTAATTTTGAAATCAACCCAACAACATCATTAATTTTTTCCCAAAGAACCGCCTGTTCGGCCCCTAAAGCAGTTTTACTTATTTCACCAACAACTCGTCCAAACCGGTCAATTGGTGTTGGTGTGTGTCCAACTAAATAAACCTTTTCAACACCTGCACCATCACAAGAACGAAAAATTGCTCCGACATTATAATTACTTCTGATATCTGGTAAGATAACTCTTTTCATTCATGCTACACTAGCAAATAATTTATGCTTAATCTATTCCCAATTCAGTTCCTATCTTTATTTGCCTATTTTATTCTTAGAATAATTACTGGTTTTATTTTACTTTCTTTAAGTAAAAAACATTTCATATACCGACAAGAGTTAATAAGTATTATTAAATTACCTGTTTTCCCATTTGGTAAATTTAGTACTTTTTTATTAATTATAACAGAATTTATTATTAGCTGTTCACTAGTGCTAGGTGTTTACACTCAAATAGGGGCTCTGCTTTTGGTAATTTTATCTTTAAAGATGTTGGTATTTAATAAATACTTTAAACATCACACTATTCCTAGTAAAACTACTTATTTGTTACTAGCAGCTATAGGAATTTCCTTATTTATAACTGGTGCCGGCGTTTTTGCATTTGATTTACCGATATAATATGGTAAAGTGTGGCCACCAAAACAAAAGCGCCTTTAGCTCAGTTGGTAGAGCAGCTCCCTTTTAAGGAGACGGTCCAAGGTTCGAGCCCTTGAAGGCGCACAAATGAAAAAGACGGCCTAGGCGTCTTTTTCATTTGTGCGCCTTCAACAGACATAGGTTTTATACAATTTACAAAACCACTCTTACGAGTGGTTTTTAGAACAAAATCAACACTTTAAGCTCCTCATTTCAAAACTATCAGAATTATCTGAATAAATATCAAGACACAATTCTCTAGTAATAATGAATTGAACTGCCGTTGCCCTTGATAAACCAACGATCACTGTAAAGCTACCTTGTGACAATTTTTCTTTGATACTTGATATTTTTTTATCTAAAAGACACTTATCGCACTCCACCTCATCCAGAAGCTGACCAGCACTATAAATCTTAATTAGCATTACATTATCCTCAAAAAAATAACCATTAGGACTATAGTATGAAATGATTTTAAATTCAACAAAATAAAGTTAGGCACAAAAACCGAGGCGTACGCCTCGGTTTTCAATTACAAAATGAGTTAGTAAAAAATTAACAGATTTTATACTCCACAATCTTTACACTTTCTGAATAAGCCTTTTCAATAATTTCCTGATGGTCAAAAGCTAGGTCAGGTAAATCATTTAAAGGAAACCATTTATATTCCTTGGCGTCAGTTTTTGGAGTAACGGTTGGTTTTTCTGACATTTCAACTAAAAAAGCAAAGGAGGTAAACTGACCTCTTGGATCACGATCGACAGCATCAAAATAACCAAAGAATTTCAAATCTTTAACAGCGACAGCCACGCTCGTTTCTTCTTCTAATTCCCTAACAGCAGTTTCTACCACCCTTTCTCCAGACTCCAACTTACCGCCAGGCAAAGCCCACATATTCTTAAATGGAGACTTGGCTCTTTTTATAAGTAGAACTTCCGGCACCTTATCAGAAATATACAAAAGGACAATATCAGCCACGATTGTGGCGTTGTGTGTATTTTTATTCATAATTACCTCAAATTGTTAAACACAAGAACAAATGAAACTATAATAAACTAGCACAAAAATTATTTATTTACCAAATAATCACTAAACCTTTCTTTTAAAGCCGGAATAACATCACTTCTTTCAAAAAATTCCTCTTGGGTGAACAGTCTCCATCTTTGCCCTTCGGTTAAATTAATTTTGCCAATATCTATCTTATCTAATTTTGCTACCATAAATAATGCTTTTTGATTAGGGTCTTTTTGTGCTGGATAAATTTTTTGCCACACAAAAGAATCTTCCGCTAAATAAAGTCCAGTCTCTTCTTCAACCTCTCGAACGGCACACTGAAAAGGTGTTTCATCTCCTTCTTTACCACCACCGAGAAAATCCCACATGTTAGCATTAAACAAACTGGGTTTGTTATCACGTAAATACATTAACAACTTATCTTCAACTATTACAGCGACTTTTACTCCATGAAAATCCATAAATGATAATTATTTCTCTCTAAGCAACAACAATCTAAAAATATTCCCCACCACTCCCACCAACAATCCAAATAATAGTAACCCAACAAATCTGGTTGCCACATACACCACCTCACCAAACTGAGTGTCAGGCACAGTAACAGACACACCTCCCATAAAGACTTTTAGCGACCACCACATACCGGCCGGTATACTAGCGAATGATTTTGTATCTGGCTCCGTCAAATAAATTAAAGTTCCCATAATCAATAAGCTAAGCAATAAAGTGGCACCATATATCAACACATTAAACCCATAGACACCGAAAGATTCTTCCATATCTTTGTCCTTGGGAACACGAGTAATTTTTACCAATCGCAACATACGAAGCAGTCTTATGATCCTAATCGCTCGAGCTGACTTAAGAAAAGTTAGATTACCCAACCCAAGAATGGTAGGTAAAATAGCCAAGAGATCAACAATTCCCAAAAAACTAAATACATATTTGTGTTTTGGTCTTGTCACCAGCAAGCGCCCAATATACTCCGCTAAAAAAATAATCACTGCTACCAACTCGATAAATAAAAACTGTTTTTCATACACCACAAGAGACGGGACCGTTTCCAGCACTACTGCTAAAATAGAAATAATTGTTACAACTGCCAAGAAGTTACCGGTCCGAGAAAACGTCCCTGATTCAGTATCAAGAAACGCTCGTTTTAGTATTTTGTACATAGAACAATCATATCATGTACAATATCTACTTATTCCATACACGTCATATCGTAAGCATCCACTCCTCCAACGCCAAATCAATATCTCTCCTACCAGCATGCCCGTCATGGTATAGCTGTAAAAGTTTAGCTGAAATATTTTCCAACTCTCCTTCTTTAAAGTTACTTAAAGCACGCTTAGCTTTATTGTAGGGAAAATCTTTTATTCCGGCTTCGGTTGCTGTTTTAGTAAGTTTAGCTAAACGCATAGTTTTAAGTTGCCACCATAAAACACCGATTATTTCCTCAGTCGCTAATTTATTTCTTTTAGCCTCTTGAAATAAGACCCAGAGTAAACGTTTATCTTTTCTGGATAAGGCATCGGCCATCGAAAAAGCATTGAATCTGTCTGTAGCAGTTTTTTTAAACTCACTTATTTTTTCAGCAAATTTTTCAAAAACTTTCTTATCTTTGGCAGTTAAACTGTTTTCAATAATAACAAAAGTTTGAGCCGAAGAAGCTAACGACTCCAAAGACAATAACAGTTCTTCATAAAAAAGAGAATCAATAGAAGGAGTGTCCAGTAAGTAAACCGGTGGCAAACCAAACAAAACCATTCCATTACTTAAGCTTGACAATTGCCCGTCTTCATAAGTCCCTCCTTCTATTTTGATGAGAATCTGATCTTCTTCTAAAATTGACTCGGCATAACTATGCGCCTCCTGCCTTACTTTCACCTGGTCATTTCCGTAAAACAAAGAATACATATATTCATTGTACCTAAATCTTCCACTCTTGCCTATCCGCCCAATTGTCACCTACCGATACTGACACCTTTAGTGGTACCCCGTGATTATTCTTACCATTCAGCGCTTTCTCCATTATGGAAACCAGATCTGGAATTAATTGATTAACCTTTTCTTGCTTAATTTCAAACACCAACTCATCATGCACTTGAAGTAAAATTTTTACTTCTTCTGCTATTTTTTTATCCTCTATATATTGGTGTATTTTATTCATAGCAATCCGCACAATATCAGCCGCCGTACCCTGTATCGGTGCATTAATAGCCATTCTTTCGGCTTGCGCTCTAATAAAAGGAGCAGAAGAATTTATCCCTGGAAAATGACGTTGTCTACCAAACAGAGTTTCAGTATAACCATGATTTCTGGCAAACTCTTTGGTTTCTTCTAAATATTCTGCCAGTCTAGTAAAGGTATGAAAATAAGCATTTAAAAAACTTTGCGCTTCCTCCCGTGACGTATCCTCTCCTAAATTAGCCTTCAAAGCATTCACTCCCATGCCGTACAAAATACCAAAATTTATCACCTTAGCTTTGCGACGCATCTCACTAGTCACCTCGTCTGCATTTACTCCAAACACCCTGACTGCCACACCGGTATGCACGTCTTCACCGCGCCTGAAAATATCAATCATCTTTTTATCCTCAGATAAAATAGCGGCGATTCTAAGCTCGATCTGAGAATAATCTATAGCCACCATAGTATATCCATCATCGGCTTCAAACGCTCGTCTGATGGATTTACTTTCTTCGGTCCTAATCGGAATATTTTGTAGATTTGGATCCTTAGAACCAATCCGTCCCGTCACAGTACCGGTCTGCAAAAAAGTAGTTCGTACCCGACCATCTTCATCGACCTGTTCGGGTAAAGTATCAATATAAGTAGAGACCAATTTTTGCAACTCACGATAACGTAAAATCATTGGAATAATTTTGTGACTATCACGCAATTTTTCCAGCTCAGACTCCTTGGTAGAGCGCTGTCCGCTGGCAGTCTTTTTTTGATTTTTGGCTTTTAAACCAAGTTTATCGAACAACACTTCCCCCATTTGTTTGGGTGAATTTATATTAAACTCTACACCAGCTTCTTTATAAATTTGCTCGGACAAATCATCCAGTTCTTTATGCATTTGTTTGGACAGCTTTTTTAGATAATTAATATTTAACTTTATACCGGTACTATTGATTTTTGCGATTACTTTTCGTAACGGTAGTTCAATTTCTTCATATACACACTTTAGTTTTTTGTTCTTGTTTATTTCTACCTGTAGTCGTTCTTTGATTTTTTTAAAATCATCTAACTCAAAACGAGCTCGACCATAATCAATAATATCGTTTACAGTAGAGCCGGTTCGCTCACTCTCCAAAAGCCATAGCATAATAGAAGTCTCACCCACATCCTCTTCACTGATATTTTGCACCAATTCTTCAATACTGATTTCTGGATCAATATTTAAAACAGTCTTTACTCTTGTCGCTAAAGTACGAAAACCCAGCTCACTAAAAAGCGACATAATATCCTCCACCTCAAGCCCTTCCTGCCATGAGTTTTTAGGTAGTTCAAAAATAACTGGCACATCAGTACGAATAGTAGCCAGCATTTTAGAAAATTCCGCTTCTTCTTTTCCTTCTTTTAGTAAATTTATAATTCTTGGTTTAATTCCCGCTTCGATAAACTTGTCTTCATTTTTTTCTAGTTTTTTATAGATAGATTCCAAATCACCAAAATTTATTATCAGCTCAGTCGCGGTTTTTTCACCAATCCCCACAATTCCCGGGATATTATCGGAAGCATCGCCACGTAACCCTTTGTAGTCCGGAATTAATTTAGGTGGAAAACCAAATCTGTCTTTCACCGCCTTCTCATCATATAAAATTGTATCTTTAATACCTTTCTTTAAAGTATATACCTTTACTCGTTTTCCATCGATACATTGCATAGTATCCATATCCCCAGAGGCAATTATCACCTCTAAATCTTTATCTTTAGTTTGTTTGGCAATTGTGCCAAGTAAATCATCAGCCTCAAAACCGGCGTGTTCATAAATAGGAATACCAAAAACTTTGAAGATATCACGTGAGCGGTTTATTTGTGTCACTAAAGTATCGTCAGTTTTTTCTCGCTTAGCTTTATAGCCATCAAAAGCCTCGTGACGATAGGTTGGCTCCGGCAAATCATAACAAGCTACGATGTAGTCTGGTTTGAATTCTTCAATTATTTTTAAAAGCATGGCCACTACCCCATAAAGCGCACCAGTTGGCTCCCCGTTTGGTGAAGTAAAATCCGGTAAAGCATGGAAGGCTCGATGTAAAATTGCATGTGCGTCTAAGAGAATCAATTTCTTTTGATCTTTTGTTTTAGTTTTTGCTGTTGCCATTTCTATAGTATACCGATTTTATAATATTGTGACACTAGAAAAAAGCGGTGATTAAAGGACTGATTAAAATCAGTCTTTTAATCACCGCTTTTTTCTACCTCGCACACCACTACCTCAATCCAAACCATCCACCACTACCTCACGACCACCCTCTTCACTTACCAAAAAGTTTAACCAAATAGTATCTTTTGGTAATTCTTCAGTAATTTTGCCTGCCCATTCAACACAAATTAAATTTTTACCATCAACCAATAAGTCATTAAAACCTAAAGGTTTCAATTCTTGCACATCATCAATTCGATAGACATCCATATGCACCAAACAGCCCCACTGAGTTTTATTTGGTAGTGAATATTTTTTCATAATGGTAAAAGTTGGACTATTCACCACCCCATCAACTCCCAACTGCTTAGCTAAAAACTGCACAAAAGTTGTCTTTCCTGCTCCTAAATCACCACAAAAAGCCAAAACTGTGGCTTGGTTTAAATTTTTTTTTAATTTTAGAGTATTAAAAACATTAGTTACAAACCTTTCTAAATCAGTAACATTTTCGATTTTTTCTTTAATCATACATTGTACTAGAGATATTCTGAGAGTAACAACAGCCAACATAACATAATGTTGGCTGTTATTTTGGTAAAAAATAGTTATTCTTATTCATTTCTGGCTTTAGCCCTTTTTTGCTTCCACCTGCATGATTATGCGGTTAGTTATATCATTTAAATCTTCTGCTGAAGATAAATGACATTTCTTTAACTTTAATTCTCTATTAAGCTTTGAAGCTGGCCATTTTTCATCTTCGGCTTGTTTTTCAATGTCGTAACATTTACTTACTTGCCTCTTATGAAAAACATTGACCGCTGCCACACTAGCAACTGGTACTAAATAACCACCACCAGCCAACATAAGTTGGGCACAGCCCGACAAACTTAAATAAAAAACCAAAGCTATGACTAAGCTAAATATTCGCTTTTTCATTTCTTCCTCCTGTTTTTAAACTAAATTTTACAAAAAACTTTTTTACCGGCACAGAATCATACCATGTTCACCATACCATAAATATATAAATACACAATAGTTTTATAACCATGCTACAATTAAAAAATATTTATTTAACGTATGGTTCAATTTGATGACAAATTTACTAATCTAAGAATTAACGACCTTAGAAAGGACGAGGAGGAAAAACTTATTCAATCTCTAGCTCCTCAATATGGCTTTGATTATATAAACTTACATGGTTACACCATAAACCCTGAAGCTGTTGCCTTGATTCCAGAAGAAAGCGCTAGACAAGCTGAGCTGGTCGCTTTTGATTATACTCACAACACTATTTCTGTAGCTGTTCGTAATCCCAATAACAAAAACACTCAAATCATCTTGGAAAAAATTCAAACCGACCGGCAAAATTTGCAAATTTATATGTGCTCAACCAGTAGCCTTAAGCACGCTTGGGCTCGCTATGCTGACTTAGTGGATACTAAAGCCCGTAAAAAAGGAGTGTTTGATATTGATACTGAAATAATTACCAACCTAATAAAAGATATAAAAACCACTGATGATGTAATAAACAAACTAAAACATATCAGCACCATAAACAATTCCAGACGAATCACTGAAACTATCGAGATAATGTTTGCTGGAGCAATCGGTCTTTTTGCTTCTGACATACACATAGAACCAGAACAACAAGCTATCAGATTACGCTACCGTCTAGACGGTGTTCTACATGACATTTATGATGTAGACAATTATATTTACAACCGTCTCATGTCTAGAATAAAACTCTTGGCCGGTATGACTTTAAACAAAAAAATGGAGGCTCAAGATGGACGCTTTACTTTTGTGGTCGGTGATAAAGAAATCGAAGTTAGAACCTCAGTTATCCCAG
The DNA here is from genome assembly GCA_041389025.1 of Minisyncoccota bacterium. Classification (GTDB taxonomy): domain Bacteria; phylum Patescibacteriota; class Minisyncoccia; order Phycocordibacterales; family UBA918; genus OLB19. Next base: position 208,128 of record JAWKSP010000001.1, read on the forward strand.
GCGCCTTAGGTGAATCTGCGGTAATGCGTCTTTTAGACCCTAGTGTAGCCAGCTTTGATATTAACAGCATCGACCTCAACCCCATACTTAGAGAAGTTATTGATAAAGAACTTAAAAAACCAAACGGTTTAATCATCACCACCGGCCCCACCGGCTCTGGAAAAACTACTGCCTTATACTCATTTCTAAAAGAAACACATAAAGAAGGGGTAAAGATTATCACCATTGAAAATCCGGTTGAATACAAAATTGAGGGAGTAGTACAAACCCAAACCGGCGATGATTATACTTTCGCCTCAGGACTCCGAGCCATCTTACGTCAAGACCCTGACATAATTCTTGTTGGTGAAATCCGTGATGAAGAAGTTGCCACGACAGCCATACATGCCGCCCAGACCGGCCACTTAGTATTCTCAACCCTGCACACCAACAGCGCAGTTGGTGGTTTTCCTCGTCTAATTGATCTAGGAGTAGACCCAAGAATAATTGGCAGCTCTATCAATATAATGATGGGGCAAAGATTGGTTAGAAAATTATGTGACTGCAAGCAACCGGAAGAAATAAGTAAAAGCGACAGAAATCTAATTATGGAAACAGCCAAAAAACACCCAGCCGGTATAGTGATACCAGAGCCTTTAGTGATATACAAAGCGGTCGGTTGTTCAAAGTGTGACCAAACTGGTTTTAAGGGACGAATGGGAATTTTTGAAGCAATTTTGGTTGACGAGGCAGTTGAAGCGGCAGTAATTCGTGACCCTCGCGAACACGTCATACTAGAAGCTGCCGAACCACAAGGCATACCCACCATGGTTGAAGATGGTATAGAAAAAGTCATTAGAGGTATCACCTCTTTAGCAGAGTTGGAAAGAGTGGTTGAACTACCAAGAAAATCCGAAAAAGCTTTACCTAATAAAAAAATTAACGATGACGACTTTCTTTCACATGTAGTATCGTAATTTTACTTACCTCAAAGATAAAAAACAGCTGTGGTCAAGCTGTTTTTTATTTAGAAGTATGTTATATTCAAAGCTAGTTAAAAGTTGTCTTTGAATTTTCGAAACCATAACTCTCTAAGCAAGGCTTCCGCATTGAAAGTGAGTACCGCGCTAAGAGAATTTACAGCATTCTCACTCTAAAGGTGAGCGCCAAAAAAACCTCGCAACGTACCCAAGGTTGCTTAGAGAGTTATTGTCTCGAATTAAATTAAAATATTCACCTAAAACCACCACAAGTGTCGACTGTCTAATACAACAACCAAAATCGACCGGAGAACAAATTACCGTGTAATGTTAGCATATTTATAATATTTGTCAATACTTTAATTAAAGGTTACTTAGCTGGGAGTAGAAGTCTCGAACCCAATTAATTCATTTTCTTCTATAAGAATAGGCCTTTTTTCACCATCCTTTACTAAAATAAGTGGTTGTTGATTTATTTTCATAGTCAAATCAGTCACATTAACTCCGTCTGGTAGATAAAGTAGCGTTACTAAAGTAAACTCTCCTGACTTACCTTCTGGTAAATAATAAAGATTGTCCTTAATCTCCGCCTTACTCAACACTAAAGAGGTGGTGTTGCCTAAACCAAAATATTCTCCATTATCTAAAATATCATAACTAACTCCATACAAACCACTATCTTGTTCTAAAGTCGATCTGACAGCAGCGATAGGTAGGTAAGTCTCTCGGTTCAAAAAACCAAATTTATAAGTAATGGTGTATAAAACTGTATTTTGACTGATCGTCTGCGCCGTCTGATCAACCACACCATAAGCAAAACCAGCTTGAGGCAACAGCAGTCCTACTACCAAAAACAAAGATGTATAGAGTATTTTTATTTCTTTCATAATTAAGTAATTTTAGCACTCAAAAAGAACAACGACAACCAACTAACCGAAATGTCTAAAATTTGCTAAAATGACCACAATGGACAAACCAATCCGAAACATAACCAAAGACAATACCAGTAATTTAGACCAAACCCTTCGCCCACAAACTTGGGATGATTATATTGGACAAACCAAAACCAAAGAAAATTTACGAATCCTTCTAACTGCAGCCAAAAAACGCGGCCATGCTGCCGAACACATTTTACTCTACGGACCACCTGGTCTAGGAAAAACCACTTTAGCGCACTTAGTAGCCAAAACCTTAGGCACCAACATGCGCACCACTTCCGGTCCAGCCATTGAACGAGTTGGTGACTTAGCAGCGATTTTAACCAACCTCTCCCCTGGCGACGTCTTGTTTATTGATGAAATCCACCGCTTATCCAAAAGTATTGAAGAAGTATTATATCCAGCGATGGAATCAGGTGTTTTAGATATAATTATCGGCAAAGGTCCTTCTGCCCGAACTGTTCAACTAGAGCTACCGCCTTTTACCTTAGTGGCCGCTACCACCCGCATCTCTATGCTATCAGCTCCGTTGCGATCACGTTTTTCGGGTGGCACTTTTCGTCTAGAATTTTACAGTCAAGAAGAGATAGCTAAAATATTAGAACATTCAGCTCAGGTACTGGAAATATCGCCAGATGACCCAACTATTATGAGTATTGCCAGACGCTGTCGCTCTACCCCTCGTACCGCCAACTATCTTCTTAAGCGCTGTCGTGATATGGCTGAACTAGAAGAAGGTAGTCTGACCGAAGAAATCGTTGAACGGACTTTTTCTTTACTAGAAATAGACGAACTCGGCCTCGGTTCTCCGGACAGACTAGTGCTGGAAGTAATAATAAATAAATTTAGCGGCGGACCAGTTGGTCTAAACACCATCGCAGCTGCTACCGGCGAAGAACAATCGACCATAGAAGACGTAATAGAACCCTATCTTATTCGCCAAGGTCTTCTCGATCGCACCCCCCGTGGACGTACCGTTACCCCAGAGGCTTATAAACATTTACAAATAATCTAAAAAATATGTCAGGACATAATAAATGGTCAAAAATAAAACACAAAAAAGCGGCGACTGATGCGCAAAAGAGTAAGATTTTTTCTAAACATTCGAGCCTAATAACAATTGAATCAAGAAAAGCGAAAGGTGACATAAATTCACCTGGCTTGGTTGCAGCTATAGAAAGAGCAAAAAAAGATTCAATGCCAAAAGACAATATTGATCGAGCGATAGCAAAAGGTAGCGGTGCTGAAGCTGACAAATTGGAAGAAGTAATGTTTGAAACCTATGGACCAAGTGGTGTAGCAATTCTTATAACCGCCGTCACCGACAACAATAACCGCACCAACCAAGAAATCAAACACCTTCTAAGCAAATCAGGTTACCAATTAGGCGCCCCCGGTTCCGCTAGCTGGGCTTTTACCAAAACAGATTCAGGTTATGCGCCAAACTCACCTCTAACAATATCTCCAGAAGATGAGGAAAAATTAGCTGATTTAATTGAAAAAATTGAAGATTTAGATGATGTACAAGACATTTATACTACAGCTGATAATATAGAATAAAACCTATGAAAGTCTTAGCAGTAGACCCTGGGTATGACAGAATTGGAATAGCTATTTTAGAAAAGAAAGATAGTAAGGAAATTTTATTATTTTCAACCTGTATTGAAACAAATAAAAATAAAAAAATAAATGAAAGGATTTTTGATTTAGGCAACGAAGTTGAAGGCCTATTAAAACAACACAAACCAAACTTTCTAGCCATTGAAACATTATTTTTTAATAAAAATATAAAAACTGCTATTAGTGTAGCTGAAGCCAGAGGAGTAATAATCTTTTTAGCCAAAAAAATTAACTGTGAAGTATTTGAGTTTGGTCCTCAAGAAATTAAAATTGCAATTACCGGTTACGGAAAGAGTGACAAAACAGCTGTTATCGACATGATAAAAAGATTGGTTGATAACGTACCCGAAAAAGCTCTAGATGATGAATATGATGCTATTGCTATTGGGGTAACCTGTCTTGCGCACAAAGGCAATGACAGGTAAAATCCTCACTTAAGCACGGTGTGTTGAAAAAAGTGCCAAATTTTGTTACAAACAAAATCAATAAATTTAAATATAATAATAACTATGATATTTTTTCGTACCGAAGATGAAGAATTAAATGAAGATGAAGAAGCAGAATCTCCAGATGATGAAGACAGTGAGTTTGGTGAGGACCTCTTAGATGAAGTTGATGAAGACTCTTCTGATTCAGATGAAGATATAGAAGGTTTTGGCCTAGTCGACGACAACACAGAAGACGATGAGGAAGAGGAGGATGAAGAAGAGGAAGAAACAGATGAAGAACTAGAAGAAGATGCTGAGGATGTAGATTTTGACACCTTTGACGATATTGACGAAATGTAAAATAAAAAAACGAGGGCTCGCCCTCGTTTTTTATTTTATCTCCACTAAAACCATGTGTTTTTTACCTCTCCTTAAATACAACAAATTGCCATTTTTTTCTTTATCAAACACATAGTCTACCCCAACCTTAGATCCACCTACTGACACTGATCCATTTTCTAAAAACTCTCTCGCCTCCCTTTTACTGGAAGCTAGCCCAGTCTCAAGCAGACCATCAACCACCAAGGTTCCGTCAACCAAAGCTGTCAAAGGAGCGTTTTGTTTTAAAATATCTAACTCTTCATCTTTCAACTCACTCAAAGAGACCTGTCCAAATAAACACTCGGTTGCTTTTTTTACTTTTTCAAAAACCGTCTCACCATGAACCAAGACCGTTACCTCTTTAGCTAAAACCTTTTGTGCTTCTCTTGTTTCCGGATGTGTTTTTACCATTTCGTCCAACCGGTCTATTTCTTCCAAAGTTAGAAATGTATATAATTTCAAATAATCAACCACTCCATCATCTGAAACATTAAGCCAAAATTGATAGAAGGCGTATGGAGTGGTTTTACCAGAATCAATCCAAATCGCATTCCCTTCACTTTTTCCAAACTTCTTACCGGTAGTTTTATCAACCACCAAAGGCATGGTAATAGCGTGGACAACTTTATTCTCAAGTCTTCTAACCAAATCTACTCCGGCCACCAAATTTCCCCACTGATCAGAACCGCCAATTTGCAAGGTGCAATTTTTACTTCTAAACAATTGCAAATAATCATAGGCTTGTAAAAGTGGGTAGGCAAATTCTGTATAAGATAGACCAATCTCACTTTCCAAACGTTTGGCAATCGCTTCTTTTTTTATCAACTCATTGACAGTAAAGTATTTGCCAACATCACGCAAAAAATCAATTAACTTAAAATTACTAAGCCAATCATAATTGTCAACAAATTCAACTTTATTTTGACCAAAAAACTTTTCAGCTTGTGATTTGATTTTTTCTACCCTTTCTGCAATAGTAGCGCGGTCGACTAAAACTCGCTCAGCGTCTGGTTTTGGATCACCAATCATTCCGGTTCCACCACCGACTAAAAAGACTATTTTATGACCTTGGTTTGATAGATGTTTTAAAAAAATCCAATTTACAAAATTACCGACATGAGCAGAGTCAGCGGTAGGATCAATACCATAGTAGACATTTCTTTTTTCATCATCCAAAACACCACTCAAATCCTCTGCAGTAGATTGCTTTATAAAGCCTCTTAATTTTAATTCTTCAGATAATTTCATGAAATAACTGTAGCACACTGTCACACTAAGATGTCTAGACAATTCGTGCTACTATTGGTCTTATATATAATATATAAATTATACATTATTTAGTTTATGAGAAAATTTATCCGCACACCACTTAGTTTAAAGAATATTATTATTGATTTAATTATCATTATAATTGCCTTAGGAATTTTACTTTCGGCTGGTTTTTTGATTTGGGTTTCAACTCTTAAAATACCGGATCTATCCTCTTTTGAAGAAAGAAGAATTTTACAGTCGACAAAAATTTATGACCGTACCGGAGAAATATTACTTTATGATTTACACCAAGACGTAAAAAGAACAGTGGTGCCGTTTGAAAATATCTCAAGACATATAAAAAACGCCACCATATCTATTGAAGATAATGAATTTTATAATCATTTTGGTATAGAACCAACCTCAATCATAAGAGCAGTTTACACCAACCTAACCCAAGGCGACCTCTTAGGTGGACAAGGAGGCTCCACTATAACCCAACAAGTTATCAAAAACTCTGTTCTACAAAACGAAAAAACTATCACTAGAAAGGTTAAAGAGTGGATATTAGCAATTAAATTAGAAAAAGTTTTATCTAAAGACGAAATTTTATCTATTTACCTAAACGAATCTCCTTATGGTGGAACCATTTATGGTGTCGAAGAAGCATCTCAAGCCTTTTTTGGTAAACCGGCCAGTGAAGTAACTTTAGCTGAAGCAGCTTATTTAGCCGCCCTACCACAGGCTCCCACCTATCTGTCACCTTACGGAAACAACAAAGAAGTTCTGGATAAAAGACAGGCTTTAGTCTTAGAAAGAATGCTTTTTGATAACTTTATAAACGAAGAAGAATACAATCAAGCTAAAGAAGAGGAGGTGGAATTTCAACCACAAGCTATTGGCAGTATTAGAGCTCCACATTTTGTGATGTATATTCGTGAACAATTAGTTCAAAAATACGGGGAAGAAGTTTTATCAGAAAGAGGTTATCGAGTGATAACTACTTTAGACTGGGAACTACAAAAAGAAGCTGAGAGAATTCTTCGAGAAAGAGGTTTAACTAATGTAGAAAAATACAAAGCCACCAACGCTGGACTGGTAGCAGTTGACCCAAAAACCGGAGATTTATTAACCATGGTTGGTTCCAGAGATTATTTTAGTGAAGATATCGATGGTAACTACAACGTAGCCTTAGCTAATAGACAACCAGGATCATCTATCAAGCCTTTTATATACGCTACAGCCTTTAGTAAAGGTTATTTACCGGAAACAGTAGTCTTTGATGTAAAAACTCAATTCTCACCTCTCTGTCCAGCTGATAGTCCTAGTTCACAATCCCCCTGCTACTCACCCAACAACTATAACCATAAGACAATTGGTCCAATCAATCTAAGAAATGCCTTAGCTCAATCTCTAAATATTCCAGCTGTTAAAGTTTTATATTTAGCCGGACTTAAAGATTCTCTCAAAACCGCTTCCGATATGGGACTAACCACTTTAAACCCTGAAGACTCTGGTAAATACGGCTTAACTTTAGTACTAGGTGGTGGTGAAGTAAAACTATACGACATGACTTACGCTTATAGTGTTTTTGCTAATGAAGGCATGAAAGCTGAACCTAGAAGTATTTTAAAAATTGAAGACAACCAAGGAAATATTATTGAAGAAAATGAAGTTTCCACTAAAAGAGTTTTAGACAAAAACACCACTTTACTTATAAGCGATGTTCTATCAGACAACGTTGCCAGAACTCCACTCTGGGGAGCTAACTCGTTAGTAAACTTCCCTGGTCGCTCAGTTGCTTCTAAAACCGGTAGCACCAACGATCTAAGAGATGCTTGGCTTATGGGTTACGCTCCTAACCTAGCAGTTGGTACTTGGGTTGGTAATAATGACAACAGCCCAATGGGAGGTGGTTTATCTGGGCTTATCGTAACTCCAATGTGGCGTGAATTTATGGATATAGCTCTTGAAAAAATACCAGAGGAAGACTTTTCTCAACCAGAAACCAATCTAGTTGGTGTAAAACCAATTCTTCGCGGCCAGTATATAGATACCAATAAACTACTTGAAATTCTCCAATCTGGAGAAGAATTAGACGCCAGAGCTGTCGCTGAAATCTACAACGATGTTCATTCTATTTTACACTTTGTAGACAGAAGTAACCCAACCGGACCCAGCCCCACAAACCCAAACCGAGATGATCAGTACACCAACTGGGAGTATGCTGTTCAATTATGGAAAAACCAAACCTATGGACTAAACCAAGAAAACAATGAAGATAGTACTGATTCAGAAACAGATTCAAACAACAACTAATCTTTTGTCAAAATATTAAAAACAAAAAAACTCGCCTATAAAATATTTTGCGGCGAGTTTTTTTGTCCCAAATTTTTCACCAATTCGCTTAGGATTTTTTCTTTATGAAAAACAATTTCTTGCTTAACCAAACTAGATGAATTTATATATAAAATTTTAGCAGAAACAGTATAAGAGACTTGATCTTCATTTAACTTTATACCAACCATCTCCCCGATTACCCTCAAAGCTTCTGTTTCAACCGTTTTTTGTGGAGCTATTAAAGTATTCTTATACTTTTCAAACAAAGTACCAACTTTCACAATCTCTCCGCGACGCTTAGCCATAAAACTAGCGATTCATCGGCATAACCAAGTAACGAAGAGTATTATCAGATACACCTGTTATCACTAAAGGTCTACCAATACCAGCAAAATGTAAAATAACACTGTCATCAGAAATATGTGATAATGGTTCGATTAAATATTGTTGATTAAAATTTAAAGACAACTCCTCTCCTTCTATTACCGCCTTTATTGTATCTGTAACATGACCTATTTCATTGTTTTGTGAAGAGATAATCAGTTCATTTTGAGACAAAGCCAGCGATACTTGGTTGAATTTATTTAAAAACACTGACGTCTTCTTAAATGCATTTAATAAGTCACTTTTTAATACGGTAGTATGTGTTACGTACTCTTTTGGAATAATTTGTTCGTAATCAGGAAAAGACCCGCTAACCAAACGTGAAGTAAGATAAACCCCTTCCTCAACAAAGTCTAATGAGCATTGATTTTCAGTTACTACTAAAGTAGGGTTAGAATCCAACAAATCACATACTCTCGCTAACTCAATCGCATTTTTTTGTGGTACTAAAAACGAATTATCTAATACAACTCCTTTTTGTGGCACTAACTTTTCCATCAAACGGAAAGAATCAGTTGAAGTAAAAGTTAAAGAATGTTCTTTTTTTTGTTGAATATAAACACTACCTAACTCCGGCTTAATAGATGATACTGAAGCCGCAAAAGCAGTCGTCTTTATACCTAAAGCAAATAAAGAACGAGTTATTTTTACTCCTTCACCTTGTAATCGGTAAATATTAGGAAATTCTTCGTAAGGTATAGATTTAATTGAACTATTAGTTTGTTTAGATTCCACAACCAAAACCCCATCCTCATCTTTTAAAGTTATTTCTGATTGATTATTTATATATTGAATACTCTGAAGTAAAGTAGCCATCGGTACTGCGATAGTTCCAGTTTCGTTGACCTTACCAGGAATAGTTACTTCAATACTTAACTCAAGGTTAGTGGCTTTAATAAGAATCTTATCTTCTTCTACGTTTAACAAAGCACATTGTAAAACCGGTAATGTCACATGCTTGGTACTGATACGACTAATTAACTCTAAGGTTTTTATTAACTGTGGATGGGATATTATTATTTCCATATTTTAATCACATTTTACTCTTTATTATTAGGGTTGTGGAAGTGTGCATATCTTAAAAATATGTTGTATTTTAAACTATTTTTTAGAAAAAGTAATCAACACACCTCTTGGGAATAGGACTGAATTACTGTAGATAAGATGTTGATTATTTGTAATCTGTATATTTTTATAAAAAACTTTAACAAAGCTGTGTATAAAAACATGTCTTACCAACAGTTATTTTTAAGTATTAACAGGTTCATTAAGATACTTATCTGAAGTTTTTAACAGGGTTATTCTTAGTTATTCAGTGGTTGGTGTGGATGCTTCTTAAATAAAATACCGCTTTTGCGGTATTTTATTTAAGAAGCATCCTGATTTGAGTTATTTCTTCTTCGAGTTCTGTATCTTCCTTTAATTCCAACTTAATTTTTTCACAAGAATGGATAACTGTAGTATGGTCTCTGCCACCTAGTTTCTTACCAATTGCAGGGTAAGAAACCTGGAAATCTTCACGTAATATATACATAATAATTTGCCTTGGTTTTACAATCTCTTTTCGTCTAGTTTTTTCATAAATACTAGATTGGTCTATGTCAAAATACCGAGCAACTTTTTCTACTACATCCGATACAGCTAAAGTTTTTCTTGGTTTTGAGCTGTTTTTAATAATAGACTTAACTTCATCTAAAGATAGAGTTTTACCAAGTAGTTGTGACTGACACATGATGGTGTTTAAAGCTCCTTCAAGTTCACGAATATTTCCTTCAATCGATTGTGCTAAATGATCTACCACTTCATTTGATAGAGTTATACTGTTTTGAGCAGCTTTAGCTTTTAAGATAGCGGTTCTTGATTCTAAATCAGGAGCTGGGATGTCAACAATCATACCTTGAGCAAAACGAGACATCAGCCTTTCTTCTAGACCAGATAACAATCCAGGATGTACGTCACTAGAGAAAACTATTTGTTTATTGGTGTCATGAAGAGCGTTAAAAAGATGAAACAGCTCTTCCTGAGTTTTTTCTTTACTAGCTAAAAATTGAACATCGTCCATGATCAAAACATCATATTGACGGTATTTGTCTTTAAAGCTGTTAGCTGTACCGTTTTGTAGAGAATTAAAGTAGTCTACCGCAAATCTTTCGCTAGTAACATAAAAAACTTTTTTACCGGTTTTTTTTACTTGGTTCCCCACTGCTTGAATAAGGTGGGTTTTTCCATGTCCGGTTTTTCCGTAAATAAACAAAGGATTGTAAGCGATTCCAGGTTTTTCACTAACGGTTTTAGCGGCTGTGTGGGCTAAAGCGTTGTAGTGTCCGATAACAAAAGTATCAAATGAATATTTTGGATTTAAGTTATCGCTTTTATTTATATAATATTCTTCTAAAGGTAGAGCAGCGTTTACGGTTTGAGTTTTGTTTCCGTTATCATTTCTTTTATCGCTTCTTTGCACTACTTCATATTCAATACTGCGAACATAAGGAGTTAGGTCTCTTAAAGTTTTCAAGATCATTGACTGAAATTTATCTTGCAACCAATCGCGAACAAATACACTTGGTACTGCTAAAACCGCTGTGCCGTCCTCTAAGGATAGTATGTAAGTGTCTCTAAACCAAGTTTTAAAGTTGGCAGGAGTAATGGAAAGTTCGATTTTAACCAGTGCGTCATCCCAAAGTTTTTTTATATCAATATGTTCAGTACGAACGATACTGTTGGAAAGTTTGGAAGTGTGAAACTGAATTTGTAGACATAGCTTTAGTAATAAAGCATTATACCTGTCTTCTGGTAACTGTAAAATACTTAGCTAAAAAATATTTTAAAAACTTATTAATTTTAAAAATAAAAAATGCAACTGTTAATAACCTGTGAATAAAGTGGTGAAAAAATATTCCCCTATTGAATTATTTATACATTCATGTATAGTGTGTCGGTAAATTCTAAATAGCTAGATAATTATGAGTAAAAGAACATATCAACCAAGTAAAAGAAAACGAGCCACCACTCACGGCTTTTTGGTACGTAGTGCCACTCCAGCTGGGGCAAAAATTTTACAAGCGAGACGCCGTAAAGGGCGGGCACAATTAACGGTTAAAAAGGCTCAATAAGAGCTTTTTTTGTTACAATAAGCAATATAGATATTGATTATGTTAAAAAAAGCCAATCGGCTAACCAGTGCTCTTTTTACTAAATATTTTAAGCAAGGAAAAAGAGTAAACGGAGAATATCTAACCGTTATAAAACATAACTATACAACTTTTTTGGCTGCGGTGGTGGTGGGCCGTAAGGTTTCTAAGTGGGCGGTAAAGAGAAATTTAATCCGTCGCCGAGTCTACTCTATTCTGGAAGAGGTAAAGATTAGTATGGATATAAAAAACGGAGTTTTTATTGTGCTGGTAAAACCGTCTATAAATAACCTCACAAAAAAACAATTTCAAAAATTATTAAAAGAAGAATTTGGAAGGTTGTTAAAATAAAGGTAGAATAGCACTATTATGTTTAGTTATATATGGCACACATTTTTCTTCGATCCGGTTTACAACGGACTGGTTTTTTTTATAGATACTATTCCTAGTGGTGATGTTGGGTTGGCGATAATTTTTACAGTAGTCTTTGTTAAGTTTATTTTATTACCTTTATCAATTAAGGCAGTAAAAACGCAAAAGATAATGCGAGAAATCGAACCTAAACTTAAAGAAATAAAAGAGAAATACAAGGATAATCGTGAACAACAAGCGGTAGCGATGATGGAGATTTATCGTAATGCCGGCATGAACCCATTTGCAGCTATTTTTTTGATATTGTTACAAATTCCAATCATTATTGCTTTATACTTTTCGGTTTATAGTGGTGGTGGTGTAGCTTTGCCGGAAATTAACACAGCCCTTCTCTATTCTTGTGTTCAGGTGCCGGAGGTGGTAAATCTGTATTTTTTAGGGAGGATAGATATATCTGGAAAGAGTGTCTGGTTGGCTTTATTAGCAGGAGTGACTCAGTATTATCAGGTGAAGATTGCTATGCCGGAGTTGGCACCAAAAGATCCTAATAAAACACCTGATATGAAAGAAGAGCTGATGCGCAATATGCAATTACAAATGCGTTATGTGATGCCAGTTATTATTTTTGCAGTTTCTTATATAATTTCAGCGGCTATCGCCTTATATTTCTTTGTTAGTAACGTGGTGGCGATTTTACAGGAATTGTACGTAAAAAGACATCGGTAATAGGAAATAGGAAACTAAGAAAAATAAAAACCACCAAAATGGTGGTTTTTATTTTTCTTACTAAATTATCTTATTGACAAGTTATTCTCCAATACTGGATATTTCCAGTATTTAAGGAAGTGGCGTATGACCAAGTACCACCTAAACTTGTACATTTATTAATCCCTTCTGAACAGTCGTAGCCATTTTGAGCGGCGCTACTTGATACACAATTATACGTTTCTTGTCGATACAAACCTTTTTTTGCTTCCACTAAACACGGTCCTTTGTCAGCATTGCTGGAGTTGCTACCGTACCAAGTTCCGTTTAGTCCGTCTGGATCTTCACACTCTGCCTGACCTTCTGTGTTGTTGTCTAGATATTCAACGTTGTCACCAACTTCTCTTGTAACATTGCCTGGTAAGGCGGCTTTGGTTGGAGCGGAATTAGTTGGGTTAGAAACAGGAGCGATAAACAAGCTGGTGCTGGTGATGTTGGGATTAATGGTGTTAAAGATTAATACCGCTGAAATGATCAGGAGTAAACCTAAAGTAGCTCCCCAGATATCACCCTTAGCGTCTTGTTTGCTGGTGACTACATCAGTCAACATCCATTTAACACCAGCAACAATGATTTTAATTACTGCTAACAAAGCAGCTACACTGATGGATAGGGCGTAAAGAGCATTTATATAGGTATTTAAGTCAGTGTTCGGGTTACTAACGCCAGGTATACCAACCAGAGTAGCTTGTCCTAAAGCTGTTGCTGGTAGTAAGAATATGGCAAAAATTAATATGTGTTTATAGCTCATACATCCAAAGTGTGTTATCTATTTTATTTATAAAGTAAACAGCGTACTCACTGTCTCCAAGGTAGAGGTCGACAATATCAAGTTCTCGACTGGTTTGTTTGAAAGTGTCTGCTAGTAGAGTAGTTTTTAATTCTGAAGCATCAATCAGCCAAAGTGAATCTTTAAAATTCATTCCACCTTTATACCACTCATCTGGGAAGTTAAAAGGCAGGGTGGTTAATGAATCTTCGGCACAGATAAGGCTGGTTGTGTTTGTGCCAAGGATACACTTTTCAGGTAAGAGCGTTATTGGTAATTCTGATTTTTCTAAAGTTTCTAAATTAAAAACAGAGGTATTGTTTTCTCGGTTATTGGTGGTACTGTAGATAATCATTTTGTCATTTGCTAAGGCTGAAAAGCCAAAACCGGAAGCTGGTAGTCTGTCTATTTTATTGTTCTTAACTTTATATAAATATCCCTCCAAAAGATAAGACGGTTTTGGATAAACATAATGTGTGTCTTCAGCGCTATTTCCCCATTGTATGGTGGCTTCGTGAAAAGGTAAGGAAAATACTATAGTATCTTTTTTGGTTGTTAGATTTAAATTGTGACCATTTAAACCGTTGGAGTCAGTGGTGGTGTAAAGTAGGTTTTGCCCATCTTGACTTAAGGTAAAACTATTGACTGCCAAACCAGGTTCTTCTAAAGCGGTTTCACCGGTTTCTTTATCGAGGGCGCCGATGGTTAAGTTGGTGTTCTTGGTGTTAGTGTGTTTACTAAAAACTATCCAGTCACCATTCGGGTCTATTTCAGCATGGTTAGTTTCGGCGACAGTGGTGCCTGAAATTTTATTTTCTTCTCCCGTCTCTAGGTTGATTGAAAAAACATGTCCTGTCCCCTTTTCAGCATAATATATAATTGGGATATTAGCCGCTCCAGAGTCGGGGTTGTTGATTTCTGTAAAACCAGCTACTGATTTGGTGGTCAATTGGCGCAGGTTTGGTCCGGTTGTGTTTATGGTTGGTTCTTTGTTTTCTTCAGTATTATTTACCTCTTCTTCGCCGACGGTACCAAGTTTTACAAGCACATCCTGCACACTTTTTGGGGTACCAAAAAATAATAAATAAACCCAAACGGCAACAAGAATTAAGATTACAATTGCTCCGCTAATAATTAAAATTTGCTGTTTCATAAGCTACACTAATAATTTACTTTAAATTCTGATTCAGCTCCTTGTAAAATAACATCCAAACTTCTAACTCGAAATTCAACTCTGGACGTACCGCTACCGCCTTGTCTAGCTAATGTTACTTCATAAGGATTTCCAGAGCTACTAGGGCTGCGTTGACCGTCTATTTCCCACTCGATTAAACTTGGTCGGTTGTAAGTGTTTATATCTAAGTAGTAAGGTTCGGCCTTTATGTTGGTGGTGTCGCCAATTAAATTTAAAGAATTTTTTATCTGGTTGTATTTTATACCTAAAAGAGGATTAACTTCATAAAATCTAATTTCTGGTTCCACTGAAGCCAGTTCTAAACTACGAGAAGCTACTTGGTTTCCGTTCAGGTCGTTTATGGTTATGGTGACTATGTTGAATCCACCAAATGGTACCTTGAGTGATATTTCATTTTTACCTCTAATTGGACCACCTTCAATGTTTACGTTGTTTAATGACCAGTTATAAATATAGTTATTGCTACTTTGTCCATTTACTAAAGCGACCAAGTTTATAGTACTGTCTACTGTAGGTAGGGCTCTACCTAAATAAAAGGCCGGTACTCTAGTTTGCGGTTCAATGATAACATCTAAATAAACCGGTCTAATAATTTTTCTGTCAGTAAAGGTCTTCCCTCCAACTGTTTCCACTACAGCTTCTAAGGTGATGTTTTTTCCAGCTTCTTTGGTATTTACTTCAATCGTGCGTTTGTTACTCAACTCTACCTTTGTCTCACCATCAATTTTCCAGAAAATATTAGTAGTTTGTTCAGAGATGGAATAGTCGTCAATTGAAGCCTTGATTAAACTATAAGGACTGATGTAGTCAGATTCTACGTCAATACTCAAACCGGATCCGGCTAGATTAGGGCTGATTTGTGCATAACTAAAACCAAATGGTGACAGTAAAATAATGGCAACTATTAATAATTGTTTCATATTAGCTTAATAATAACAGACTAAAACCTAAAAAAATGATAATTGATCCCTATCTTGGGTATTTCGCTACTACAGTAGTCCAGACTAAAAGCCAAGGAGCTAAATTGAATAGTGGTATGGAATAGCCAATAATAGCTAGTAAAAAAGCCCCGTATTTAGCTCCAGCGTGACTACCACCTAGAGATTCAATGTTGTTTTTTTTGTAAAAAACAAATAAACTAAACATAATAATCATATTTATACCCAGTAACAAAAGATGTGGTATAAAAAAAATACTAAGTGACACATCTTCTAGACTAAAGCCGATTAAGTTGGTGGTAAAGTCATAAATTCCACCGAAGACAAATCTGACAGTATTAAAAATAAAGTTTCCGTTACTGGAAATGGTGTCAGCTATAGCGGTCGCGGCACCGGATAAAGCAAAACCAACTAAACTAAATATCCCTAAAGGAAGTTGAACGGTTGGCCAGTAACCAATATACAAAGAACTGGTCCAGCGCCCAATAATTTTAGCTTGTTTCTTCTTTATCTTAGTAGTAACAGATAGGTTGGTTGATGAGTTTCGGTGAGGAGTTTTTATTAAATTTGCTACCGGTATTTGTCCTTCGGCTCTGGTCTTGAAATTTTGTACTACCCTACCTTGGTTGTCGGTGGTGACATCGGTTGTTTTAGGTTTAGTTACTTTTACTTTATTTACGCCAGAATGTTTGTATTGTAAATTGAACTTTTGGTCAACTGTGGGGTTGTTTGGTACGTCATTTTCTTTTAAATATTGCCAGTCATCATTTAAACGGTCACCACCAGTTCGTTTGGCGGTCTGGTTTTTGGATTTATTAGATTGAAAATCCGCGGTATTTTCGGCAGTGGCCATATGTAATTAAGTATACTACATGTTAGCTACGGGAAGCCTGAAGTTCTTCTCTCGCTTTTTTGATCTGTAGTAATTGAGAGGGATCAGAAGTGATGATCTGATCTTCTGTATAAGAAGCAATAACTTTTACAGCTACATGTTTGAGTCCGGCAAAAAATATTCCTTCTCCTACATTTGATTCCAAAAGCAAAAACTTCTCTTCATCGGTCAGGTTAAAGGTTTTTTGAATGTTATCGATAGCGGTTGGTGATTGTTTCATCAGAAATTGTATAGATGAGTTGGTGATCATTGGAACTCCGTAGGGTGAGCGCAAAAAATCGTCCACGTCTTGAGTGATGGTGGCGATACCAAGATAATACTTTCGACCACGCTTAGCTAGACTAAATAAGAAAGAAGCAGTGTCTTCTGATTTCATCATCCACCAAGCTTCGTCAATGACTAGTAGTCGTTTAGCTAGTCGGCGACGCACAGAGCCCCAGATAAAATTGGTAATTATATACATAGCTACCGTTTTTAGTTCATCTTCCATGTCTCGTAAAGAGAAAACTACAAACTTTTGGTTGATATCAACGTTGGTTGGTTTATTCATAAAACCAGACCAGGTGCCGGACGTATATTTTTGTAATCTAGATATAAGCGAACTACTGCCGTCCATACCAGCCAGCACCATTTCAAAGTCTGATAAAAGTGGTGGTTCTAGACTGGAAAAGTCAGTGTCTCCAGTGATGTCTTTTAAGGCGTAAGTTTCTTGAACGGCTAAATCAAGGATAGTTTCTTCTTCTGGGGTCAGGCCGCCAAGCATTAATCTAAAGAGACCAATTAATTCAATAATATGGCTACGTAAAACATCTCTGGGGTTTTCATCTTGTTGGGGCGGTGGTAAATCAAAAGGATTTATGTGGTGATCTGAAGATAAAGAAATATTAAAAAAGCGCCCGCCGGTGGCTTCGGCTAGGTATTCATATTCTCGTTCTGGATCGAGAACAATAACTTCTGCTCCAAACATTAAAGAACGAAGAATCTCCAGTTTTAGACTGTAGGATTTACCAGCACCAGAGGTGGCAAAGGTTACTGAGTTGTAGTTTGTTAAAGAAAAGCGGTCAAATAATACCAAGGATGAATTGTGGCGATTTACTCCATATAAAATTCCGGTGTCTGAAGTTAGGTCAAATGAAGTAAAAGGAAAGAAGCTTGATAAAGGTGAAGAATTAAACTTGCTGTGTACCAGTAGTTTGTCGGTGGCTGAGGGTATGACACTCTGCATACCTTGTTCCTGTTGAAATAGTGCTGGTTTTATATAGACTAATCTAGCATCCAACATACCTTTAATATCATTTTCCGCTTTATTTAATATCGCTTCACTCTCACCGTAAATAGTTATATAAAATCCAACATTAAATAATTTTTCCTCAGCTTGTTGTAATTTGTCACGTAATTCTTCTAGATTGCGGTAAGCTGCTTCAAGTTGCGGGTCGCGTACTTCCCCCTTTTCTGCCTTAATGTTTATTTGGCTTTGTACTTCAGCTACTTTTTTTTGAAATTTCTTTAAAGTGTCGGCGGTGTCTATGGGGTGGATGTAGATGGAAATATCTAACTCCCTTTCAACATTTAAGATTGGTTCTAACCAACTGGAGTTAAGATAGTGTGGATAGGATACCGCATACAATACTCTAGCGTACTGCCCACTTAAATTTAGGTTTCTTGGAGTGAAATTAATTGCTGATGGTGCTACCACATCAATTAATGTCATTAGTTCATCACTAATATCAAATTCATCCTTATTAGGTTTTTGTGTAAATTTATCAAAAAAGTTCATATTTTTTAAGTTTGTCTTTCGGCCACAGGAGCATTGCCGGTAGTGTCAGCTGGGTTGTAGACATGGTAAAACAACTCCACTAAATCATCGTTATTTAAAGGAATGGTTCTTACTCCCACTCGCGCCAAGCCTTGTTGAATAATAGATACTCTTTGTTCTAGTTGAGTTCTTTGTTCTTCAAATCGCATATCGGTTGGTAGTTTGGTGGTGTTTTGACTTCCAAATAATGAACTTATTCCCTTGGTAATATTCACCGGAGTTGGTGAATATGGAACCACTACAAAAAAATTTTTACTCATTATATCAACTTCATTGGTGAAGGTTCTAATAAATTCTATGTATTCACGAAGTTGAATCCGCATCAGGTCGTTATCTTGCATGGTTTCACGGGACCTTAAGAGTTCCAAGTATGGTTCTATATTTAAACGTCTGGACTGAATGTATATCTGGATTGAGAAATCTAGGGTGTTTAAAAATGTTTGAAATTGTTGCAAAATCGCCTGTTGTTCATCGGTGGACTTCAAGGCAAAGTTAACTGAAGAAGCTAGTAGGACGGTGCACATTTGACCAGACTTCAAAATAGCAACACCGTCTTTTATATCACGGATGGCTACAAAGTCTTGGGTGGTGGCGGATGTTTTTGGCATATTATTCTTTCTTTTGTAAGGCTTCTAATTCTAATCGTCTAGCTAAAGAGTTTATGTCTTTCCCTCTCATTTTAGTGTTTGGTGTTTGAGGCTTGCTTTTATTTATAGAATTTGGGGTAAACAAATTTTTGTGAACAATGTCTTTTTTTTGTCGCCATAAATATAACTTATTACTTCCAAGATAGTTAAAGACAGCTTCTAGAAAAAAAGAAAAAGGTCGATTGTTTACCGGATAAAAAGCTAAAGCCCCAGCGAGTATCATGAGAGGTAAACCAATAATAATAAAAACTATTGTTGGTGCAACAAAAAACAAAACTACACCCATTCCAATACCTCCACCAAGATAGAGAAATTGCCGCCAAGTCAAAGGACCGAAAATCTTATCTTCTATCTCGATAAACTGTGGTACCTCAAAACGCATAACTTATAGATATACAAATTATATTATACACGTAACACCGGACCAATAGTCGTTTTTATGTGTACTAATTTTATAAATTTCCAAGCTATCAAAATTATTTTTATGGTTGAGGGGTGTTGGTGGTGTTAAATGGTTTGCCGGCTCCTTGGTCGAAATCAGTTTTGGTGTTGTCAGGGTTTTTGGTTAGAGATTTTACAAAATTTAATATTTTTACTGATAATACTTGGGTGGTTTTGTTATCTATGGCGAGCTTGGTTAGTTTGTCAGGTAAGTCAATGTCTGATATTAAATTAAGTAGATTATTAGAAGTAATTACTATTAATTTACTTTTCAACCCACTGTAAGGTGTGTCTTTAAGGATATTTTCTACAAATATACCTATTTCGTCAGAGTCTATTATATCCTTTATATTTTTATCAGATTCTTTATAGGATTTTAAAAAGTTGTCAAATTCAGTACTCATAATTTTGGTGTAAAATAATTTATTTTAAGAAAAGAATTGAGCTGCGTAGTTGGAATTTCCGTTTGCCCATTTAACCCATGGATTGTTTTTTCCTAAGGCAGTTTCTTCAGGAATGTCTGTAGAACTTATTCCTAGGTTGGTAGATAGAGCTACTCTTACATCTGATTTATCCTTGCTTGACATACCGTTCTTTATTCTTTCCTCTAGCATGGCTGGGGTTATGTGGTCATACATATTAGATTGCTTGAAAATATCAATAGGCATTTTCCCTATATCTCTTACGTTTCTTGTAAACATAGAAGGTTTTTGATCTACACTACTAGCATTTGGATGTGCGTAAACAAGTGCTCCACTGGAGTCTTTTCCTGCCCCTAATACATTACCGTGCGTAGATATATTCGTGAAGGCGTTGTTTCTGGTATTTTTAATATCTTGTATTTGTTGCGATGAGAATTTACCGGTTTTTTCTAGGTTAGTGATATCATCATCTGACAAATGTACTGCTACATTTTGAGTGTTTAATTTGTCAAAACCTAACCTTTCTTTTTCTATACCAGTCATTTGCTTTATTGTCTTTCCAAGTTCTTCAAGCGCATCTGATAGAGATGAGGAGCTCTTAGTGTGGTCAGTAAGGATTTTATTATTCTCTTCAAATTTATCTTTTCGTTCCTGCTCACCTCTTGTTTGGTTTGCTCTGGCTTGAGTAGATTGCTTGTATTCTCTTTCTCTCTGGTTTGTTGTTCCTGTGCCTAGTTCGGCATTTTTTTGCTTCTCTGCTCCACCTCTGATAGTTTTATCAACCCAGTTCCATCTAGATGCTGTTCCAAGTACACCACTTCTTGTCTGTAGTTCGTTTAATTTTCTTTCACTATGTGCTCCAGAAGCATTTACTGCTGTACGTATTCCTGCTCTGGCTGGATAGGTTATACCAAATACTATATTACCCGCCCCTCTTTGAGTGGCTCTTCTAGCTCGTCCGGCTAAGTTGCGACCGACATTTATTACACCAGAAGCACCGTCTGCCCCCATTCTGTTAGCTACTACTACAGCTGCGACCAAAAAGACACAGGTTACTAAAAACATAGCAATAACGTTGGCGATTTCGTTTGAGGTAGCGTTTCCTTTGGCATAAATTTCCGCCATACTTATATTGCTGGCATTTTGGAAGTTGGTCAGTATATAGAAAGCGAGATAAAGCATTAAAAGGTAGGCTGGAGCAAAGAAGGCTCTACCTAAAAATCCTTTCCAATAATCCCTAGAGTAATTGGCCATACTTGGAAATACCCAACCCAAAAACATGATTGGGGACAATATCATGTAGATGTTTAAAACCACAAATCTAATAATTAAAAGAAAGGCGCCGGCAAAGAAAACAAAAGCCATTACTACAAAAGTTATCATGGTGCCAAAAACGTAAGTAAAACCACTACCGACTTGGTTGGTGGTAAAGTTCGATAAAGTTTTATCGTCCCAGATACTGGATAGACCAAGTACGTTGGCAAAACCATCGGATACTTCATAAGTTCCTGTTGGGTTGGAATGGTCAAAGGCTTGGGCTACTTGAGTGGCGGCGACGTTTGAGAAATCAACGATAAATTTGGTAAAGAAAAGGCTGAAGTTCACCAATAAAGCCGCCATTATAATGTAGGCCAACATTCTTCTGGCATCAGTGTCACCGGCGTTTAAAATCATTTTAAAGCCAATGTAGACTAAACCAAAAATGAAGGTTAAATTAAAAATGTCTCTTACCACTTCCCATAGTCTATCTACCGCAAAACCTAAGCCGGAGTTGTTGTATAGGTCAGCAAAACCAACTACAAAAGTGGTAACAGCTAAGTTTAGTAGTGTGCCGGCCACCCAAACCAAAAAACCAAAAACTGCGTTAACAAACAACCATAAAACTTTCTCTAAACCACTGGATATGCTACTTAGTACTCCACCATCATTAACATCTGAGGCAAAAATTAAAGATGGTAAAAATAGTGTCACCAAAGCCAAGGCGCTAAATAGGATTTTCTTTCTGTTAAGGGTTAATTTATTCATATTTATCACTAGTTGGTAAATACTGTATCTATATTTACTAAATTATCCCAATCATTTATTTTGCCATCTAAGTAAGGTTCTGTATATTCTGGGGAGTTTCTTATTAGCAGATATTGGTCAATTGCTTTTGGTCCAGCCAACATATCACCACTAGAAACATTGTTGGCATAATCAGATGCAATTTTTTCTAGTTCAGCAAATTTATCTAGGATAGTTTGAGCTTCAGCTGCTTGTGTTAGGTAGCCAGCATCTTCTAAAGCTTTCTTGTATAAACTGATTGTTTTCTTGTATTTGTCGACAACAGCGGCTGAATCGGCATACATAGTATTAAACATACCAAACCATTTATCTTCTTGGGCTTGAATTTCTGATTCTATATGTAGAGAGTCCAGTCTCTTGAATTCTTGATAGGCTTGAGCGACTGTCTTTGTGCCGTTTTGAACGTCGTTTATTAAGGTTTGTATATCAGTGATAGCTTTGATTATCTCACCGTTTGGTGAAGCTAATAGGTCATTTTGTATTCGATTGGCTTCAGCTTGGAAAGCTGGTTCTGGTATAGCAGATAGTACTCTTGCGTAGTTTTGAGCTAGCTGTTGATACTCTTGTTCACGTTTTAGGGCGGCTAGTACCTCGTCAACTATATTCTGTACGATACCGTCTTTGGTGGCATCTTGATCAATTATTAGTTGGTCTACTGCCGGATTACCACCATAGGTGCTGTAATCAGTATAACCGGTACCGGAAGATAGTCCCAACAAGCCACTTGCTCCCATTAAAGCTTGTTGTCCGATATTGGCTAACATTGAACCAATTGCTTCACTAAATTCGTCGGCAGCTATTAAACTCTCAACTCCGGCGGTAAGCTGAAAGTTCAAGGCTTCACTAATAACTTGCCCTGGAGTAGAAACAATACACCTTTCTTTGTTTACACCAAGACTTGATGGGATAACGCTACAAATTTTGTTAGAAATAAAACCATCAGCAAATTCCAGTAAGTTATTTTCGCTGGTCTCAGCGTTTAATATTTGTACAGCTCCTTCATCTTGAACCGCCAATAAACTTCCGTATGGAGTAAAGGTGTTTGATTGGGTGGCTACTCTGTACCATGCATCCCAACCACCGTCATTGAAAGAGCCGTTAATAAAGTTATCTAAGTTGGCTATTGGACTACCTGGAGCAGACATTGCCAAATCACAGCTTCTTACGCTGTGAACCGGTATGTTGGCGACTCTGGCTTCTCTGTAGGCCTGAGCAAAAGCCACTTGCACATTGGCGCGAAAAGGTTGGCAGACAAAACTATTAGCACCAATTTCGTGAATGAATTCACCATAGACTCGGTCAGATATTTCGAGCATATATCTTTCAATGTCTTGAACAAACATCGGTCTACCCTTAAATCCGGAATTAATCCACGATATTATGTTGTTGGTGATTTCAGCGATAACCATTTTCATGGCAAACCAAGCCATGGGGTCAAGGAAGAATTCTTTATAATTTATACTTTGTAATATACCGGCCATGATTCCTGAAAATATATCAATCGACCATAGAAGACCGCGGTTTATCCATTGAGTTGAGTCTTTGGCATCTATTCCCGCTTCAACTTGTGATATGTTGTTTCCGTGATTCCAAGGTTGTGGTACATAGACACTAACAAACATAAAACAAAGAGCAAAAGTCATCATTATGATTTTTTGTACTAGTCGATGAAAATTACTCATAAGCGCTTATTTATTGAATATTATTTAAATCAGTATTAATAGCTACAAACAAAACCGCCGGATCATTGGTGTCGAATTGACTAGCATAAGGAACTAGTACTTCGTACATATTTTCAAGCGCTAACTTTAGACCCAAGGTATCATCTTCATATCTTTTAAGTCGAACTAAAGTCAAAAGCGGATCATCCATTATTTGAGACATTCCCTCTACATCCTGCTTTAAAGCATTATAGACATTTATTAGGTCCAAATGAACTTTTACTAGTTGTTTAGGTACTGGAACAACTAGGCTGTCATTAATGGTTTTTTGGTAAACGTTAGCTAGTTTATTTAGGTTATCTATATCAGTTTGGTATTCACTACCTTCCATTGCTGAATTCATTATGTTTTGCAAGGATTCAATTTCGTATTCAGCATCAGAATCATTGTCTAATATGGCTGAGGCCATGGCGTTTGCATAAGTACGCACTGCTTCGCCAGAGGTGTCGCTGGAGACTGAAATATCTCTTAAATCATACATTTTGTCCTTCCCTGCTTCTAGTGCGTCTTTAGCTAATTCTTCAGCTACACTTTCTGGAGTACGTCCAAAAGGGTTGGCGGTTTTTATACTAACGAGGTTTGAAAAAAGGCTGATACCAGTTTGCCCGGTTAGAGTAGTTGGTAATTCGTAATTAGGATCGATTTCATTTTTTAAATAAATTGGCTCTGGAGTCAAGAATTTTTCTTGCCAATCTTCCAAACCATCGTCATTAGAGTCTTTAACATCAATAAACACCCGAGGCGGAGCCTCGCTAACAGCTGCTAGGCTGGCGTCTTTTGGTGCAGAAACCGGATCGGCCATGCCTTTTACAACATAAGTACCAGCTACTATTGCAAAACCTACAATAAAAGCACCGACAACTTTGGAATCGAATTGGCCCATGAAAATATTATAACAGTAATTGTGTATTACCTGTTAATAATGTGGGACCTACCTGTGTATATAGTTGTTTAAAACAAGTGTCGTTTTTCTGTTAAGAATATTGAAATTATTTAAGAGCTTTAGTCAAAATAAGCCATTGTTGAAGCGGTAAATCCTCCCCTCTAATTTTATTGTTTATACTAAGTTCAGAAAAAGTTGCTTCTAAGTTAGAACGAGAATATTTTTTACTTAAATTACTCAATAATTGCTTACGTTTATTACCTAAACCAAGATGTAGGATTTTGAAAAAATTCTTAATAGAAATTTCCTCAGTAAAGTTATTATTATTTATATTATCAATTTGTAAAATAGCCGAATCGACTTTTGGTTGAGGTTTAAAATGACCTTTAGTGACGGTTTTTATATAACGTGGTTCACCAAAAACTTTTACTGATAAGGATAAGATTGACTCTTTTTTACTGCGAGCAATTCGTTCGGCTAATTCTTTTTGAATTAAGAAAGTAACAGATTTGGGCTGTTGGTCATTTTCCAGTAAAAAACGTAATAAAAAACCAGATAAATAATAAGGAATATTTGCTACTACTTTAAATTTGTGTTTCCTTAAACCTAAGTCTTTTAAGGATATATTCTTTATGTCAGCTTCTATAATTGTAAGTTTACCAACTCTTATTTCCTGACTAAAAGTTTCTTTTAGTTTTTCTACTGCTCGTTTATCAGTTTCAACGGCTAAGACTTTAGAACTTTTTTGTAAAATTGACTTAGTCAGCATACCGGTTCCTGGACCGATTTCTAGTATTGTGTCGTTTTCCTCTAGTTTAGCGGCTTCACACATCCAATTAGGAACAATGTCACTGGTTAAAAAGTTTTGTCCTAGTGATTTTTTATGTTGGAAACTTTCTTCTGATGTTTTAGATAAGTCATTCTTCATGTCGATATTTTTATCAGGTTAGCAAGAAAAACTATATAAATCTAGGTTAATCTAAGAAAATAGTCGTTTCGTAGCCGGAGCCGTCACTGCCAAAACTGGTTGGATTAGAGCTTTCAACATGCTCTTGGTCGATGTCGTTTAAAAAAGATGAGGGTACATTTACTCTTTGACTGCCATAAATAGTACGCATATGAGCATAAGATAAAAAGAGTTTTTTAATGGCTCTGGTTAAAGCTACATAAAAAAGTCTTCGTTCTTCTTCATGGTCTATACCAGTATCATCTAGTCTCTCGTGTGGGAATAGCCCTTCCTCTAAACCACAAATAAAAACATAAGGAAATTCCAAACCTTTAGCGGCGTGTACGGTCATCAGTCTAACAGCATCTTGCTCCTCTTTGTTCTTTAGTTCATCTTGATCACTTTGTAGGCTAACTGTTTCTAGGAAACTTTCTATCGCTTCTTCTGGGTCTAGCTGATCGTAACGTTGGCCTAATGTAACTAGTTCTTGTAGATTTTCTAGTCGAGATAAGTCGTCTTCGGTACCGTTTTTCTTTAATTCGGTTTCTATTCCGCTTCGTTTAATAATAAATTTTAAAGTTTCTGATAAAGGTTTAGTTCTAGCTTCGTCGGCAATATCTTGCATTAGTTGGTCGAATCGACTGACTTTTTCTAAAGTGGCTCCAGTTATTTCTGATCTTTTCCCTTCTACAACCTTAAGCATAGTTACTTTTCCGATACCACGAGTCGGATAGTTTATGATTCTGGTCAAATCAGCGACATTATTTGGGTTTAAAGATAATCGTAAGTAAGATAAAACATCTTTTATTTCTTTTCGGTCAAAGAATTTAGTCCCTAGTAACTGGTAAGCTACACCATAGTTTAAAAAAGCTTCTTCTAAAACACGTGACTGGAAGTTGGTTCTATACAATACAGCTATTTCAGACGGACTAACTCCTTCTTTTATCAAGCTATCAGCTTTTAAAGCTATATATTCTGCTTCATCAATACCGTTCATAGCGGCGTAAAGGTTGATTTTTTCACCAATATCATTGTTGGTAAACACTTCTTTATGAACGCGGTTTTTATTTTTCTCTATTACTTGGTTGGAAGCGGCAATGATAGTTTTGGTAGAGCGATAATTTTCTTCAAGGAGAATAGTTTTTGCTCTAGGGAATTCTTTTTCAAATTGTAAGACGTTTTTTATATCAGCTCCACGCCAAGAATAAATATTTTGATCAATATCCCCTACTACACAAATATTTTGTGGTTGCCCAGCCAATAATTTTGCTGTAGTAAATTGAACAGCGTTGGTGTCTTGGTACTCATCAATATGAATATAGAGATATTTTTTTTGTAACTCTTCTTTAACAAATGGATAGGTTCTTAATAAGTGTAAAGTTTTAGACAATAAATCATCAAAATCTAAGGCATGCTCTTGGTTTAAACTATTTTCATAGTGTTCCCAGACCTCACCAGCTACTTGGTCTGGAAAACCAGTAGCTGATTGTTTGAATTCTGTAACTGATATAGCATCACCTTTGGCTTTAGAAATACGGCTAAGAATTTTTTTTGGTTCAAATTCCTTAGGATTATAATTGGCTTTTTCGATAGCTAATTTAACAGTACGTAAACTGTCGGAGCGGTCATAAATAGTAAAATGACGAGGTAAATTAAGGGTTTTATGGTATTCACGCAAAATTCTAACTCCCAAAGCGTGAAAGGTAGTGACCGTCGGTAATGAGTCTAAGGCGGCTCGATTGGAAGGCGGGTATTGTTTTACTAAAGTTTCTACTCGCTCTCGCATTTCTTTAGCGGCTTTATTGGTAAAGGTAACTGCCAATATGTTGTGAGGGGCAATTCCTTGATGGATTAGATGGACAATTCGGTGGGTGATTACTCTGGTTTTACCGGAGCCAGCTCCCGCCAAAACCAGCAAAGGTCCTTTTGTATAGAGTACAGCTTCTTTTTGTGCTTCATTAAGTCCTTCTAGGTACGGTGGGTGGTTTTGCATAAAGTTAATGTAAACAAGATACTACCATAACTCAAATTAAAAAAATGGTTATGATAGTGGAAGAGGTAGACTTAGATGGAATTAATTTCTAATTTTATTAGAAATTAATTATAATTATATGTCAATATAAATTATAAGGCTCTAAACTTGTTTATTTTAAGTTTATAAAAATTTTCCCAAATATATAAAAAACGTCAATTGTGTTTAAGTTATTGTTTAGTAAAATTATCCGCATACCTTAAATATCAATAGGTAACTTTACTTAGAGCATTTTGGCTCTATTTTATTTCAGATAGTATGTAGTGACTAGCTCGGCGGTGCGACCTTAATTAGATTTAATATTCAACCTAATCAACAAGATTCTGATTCTAGTTTTAAATCGTCAATTACGGACGGTCAGATGACAAAAGAAAAACATAACAATTCAGCATTTCGTATTGTAGCTGAGTGTGTAGCTTTGTTTTTAATAATTGTAATACCATTAACTGTACAGGCAAAATTATTTAGTAAGGACTCAACTAATAAAGGAATAATTTTAGTTGAAACTGGTTTTAATAATTCTCCACTAGATATCCCTCTGCTCACAGCTGAACACAATCCAGATCCACACAACAACCTCGGTGGTGCTGAGGTGGTAGTAGAAGATGGAGCTTTGGTCTCTTCCGGTCCGGTCGGCGAAGATGTAATTGCTTTAAACCGTACTTCAACCGGAGAGATAAGTATTTATACTGTTCGTGAAGGTGATACTTTATCTCATATTGCTGATATGTATGGTGTTACTGCTAATACCATCTTATGGGCTAATGATCTACCAAAAGCTACCAGTATAAGAGAAGGACAAACTTTAGTTATTTTACCGATTGCTGGTGTGCAACATGTAGTAAAGAGTGGTGATACGGTTAATTCTATTGCTAAAAAATATGACGGTAATGTTGAAGAAATTCTTTCTTATAACCAACTGGCCAGCGCTGATGGTTTGGTAGTCGGTGAAACTATTGTAGTTCCTGGTGGAGCTATTCACTCCGCTCCAGTTATAAAATCAGCTTCACCAACCAGTGTCTCAGGGTCGGTGGCTGCTAGTACAGCTGGTTGGACTCACCCAGCTCCTGGGGCTATTAAGTCACAAGGCTTACATGGTTACAATGCCGTTGACTTAGCTGGTTCAGTTGGTTCCTCTATTAGAGCTGCCGCTGCTGGTGAAGTGATTGTTTCTAAAAGTTCTGGTTGGAATGGTGGCTATGGACAATATATTGTAATAAAGCACTCTAATGGTACTCAGACTCTATACGCTCACCTATCAAGTAACAAGGTTGGAGTCGGAGCTTATGTCGGTCAAGGTGAAGTGATTGGTGGTATGGGCAATACTGGAAAATCTACCGGTTCACACTTGCATTTCGAAGTTCGTGGTGGTAAAAATCCTTTTTAATCTAAAGTGTCATAGATTATAAAAACAAATAAAATCCAAAACCAAATCCTGCACCTACGGTGTGGGTTTTTACTGTGTTACCTAGGAATATAAAAATCTTTTCCAATGTATTTACGTAAAGCGCCTGCTTTAGCTTTAGAACACTCCAAGGTTATTTTAATATTTGTTTTATTACTGAAAATATTTTTTAATTTGTGTAGTTTCTATATTTGTACTCTATACTGCAACGCCTCTAGTACATGTTTAGTTTCTATTTCATCAGCTTCATCTAGGTCGGCAATAGTACGAGCGACTTTGATTAGTCTGTGATAACTGCGGGGTGAGAGGTTTAGTTTTTGGGAAGAAAGTTTTAAAAGATCTGATACTTCCGTACTCAAGGTAATGGTGTGGTCGATGTCGCGACTGGTCATCTCGGCGTTGGTGTTTACTCCCCTGCCCTCAAGGCGGTTGCTTTGGCGAGTGCGAGCGGTAGTGATTTCTTTTCTGGCTTTGTCTGTCTCGTCAGTGGTTCTCTCTAGATTCGATAATGTTTCGTAATCGATGTGTGGTACTTCGATCCAAAGATCAATGCGGTCTAAGATTGGCCCAGATATCTTACCTTTATACGTTTCTTGCATAGCTCGTGCGAGGTCAGTGGTACCATCTTCGGTACCGCGGTACGGGTTCATAGCTGCGATTAGGATAAAATCAGCTGGAAACAAAGCTGTGCCTTGAATGCGAGAAATACTCACTACTCTGTCTTCTAGCGGTTGACGAAGAGCGTCTAGACTGCGTCTTTCAAATTCTGGAAATTCGTCCATAAAAAGTACCCCTTTGTGGGCTAGGGTTACTTCCCCAGGCTTTGGATTGGTACCACCACCTACAAGTGCCGTATGTGAAGCGGTGTGATGTGGAGCACGAAATGGTGGCGTGTTGGTTATGATTTGGTCACTACCACTTAATGAATGTATAGCGGTCACAGCTAGAGCATCTTCTCGAGAAAGCGGCGGCAAGAGTCCTTGAAAGGCACGAGCCAGCATAGTCTTACCGGTACCGGGTGGTCCGACTAATATTACATTATGGCGACCGGCGGCGGCAATAATAAGCGCTCGTTTGGCACTTTCCTGTCCTTTTATATCTTCTAAGGTTACTTTGCCTTCTGTCCAATTATTATTGTCTAAATTAGTAGTTTGTTGTGGTGAGATGATGCTATGTTCGGGGTGGTTTTTATCAATGTGTCTGATTACTTCACTTAAAGTCTTGGCTGGAAATATTTCTATCCCCTCTATTAGAGCGGCTTCTTCAGCATTGCACCACGGGACAACAATTTGTTTGTAGCCGTTTTGTTTGGCGGCCATAGTTATGTTTAAAACCCCACGAATTGGTCTTAAACTACCGTCGAGTCCGAGTTCACCAACATATAGAGTATTTGGATTACCATTTAGTTCTCCGGTCGCTTCCAGATAAGCGATGGCAATTGGCAAGTCAAACAAAGGTCCTTCTTTTTTAAGGTCAGCTGGTGAAAGTGAGACAGTGATTTTTTGATTTTTACTTTTTGGAGATTCAAAACCAGAGTGTTTGATGGCACTACTAATACGGTCTTTAGATTCTTCGATCGCCTTGCCGGCTAGTCCAACAATAGAAAAAGAATGCAGACCTCTGGCTAGGTCTGCTTCAATTCTGACTACGGTGCCAGACAATATATGTGGTTGGACGGTGTGTACTAAAGCTACGCTCATTGGTACCTATTATAACTTATAGTGGTAAGTTCTGTTCCTCGTTCATGTGTTCTTTGCAAGTTCTGGCTTCCGGTCTAAAATCAAGCCTTGCCTCTTCAATTTTCTTTTGGCAGATTTCACAGGTGCCAAAAGTGTCGTCTTCAATTTTTTGTAAAGCTCTTTTTATATTATTGTAATCAATTTCTAAGTCAGACAAAGTAGCTGTATTTTCTTCTAATTCTTCGGCAAAATCAGCTTTACTGTTTGGATCGGCTTCATTTATGTGTTCAGGTATAACTTCTATCCAATCACCGGTTTTTGGTTCATAAACGCCGAGGGTTTTTAATTCTTCTGTAATTTTGACTAACTTGTTTTCTAATTCAATTTTATATTTCTTTATGTCTGTCATATCTTTCACTTTATCATGTTTGTTAAACGACTAAAGGACTGTGAGCTGGTGGTGATGATTAATATATTTGGTTTAACAAAACCATAAATTATTTCTTCTTCACCGGTACCGGATTTTAAAACTCTAACCTCCACACCAGCCAAAGAACCATCGATGAACTTTTCAGAAGTCATCCTAGTGCTGGTTGAATTGATTTCGGTATCTTTATTTTGATTAACTTTTAGTTTGAATATTTCGGATAAATTGTTTTTCATTTCTTTTTCCCAATTTAGCATACCGGCTAAAGCTACTGTTTGATCAGTTATTTTAAGTGCTAGGTAAGGGTTGTTGTCATTTAAGCCTCCAAAGTAGAGTTGTGATATTGATTGTCCAAAACCGTCGCCTAATTTTACATCAAGGAACTTCAGTACAGTTTCTGGTTCAACTACGTTTTGTGCATCAGGAGTAGTGGCAAAAGCAAATTGAGTCAGCTCTATTTCTGGGTTCTGGTATTCAGCGATTATTTTATTGATAAAAGTATTTTTATCAATAAATGGATCATAAACAAAAGCTACATCATCACTCACTATTCCGGTATATTTATTTATCTCTGAAACATAAGTGTTGTTTTCTTTGTTTTTATACCAAGCGTAACCCAATCCAATTGCTAAGAATAGAATTAGTATAATAGCTGATATTATAAACGAGATGAGGTTTGTATCAGTGGTGAACAAGATGCTTTTCTTAGAATTTTCTTTCTTGCTAGGCGGAATCACCGGTCCTTGGTTTGTGATGGCGGAAGTTACATCAACTTTTTTGGGAGCTGGTATAGTTTTTATCTCTGATGCAGTTTTTTGTTGTTCGCGATTTACAATTTCTTTTTCAGTTGTTCGTGAAGTTAAGTCTTCGTCGGTTGACCATTTTGGTCCGGTAGGGTCCTTGTATTCATGATTTTCTTCCACTACTGTTTCTTCTGGTTTTTGTTCGGTTAGTTCTTCCTCCCTGCTTTGGTTTGGTTCTGGTTCAATTACTTTTTCTGGTCTAGGTTTTATTGGTGTTTCTTTTACTTCTTCTATCTTTGGTGACAAATCCACTTTATCAGTTTCGTTTATAGAACTTAAATCTTCTATTACGATTTCACTTTGGTCAGATAAAAAGCCTTTTGGTATTTTATCAGTAGCGACTTCTTTAGGTTCTTCAATTATTTTTGCTTCTTTTTTACTAGGCGGCGGCGGGAAAACTGGTTCTGTGTTTTTGGTAGAAATAATTTTTGGTTCACTTTCCTCAATACTGTTTTGTTGCTGTCTTTCTTTTATTCTATTTTGTATTTGATCATGGTCAGTGTTGGTGGTGATGCCTGATTTAGAAGTGGCTTTTTGAATCACTCCCTTTCTTCGACTAGCTTCAGGTACGGTATACTTAGGGGCTTTTTTAGCTTCTCTTTGCTTCTTTTTTTCTTTTATCCAATTAGAAAATGAAGCAAAAGTCTCTGAAAAAAGATTAAACCGGTCTTTTTTTGTATCGGTTATAACTGTTGCTGCTTCAGAATCCTCTCCGGCAATATGAACTTCTCTTTCTGGGCGACTAGTTTTAGCGGCAGCTAAAACCTGTACCGGTACCGGTTTAGGTTTTGGTTTTTCTTCTACTACTATATCCTCTTGTACTACTTGGCTTTTTATTTCATCTGAAACTATTTTTTGTAATTCACTAAAATCAGTTCCTGTTTCAATAAGGTTTTCCTTAATTGGTTTTTTAGCCTGCGGTGGAGTTGGTAAAGATAGTCCGGTTTTTTTATCTTTTTCATGCCCTTTTTCTTTGTTAACTGGTGGAGTCGGTATATTATTCTTTAGAATTGGTTTTTTTACCACCTGTTTTTTTGCGTCTTTATTCTTCTGGTCTCCAGCTAAAGTTCTAAGACCGGCTAGTTTGGAAGTTGATAAGTGATTGTTGTCCATTGTCACTAGTATCGCATGAAATAAGCAATTTGTGTTAGTTGCCTGTGGTTTTGTTCGTTAAAGTATAAGAAAATGCGCGACCTGCGGTCGCCCCTTTTCTTATACTTTTTAGATTTTTTAATTATTTTGCTTTACGAAGTCTGGTGCGATCTGTTTTATTGATAAACCAATCTTTCCGTCTTCTATCTTGCTTACTATTACCGGTACCTTGTCACCAACTTTTAATACTCCCTCTAATTTTTCTAATCTAAATGGTGCAACTTCAGATATATGTATCAAACCTTCATTATAATCATCTAGTCTGGCAAAAGCTCCAAAAGTAGCGATTTTAGTAATGACTGCTTCAGTTTTCTCTCCTATCTCGTAACGCTTAGTAAGGGCTTTTATTTTTTCACTGGCAACTTTGGTGGTACCATTTTTACCGGTAATAAAGACAGTGCCATCATCTTCAATATTTATTTCTTCTACTGCCGATTCATCTTTAATGGCATTAATAGTCTTTCCTCCTGAACCAATTACCAGTCCGATTTGCTCTGGTAGTATGTTTAGACTGATAACTTCCGGTGCGTTTGGAGATATGTGTGGCCTGTGAGTATCTATAGTTGCTGTCATGGTATCTAATATATGTAGGCGAGCCAAACGGGCTTTTTCTAAAGCTTCACCTAATATATGTACGTTGATACCATCAACCTTTACATCCATTTGGATAGCAGTCACACCTTCTGTGGTGCCGGCCACTTTAAAGTCCATATCACCAAACTCATCTTCCGGTCCTTGAATGTCTGTTAATAACGCATAGTTATTTTCATATATCATAACTCCAGAAGCGATACCGGCTACTGGTCTCTTGATTGGTACTCCTCCATCCATCAAAGCTAGAGTAGAAGCGCAAACTGAACCCATTGAACTTGAGCCGTTACTCGACATGGTTTCAGATACTAAGCGAATAGTGTACGGAAAGATATCTTTATCCGGTACTATTGGCTCGAGAGCTTTTTCAGCTAAGGCACCATGTCCAATCATGCGGCGGTTAAAACCACCAACTCGTCCGGTTTCACCAACTGAAAAAGGCGGAAAGTTGTAGTGGTGCATAAAACGTTTTTTTACTTCTCGTTCTTCCATGGTGTCTATCATCTGAGCGGCGTCTGGTCCACCTAGGGTGAGAGCGGAAAAGATTCGAGTACCACCACGATAAAAAATTCCTGAGCCGTGAAGAACTGGTGATACACCGCCGGCTTGGGCGTAGAGCTCTCTCACTTCATCCATACTTCTTCCATCTGCTCGCTTACCATTCAGGACAGCTCCTTTGTGTAACTCAAGGTCGATCATCTCTTCAAAAAAATGACTGGCAATTTTTTCACTAACTACTTCTTCAAGTTCAGTTACTGCTTTTAGAAAATCATTTTTTAATTCATAGATGTGATCTTTTCCGGCACGACTACTAAAAATTGTATTTTCTAATTGTGTCTTAAAAACTTGATTGTACAAATTTACTAAACTTTCTGGTAATATCGGTTTTTCAATTACCCGTTTTTCTTTACCAAGTTTTTCAATAATCTTATTTTGAAATTCTTCCAGTTCTTGGTGAAAAATTGTGGCGGATTTGAGAGCAGAAATTATTTTGTCTTCACTAATTTCTTTGGCACCGGTTTCGATCATGTTGATCTTTCCTTCTTTACCACAAGCTAAAATTTCAAACTCGAGATCCTCAGCGTCTCTTTCTTTGTAGGTTGGGTTAATGATGAAGTTGTCGTTACTCGCAACTTTAGCAATACGAATTGCACCGACTGGTCCTTGCCATGGGATATTGGAAACACCAAGTGCTAACGATGCACCAATTACTCCAAGTACATCCGGATCATCCTCACCCATAGCGAGCACAGTTACTACTACCTGCACGTCAGTTTTTAAATGGGAAGGAAAAAGTGGACGGATAGTGCGGTCGACGATTCTGGCAGACAAAATTGCTTCGTCACTTGGCCTGCCTTCACGACGCATAAAACGACTACCAAGGATCTGACCAGCAGCATAAAATTTTTCTTCAAACTCTACTGAAAGTGGAAAGTATGGAAGATCAGTATCTCTACTTCCCATAACTGCTGTTACTAATACAACTGTCTGGCCATAAGTCATAATGACTGACCCGTTGGCTTGGGCTGTCATATCATTAAACTCGGCGGTTAAAGTTTTGTCTCCTAGTTTGGTAGTAAAAGTTTCTTTTTGCATAAAATATTTTTTTAAAATTTAGCAACCTCTTCTGGTTTTAGATTTCAAGTTTTTGAAATCTACTGATCAAAAGAGGTTGTTTCTAATAATCATGAGCATAACAAAAATGACGGCCGGCACAAGTGCCGGCCGTCATTTTCCATATGTATTTTTACAAATCCTCTGCACCAACTCTGGTAGTTTTTTTAGTTCGGCGTCCAGCCGCTTTTTTGCGACGATTGGTTTTGTAGCCGATTAAAAATTCTTGTGGATTCTCATCCATATCAATAAAGTCATCTACTACTTCTTTTAGACGTGCTGAAGCAGAGCGTCCAAAAGTAATGGCTTCTATCTGACAACCTTGACTTCGTACATATTCAATCATCGGTATGAAGTCTCCATCACCACTGGCGATAATTATTGAGTCAACTTTATGAGCAAGTTTGACTGCGTCGATAGCGATACCAACGTCCCAGTCTGCCTTCTTGGCTCCGCCATAAAAAATTTGTAGATCTTTAGTTTTAATTTCAATTCCTACTTTTTCCAAGGCTTCAAAGAAAGCACTTTCTTCTCCACTTTCGGTATTTACTACATACGACAGAGCACGAATTAGTTTTCGGTTCCCAAGCGCCGCTTTTACAATTGCGCCGAAGTTAACTTTTGATTTGTATAAATTTTTTGCACTATGGTAAAGGTTTTGAGTATCGATCAAGATAGCGACCCGTTGGTCGGGGTGTCTGATTATTCTCATATTATTTAGTTTATTAAATTATTAAAATTTATTAAAACAAATTTTAAATCATCAAAATTTATTTGATTCTGTCTTATTAAAATACTAAGTGTGTAAAACACACTCACACACACTATAGCTTGAAAAACAAAAATGCTCCAGAGCGGAGCTTTTTGTTCTTTGGTTAGCGTTTCAGTCCTAGATTTTTAAGAGTTGCTTTATAAGCTTTCTCATCTTTTTTCTCTAAGTACTTTAAGTGCTTACGTCGATTGGCTACCATTTGTAGTAGACCGCGACGTGAGTGAAAATCTTTCTTGTGCTTGCGTAGGTGTGTAGAAAGCTCTTCAATTTGTCTGGTTAAAAGTGCCACTTGCGCTTCCGGTGAGCCGGTGTCGGCGTCGTGGCGACGATTACCCTTTAAAACATTTTCCTTTACTCTTTTTGATAACATAAAAATTTGTGAAACGTCTTCCTTATATAGATACAGTGCCTGTTTCGCACCTATAAGGAGTACGCAGTTGATAACCGCGAAGGTTGAAATTACTATAGCATAAAAAAATAATAAAAGCAAGTCACAACTAAAGTTCGACGTTTTGTCAAAACAATGTTCAAAAAAGTTGTATACTGTTAGAGATGGATTTAAACCAACTGAAACAACAGTTTTTAGAGTACCTCGAAATTGAAAGAGGGCGGAGCGTGAAGACGGTCGAAAACTACGATCGCTATTTAAGACGTTTTTTTGATTTCAGTCGAGCCAAAAAGCCAGCCGATATAACTGAGAAACAGGTGCGAGAATTTCGTTTATACCTAAATCGTCAGTCAGGTACGAAGGTTGGTGGCAAAAAGGAGCCCATGAAACGCAGAACCCAAAATTATTATTTGATTGCGCTTAGAGCATTTTTAAAATACTTACGTAAGCAAGGAGTATCGTCTTTGTCTCCGGAGAGAATCGAGCTTGCCAAAATACCGGAACGTTCACTCGATTTGATTTCATCTGTGGAACTGTCTCGATTACTAAATGCGCCGGATGTCGGTACGCTCGAAGGAAAAAGAGACCGTGCAATTTTAGAGTTACTCTTCTCTACCGGATTGCGTATCTCCGAACTCTGCTCCTTGTCGATTGATGATGTTGATTTATCGCGTGATGAATTTTCGGTACGAGGTAAGGGTGACAAAATTCGCGTGGTGTTTTTATCGGATGACGCCAAGACAACATTGAAAAAATATTTGTCAGCTCGCAAAGATATGGAGGACGCTCTCTTCATTCGTTACGGAAGAAAGGCGCATGTCGGTGAAGACGCACGGATCTCTCCGCGAGCGGTACAAAGACTTCTAAAACACTACGCGACCAAGGCTTGTATTGTACGCAAAGTCACCCCGCATGTTATCCGTCATAGCTTCGCCACCGACCTTCTAAGTAACGGCGCTGACCTTCGCTCCGTACAGGCTCTCCTTGGTCACGCTCACATCGGTACCACTCAAATCTACACCCACGTCACTGATGCTCACCTTAGAGCGGTTCACAAAAAATTCCACTCGAAGCGAAAATAAAATTTCAGTATACAAAAAAATAAAAGAGCCAAAATATTTATGATGGCTCTCTTTATTTAATTATTATTCAAAATTATCAATTTCCTTCATCAGGAATAATTTAGGATCTGTCGAACCGGGACCTAGAAGTTGACAGGAAAATATTCTTTCATCATTGTATACTCGTAATACTTTGTATTCATGCGCTTTTATGATATGGCATGAACTTAAATCTGCTTTGAAAGTTTTTTTACATTTAATCACTTGTCCATTTTTCAATTCGCCAAATGACGTCATAAGTATCTCCTTTATCAGACTAAATTTAAATAGAAAATGGGTAACAAACTTTCTATATTTAATCATAAAATTAATATATGTCAATCCCTACGTTGACTCACATGAATTAAAGCTGCGTGTTCAAACTACTCCCATCAACACCACCGCCAAAATAGAAAGTACAATCGCCACCACTTTTCTGGTGTTCCAGTGTTCATTATAAAAAATAATTGAGAGGACGATTGGGATAATAATGTAGAGCGAGGTGATGGTGTAGACGATGGCGAGCGATCCACTGTAAGCAAATGAAAGTATTAAAGTAGAGAAGCTTATCATCTGCACAAATCCACTAATAAAAACTAGTTTTATTAAATCACTATTTAAAGACATTGTTTTAGTGTCCTTGATAACCCCTCTACTTTTGTGAAAAAATATGCTAGCTAAAGCTAATATAATATTAGCAATACCGGCAAAGAAAAGTACTGCTGAAAATAAGTCGGTGACTAATTTATAAATAACTGCTCCGACACCGGATAATAGCGCACTTAAGGTGATAAGGAGTACACCTTGCTTTAGATTTTGTTGTCTGCCATTTTCTGTTTGATTGATTAATAATAAAGGAATCAGGACTCCAAGAATTATTCCAATAAATTCTATTGTGGTTAAATTTTCTTTAAATAAAATTACTCCGAAAAGTAACACAAAAAGCGGGCTAAAAAATTTATGTATAGGCAAAGCAATAGTGGTATCTATATATCGAAAAGAGTCCATACGCAAATTTGTTGAAAATAAATATATGATTCCAGCCGCTAAAGCTAATCCAATCATCAGTCAAGATATTTCATCATAGCCTTCAACAAAGCTGGCTAAGAGTAACGTACTTATGCCGGCTACTCCGGAACTAAGACCATTTAGTAAGTTCGAGTTGTATTTTCTCATTACTCCAACTTTTTGTATAAAAACTAATAGTCCGGAAAAATAAGTGACACTACTGCTAAGATAAACCAAGTTTCCATGATGGCGAGAGTATAGCATTTTTAGGATTTTGATATACATATATATGTATGGCATTGCCCCGCGCCGTAGGCGCGGGGCAGACTTTTAGATGTCTCACTAAACTCTGGGGATAAAAACTGCTGTCTATTTTTTATCGGTGTTTCATACTAAGAGCATAATTAAATATTTTGTATGACTTTTATATTAATCATTTTATTATTCTTTCTATTTTTATCATATTTAAAATTACGTAATCGGGTAGATGTCTTGGAAGATAAAATCAGACAGGAACAAAACCTAGTTAGTCAAAAGAAAGTGGAGTTTGATCCAAAGTCTGTAACTATAAAAGATAATGATTCTAGTAAAGTAGTTAACTTAAACCAAAACAATGGTTATGAGGTATTAGAAAAGTCTACACTTAATATTGCGGATAAAGCCCCTACTGTACCAAGATCAGGTACAAGTTTTGTTCCGCAAGTCTCTGTTGTAAAAACAAAAGAAAAGGATTTCTTCTTAGTACGTTGGTTTGCCGATCATACTTTAATTAAAATCGGTAGCATCATAATATTTTTAGGAGCAATTTACTTGGTAAGTTTTGCGGTGACTTCAAAATTAATACCGCCGTCGGTTTTGGTTTCAATTGGTATTCTTTTGGGAGTTTTGTCATATGTGGTAGCTGCTTTTCGGTCATTTGTTTCAAGGACTCAGTATGTTACTTTAACTGCACTTGGTACCGGTATTGTTTCAGCTTCTTTATTTACAGCAAACATAATTTTACCTACTTTTACTTCTTGGTTGATGTTACTGCTTTTGGCTTTAAGTTTTTCTTATACGACTTATGTAGCATGGCAAACCAGAGTCACTTGGTTGGCGATTGCTACTGGAGTAGCTGGGTTATCGGTGCCACTTTTAGTAGAAGCCGTTACTGATCCGGTCTGGCTTATGCTGTATCTTGTAGTGCTTATGGTTGGAGTGTTATTTGTTAGTTATCAGTTAGAACTCCGACCGGTGACTTTACTTATGGTGTTAGGGACTGGTTTTTATCACCTATCATTACTTAATGACGTGACAGCACAATTGTTATGGTTTTTTGTGGTGATTTCTTCGCTGATATCTTTAGTGGCGGTAACTCTAAGTTTTATCAAAACCAAAAAACCTCATACTCTAGATGTAATGAGTTTAGCGTCTAGCGGTATACTGTTTGTTGTTTTTGCTTCAGAGATTGCGCTTAGTGCCGGTTTGGCAACTTTTATAGCAACGATTATTTTAGGTAGTTTAGCTTACTGGTTTTCTGTTAGGAATTTTCCTTTGTCGGTAGTGTCAGTTTATATTGGTTTTGCGGTGGTTGGACTTTTACTTTCAACCAGCTTCACCTTTTCCGGTTTTACTGAAGCTTTGGCTTACACGATAGAAATTACCACCGTCTTCTTTTTGGCTACTTATCTCGGCTTCCCTTTTTCAGTCATAAGGTTGATTGCTTTAGCTTATTTTGTTCCAGTATTTGCTTCCTTTGAACATTTCTATGCTCGTTCTTGGCAAGATGGAGTATTTCATGCTGATGGCTTGGTGCTTTATGCGGTAGGGCTT
This sequence comes from Minisyncoccota bacterium, assembly GCA_041389025.1. Classification (GTDB taxonomy): domain Bacteria; phylum Patescibacteriota; class Minisyncoccia; order Phycocordibacterales; family UBA918; genus OLB19. The sequence goes on from JAWKSP010000001.1 coordinate 248,214, forward strand.
TCATTGATTGGCGGTTCACTTTGGTTGATCCATAAGGAGGCTGTTAAAGTTTATTCATGGAGCCAGCCTTTGGCTGAAGTTTTGGGGACGGTCGGTTTTATTTATACAATGGCAGTGACAGCTCGGATAACCAGTTCTATTTTTTATGGTGATGCAACTTGGGTGATGATGTACGTAGCTTGGGCGTTAATGTCTTTGCTTTTGATTTATTACGCGGTAAAAGTCCCTTTATCTTGTAAAGCTTTGAAAATATCTGTTCTTACACTGATACCACCGATATTAGTTAGTTTCGGATCTTTACTTTCTCCGGCTTGGTACTCAGGTTTGGATCATGTTCATGGTTTTGGCTTCATATCTATGATTACGGTTTTCTTTCTTGTGATATTGCTTTTGATTTGGATTTATCGTCGTGAATACAACCAATCGCTCAGGCAGGTGTTAGGCCTTTCAATTATTGTTTCGATTTTATACTTATTTGTAGCTCTAGGTTTGATTTTTGATCGATTACTTGAAGAAAACTTTTCAATAATTGCTACTTATACTAGTTATATGTTTATTCTCTACGGACTTATTTCTATTTTGACAATGTTTAAGTCTAATATAACTTGGCTTAAGTGGTCTCTCTTGGCTTTGGTTTGGCCACTTTTTATTTCCTTTAGTTCATTTGACTTTTCCGGTTGGGATAAAAATGAGTCTGTAAATGCAGTTGGACTCTTCATTGTTATGGTGCTTTTGACACTAATCGCAATTAAGATTAGGTATTGTTATCGTGAGGTTGAAGAAGAAAAGAAAAAACAAATATTTAGTTGGACTAAAATTTTATTCACCACAACTTTTGTATTTGCAGTCGGTTATCTATGGTCAGTTTCTCACTCCCTACTAGCAGATGATAAGGCCGTGACTTTATCATTATTTATCTATACCATTATTGGACTTTCTTTGTATTTATATGGTGGCAAAGACAGAAAGGAAGACTGGCGATACGGCGGAGTAGCCCTTTTGGTGTTTGTAGTCTTGCGACTAATATTGATTGATGTCTGGGAGATGGAATTATTATGGCGGGTGGTAACTTTCTTAGGAGTCGGTGTTCTTTTTGTAATGACAGCTTTGTTTGAAAAACAAAACACTAAAATAGAAATGGTAAAAGATACGACGGTCGACGATACCAAATAAAAAAGTAAAAAACAAAAGCCCTGCGCCTACGGCGCAGGGCTTTTGTTTTCCTTGCAATATTTATAATTTAGTATATAAATTTCAATAGTAGTACACGTTGTAGTTTCTATTATTAAGATTTTCTTAATAAGTTAGAAATCACTTTCTTTTCTTTAAAAGGAGAAACTCATGAGTAGTTTAACTGAAGCAATAGAAGGAAAAACTAAAATCATTACACCATTTAAAAACGTTTCGAATATTGGTGTTGTTACAGCAAAAGATGACATTACCGCTGGTGATGGGGCAAAACATGACATAATGTCAGGTAAAGCAAAATTAGCTACTCGCACCACTTGTAATGTTTTTGATTTTTTACACAAAGGTAAAATACCTTTGGCTTATATTGGTAGAGATACTCCAACCACCTTTTTAACTTGGGTTTGCAGTATGATACCAATTGAGGTGGTGGTGAGATTTGTGGCTACTGGTTCTTATTTAAAACGTAATCCGGATATTACAGATGGAACAGTTTTTGATGAACCGGTGGTTGAGTTTTTTTACAAAACTAACGGTCAAAAGTTTGGTAATCAAGGTATAGGGTGTGATGACCCTCTGATGGTGATTAATGATAAAGGAGATAATTTTAATCTTTATTACCCGCATAAACCAATTGATCATAATGGTTATGTTGCCAACTCTTCGTCGGTATATAGTTCATCTGAGACTGGGTCATTGACATCAAAATTGATCATATGTCGTAAGCTTGCTCTGAGTGCAACTTCGTGTTTAGATGTTGCTTGGCAATTCTTGGGTGGAGAGTTGTATGATTTAAAATTTGAGTTCGGTATACGTCCCGACGGTGACCAAATTGTTTTGGCGGACGTTGTAGATTGTGATAGTTGGCGAGTTATGTGGAATGGTATTCAGTTATCCAAACAGCCGTACAGGGATGGAGTTGAGGTCGAAGAGATCTTAGATATTTATCGTTTGGCAGCCTCTTTAACTGACCGGTTTACGATACTGTAGCTCGAGTCGTTTATATAAAACCCCCGACACTAATGCAGTGTCGGGGTTTTATTTATATTTATTTAGTTTATCTAGCGATTTTGTAATAGTCAATTACTGCTTCAAAACCTTCTTTGTTTTTAAACCAATCCATTTCATCTCTGGTACTTAATTCTACTGTAATTGCTGGTATACCAATAGAAGCCAACCAGCCTTCAGCGTCACCACTAATTGGGTAAGCATCAAAGCTGTCAACTGAAGGATAATTGGCAGCGGTTGCGTAAGTATCCATAAGAGTTAAAGTTTCAGGAAGTATTCCTTCTTCACACTCTGAGGCATAGACCGCGTTGGCTTGGCTATGCCAGAAAGCTACCGCTTTGGGTTTTATTTCTTCTACATAATTTTTAAGTGCTAAAGCTTCCGGTTCTGAAAAAGCTTGACTACCAGCATCGACTATCTGTCCGCGCCAAGTACTGGTAGGTTGCCATTTGCAAGCAAAATTTCGGTTTAGATCAACATCGTTAGCGTTGAAGCGGGCGGTGGCAAGTACGTTTATATCACTGGTTGAGACATCCAACTCAGTAAATTTTCCTTCTTTACCAACTATCTTGTATAGACCATCCGGATTTAGTGAAGGAATTATTTTTATGGTTAAAGTATCTGGTATAACTATTCGACTAGTCTCTAATTCATCAATAAACTGATAAGCTAAAAGTGAACTATTCCACTCATAACCACCATGAATCCCTCCGACAAATACTAGAGTTGTTGGCCCGGTACCAAAAGTGTAGCTTTCTATGTTTCTACCTTCTACCGAAGTACCGATAATTTTTATATTTGATTCGGCTGGTTCGGCTGAAGTTATTATTTCTTCCACCTCTACTGTTTTTGGTGTAGGTTCTTCCTTTAGAGCAAAGTATGAAGCTGTTGCTGTAAGGATTACAGCAACAGCTATCAGTACTATTACTAAAGGAAGTAGTTTTTTTTCTTCCTCAGTCATTTTATTTATTAGTTATTAGCGTAATGTTTTATAACTGCTTCTATACCAGCTTTATTTTTAGTCCATTCTGTTTGTTCATGAGTAGTAAGGAGGACGCTGATGGCTGGAATATTTTTACTAGCAAACCAGTTAACCATGTCACCGGTAATTTCGTAGTAATCAAATTCTTCAAAGGCTTGATAACCGGAAGCTTTGGCGTATAGGTTGGTTAAGGCTAAAGTGTCTGATGAGATACCGTTTCGACAACTTGAGGCGTAAACACCACCAGCAGCACTGTACCAAGTAACAGCGGCTACTGGATTGTAATTATTTACATAATCTCTAATTGCTTTACTTTCCGGCTCTGAAAAAGCTGTTTTTCCACCACTTACTTCTCTGTCTTGCCAGGTACCGACCGGTTGCCATTCACAATCAAAATTTCGGTTCAAATCGACATTATTAGCGTTAAATCTGCCTTCGGTTCGGTTTTGACTGCTGACTTGTGATGCAGAGAATTTTCCAGTGGTACCGGTAACTTTTTCTAGTCCGTCTGGGTTAAGAACGGGGATGACTGTCACTGTTACATTTTCAGGTATGGCGTTAGGGTTGTCCTTAAGCCAATCAATCATTTCAAAAGCTACTAAAGCAGTATTCCAAGAATAACCACCATGAATCCCTCCGACAAATAATATTTCGTTTTCACCTTGACCAAAGTGGTAGGCTTTTATGTCGTTACCTGCTACAGATTTTCCAATAATAGTTTCTGGACCACGATTTTGGTTATTATTTTCGGTTGGTTCTAATATATCAATCGGAGTTTCTTCAACCACGTTCACGTTATCTTCCGGTATATTAGTGTTGGTTTCTTCTGGATCTTTTGTGTAGGTTTCATCACTACTTTTGTTAAAGAAATAAAACGCACTCCCTCCAGCTAATAATAAAACTATAATAACTACAATTAAAACATTTTTCATATACATACATTGTATGATATATGAGCGTTGTTGGCTAGACAGAGTAAAAAAGCGACGGCTTTAGCCGTCGCTTTTTTACTCTGTCTAGCCTTTAAACAACCCTTAATTCTTCCTCGCTAAAATCTCCTTTAGTAAGTGTAATAGTATCACCTTTATTAACCTCCCCACTAATCATTTTCTGGGCAATTTTTTCCTCAATTAAATCTTGGATAACTCTTTGCATTGGTCTAGCTCCAAACTGTGGACTATACCCCTTTTCTACCAATATATCCATCAAATCTCGAGTTAGTTTTAATTCATAACCCCTATCTTTGATTCTTTCGTATAAGTTTTTAAGCATAAGTCCAGCCACTTGTCCTTGTTCTTCAACATTTAATGGTTCAAATATAATTGTGCTGTCAAAACGGTTTATTAATTCTGGTCTATATATTCCTTGTTTGATAATGTAATCAATAATCTCTTGGTTTAAAGAAGTCATTTCTTTTCTCTGTTCAATTGTCTTTCTGATCAAGTCACTACCGGCGTTTGAAGTGGCGATAATAATAGTATTCCGAGCGTTAATTTTTTGCCCACGAGCGTCCGTAAAAACTCCTTCATCAAGTATTTGTAAAAAGACATCATGTACTGGCTTGGCAGCTTTTTCAAATTCATCAAGTAGCAAAACAGCATAAGGATGCTCTTTAAGCATATTTGACAATATTCCAGTTTGGTTTCCGTTACCAATTATTTTATCTAGTGCTTCTTCCCCACTAAATTCAGACATATCCAAACGATGCATTTTATTTTCAGCTCCAAAAAAGATAAAAGCTAAAGCTTTGGCTGTTTCAGTCTTGCCAACGCCGGTTGGTCCTAAGAAAAGAAATGATCCGATTGGTTTATCATCAGCTTGAATACCGGCTCTGGCTCTTCGCATAGTACCGGCGATAGCGTCTAGGGCTCGTTGCTGACCAATTACTCTTTCGTGTAATTTTTCTTCAAGGTTAAGTAGCAGATTTCGTTCTTTTTCTTCAATTGGTCCGGTTGGGATACCGGTTTTATCACTGACTATTTCATATACATAATCGGCATTTATTAATCCCACTTTGGCTTGATTAGCTCTGGTGGCTATATCAATCAGTAATTCTACAGCCTTGTCTGGCATAGTTCCTTCGACTATATACCGATCAGCCGCTTCAGTAACAGCTTTAAGTGAAGCATAGGTAAAAATGGTTTGGTAACGACTTTCATTTTTTAAAGCTATTTCTTGAAGAACTCTGGTTGTGCTGGATAAATTTGGTTCATCAATTAGAACTTCAGCAAAACGTCTAGCAAAACCACCTAGAGACTCAAGGTGAGTATGATAGGCTCCTGGTGTATCAGTGGCTATTACGTGTAAAGCACTAGTAGCTAAAAATGAATCAATAAGTTCTGGTATATAGACACCAAGTGCCTCAGCTTCTCTAACAAAAGTACTTAAATTTTCTATAACTATTATTATATTACCAGCCTTTACCGCCTCATTAAAAAGTGAAAGAATAGTTAACTCCAAAGATTGCTTATCTTTAGTCGTGGCAAATATACTATTAGTATCAAGTAGTATCATTTGTTGACCTTGAATTGAGGCTAAAGATTTTCCACTATGCATTCTTTTATTAACTTCCAATATAAGGTCTATCTTTCCTACCCCAGCTTCTCCTATAACTAACACGTTGGCGGCCTTGGCTCTGGCTAAAGCTACTTCTATCTCAGCTATTTTTTCTTCAGTAAAAGCCGTATTGTTTTGTGATAAATTTGTGTAAACAGCTCCGGTTTTTAAATCTCGAGAAAATTTTTGTAGATTATAAGCAACTCCATATGACCACTCACGGCCAATTCCTTCAGTTCGAGAAAGATTATCTTTACTCCACCATCGCTCCCTTCTTTTTTCATTTATATGTGAAGTAACCACCCACTCCAATGAGCCAATAAATATTTCATTTGTGACGCCTTGGTCCTTAAGCATTTTGCTAAAAGCGCTATCTTGTTGCAGTAGGTATTTACCAAGTGACACTAAAGTAAATATTTGCCCGTCCGGCAAAGGTATCATATTGCTGCTAATTTTAGTTCTGGGATTTTTAATGAAGTTGTCTATAGCATCGGTGTCAACACCAGCTCTTAGCATGATAACTGTTCCTAAACGTGATAAACAAAATGATTTAGTAACATCCTCCTCATCTCTCTGTAAGGTTTCTGCTACTTCAAAGGTGGCACCACTGATTTTTTCATCGGAAAAACCAATAATTGAATTTAAACCATAAAAATAAAAACTATTGAAATAACTATATATAAGTATTTGTTCAAGCCATAACCCAGCAAATATAATACTTAGTCCAAAAAATAAACTGGCCGGTCCGGTAAATACAAATTGAAGTAATATGCCGGTAACGGCAGTAATAAAAGCCAAAAAGAAAAAAGTCAGTCGAAGAAAATGGAGTAAACTCCTTTTCAAGATTTTAGTCAATCTAATTACAGGACGGTATCTTTTTATGTCTTCAGCTAAAGTGTACATATATTATATATAAATTATGAAAATATCAGTACCAAACCATAAAATAAAGAGCCAACAATTATAATTGGTGCCAAAAACCAAAAGAGATAAATTAAAACAATTCCAACACACAAAAGTAACAATATGACACTACCGGTAAGAATAAAAGTTAATCGCAAGACCATACCGATGATTCTAGAGATAAGACCGATTATTATAAAACCGGCCAAATCTTCTAGGTTAAAAGTCTCTCCTCTATCTTCAGTCATTCTTTTCCATGGTGAAAAAAATGATTTTAATAATTGAGGTAGTGAGAAAAAGTTAACTATAAACCAAAATATATTTGACCAAACATGTAGTATCTCGCTGAAGGCTTTAGTGTAATGCCATAAAATATAATGATGTAAAATTGAGGTAAAAAGCATTACTTTTTAGTATACAACTATCAATGATAATTTTTAGCTTTTAATAAACAAGTAAATAAAACACAGCCAAGGCAAGCCTTGGCTGTATTTTATTTTTGCTACTATAATTTACTTAAGCAGCAGCAACTTCAGTGCGTTGTACGTTAGTAGCTGCTGGACCTTTGGGTCCGTCTTCTACTTCAAAAGTAACCTTATCACCTTCATGTAGATCATCAAAAGATATGTCTACTAAAGATTGAGCGTGAAAGAAAACGTCCTTGCCACCCTCTTCATCTGGCTTAATAAAACCAAAACCTTTATCTTTTATTCGAACAATTGTTCCTGTCATATTTTTTATTTTTTACTTCTTTTAACCTTAAACGTCCCTTCACCTTATCAACGCACTTTTGCCTTGCCTCAATCAGGAGCTGGTTTCGTTACCTGTATTAAAGCATAAAGCTGTACAAACACAAGCACTTTAGTTGAAATAAAGAAGGTAACATAAGGTTTATAAAATTTTTGCTAAGAAAAGTTATTTTTTACAATATTAAAAAAATCTATTTGAGATAAAAAGTAGGCGAAAACCGAAGGTTTTCGCCTACTTACATTATCATTAAAAAACTTTAAAGTTTAATATGATTGGCAAATTTACCAATAAATGGTAGACCCTCTTCTTTTTGTTGTAAGACGTTAAGTATACCGATAATTGCAAAAATAAATAAGCCGATTTGCAGAATTATCAATAAAGGTTTTACAATCATCAACAAAAAACCTCCAATTAAATAAATAGAGAGCAAAACTAAACCTTGTTTAATATGAAATAAAATAAACGGTTTATCACGATTAGTTAATATAGGTATAAGTACCAATGGTCCCAAATAAGACAATCCGGCCATAACTGTGGTGTAGTTTACAATGAATTTTTCTTGATTAGTCTCTTTTCCGCCATGCTGTCCGTCTTGGTTGTTGTTCGTCGTTGTGAAACTATTAAGTTGCTCGTTACTATTACTATTTTCCTGATTATTATTTGGTTGGTTGTTTTCCATATAAAGTTAAGTTTAGCTCTAATTTTCAAGAAAAACAACATTTTTTCGTGAACTAATTTATGGTGATATACTGATTATAATTTATGAAAATATATTCGTGGAACGTAAATGGTATTAGAGCGGTATACAAAAAAGGAGCTCTACAAGATTTTATCGAAAAACATCAACCTGATATCCTGTGCTTGCAAGAAACCAAGGCAAATCATGATCAGATTGAGATTGATTTGGAAGATTATGAAGAATACTGGTGCTCTGCCGATAGAAAAGGTTATTCTGGAACGGCTATTTTTACCAAAGAAACACCAGAGGAAGTGATTTGTGGCTTACCCGAGTCGATTGAAAAACAGTTTAACCTTGAAGATGGGTATGGACACACTGCGCGGGAGGGTAGGGTTATCGTAGCTGAATTTGAAGGTTTTTATTTATGTTCGGTTTATACTCCAAATGCTAAAGATGATTTGACTCGTTTGCCAATGCGTCAAGTTTGGGACGAGGCGTTTCTTACTTATATGAAACAACTGAAAGACCAAAAACCGGTTATTTTTGGTGGTGATTTAAATGTGGCTTATACAGAAATGGACTTAGCTAGACCAAAGCAGAATAAAGGTAAAAAGGGTTTCACCGAAGAAGAGAGGCAGGGGTTTGGCAAAATACTAGAAACAGGTTTTGTTGATTCGTTTCGTCTGTTTGAAAAAAACAACGGGCATTATACATGGTGGTCACATTTTGCAAACGCTAGAACACGAAACGTCGGCTGGCGCATTGATTACTTTATGGTAAGTGAAGAGTTGACTCCTTTGATTAAGTATGCGCGCATCCATGCTGATATTATGGGTTCAGATCACTGTCCGGTTTCAGTAGAATTAAGCCTCTAGTATGTTGAAAAATAAGTGTTTTTAGTCCCTGTCCTTTATAAAGGACAGGGACTAAAAGTTTTCCCCAGTTATTCACATATATGTCCTTTACAGTCTTTTATAAAGGACATACTATATATGCAGGCCCAGAGAGGGCGAGCAGGAATCTCCAGAGTTTTGCTTCAAACAAGAGTTTGATACAAAACCCTGGAGATACCTCTTAAAGAGTACATTATAAAAACAATTGAGTATTACCTCCAAAAAACTCAAAAAATTAAACGTTCATAACAATCCCACCTAAGAGAAATCTCCTTACACCAAAGTTTATAAACTCTATAAACTAAAGAGTAAGAGACAATGATTTCTCAAACAACGTAGAGCTTTGGATAAAGGTTAGCTTCAAAAATATTTAAATAAGCGCCAACTTGGGTACAATACCCACCAAATATAAAGCTCAAAATTAATTCAAGGCCTGAGGGCATCGACAGTGAAAAGAAAATATCTTCACTTTCGATACCCCCAGGCCTTTTTTATTTTAGTAACTTATTTCTGTACTTAATAAGATGTCCCGCATCTCTAAGTACTTTAGACATTCTTTGGTTTGTTGTTTATGCCATATGTTTCAATATACAACTTAGTGTTGCAGAGGTATTGAACCATTACGGATTTATTGAAATATTGTAGAATATGTGTTATAATTTAAAGAGATATATAATTAAAATCCATTAAAATAAAGGAGATATAGATGAATGATAGAATTTCAAATATCGGTAAGAGAGTCGTATTAATATTTGACGAAGGTATAATCACAAAATGGATTTCTAATAATGATATTTATCACGTTAAAAAAGATAATGGTGAAATTGTAGCCTGGCCTGCAAATTATATCGCTGCCAGTGATTCAAACAGCTTACCTAGATTTAAAAATTAATTATCTTAAATTTAGCTGAAAATCCTAAACCTATTTAGTATAGAGTTTAGGATTTTTTTATATTTGTAATTATTGCAATACTAAATTCTATTTTTACTCCTCCCGCATGCTTGTCATCTCTTATTTTGTAATGTGTATACTGGTAATTAATGGAAAACCTAAAATTCAAAGAAGAACCTTTGAAAAATAAAGCTAAATTAAGCGGGAGAGAAAGAGTTTCTATTGAGGAAGCGTTGGCTATACAATCGAAATTACGTGAATACATGACTCCACCCGAACTTGCTTCATATCTTAAATCTGATCCTGACTTATTGAACAGTTTAATTCTGCGATGGATAGATAAATATGCTGCCAGATTTAAAGATTATTGTAATCTAAATGCTGATAACGATATTTTAATGCATAAAATTACTCATAAATGAGCTAAATAATGAAGATTTTAATTCTATAAGAGAATTTTTAGAACAATCATCAGAAGACGGGTTAGGTGGTTCTTTCTTTACTCCTGAAGAATTACAAGAATTTTTAGAACAAAATGTTTAATAAGACTATTTGGCACCTGTGCTAATTAGGAGGTCATGTAAAACAAAGAAAATAACAGAGGTGCGACCTTGAAGAGGAGCGGTAAGCAACGGAAAAAGGTCGTTCCTCGGTTATTTTCTATGTAAATTAATTAACATAGGTTCCATATTTCTGTCTGTACATATTATATTTTTTATGGTAAAAAATTCTTGGATTATTTTTTATGGGATTATTTAATGGATAACTCAATTTTTCCTGTTTTTACATATCTACACAATGATCAGCCGCGAAAAATACAAGGGTCACGTATTGATGAAAAGTCTATAGTAATTTACAGCACTGACATAATCATAAGTCATGATATTCGTGATAAACGTGCTTTAGTAATATTTGATGGTGATATACCTTGTAATGGTTTACCTAGAAATGGGGTACAGATAGCTATGCTTGGTGAGCAAGGAATTCCTGTTAAAGGTAATCATTTTCGTTTATCAAAATCGTATGAAATGGAACATCCTTTAGCTGAATATTTTGTTACAAATAAGTCTTATTTATTAAAAAGAAGAGTGCTTTTACTACCGGCGGGCAGGCTACAGTTATGCGCATTTATCGTTCCCAGTGGTTTGGCGGTTTGGTATTGTGTGATTGATGTTTCGTATAAAAATAACAAACCGGTTGTTTTGTTTTTAAGAAATAGCAGTTATTAATAACTTAGTTTAAATATTAGCCAGATATTTAATTAAATATCTGGCTAAACATTTATTTACTTACCTTGTGCTCTCTAGCTATCTCTTTATTGTACTCAGCTTCTTCTTCAGCTTGTTTTTCCTTGCCAGCGTCAATGAAGATTTCGCAATTCCTCTTCAGTATTATAGAGCTTAAAACCTTGGTTTCTAGGTGGTCTTTGGTATTTTTGGTCGGATCATTTTAGCACTTCCTCTAGTAGGGCATGAGTACATACCCAAGCTTTGCACGGTTTCATTAGTTATTTCCATAATCCTAGTGCCATTCTCTTCAGCATTTTGACTGAGATTGGATCACGAAGTGCTTCGTCCACCATAGCTTTATATTTGCGGAATCTAAATGGTTGTTTCTTTTGGTCTGCCGGTACCGATACGGTCACAAACACACGTAAGTTAAGGAGATTTTTGAATCTGATCTTCCCCGATTCGGACAATAGTGCGACGTACCGCTGATAAAGTGTAATTTGATTGGATCAGAAAAACATGTGTAACCGTTCATTTTTTCGATAATTTGAGCTTCTTCACGTGGATATTTAAGGCGATCAAAGTTTTCTTGATCATTCTCGCCCCTACCACTTCGTGTCCAAAGAAAGTATACATTTTGTTCTTACCTCCAGTTCGTCTAGTGGCTGGCTTACCTACATCGTGTAGTAAGGCGGCGATACGCATAGAAGTAGAATAACCTTTGTCAGCCGCAGCTTGCATGGTGCATAGGAGGTGTTCAAATACATCATAAGCATGAATACCGCCCTGCTCAACCAATTCCCTCTTCCAGCTCCAGAGATAATATATTCAAGTAGACCAAGTCATACAAGAAAATAATACCTTGCATTGAGTTGTGGAATCAATGATCCTCACAAACTCTGTGTTGATTCTTTCCAATAGCGATTTCTTTGAGTAAAGCAGCGTTCTTAGTAACACCAGCAAGGGTCTCGCCTTCTATAGCAAATCAGCTCAGCTGCTAGTCTAACTGCTCGCATCATGCGGAGAGCATCCTCAGAAAAGCGCTTATCTGGGTCACCAACTGCTTTTAGTCTTTTTACTTTTAAGATCCTCAGAACCACTACATGTAAATCAACGTTTTTTGGTCTTTTTATGCGGTAAGCGATGGCATTGACGGTAAAGTCTCGTCTAGCCAGTCTTCTTACGAAACACCAAAAGTAACGCTGTCTGGACGTCTTTTGTCACTATACTCCCCTTCACTACGGTACGGAGTAACTTCTACTACCTGTGAACTACTTTCAGTTTCTTCGTCGTTATTTTTACTCCAACGGTACCGTAGTCATTGTTACAAAAACTATCAGGAAAAATAAGCTTGAATTTGCTCGGATGAGCGTTGAGGTATGGTAAAGTCCCAGTCTTGGCTTTTTTACCCAAAAGTAGGTCGCGAACACAACCGCCTACTAAATAAGTATCAAAACCAGCTTTTTCCAGCTCGTTTCCAACTCCACGTACAAATAATGGTATATCTTGAGGATTAATCATGTGGCCATTGTAGCAGAAAATCGTTGCTTTTTCCTATATTTGCCGTATGATGTTAGACACACAACTGCACCCGTGGTGAAATGGATATCACAACTGACTTCGGATCAGTCGTTCTGGGTTCGAGTCCACGGGTGCACAGAAAGGTTAAAGACCAGCGTTTTGGCTGGTCTTTAACTTCTGTCACACCCACCAGTCTGGGAACACAAACGATAGTGGAAGAAAAAGCCGTAGCACGACTCGAAGCCCGATTGAGATATTTTGTGAGTGAAACGAAACAAAATATCCAATTGGGGTACTGAAACTGTAAGTTTCGAGTCCTGGCGAGAAATTCCTTTTATAACGTAACTTATATTAAGAAAAAAAATTCATGCTACCATAAACCCATGAACGAATGGCTTGATCTAAAAACTATTGCGCATTACGCAGAAAAAGCCGTTGATAGAGATTGGGCTTGGTATGAGTACGAGGTCAATTTTCCTGATCTTGTGAAACTATTGCCGGCCGATGTTGGATCAGTGTTGGATTTTGGTTGTGGAACAGGAGAATTTACTTCACTACTAACTGAAAAAGCAGACAGTGTCACAGGAACGGATGTATCACCAATGATAGATGTGGCAAGGGTTAAACATCCAGAGATTAAGTTTGTGGTCTGGGATGGTAATGACTCTGTTCCGAGTGAGTTGGGAGTATACGATGTTATTTTTGCAAAACTTTCACTTCAGTTTATTGAAGATTTAGAATCAACTGTGAAACGTCTTTATAAAATAACCAAAACTGATGGCTATCTAATAGTTTCAGTTCCCAATCCAGATAAAATCAGTAAACAGTTTTCTTTTGAGGGAGTTGAAAACAAACGTTATCAAGACGAAATTGGCGATACAGGTATAAAAATAAATCCTATACACCGATCAGAGGCTGAATATTTTAGAGTATTTAGAAACGCAGGTTTTGATGTGTTTGAAATATCAAAACCAATGATACCTGAAAAACTTTGCCTTAAATATAACGCTAAAAATGGCGAATACTCTAGTCGTTTGAATTTGAAATTAAGGAAAGTGTAGTAAATCCCCCTCAACTTTGTTGTAGAACATATATAGATTTCTAAACTACTGTTCCCTATCTATTTCTCCTCTATGAAACTCCACTTTCTAATCCAAGCACTCACGGTAGGGGTAGGTAAAAAATAGTATTTTTAGCTAAATTTTAAGCAAAAGACCTTGAAGGTTTTTGTTTTATAAGTGAAACACAATATTAATTGTTATTTATGATAAAATTTACGTATGGAACTCTCCGAACGTTGCATTCAAACCCTAGAAAAAGAAGGTTTCATAACTATCTACGAGGAAAGTGAGACTTCGGGTGCTACCCATGAAACACATATACATCCGTACAACGTGGCGCTTTTTGTAACCGAAGGTGTCCTCAAGGTCACGATAAACGGTGAAACAAAGGAACTGAAGGCTGGAGATCGAGTTGATATTCCTGCTAATACCCAACATTCTGCTGTAGCAGGTACGGATGGTTGTCAGTATGTGGTGGGAGAAAAACATTAGTATCATCTATAAATTTTAAACACTAAAATTTATTGTGTTTATTTAAATATAATAAAAAGCACTTGCGTTTGATGTAAATCTCACGCAAGTGCTGCTCTGGTCCGCCCGTATGTGCGGTGTTACAAGTAGGATCACCTCCTTTATTTGTGTGAGTTTTAGAAAACCCAGAAATTTCCTAACCTCACACAGAGACAACCTGACACAAATGTATCATTTTATCGGTAAAATTCAATAACCTAGATAAATATCGTCTCAAATATAAATTTTGTGACATAATAGAATTAATGCTAATGATGAATAATTTTAGTAAAAACAAAGAACTCACTCATAAGGTCTTTATTGTTTCTATTGCTTTTAAAGGTCTAAATGGCATTGCTGAGATCATTGGTGGCCTCGTCGCTTTTTTTGTGACTCAAGATACGGTATTGCGAATTGTAAATTTCTTAGTGAAACAGGAATTAGTTGAAGATCCTGGCGATATAATTTCCCAATTTCTTATTCATACCGCTAGCACTTACACATCCACGGCTCAAACTTTTGTAGCCCTTTACTTACTATCACACGGAGTATTAAAAGTTTTCCTTGTTCATAATTTGTTTAAAGGAAAGATGTGGGCATATCCGGTAGCGATGGTTGTGTTTGCTTTATTTGGAATATCGCAAACCATTGCTATTTTACATAAGTTCAACCTTGGTTTATTAATCCTTACCATTTTTGATTTAGTTATTATCCTGTTAACTTACCTTGAATATCGACAGGTAAGGCAGAAAAAATATGATTAAAAAACCCAAGAATAACCGTAAAGTTAAACTTGGGTTTTTTGATTACAACCAGTTTAGCAACAACAATAATAGAGAAAGTAGAATTGTCGCCAGTGCGCTTATAGAAACAGCTAGCACAAATCTATGTCTACCGTGTGGGATAAACAATATTGAGAAAATATATGAGCTTATGCTCGTACTAAGTAAACAAAGAGATGTGACGTAATACAGTTTTACAACAGTTTTATCTGGCATAAAATGAAAACATGTCACCAGAACAAATGGCAATATACACCATATCCATATGCAGACTTTGTAGATCCTGTTTATTTTTTGTTCTTCTTCCCAATAGTCCTCACTACGCATGATAACCTCCTTGGATAAACAACACTAAAACAAAGAATATGGTGAGTGAAACACTAAAGATAACTAGAGGTATAAACCTTTCTCTCCAGTCGGCTAACCAAAATAGTATGGTCATAACGTATGATCCTGTAGCGTTTACTCCTAAAATATAGATTATTGTAGGAATAAGCCCTATAGGTTTTGGAGGGGCATAGTATAGACACGTCATCAACACGCAAAATTGCATGAATAAAAGATATGCTTCCATGTTTTTACTTAGTACCCAGTTATATTTTTTAATCATCACTTACCTCCTTTATTTAGTTACGAACAGTCCAACGAAAAAAGCATTAGGATGAGTATGATAATAATCCAATTTATCATTACAAACCTAATGAAAGAAGCTCTGTCGAATTTAGACACAAAGAATAAGACCGCAATAGTGCTTTGACCCAGTAATGCTCCAGAAAGTGTATAAGTTATGTAGTTACGTTGTATTTCAAAGTGCGCTACCAGCAGAAAAATTGAAAGTGCAATGGAAAACTGCACGTACAACCACCACCCGTCAAACTTTTTGTATTTATTCACGATCATCTCCTTTTCAATAACAATTAGTCAAAGAACTTCTTGACTAATTACAATTTTATTACTTAATAACAAATAATGTCGAGTATATATAAATTAATTATACAAAATTCTATATTTAACCTTTAAACATCAACAAAAAGTTGTCGGTGACAAATCCACAACAATTTGCTAAGATAGGTAAATGATAAAAGAAATATTAGAAGAATTAGGTTTTTCTGAAAAAGAAGTAGAGATATATTTAGCTATAATTAAGTCAGATCAAGCTACTGCTTCACTGATAGCCAAAGAGACCGATGTAAATCGGACGACGGTTTATGATATTTTGGAAACTTTAATGCATAAAGGAGTGGTTTCTAAGATCAAAAAAGCCGGTAAAACCTACTACTATGCCCTATCTCCGGATAAGCTGATTGATTATTTGGAGCGTGAAAAACGTGAATTTAGCAAGAAAATTGACCTCCAAAAAGAAAAAGTCAGCAAAATAATGCCAAAATTGATTTCAATCCAAAATCTCCATTCGGTCAACAAACCAAAAGTCCGCTTTTATGAAGGTGAAAAAGGCATGCGGGAAGCTTATGAGGACTCGTTGCAGGCTGATGGGTTGATACGTGCCTATGCCAACGTAGAGGAAATGCACAAAGGTCTCCCCAATTTCTTCCCCGAATACTACAAGCGCCGAGCTGAGGCCAATATCCATATTAGAGCTATTCTTCCTCAAAATGAAGCTTCTTTTGACCGCGCGGCCAAAGATAGTGAAGAAATGCGCACTACTAAGTTCTTGCCAGAAGAAAAGATGACCTTTAGCCCGGAAATAAATGTTTATAACAACAAAGTCCTGGTAGCGTCATGGAAAGAATCAATGGCGATAGTAATAGAATCCAAGGAGTTGGCGGACTTTCATAAGCTTGTTTATGATCTGTTGTGGGATTCTATGTAGTTTGTGAGGGGTGGTTAAAAAATAACGGAGGTGCGACCTTAAAGAGGAGCGAGTAGCGACAGGAAAAGGTCGTTCCTCGGTTATTTTTTATGTAATACAAACTCGATTTCCGTCTTTTATAAAGAAAATAAACCAACTACTTCCCCACTCCCTTCCAAGCTAGTTCAAAAATCATCTTCATCATTCCGTAAATTGTCTCGTTTTCTATAATAATGCCAGTGATTCGTTCTTTATCAAAAGTGACTACTGAAACCTTGTTTTTGTCGTAGATGGTAAGGTCAGCTTTCCAATTGAAGTCCGCTTTTGGTATGTAGCGAACGGTCGGAATGATCTTTTTCTTGGCTGTTAAATAGACGGTTTTTTCATAGGAACGGTCTTCTTTAGTGTCGGGAATGATACCTCTGGTGACTATCCCAATTTTTTCTTTTGCTTTTACGTATTCTCGATAATCTTTTAGAGGTAAAAACTCCATTAGTTCAGCCACGTTTACAAACCCAAGCATCTCGTACTTTGTTTTGGTCACTAAGTGGTCTTCGTATATAGACATTACCCCCTCAACCCCCTCAAAGTATGACACTTTAGGTCGATTGGTAACTCCGGAATAAAGCCCTTCAATTTCCGGAAATATTTCTTGCAGTATTTGCTGGTCTTCTTTGGCGTTAATTATCTTCTTTTCTCCTAGGCGGATAAGTCTTTTTGGATTTTCTACTACATAAAAGCTTTTGTTTCGTTTTTTAAGTTCACTAACCAAACCTTTGATACTAAGCTCTAGTAAGATGTCGTAGACAGTACTCCTTTTGATCTTGGTTTGTTTGGCTATATGAGAAGGAAAAGCACCACCTTCCGTGAGCAAAGTCACATAAATAGTCGCCGCTTTTTCTGATAGTCCAGCTTTATGAATAGTCTTTATTAACCTTTCTTTTTCCATAGAGAAAGCATAACACTTGTATAAATTATTGTCGATATACACCGACAATAATTATATAATTTTAAATATACTCTTAATTTATAGCGTATGTTTAAACAAAGTTGTCGCATACATGCCACAAAAACAGTATTACGTGGTCTAATATCGCCAAGTCAGCAAAGTAGCTGATTAGATCATTGATAAAAAAGGAGGTAAAAATGCAAAATGCTGATCAAATGACGATTGCAAGAGCACTTGCTGCTGTTAGGATAAGTAAAAATATTCTAGTCTTTAATACAATTACTGAATCAAAAATTTCTTTCTTTGAACCAAAAGATCTACCTTCAGACGGTGAAATGGTCCTTGGTAATCTTAATAGAAAATTAATAGAGATGTATGTCAGTATAAAACTTGAGTATAAACGTATAAAAAAAGAACTATATTCAATGTCTAAGTATGAAGAAAGAGACGGTGTAGAAATGTTGTCTCTCGAAATAAGAGGATTGATGCTGGAAGAACTTAGATTTATAAATATGGTCAGAGATTGCTTTGAAGAAAGTTTTATTGAAGATGGAAAAAGGCCTTTCCAAATAAGAAAAGGGTGGAAAGTTGTCTTTAGCAAAGAAGATCAGTAAGCAATTAATATTGATCTGGGCAGCAAACAGATGATTAGATCATTGATAATAGGAGTATTAAAAATGAAACTTAAATTTACGTTATTTCTTTTTGCGCTCGCACTCACCTTTCCTGTTATGGCTTTGGGTGAAACTAAAGAAGTGAGGTTGGGAGAAGCTGTTTTTCTGGGTGGAAATTTGATTGGCACCAACCACACAACAATAGTTGTTACAGGGTGTCATGTTGATGAGACTGTACATATTATGCGTTTCTACAGATTAAGCTCAGGTCTATTTAGTAGTCATGATCTGAGTGACCCAGTTCGTGTAGCTAAAAACGATACATTTATGTTTCTTGACTTCACTAAAGGTGAAAGAAATGTATTTGTAAAAATTTTAGACATTAAAATTGAAGAAAATGGCTGTACGGTCAAGGTGAAATTTCTCTAAAAATAAGGAGACTAAAATGTTTGATGATATTAAGAATTATATTGCTACGTTACATGAAGTGTTACTGTTGGTAAGAATATCAATCAAGGCTAAAGCTTGTAAGGATATAAAGGAAGTGATAAATGAAATAAGAATTTCTCCGCGTGGCAGTAGTATTGTTTCGGTTTGGTTTAAGCGTGCGGAGACATTATGTACACAGAAAGTGGACGGAGTATTGCCACAGATACCTTTCTCTTATACCCGTGAATTAGTTTGGATGGGTATTGAACACGGAGAACTTGGTAAAAAAGCCTTAATGCGTTTATTGGAACTTCCATTGAATTATGTGTGTGACAAATCAATTGAAGCTTATATTTTGTACTATAGGTTAAAGAGTATAAAAAAAGACGTCTCAGATTACTTCAAGCAGATGGCTATAGATCTTGTAAGAAAAGAAGCAAGTGGTTATAAGTCATATCCAGAAATAAGGCAAGCTCTACTTAAATACCTTTCGGATTGGAGTATGGGTTACTTACGCCTTGGAAGTGCCGAGCCGCCCGCTGAGATACTTAACGTATGGTATCTTAATATAAATCAACTCTATGAACAGGATGCGCGCATACAAGCTCCGCTATGCACTTCTATTGAAGAAGCGGCTAAAAAAACACAAAGGTACTATGGCGGAGGAGTTGGCAATAAAATATGGAATGATAGGCTGATTGAGTTAGCTGACGAAGATGCTCAAAGAAATGCTCCTGAATGTCTTTCATTGGATAGTGCTCTTAAAAAGTATCAGGAATCACCTAAGAGAACAAAATCTCAACAAATCTGGCAAGATAAGGTTATTGAGTTAGTATTGCGTGAAGCTGAAATTACTAAGGATAGGCTGGTGGTGAAAGAACTTTACGATAAGGTGCCTGATGTTTTGGATGTAAAAAGAAAGCTCTTAATTCGATTTATGGAATTATATCTTTCTTAATATTACAACCTCCCTCACGAAAACTCGTGTAGGGAGGTTTTTTGTTTGGATGCATTGTTTATAAATTAAAAATGAACAACTGTGATAATATATAATATACAAACTTTGGTATGATAAATTCACGCGATAAGTATAAAAAAGAAGCTTACGAACAAGCTATAGCTTTCCGAAAGCGCGGTTTTACTTACACCGAAATAGCCAAGATCTGTGATGTTTCGCGTGGCACGGTCTCAAATTGGCTTAAAAATGAAGAGTTTTCTAAACGTATAGCCAAGACTAATCTAGATAGAGCACATAAAGACAATGTAGGCCGAATAAAGCTGGTAAACAAAGCGCGAAACGCCGAAAGAACGGCTCAATATAAGGAGATTTTGCGTTTGGCTAAGACAGAGTATAAGCACTACCTTAATTCCCCATTGTTTGTCTCTGGCCTAATGCTCTATAGGTGTGAGGGTGATATGAAACACAAGAACCTTATCCGCCTTACCACTGGCCAAACTGAATTGCATAGTATCTTTATAAAATTTGCCATGGAGTTTTTAGGAGTAGAAAAATCATCGTTTAGATTTTGGCTACTTCTCTACCCTGATATGGATGAGGTAAAAGCAATGAAGTACTGGAGTAGAAAAACCAAGCTGTCGGTCAGCCAATTTTACAAAAATCAATTTATTAACGGTGGTAGTAAAAAGGCGTTGCATTTTGGCGTTGGTAATACTATAATCGGCAGTACGCTTTTGAAGAAAAAACTCTTGCATTGGCTGGAGTTGGCTTCAAAAGACCTACAAAAATAAATATAAAATGCGGCCATGGTTAAGTGGTATAATGAGTCCTTGCCAAGGATTAGTCGGGAGTTCGATTCTCCCTGGCCACACCAATCAGCAGGTTTACCGGCTTTTTTCTATGCAGTGTGACAGAGCACAGTGCCTGCGCACCGTGCGTGGAGAATCGAACGGCGGAACGATGTATTTTGCTCCTCCCAAGAGCAAAAAACGAGTGAGCCGCGTCCAGCTGCGCTGAAGAGCAAGGCGATTCGCTGCGACAGCGGGACGATTCTCCCTGGCCACACCAATCAGCAGGCCCGGAAAGTGGATACTTTTTGGCCTTTGCCGTTGGTAGCAGTCAAGGAGAATCGAAAAGAGTTCCGTGCGAAGCCTGATTTTGAGGTACGAAAAAATCAGAGGGAACAACGGGGTCGCGTAGCACAATATTTTGAAGACCTTTTGGTCGAGCAAAATATTGATGCGTATGTGACCGACTCTCCCACAATTACGAGTGTAAAAGTAGTTTAATATACTACAACAAACCACCTACTTCCCTAGCAAAATCAATGTCCAAGGTGGTTATTTTGTCACCAGCTTCATGGGTGTTTATTAGTAATTCAACCTTACTATAAGTATTCGTTATTTGCGGATGGTGATTTAATTTATCAGCTATTTTTGCCACTTTATTTATAAAGTCAATTGCTTCTTTAAAATCCTTAAAAATAAGAGTCATATGCAAGGCATCTCCGGCTAATCCCCAACCTCTTAATTCGGATAGTTTTTCACTTATCTCACCTTTGTTTAAAATATTAAAATTTGTCATGATTATTAACAAATAATAACAAAAAAGTCTAAAACTGTGGAAAACTATGTGTATAGGTGGATAAAGGACAAATAATTTTAAAAGACACATGTAAAAAGTAAACAAGACACCTGTCTTTTAGTTTAAAGCAATATTTTTAAGCCTTAAACAAAATTAATTAATGATTTTATAAAAATAATATTAAAAAACGTTTCACGTGAAACAAAATAGTAGTTTCCCGTGAAATGATCATAATTAAGCAGTGTATTAAGTGTATAATGTTACACATGGAACATAGCTATTTAAAAAATAAGCAAAATAATAAAAAAATTGGTGAAATAGGTGAGAAAATAGCTGGAAAATATTTAAAAAACAAAGGTTTTACAATAATTCAGTATAACTATCTTAAAAAATGGGGTGAAATTGATATTGTTGCACGTGGAACTAAAAATATCCATTTTGTAGAGGTGAAAACTGTTTCATATGAAACAAAAAAAGACTTAGAGATGTCTGTTGCACGTGGAACTTGGCGACCAGAGGAAAATGTTCATGAACATAAGATTAGAAAGTTGTCTCGGGCTATAGAATCGTGGATTATTGAGAATGAATGTAATTTAGATTGGCAAATTGATGTTATTGCTGTGAAGGTAGTTCCACGTGAAAAGCACGCAACCGTAAAATACATACCAAATGTTATACTTTAGTCAACTATATGCGGTAATTCTTTGTATGAAGAAAATAATTGATCTGTGCGTTTTACATGAAACGTTATGTAAAAACGTTTCACGTGAAACACTTTTCTTAAAAATGTATAAAGCGTACCCTTTATTAAATTAGATGTATTCAAGAATAAGTTTTAAAAGTGCTACAAAGTGACTGAAAAATACTTTGTAAGTAGCTGTTGTTGCTTGTTACTAAGATAGCTAGGTAAGGATAAAAAATTCACTGGACTTTTTGTCGGGGAGCCGGGAATCGATCCTTAGGATCAGTACAGGTTGTCGATATTTTGGTCCATGTATTCCCAAAATATCTGACTAACCTTTTCGATCCCAGCCACAAAGCAAATCAACCGAACAAAATGTTCGGTTGATTTGGCTTTTGTCGGGGAGCCGGGAATCGAACCCGGGCCTCACGGTCCCAAACCGCGTACACTACCACTATGCTACACCCCGTTTTTTTGTGCGATGATAATAACACTCATTTTAAAAAAAAGCGAGTGTCTATAAAATAAGTAACTGCAGAATTGTAAATAAATTTAGTTAAAGTAATAATAAACTTATTTTATTTTGCAAAAGTAGCCTGATAAGGCATTATATTGGAACAATGATCACTTATTATTTTCGCACTCTGAAGGACGATTCTTTGAAAGAACTGAAAGAACCACGTTCTGGGGTGTGGGTGGATGTGTATGATCCAACTGATGAAGAGTTGGAAAAATTGGTTAAGAATTTCTCATTGGATCCTGATATTGTTGAAGACGCTAAAGATTTATACGAGATACCTCGTATGGAACGAGCTGAGAGTATTACTTACTTCTTTACCAGATATCCGCATCGAGCAGAGAATCAAAATCAAGTAGACGTAACAGCACCAATCTTAATTGTGATCGGCGGTACGTTTGTGATGACTATTCACGCACGGGAAGTGCCACAATTTAATAAAATAATTTCTGGTCAAGAAAATGTTCATACTACGCAAAAAACTAAGTTTTTTATACATATAATGAGTTTATTAACAAATTCTTTTGACCGAGAACTTAAGCGTTTGCAAAAAGCGGTACATAAAGACCGAGTAAGACTTAGTCGTATTGGACCAAAGGATATCGAGCGTTTAGTGGGGCATGAGAACAGTTTGAATAACATGGTAGATGCTTTGGTGCCGACCAATATTTGGTTACAGAAGGTGACGGGAAGTAAAGTTTATATGCAATTTTATGATGAGGATATAGAAATAATGCAGGACTTAGTGATTGCTAATAGTCAGGTAGTGAATTCAGCTCGGTCGGTCTTGACGACAATTCAAAACATCCGTGGCTCAATTGAGGCGATTATGACCAGTCGGCTAAATAACGCTTTAAAAATCCTTACGGTTTTAACTATACTTTTGACTATTCCTTTAGTTATTACTTCTATGTATGGTATGAATATTGACTTACCCCTACAAGGTAATCCTCATACTTTTTTCTTTATTTTAGGTTTTAGTGTGATTTTACTCACTTCTTTGGTTTTTATTTTCCGTAAAAATGAGTGGTTATAGTATGAAAAAACAATTACTTTACATACATGGTGGTGATTCTTTTTCAAATTACGAGGATTTTCTTAATGATTTAAGATCTAAGACGATTAGGAATTTACCTAGTGATAACAATGAAGAGTTAAAAAAAATTTGGACCACGTCACTAGAAGAGGATTTGGGTGAGGATTTTGAGGTTTTTCGTCCCTCTATGCCTAATAAGCAAAACGCTAAGTATGAAGAGTGGAAAATTTGGTTTGAGCGACATTTTGAATTTTTGCATGACGAAGTGGTTTTACTCGGTTGGTCTTTGGGTGGAATGTTTTTGGCTAAATATTTAACTGAGAATGATTTTCCAATAAAAATTAAATCAGTCTATTTACTTGGGGCCCCATCGGGAGACATTGAACCTGACGAGACCGGAAATGATTGTGGAGATTTTTGTTTTTCTAATAATAGCCTAAGTTTTTTAGTTAAAAAGGCTAAAAAAATTAATATTTGGCATTCGGAAGATGACTTTGTGGTGCCGTATACTGAGTTTTTGAAGTATCGACAATTTCTGGATGAAAAAACAGTCAATTTTGTTTCTTTTAAGGACAAAAACCATTTTTTATTAACTGAGTTTCCTGAGCTTATTACTTCTATAAAGGCTGATTTTCTTTAGTTAAAAAATTTTAGTTTTAGACAGTTTTTTAGTAAGAATTGGTTTATTGGCACGTCTACTTGTATAATGGTCTAACATGGCGGACCAAAGACCGATAGAAGATATGGAAGAAAGCCAAGAAGACCGTTTTTTGAAAGCTTTCGACGAATATAATGACGCACTTTTTCGTCATGCTTTTATTCGCGTAAGTAATCGAGAAAAGGCTGTCGATTTGGTTCATGACAGTTTTACCAAGGTCTGGACTTATATTCGTTCTGGGCACGAGATAGATTCTTATCGGTCATTTTTATACAAAGTACTAAATAACCTAATAATTGACGAGTATCGAAAGCGAAAAGAAATTTCCTTAGACGCTTTATTGGAAGCTGATGGGGTAGATGAGGGAGCTTTCTCAGACTTATCTGAAGATACAGTTGAAGCTTTGGCGGCTACTATTGATGGACGTAAAGCTTTTGATCTTCTTAACCGCTTACCGGATATCTATCGAGAAGTCATTACATTACGATTTGTTGACGGACTCGGCCCAAAAGAGATAAGTGATTTAGTGGAGGAATCAGAAAATGTAATTTCAGTAAGAATACACAGAGCTTTAAGGTTACTGAGAAGTGAAATAGAGAAACAAGATAATAAAGCCAAAAAGAAGAGGGGCGGTGACAAATAAATTTAAAATGAAAAGATTTAGCGAACAAATACAAAATAAATCAAACAGCCTTAAGTTAAAGGTTGGTGAAAAACGTGAGCTTAGGGAACGTCTGGTTTCTTATATGGAATATCACCCCCTACCAAAAGCGGTTTCGACAAAAGCTTCGACAAAAGCAAAGAATAAAAAAGAAGTCTATTTAGCCGGTGAGTCGGTTCGTGTTTTAAATTTTAATAAATTGCGATTTTGGCAATGGTCAGGGGTTTTTGTGGCAGCGATTTTCTTAGTTATACCTTATGTAGCCGAAAAATCAGTTCCGGGAGATGCACTTTATGCGGTTAAAGTTAATTTTAATGAAGAAATAAGAAGTACTTTGGCTCGCAGTTCCTATGAGAAGGTGGTCTGGGAAACTGAAAGACTAAACCGTCGTATTGCGGAAGCTCGGCTATTGGCGGATGAGGGTAAGCTGACTGACGAGATGGAGGAAAGTGTAGCAGAAGCAGTGCGTGTTCATAGTGAAAATGCGCGTAATGAAATAAAACATCTAAAAGAAACAGACGAAGGAGAAGCAGTTTTAGCTTCTATTCAGCTCGATACAACAATTGACGTACAATCAGCTTCTTTACGAAATATCGGTAAAGCCAGTTCCACCGAAAAGTCTGCAACTGATAAGATTGCTGATGTTTTAGCTTTAGAATCTAAAGCAGTGGATGAAGAGAAAAGTATTAATGTAACACCTTCAAAAGAACGCTTAATTGCTCAAGTTGAAAGAGAAACGACTAGGGCTTACGAACTTTTAAATAGTATTAAGACTTTGGCTACTGAAGAAGAAAAACATGATATTAAAAGACGTTTAGAAGATATTGATAGAAAAACAAAAACTGCTTTAGACAAATACGATAACGAAGAAGAATCTGCTCAAGATGATATGTTGGAAGTGTTGCGGTCAGCTCAGAAGTTAATTGTCTTCATGACTAATATTGATGTGCGGGAAACAGTTACGGTTGATGAAATTGTTCCGGTTACTTTAACTGAAGAAGAAAGAGTGCTTAATGTAAAAGAAAAAAGAGACAAGATTGCGAACTTAGTTTCTCAGATTGAATTAAAGTTAGAAGAAGGTCTACCTAGTGAACTAGAAGGAAAAATTGAAGGTGTGGTTATAGAAGCAGAGTTGGTGGTTGAAGACGTTAATACGATTTTATCAGAGAATAATTTTGATTTGAATGAGATTGAATCGAAAATTAATACGGTTTATGATGTTGTTTTAGATTCAGCTGAATTAATCGGTTTAAATGAAACTAAACCAAAGATAGATAAAGAAGTTATACCGGTTGATAAAAGTACAACTACATCAACAACAACTGATATAAATACGGAAAATGAAGAAAACAAAGCCTCTACAACTGATGGTTCGGATAAAAAAATAGAATCTACTGATTCTACTAATAGCAACGCTTCAAGTACTGGTGATAATGATTTAGTGGAATAGTATTTGTTGACAGAAGAGTTGGTAAAAATTATACTTATGACTATGCAAAATATTGCAAATAATTCTAATTTAAGAAGTTTGAGTATTACTTATACTTTTTGGTTTTTTAGCTGGCTTTTGAGTCGGTAGTTGTTTGTAGTGTTTAAGCTAACTAACAAAAACCGGCTCGAGCCGGTTTTTTGGTTGTTGGCCGAAGGGAAAATTTTAAGCTTAAAATTTTCCCTTCGGCCGCCAATTAATTTGCGGTCGAATATATAGTTCTTTAAAAATAAAACGTAACTTAATTATAATCATTAATTATAAATATCAGTTACAGCTCTAAAAATTTAAAAATATTTTTAAATTCTTAGGGCTGTAACTGAGGTGTTTTTGTAATGATTTAAAAGGAGAGTAATCATGAATAATACAAGATTTATTAATTGGTCAGTTGTTGAGATTGATTTAGATTCTAATTCTGATAATAGAGATTTCCCTGATTTAAAAGTGTTACCAACTTTAAATGATTGTCTTTCAGTGTTTTATCCAGACAGACAGTTTTCAGGTCAGTTTCACTTAGATATCGTTGAAATAAATATCTCTGAGTTGACTGAAATTTCTGGGCACAAGATAGTGTCAAAAGAAGATATTTTTGAGGCGGCAAAAAAAGCTGGATATAGTTTTTTTCCAAATGGTTTTGCTTTAGCTTTTTGTAGACAACAAAAGGAATTAATAAAAAACCGTCTTAATAAAAATGAGCACTATCACGTTTTGGTTAAACCATTTAGGTATTTGTATAGCGATGGGGCGACTCTAAGTTTGTTGCGAGATTCAGATGATTCACTTTGTTTGTCCGCCAACTCAGGATTTCCATCTGCTATTGAGCCTGACAGTGTTTGGTTGATGGTTAAGAGTTTGGAGGTCAAACAAATGGACGGGATTTTGACTCGTAATAAAAAATTAGTCACGGTTTAATTCAAGTTTACAGTTTTATTTAACGCGAGGTTGTGATAACCTCGCGTTTTTTATTTGACAGGATAGATGGTAAAAATTATACTAATAATTATGAAAGCAAAAACAGCGACTGTTTCATATGGTGTAATAGAGCAAATAATTATTTCAATTATTAGCATTATTATTAGCTTTATGAGCGGGTCGGTTTTGTTTTTGTAAAAGATAATCAAAAGTAGATAAACAAAAATCCGGCCACAGGCCGGATTTTTTGAAATTGAGTGATTGATTGGTGAAAAATTTTCTAAAGAAAATTTTTCACCAATCCGTGACCAAGTAAATAAATCATTGATTGGATTTAGATAGTTCTTTAGGTTAAATAAAATAAGGTGGAGGACAACAATGAATAAACATAATAGGCAAGTTACATTTAAATTTGGTAGAAATGAAACCATTGATCCTGCTCAAAGAAGAGTAAAAGATATAATTAAAGCGGTTAATAGTCGCAATCGTAAAAGAAAGGAAACGGAACAAAAAACTTAGGATCATATTATTATGAATATAATCAAAAAGCCATGTGTTGATAGAGCATGGCTTTTACTTTTGTGGTGGAAAAAGTGTTGACACTCAAATTCATGGGTATATACTGAAAATATGCAAACTATTGCAACAACTACAACTTATCGTTCATTCAAGTACATGGTTACGATTGTGCTCGTTTGGGCTATTAGCTATGTAAGTCTGTCGGTTGGCGTGCAATAGCGAAGGAAAAAATAAAAGGAAATAAAACCGACCAGAAAAAGGTCGGTTTTATTTTGAAAGATTTTAAAAAATTATTGACTGATGAAAAATTTTCTTAAGAAAATTTTTCATCAGTCTGTAATCACAATAATACTGATTATGGGCTGATGATTCACCTATCCGTAAGGATAAGAGGGAAAGTTCTTTAAATATTTTTAAAGGGAGAAATAAGATGCGCGATCAAAACAAGGACTCAACTGTGGATGATGTAAAAAGTTCTACAAACAATAATAGTTCAGTTGTGTTAAAAAGAGTTAAAAGATTAGGTCATTTAGGTGAAGATGTAACCGATTTTGATTTTAATGGTGACTGTATACATAGACGTTCAAGTCCATGGCGTCGGGATCCAAGATTTACAAATAAAAAATAAAAACGATTCGTAAATTTTTTATATATGAAGACCTTTCGCAAGAAGGTCTTTTTTATTTGAGTTTTTTTTATAATTTGCTAGGGTTAACGTTATTATCCAATATCCATTTACATAATATATATGACCTCTTTTGACCACAGTAGCTTTTTAGCCTCACTTACCAACGCCACCTATACCTTACCAATTTTAGGTGAGATACAAGTTGGTTCTTGGTTCTTGGCTTTTATAGTATTTGTTGCCCTCACTTTTATTTTTTGGATAGTACGAAACGTGGTGGTAAAGCATCTACATAAATTATCCGGAAAAACCGGTACAGATATAGACGATACCGTGATTGAAGCAGTACAGGGAATTAGAGTTTGGGTTTATACCATTGCTTCATTATTTTTTGCTTTGCAGATGGTTGTTGTGCCGGATTGGTTTGATAAGACTATAAAAGCAATTTTCTTATTTGCCATCGTGTGGCAATTGATAGAAATCGCTCTTAAGTTTGTTGGTTATTTTTCAGCTCGCTTTTTAGAGAGAGACAGTGATGGTGATGGAGAGGTGGATCCAGGGTCAGCTACCGCTTCACATATGGTTGATCTAACGGCTCGAATCGTGTTTTGGGTGCTGGGTATACTTTTTATTCTTTCCAATTTAGGAATTGAAGTCACTTCGCTACTGGCGGGGCTTGGTATTGGTGGTTTGGCGGTGGCTTTGGCTCTGCAGGGTATTTTGTCGGACTTATTTGCTTCTTTTTCAATTTATCTAGATCGTCCGTTTCGGATCGGAGACTTTGTGGTGGTGGGAAATGATTCCGGTACTATTCAAAAAATCGGTGTAAAATCTACTCGAATCAAAACCTTGCAGGGAGAAGAGTTGGTGGTTTCAAATATGGAACTCACTTCAGCTCGAGTAAATAACTACAAAAAAATGAAAGAGCGTCGGATTGTCACTAATATTGGTGTGTTGTATGAAACGCCGTTGGAAAAATTAAGACAGGTAGAAAGTGAAGTAACGGAAATATTTAAAGATTTGGAAGGTGGACGTCTGGACCGAGTACATTTTACAACCTTTGGAGACTTTTCTCTAAACTTTGAGATTGTCTACTATATAGAATCTCCCGAATATACTGATTATCTTAATGTTCAACAAAAGTTTAACTTTGAGTTGATGGAGCGTTTTGCCAAACTTAGTATAGAGTTTGCCTATCCAACTCAGACTATTTTGACTAAGAAAGCTGATTAATGGAAGAATGTTTTATGACCATAAAACCACACAACAGTAAGTTGACAGTAACCAAAAAACGACTATACTAAAATTATGAAAACGATAGCAACAACCGTTTCAAATTCAAATGAATATCAAAAGCAATGTATTTCTTTTGTGCTCTTTTGGATTTTCAGTTATTTTGGCTGGTCGGTTGGTGTGTAGGTGGTTTTAAAAAACTTCTCAAAACAAAATCCGGCCACAGGCCGGATTTTGTTTTAGAATATACAAAATTGTCAATTGTCGTTTTTAATTGTTCATTACAAAAGGAGGGTTGAAGAAATGAAACTTAAATATAAAGCTGGACTTGAATTGGAAGTATTTACTTTACGTAATGGTAAAACTATTCCAAATCTAAGTCAAATAATTGATAAAATCAATAAAGGGAAACATTTTGATATTTTATCCGTAGAACTAGGGGCCCGTATGCTTGAAGCTATTACCCCTACTTATCAAAGTACCGAGGACTTGCTATTGTCGTTACGGACAACAATAGATTGTTTACCATCAGATTGGCAGATTTATTATAGTGCTAGCGACCCTTACTCTAATGGTGAGGCTGTCGAATTGGTTGAGACTCCAAGATACGTGGCTATTATTAACGCTGTCAGACAAGAAAAATCTGATAGTTGGCAAGGGGTACTTCAGTTTACCAAATGGTGTTCTCTACATGTAAATATTGGGATCAATCCATGGAGTCCACTTGGTTTACTTATCATGAATACGATAAACAATGTCGCTCCATACATTGGCTTTATGACTAGGGAAGACTTTCCAGAAAGTAGGGGACACATGGCTATCTGGAGAGGTTGGACTGATGAAGCTAGATTGCCACGTTATGGAGAAAAATATAATAGTTTTTCAAATTTCTCTAATCGATTTAAATTAACCAAAAAGTTAATTAGGAAAGTTTCAGACGATAATTGGAGTCCAGATTTAAAACAATCAAGAGACCCGTTTGATAGGAGTGATTTAGGAACAAATTGGAAATTTTGTCGCCCTAAATTATCTGAGAATGGCGTCTGGTATATTGAAATCAGAGTCCTACCTTCAATGTCGTTAAAAAATGTGGAAGAATATGTGTCACTGCTCTTATTTGGAATAAATGCAATACTAGAGGGATTTAATCCAGAGGAATATGAGGTAACAGACATCGATTTTGCCACTGGAGTAGCTTCAAAAGTCTCTCGACTTTTTCCTGTTAAATCCTTAACTGAAGATGAATGGGAAAATTATTTTCATTCTTAAATTATCAAAGATAGTAGTATACTAACTCTAGTTTCGTGTTAGTGTACTACTTCCTTTTTTATTTTTTAATATTAAATATTTATTAATAATCATGGCAAAAGTACTTATAATACAGTTCAAAAAAAATAAAGAGGCAGTAGAGTTTGAAAAAAGGTGTTTTAGTGAAAAATTATATCTGTATAGCGAGTTGAGATTTATTAATGCGCTTAGCGACGAGGTTGATTGGGGGATGCCGGAATTAATAATGGCTGACTTGGACTGTGTTATATTAAGTGGTTCTAATGAATTGGATTTTGATGGTGGGCGCCCTGA
This sequence comes from Minisyncoccota bacterium, assembly GCA_041389025.1. Classification (GTDB taxonomy): domain Bacteria; phylum Patescibacteriota; class Minisyncoccia; order Phycocordibacterales; family UBA918; genus OLB19. The sequence goes on from JAWKSP010000001.1 coordinate 279,425, forward strand.
AGATGATTTGGCAAGAATAACCTCAAAACAATTGGTAAGTAAATTAAGTCCCTTCTTAAGATACTTGTTTGATAAAGACGTTCCTACATTAGGTATCTGTTATGGGCATCAACTTATAGGTGCCTTTGCGGGTGTGACAATAAGGTATTCAGAAGAGCAAAAGAAAACTGCTTCACACGAGCTTAAATTTTTACTCAATCATGAGGAGATTCCTCTGTTTTCTGGGTTACCAGCTACGATTATTGCGCATTATGGCCATAAGGATGTTTTGGTGGAGGTGCCAAAGGATGCACAGCTTTTGTTCGATGGTGGCGAACGGTGTCTGGTTCCAGCTTTAAAGTATAAAGAGAACATATTTACTTTTCAGTTTCATCCGGAATTGACTCATACAGACATAATGAAACGAGCGGTTGATTCCCCTGGGTATTTACCTGAAGGATCAATATTAACTGACATATTTAAACCAGATGATTGCTCCAATTTAATTGTTAGAAATTTTTGCAAATTTGTTGAAGAAGTTAAAAGTAAAAAACAAGAAATAGCGGGGGCCTAAAGGCCCCCGCTATTTCTTGTTTTTAAATTAAATAATTGATATCGATATCAATTTAAAGAACAAACATAACCTATAACAAAGTTATGTAGACATGTATGGTATCGTTTGTAGTTTAGATTGCCAAATAATAAGTGTTAATTACTCAATTTTAGGGTTAAGAGCCCAAGCAAAAAAGGTGTAACTGTTCTTGAAAAAATTTCTGAACGATGGGCAAAATCACCACTAATATTTTTATCTAGTGAAAATCCAGTCTCTTCTTTTATGGTGCGATCTATGTGTGAAGCAGTAATAGCTCTTAAGCTACCTTTGCCATCGACCTTGTCATTACTACGAGTTACTATTACACCTACTACTTCTCCAGAAGAATTTAAAACCGGACCACCAGATGAGCCTTCTGCTCCAACATTGGTTCCGCGAATGGAAAATACGTCAGCATAGTTTGAACCAAAAGTATATAATTCAGAAATAGTAGTAGTAGCGCTAACTGGTAGTAAAGGAGAACTGGCCCCATTTTTAAGTAGATCTGTAGCTGGATAGCCGGCAGCTTGGACTTCTCGGTTTTTCATGGTTCTTGGCATTAGTTTTGTATTTAAAGCTAGAGCCGGAAAACGAGCCGGCAAGGGTTCTTTATTTATAGATTCTGACACATATAGCAAGGCATAATCACGTTCACCAGTCCCCGTTGGGGCTAAGCTTTTTATTGAATCAATATTCTTCTGCATCCAAGCTGGTGGTATGTAGAGTAAGTCTGCTTGGTACTTGGCTGTAGCTGGATTTCCGGTACGCACCACGCACTCAGCCTCACCAAGAAGGTTGGTTTTTTCTAGAAGTAGATATTGAGCTACATGAGCGTTGGTAAGAATAACTCCGTCACTATGCACAAAGAAGCCGGTGCCGGTGGTGGTGCGAATTGTGTCATTAGTAGTGAAGGTACAATATATATTTACTAAGGCTAGAATAGGGTCATTTATAGTATAGTTTGGTTCTGAGTCAATAACGGTGGCAGCTTGGTATTCTTGGCTTTTTATAAGAATATCAGGAATATTACTAAAAGTAGTGGGTAAAGAGGGTAGTAGATCAGACTGATTACCTGTTTCTTCGTTTACGATGACAATGTTTCCTTCGGTAGGAAACCAGCCGGTTATTTTATCTGCTAAATAATTAGTAAAGGCTAGATAGGTACCAAGAATGACTACTATAATTTCAAAGAAAAAATTCATAGATAAAAATTGAACTTGTGGAAATTTTAACACAAAAGTGCTATAGTTTGTTCGCTGCAGAGTAGCAAGCGAGGAAAAGCTAAATAGTCTTTATTTACTTATATTTTGCGGGTGTAGTTTAGTGGTAAAACGACTGCCTTCCAAGCAGTAGTCGGGAGTTCGATTCTTCTCACCCGCACGAGTACAAAAATGAGCGCACGAAAGTGTGCCATTTTTGTTCGTGCGGGTGAAGTGAGTAAATAGTTTTGCTCACGTGAAGAATCGAAAAGCGGAGCGATGCCGTTTAAGCGAGCGAGCTGGGGTCGAGAGTACTTAGTAGAATCTGAGCGGAGCGAAAGATTATACTTAGTAACTCGTGACCGATTCTTCTCACCCGAGTTACTAAAAGGAAACAAAATAGCATGGTGACCGTCAGGACGATTCTTTTCACCTTCAACTGTGTGACACTACCATATAACTTTTGTATATTATGTTTATGAAGTTTTATAGGAAACATGGAGCTAATATAATAATGTCAGAAAACCTAGTAAGACTGGCTGGATTTGTTTCCTTTGGAGATGAAGGATCAAAAAAAGCAAAAGCCGCAGCTTTCTTCCCATTTATTTTTGTAAAGAGCGAAAAATATATTACTCCAGTATTCATAAATCATGAAAAAATCCATTTCAGACAACAGTTGGAGACATTATTCCTGGGAATATTTATCTTGAACGTTATAGAAGATATATATTCAATGTTATTTTTAAAATTACAAGGTCAAGATAGGTATCTTTATCGTGCGTCTGAACAAGAGGCTTATCGAAATCAATTGAATTTAAAATATTTAGAGAAAAGAAAAATCTTTAGTTTATTTAAATTCATAAAGGATAAAAGGAAGTTGCAATTCATAGAAGGTAGATTGCCAGAAGTTATAGTAGGCGAGCGATGGTATTAGTAATTTATTAATTTCCTATATAGACTAGAATTGAAAATCAGTCACAACAAACTCAATCCCAAAAACTGCTATAATATTCCAATGGAAATTTGGTTTGTGGCGGCTGTGGCGGGAGCGGTGTTGGCTGGAATTAGTAACTTTTATTTTAAAATAGCGGCCAGTCGAGATTTACAACGCTGATGTGTTTATATTTTACGGCGGATTAAATGCTTTTGTGCTCATCGCGTTAGCTGTTTCTATTTTTGATTTTTCACTATGGCAGTTCAACTTTTTTACCTTTGTCATGATGGTTTCCGGCATGGTAGCGTCTTTGGCGGCGATTATGAAAGTTCACGCTTTACGCCATATTGACTCCACGATATATTTTCCTCTTTTTAAGTTACTTTCTCCGGGGTTGGCGATTGTAATTGGGATTTTATGGTTTAAGGAAAGTTTTAGCTCAACTGAGTGGTTCGGTATGATACTTGGTCTGACAGTACCGTTGATGCTTATTTCAAAAGCTGAAAATGGAAGACAAAATAATTTAAAATTAGGATTAATATTTGTCGTTCTCACGGCTTTTACTTCTGCTCTGGCCGCCGCTTTAAGTAAGTTTGTAATTGACGCGGGTACTTTGGTTATCATCGGACTCCTTTATTCTTCACTAGGAGTTTTTTTAGGAACTGCCCTCACAATAATACTAAAACAGGGCATCAGGCCTGCTTTTAACCATATAAAAAATGATACTGACACCGGCCTTGTCATACACGCTACTTCACGAGCGATTCTTATTGCTATGTCTTTTTATTTTATACTATACGCATATTTTGCCGGTGGTACTTTAGGAGTAGTTCAAACTATCCACTCATTATACATACTAATACCGATTGTACTTTCCGTTATTTTTTATAATGAGCACTGGAACCTACAAAAAGCTGCTGCCATTGCTTTATCAATATTGTCATTGATGTTGCTTGGGTAGGTAACGGTTTTTCAAAACATTTTAGCCACTATTGCTAGCCATTATCATTTAGAGTAAACTATTTTTACACTGAGCCGGAGACAACGCGTCTTGGCACCTTTGCTAAAAATTATTAAATAATCAATCAAATATGGAAGGAGTACCAGAATGTTTTTATCGTATTAGTGTCAAAGCGCTTGTACTTAATGAGACTAGAGACAAATTTCTTATCGCCAAAGAAGAAAATGGTCGGTGGGAATTGCTTGGCGGTGGGCTTGATTGGGGAGTTGCTCCACAGGAAGATTTAAAGCGTGAAATTAAAGAAGAAACCAATTTGAAGACAACTTGGATCGCAGAAACTCCGACTTATTTTTTGACTGATCAGCGCGATACTGATGGACTAATGATAGCAAATGTCTTGTATGAAACTGAGCTTGAAAATTTAGATTTTATTCCATCAGATGAGTGTGTGGAATTAAAGTTTGTTAATTTTGAGGATTGTAAAAATCTAAATGTTTTTCCCAATGTTCTTCAATTTGCAAAAATGTTTGATCCAAAGAAGCATAGTAAGACTAAAATATAAAAATAAACCCGCATTACATATGCGAGTTTAAGCAAATTTATTACACTATAACTAATTAAAATCAAGGAAAACAAGGGAAATAATGGAGGGGCGATTTTAAAAAGTAGCTACGAGCAACGAGAAATGTTCGTTCCTCGGTTATTTTTTATATAGATTAATTAGTATAGATTCTTAGCTACCGCCGTTTCCTAATCAATACCTTGTGAACACTTGATAACTGATAAAGGTGTCTCTAAGTTTAAACCAAAGTGATGACGTTCTTCGTTATACCACTTTAGATAAGCCGGTAACTTGCGATTGATTTCTGATACTTTTGGCCACCTAAGATCAACTTCAGTCTGCAAAGTACGGTTGAAACGTTCAAGGTGAGCATTGTCATTTGGTCTTCTGACCCGAGAATGACGATGTAGCTGAGGTATTCTCTCGGTGAAATGAGTACTAAACTCAGGACCATTATCACTTTGTATCATATAGAAAGTGAAACAAACTTCAGCTTGAGCTCTCTTTAAGAAATCAATAGCATTTCTAGTGTTGGGACTGGTATAAGCTCTAGCGTATGTCCACCTGGAATAAACATCTAAACAAGTGAAGATATAAACTCTAGTTTTATCTGTTCTCATTAGGTGAATAGTGTCTACCTGTACCAAATCACCAAGTTTTTCAATGTCAGGGCGTGGTACTGACTGATGGAACCTCTTCCAGGGTGAACGTTTTCTAAGTAGTCCTCTACGGTCTAATGTTCGCTTAACTGAAGATAAGGATACTTCTATACCTTGTTCATCTTTTAATCTTTTGTGTACCACCTCAGCTGATCTGTTATGTTCCAATCTAATATCTACGATCTTATCTGTTATCTCCTCAGATAACTCTTTAGGATGATGTTTGGGACGACTACTTAGGGTTGGTATAGGATGAAGACCGATCTTCCTTGCTTTATCCCTCCAAACACAGATAGCACCAGGAGAGAATCCAAAGTGTCGAGCTGCTTTACGGACTCCGTGCTTATCTGTGAAAAGTACTGCGTCTCTACGAATCTTAGGCATGTTTGGGTTTGATGTGTACATAACACTACTATTTTAATAGAAGTGTTCATAAGGTATTGAACCATAACGTACCGCTTGACCGCTTAATGCGGTTGTAGTATTAAGGTTATAGGCAGTTTTTGTTGTTTTTCTACTTTATTGGAGAATTGTTATGAAGAAAGTCTTAGTCACTCTTTTGGCATTTTTTATGGTTTTATTTTCCTCAGCATGTGTGGTTACTCCTCCTGTGTATCGTAGTAGTTATGGGTATGGTGGTGTTTACTCTGTGTATCAGCCTAGTTATTCATACCAGATGCTATATCTGGATCCGATTCTGGCTGGATTTGCATCAATAATTATCTCAATGCTTTTTGGGGAGGTCATCACCATCATCATTAAGAGCAAATAAATACAAAAACAGGTTTTGTGTAGTAATCAAAACCTGTTTTTATATTTTGGTAAAAACACATTACTTAGTTTTTTTGGTATACTGATTATATGCAAATAGAATACGAAGCTACATTTACTAATATAGACAAAAACAAAATCAGAAATAGATTAAAAGAATGTGGAGCGACTTTAGAAAAAAAAGAATTTCTGCAACGTCGTACTGTTTTTAATTTACCCGTCAGTAATCCAATAAAAGGTAGCTGGATACGCGTACGTGATGAAGAAGATAAAATCACCATGAGTTTGAAGATAGTTGATGGTGATAAAATTGAAAATCAAAAAGAAATTTGTCTGATTGTAGATAAATATGATGATGCTGAAGCTTTCCTTAAAACAATTGGCTGTCAGTGGTGTGCTTATCAAGAAACAAAAAGAGAGTTATGGACATTGGATGGTGTTGAGATAACTATAGATACTTGGCCATTTTTAGAACCGTTTATTGAAATAGAAGGTGACTCGGAAGAAAGAGTAAGGAAGGTGGCTGATAAATTAGGATTTGTCTGGAATATGGCGAAATTTTGTTCGGTCGACACTCTATACAATGAAAAATACGGTATACCAATAGAGATAATAAACGACCATACACCAAAGATTGTTTTTGATATGGAGAATCCTTTTGTAAACTAAACTTTATTACTTTTAGGACAAAAGTCCCACATATATTGAAACCAGATGCGGTAAGAGTCAGCTAGGTTTTGGTTTTGGATAACGGTGAACATAATTTCATCCACCTCGCCTACTTGCCCTAAATACTGATGATGCATAATATTCACCCGATCGCCAAAAATATCTATGCCGGAAGAAGTAGCGTATTTTTTAGGTAAAAATTTGTACTTATTGCCTACGTGTTGCAGTATTGGATGATTGACTTTTTTTACTTCATAGTCAAATAGGTGGTGCATTTCTAGTTTGTTTTTCTTGATTTGCTCTAAAAACCCAGGAATAAAACTCTTTATCCGTTCGTCGAGCCAAGCGCCTTGGGCACCAATAGAATAGAAAGGCTTATTAACCAATAAAATATCTTTCATGTATTGTTTCCAGCCCTCTTTTCCTTTGTAGGTTTGTACACGGTATTCACTTGGAGTATTAAAGTACAATTTATCCAAAAACGGTAGGGCGGTTTCTAACGCCAAAGTTTTTTCGGCCAGTATCTCTTGTAGTTTTCGTGGTTCAACTGCTTGGTAGATGTTTTCTTTGGTGTCAACAATTTCTATTACCAACCCTTTTTCCATAAGACGATTTAAAGAGTCGTAGACGTTACGGCGATGTACGCCCGATTTTTCAGAAATTAGACTCACTGAAGAGTTACCTTTGCGGACTAAGGTCTCATATATTCTGGCTTCGTTTTTGGCTAAGCCAAGTGATTGTAGTAGGGTTTGATATTCCATATTTATAATTAATAATGGTGATAAATACCACTCGTGAGTGATATTTGCCACTCTTAATGTATTTGTAAGTATAGCTGTAGATATTTTTTAGTCAAAGAGAACGTTATGAATAATCTACACGAATTTCAATCAGCTGTTTGGGCAATAGTAGAAAATGGGGTCTTGATTCCTAAAAACGGTAAGCAACCAATAAAAATGGCTAAGAGTGACGCTACGGCTTTACCACTTCTGTTTGATGGTAGTGGTGAAAAACCATTTGGAGCTAGTTTGATACGCTTTACCTCTGGTGAAAAAGTGGACTTGCATACACATATCGGGTCTCATATTTTGATTGTTACCTACGGACAAGGACTATTGACCTATTTTTCAAAAGAGATAAAGCTAGGAGCGGGTATGATGTACTTGATTCCAAGTGAGGTACCGCATGCAATTAGGGCTTTATCAGAATTGGTCATTATTGCTGTCGGTAATGATTTTCGAGCTGAGGGAAGTGAAAACAGGCTTAATTTAGTGAGAGAAGACAATGGATAAATTATTGGTACACAATATCGCTGGCTTTAAGGTGGTGCGTGGAGACTTAGTAAATGGCGGAATAAAACGGTTGGCATTAGAGCGAGCTTTAAGGTTTGTGAAAGAAACTAGAGTCGCTTGCTCAGTGCACGAGTATGGCCACTCGGGATTAGCTTTAGCAATAGCTGCTAGGGAGACAGGAAAGGAAGCACATATATTTCTGGCCGGTAAGCCAAAAGACACTTACATAACTGAGTATCTAAAAGATTTTCCAAATGTTTCTTTTCACTTTGCTGATAAAGTTAAAAGACAACATGAGATTGGAAATTTTGTAGAAAGATGGGTAGAGGAAAATCAAGCTTTTTATTTACCAATTGGTTTTGATTGTGAGTTGTTTAGAACTGAATTGGTAGAATTGGCTAGAGAAACTGTTCCTGATCCTAAGGAGGTGTGGGTAACAGTTGGTTCCGGTACTACTTTTGGTTGTTTAAAAGAAGCTTGGCCTAAAGCCAATATCCATGGAGTTAATTTGGGTTTTTTATCACATGATGTTGTGCATAAGGTGATTGAAGAGCTAGATGAAGTAGCTAGAGAATTTCCACCGTATCCTTCAGCTCCTTTTTACGACGCCAAAGTCTGGCGGTTTGTGAAAAAATATGCTAGCAAAAGAGCGGTTATTTGGAATATTGCTTAATACTAAAACCCTTACTTAATTTACTTTAAGTAAGGGTTTTTAAAATTTAATTACATAAAGAATTCACTCCATGACTTTTTCTAGATAATATCTCATAAAAAACACCACAGATAAACAAAAGTTTATCTGTGGTGATGTATGTTTTAACCTCTATTTGGAAGATTTGTAAACGAAGATCATTCTCTGTAAGATTATCTTTTGAGCTTCAGAAATTGGATATATTTTTTCATAAAGTCGTGCAAGTTTAGTAATCTTATCTGTTTGTTTGCATGCGTTACAAACAAGCATATTGATTTTTTGTAAACATACTTTATGTAAATTATGATACCCTTCACTATTACGTCTGACATATTTAGCATTTGTTAAACATGCGTATGCTTCCATAGCTTCTGATACGTTAGTACATACTGCAATCAACTTTTTGATGATAGCAACACGATAATCTTCTCCATCAGAATCGTACTGTTTTAGATATAATTTATGAAAAATATCCAATATCTTCCTAACTTTTTTAAATGTTGTTGCTACTTTTAACTCAGATTCGAGTTTCTTAAAAAGAATAGAGTTTGTTTTTTCATAATTATACCTTTGCTTAAATTTCAGCATTTCAGAAAGTGTATCCAGACCACCCATTTCTTGTTGTATGACTTCATTTAGACGTTCATCTAATCTGAGTAGTTTACACGCATCTTTGTCGGAAGATGTACACCATCCGTGTATTACATTAATATCATTCTCGGTAAAAACTTTATCTGCCGAAACTCTTGGTGCGATTACTTTTTCAAGCTTCTCTATCATGCTTTGTAACTTGATTTTATCGACTGGGAAGTGATCAAAACGAAGTGTGAGTAACTCATAAGCTGAGTACACTTCTTCCACACTATTTATACTGTCTTTATTTATGGAAAAAAGCTTGAAGGCAGCGACCATAGCTCTTCCTTCTATATCTTCTTTCTTTTCGTATTCAAATAGTGTTTCCTTTGTTGGATATTTTTCACTTATACAACGAAACTCACTAAGTAATAATTCAAAACTATTTATGTTAGTGAATTTTGGTAACAGCTTAATATACTTTGATAATGCTTTTTTATATCCACGGTATCCTTCATGTCTACCCACATAATAAGCTTCTCTAGCCTCCACAAGGGTTTTTATAAGGTTTACCCGTCGTCGATAAGCTACTCTGATAGCTTTATTTGAAGTCCCAGCTTTCTGAGCTCTAATGACCAGATCTATATCATCAATAGAGTCAATAGTTGTCTTAATTAAAAAATCAACCTTCTTCTTCACGGCCTCAATAACAAGTTCATCGGAATTGGCGTGCATGGCCAGTAACCCAATAGCACTTTCCAGAGATAATTTTTGTGAGTTTTTACTATCAAAATCACCATTAGATGCTTCAAATAATATAGGAGGTATACCTGTTTTCTTAGCAAGTTTTTCATAAAGGGTTGTCATTATCTTCTCCTTAAAGTTTAATATAATTGATTACAAGGTGTTTCTGAATGTCTTATATCATATAATTTAATCCAGTACAATGGATTGGTAATTTGGAACATTGCTTAGGTAATTTAAAACCCCGCGTCTGTTAGCAGGGTTTTGATTTGCAAAAAAAGAGACGATTTATAATCCTTTGCTAATTATGTGATTTAAAAGAAAGTGTGGACCTTCCTGTAGATCAGCGGACTCTAGTTCTGCAATACTTAACCATACTTCATTATGTTTTTTAGTTTCTTCCGTTGCGACTTCAATTTTATTACTATTTTCTGTAAGTTTAAAGAGAAAACATTGAAAGTGAGCTAGACGGTTTTCACCTTTTGGTCCATGCCAAAACTTAGCTTTGTAAGATGGAAGTGGACTAACAAAATGTAAATCAGTGTAGCCGGTTTCTTCACTCACTTCAGCTCGTGCAGCACCTTCGGCTGTTTGTCCATTTTCTATTCCGCCGGTTACAAAAGCCAACCAATTAACATCTTTCCACTTTAGTAACAGATATTTATCGTTTATTGGGTCTCTAACAATAGCAGTAATTGCATTTCTTTTTATGGTTGGTTTATTATCACGCGGAGTATCATCTCCAGTAGCTACAAATAATAGTTCTTTATTAGTGTTTATATTCATAAATGTACCTTATTATTTAAAATTAATAACTTAAATAAACCTAGCGGTACTTAAACATGTTAAAAGTATTTTTGCTAATTAAAGTATAAATAAGACACTATTATTAAATCTAATTGGTTCTTACACACTTTAATAGTCTTTTGTATTTTTATTCTGTAGCTTGTTTGAAATAAGATTTGGTTTCAAAAATATCATCACCGATTTTTGTTTGGTTATTTTTAGCAAAATTTCGTTTTTGGGTGATGAGCTCGATAAAGCGAGTGTCATCAAGTCCAGAACCTCCTCGTACTAAAGCGGTCTCACCGTCTTTTAGATCACGAAGCTTTTCAACGTATGGTAATTTACCATAGCGGGTTTCAGTTTCTCCGTCGGTGCTTATTTGGTCGGGAGTGAGAGTAGTCTTGCAGTTACCAAAATTATCTATACACCAGATAGCTGATGGTAATTCTGGTATTTCTTGTAAGTCAAAAGAAGTACTTGGAACATGATTGCCAAGCATCATAAAACTACCAATTCTGGGGGTAAAATCAAAACTGCGAAACTGACTGAAAGGAATACGTGTGGCTTCAGCTTCGGTGATGAAGTTTGCTTCTTGCATAGTTTTGGTAGCTTCATGAATATCAAATATATTTACTGTCTCAGTCAGGTTTAATTTTTTCACTGCTGAAAAAGCATAACCATCAAGTGAAGAAACCACTAAAGTTTTTTTGTACCAGAAGTAGGCGAAAGGCGTACCGTTTTCCCATTTAGCAGTTTTGTCACCACGCGGAGCAACGTTAACCAATATCACACCTTCTTGACCACCAGTAGCGTCTAGAATATCAATCATATTCATACTGGCTTCTAAGTCGCTATCTACACCAATAAAAGCAGGTGTAATTTTTAATAAGGAGCTAATGCGACTAGTTTGACGAGCACGAGCGTTATCGTCACGGCAATCATTTATGATGGTGGCAAACATGAAATAATTTTAATAAGTAATATTAAATCTTAACAAGACAAGTCTATTGGTGCAATTCAGTAATTTTATAAATGGTCGAAAGCTTTAGCTTTCGACCATTTATAAAAAATAAAACCCCTTGGCTGAAAGGGTTTTATTTATTGTGATGGGAAATAGCGAGGAATACTCTGTATTTCCACATAGCGTATTACCTCCGCTACTTAAGTATTATAACATACTGAAATTATTTTGGTCTTGGGGATAATATAAAACCGCCGGCTTTAGCCGGCGGTTTTATACGCAGTGAATTTATTTCACTGAATCCTTTAGTGCTTTAGCGGCTCGGAATTTTGGTACACGCATAGCTGGAACGGTGACCGTTTCACCGGTTCGTGGATTTCTGGCTTCACGTTTTGCTCGAAGCTTAGCTTCAAAAATACCAAACCCAGCTACTGAAACGGCGTCACCGTCTTTCATAGCTTTTTCGATGTTACTAAAAACTGCATCGACTGCTCGTTCGGCATCAGCTTTGGTTGAACCAAGTACTTCGTGTACAGCACTGATGATGTCTGCTTTATTCATATAAGATTCAGATTTATTCTATGAGTGATAAAATGTGAGTGAGCAAAAAACTTACTCACGATGCCTGTATGGCTCAGGTACTATTATATAGCAACGTTTTTAAGCTGCCACGTCTTCCGAGGGGATTATTTTTGTGTTCTAATTGATTTATGTAAAAAGTGGTTTGGCGAAGCCAAACCACTTTTTACATTTTAAACTTTGATAAATCTTATCGAGCGTAACTAATTACTCTAGTTTCTCTTATCACATGAACTTTAATTTCGCCCGGATAGCGTAGATTCGATTCGATGTTAGTAGCAATCGTTCTAGCTAAATTGTGAGTATCAAAGTCATTTAGCTCAGTTGGATTTACTAGTACTCGTACTTCTCGACCAGCAGCAATAGCAAAAACTTTTTCTACTCCTTGAATGGTGGCGGCAATGGCTTCTAGGTCAGTTAATCTTTTTATATAGTTTTCAATCGAGTCTCGTCTAGCGCCTGGTCGTCCACCAGAGATAGCGTCAGCTACCTGAACTATAATGGATTCTGGTGTTTCGTATGGATACTCTTCATGATGGGCTCGCATTGCTAAAATAACTTTTTCATCAACACCGTATTTTTGTAAAATACGAATACCAATTTCAACATGAGTGCCGGCTACTTCATGACTAACAGTTTTTCCGATATCGTGTAGTAAGGCTCCTGCTCTGGCAGTAGCTACATCAGCACCAATTTCTTCAGCGATAATAGCTGATAGGTGAGCCATTTCGACCGAATGCCAAAGTACATTTTGGCCATAACTAGTACGGAAGTGTAGTCGACCAAGAATACTAACTAAGTCTGGATGAAGGTTTGGTACGTTAGCATCATAACAAGCTTTCTCACCCATTTTCTTTACTATTTTCCCAACTTCTTTACGAGCATTTTCAACTTCTTCTTCAATTCTGGCTGGTTGAATTCGACCATCTTTTAGTAAAGCTTCCAAGGCTACTTTGGCAATTTCGCGACGAATGGGATCAAAAGAAGATAATACTATATAACCTGGAGTTTCATCGATTAAAACATCAACACCAGTAACTCGCTCAAAAGCGCGGACATTTCTTCCTTCTTTTCCAATTACTTTACCTTTTAGGTCGTCACTTGGTATTTCTACGTTGGCAGTCATGACATTAGTTGGCATGTTGTTGCCTACTCGATGTATGGCTGCGAGAAGAATATTTTGAGCTTTCTCTTCAAAATATTCTGTACCCAGACGTTCTATTTTTTCTAAATGAAGTCTTAAGTCTTCCTCTCTGTCTTTTTCTATTTTTTGTACAATAGAAGTATAAGCTTCTTCAGTGGTTAGACCAGCTACTTCTTCTAGTTTTTTTTCTATATCAGCTTTTCTTTCATCCAATTGGACTTTGATAGACTTAACTTCTTGTATTTTTCCTTGTAAGGCTTCTCGTTGTGAATCAATATCAATTTGTCGGTTGTCTAAGAGTTCCTCTTTTTTTAAAAGACGATCTTCCTTAGTGGCTAGTTTTTCTTCTTGAGTTTTTCTTTCGGTTTTAGCTTCTGTTTCAATTTTGGTTGCTTTATCTTCAGCTTTTTCTACTATCTCAATCGCATGTTTTTCAGCTTCAACTAACTTTTCCTTAATTTCAATTTCAATTGATGATTTTTTGGATAAGGCTTGGAGATATCTTAGGTAATTTCCGGCTATAACTCCTAAGCCAAATACTACAACGAAAGCCAACCCTGTAATCAATGGTGACATAATCGATGTTTAATTATTAAAAATTCTTTTTCTTTCTCTCGTGACAGTGAATCAGGCCTACCCTAGCAAAATTATAACAGGTTGTAAAACTAATAACTATGGTCAATAAAAGCCCCGCGCCGTAGGCGCGGGGCTTTTATTGAGGTAAATTATTTATAAATTTTATCAATAATGCCATATTTATGAGCTTCTTCAGCATCCATAAAGAAGTCTCGTTCAACATCTTGTTCGATCTTACTTAGTTTTTGACCAGTGGCTTTGGCTAACATTTTATTTAAACGGTCACGTATCTTTAGAATTTGCTTAGCAGTTATATCAATATCAGTCGCCTGTCCATGAGCTCCGCCCATCGGTTGATGAATCATTACTTCAGCATTTGGTAAGATAAAACGCTTGCCTTTGGCGCCTTGCGACAAAATCAGTGAACCCATAGAAGCGGCTAGACCAACACATACTGTCGCCACATCGGCTTTTACGTGATGCATGGTGTCGATGATGGCCATGCCGGCCGTCACACTACCGCCTGGGGAATTTACGTAAATAAAAATGTCTTTTTTCGGGTCTTCTGCTTCTAAAAAAAGTAATTGAGCTACTACTAAGTTAGCCATATGGTCTTCAATCTGTCCGGTAATAAAAATTATACGTTCTTTTAAAAGACGTGAATAAATATCAAAAGCCCGCTCACCACCTTGGGTTTTTTCAATTACCATCGGTACCAAGGTAGCTTGTGGCAAATCTCTTTTTGTATTGTTTTCCATAGATTTGGTAATCTTAGCAAAAGTTTTTAATAGTTACTAGATGCTAAATGATTAATCGCCGCCCTATGATTAAAGGCGGCGATATGTGTTGGTAGGTATGGAATAGAAATTAATCGCTGGAATCTGCATCTTTAGCTTAAACCTGTATCATATCAATTTCTGCTTCTATTTTTCGCTCCTGTAGGTTTAAAATAACAATAACCAATGTCAGCTTTTTTGTTCAAATACCACTTACCGTTTTTGCTAGAACAAGCATTCTTACCCTCAGATGTATTCTTAAAAAATATTAATGAGTCTCCTGGTTCATGAGGTAATCGATTATTTGAATAATCGTAGGATGTTTTAAGTAATCCTACCGCAAGTATTACTAGCGAAATAACTGCCACCAAGAATCCTACAGCATATTTATCCATTTTGAACCTCCTCCTTTAAATTAGGCTCGTTTGATTTTGTAGCATTATTTTAGTGTAGTGTCAAAAAGCTGGGCGCCCGTAGGGCGCCCAGCTTTTTGACACATACTATTTTGATTTAGATTCTTCCTTATCCTTTTTCTCTTTTGTATCTCTCTTTTCTTCACCACCTTCAAGCATTTTTAAAACTGCTTCATTTATCAAAATGGTAGAGACATAAGTTCGGACTCGATTCACATCTGCGTCTTTGTACATTTCTAATAATTCTTTTACTTGTCCTTCGACTAGGTCTTGGTTTGGTTTAATATCTTCTTTTTTAGCAATTTCATTTAAGATTAGTTGCAATTTAGCTCTTTTCTCAGCAGCTGGAGTCCATTCTTTTTGTAATTCTTCTTTAGTTTTTTTGATATGAGTTAAGTAGTCATCCATCTTTAAGTTAGAACGTTTTAAATCCTCTTCCATTTGCGCCAACATTTGTTGTAGTTCAGAGTCAATCAAAACCTGTGGCAATTGCATATCAGTCGCTTCAATAATTGCGTCGGTAATTTTGGCGCGGTGTTCGGTTTTTACTTCACGGGCTTTTTCGATTTCTAAATGTTCACGAAGTTTATTCTTAAAATCTTCAACTGTATTAAATTGTCCTGGTTGACCAAGTGTCTTTACCAAATCATCAGTTAATTCTGGAATTTTTTCTTCATCATCTTTTTCTACTGTTTCTGGAGTCGGTAAGTCTGTATCAGAGGTATTGGCAGAGGCTTTCTTTTGTAGTTTTTCGTAAGCCATCTTTTGACGTAGGATGTCTTTTATTTTAGTTTCCAATTCTTCATCGGTTACCTTACTATCAGCTTTGTTCTGGTTAAAGCCGTCAGCAATATTTTGGTAATTTGGTAAATCAAATTTCGGTAAAATGGCCACAGTGGCGGTAAATGCTAGAGGGTTATTAGGAGCCATTTTGGTGATTTCAATCTTTGGATGACCAATCGCATCTATTTTGTGAGCTTCTAGGATGTGTGGGTAGAAATGTGACAAAGCACGTTCGGCCATTTCATTTAAAATAGCCATCTCACCGATGTGTTTTACCAAAACCGCTTCCGGTACATGACCTTTACGAAAACCATCAAGTTCAACATTCTTTCCTAAAGCTTTGATGGCGGTGCTTCTTTCTTTTAATAATTCTTCATAAGCGATTTCACCAGTTATTTTTACTTGTGAATTTTCCTCTTCAGTAACGGTAAAATCCTTTTTAAAATCAATATTGTGTTCATGTGTAGACATAGTATGGGCTAGTTTACGCATATCTCGTATAAATGCAACTATTTTATTTTTCAATTATTTATTTAATTATTCTCCCAATTCTCTTTCTATAGTTTGTAGTTCTAGAGTAAGTGAATCTAGGTTGGTGCTGTTTAGGTCAGCTTCAATCGCTTCTAGTTCATCGGAAGGACTCATAACTTTAAGACTATCTACTTGGGCGTAAGCAGTAGCGCTTTCTGGTTCTTTGTTTATTTCTGGAGATGGTCTCTCAGGAAGTATTTTACTGATTGGTTGATTAGGTTTATCGGCCATTTTTATAATAAGTGTAACTAATATTAAAATAACAATTATCGCAAAAATTATTAGTTGACGCTTGGTAATTTTAAATTCAGTGAATTCATCGATTTTAATTTTTTCTTTCATGTATTTATTGTTCTGATTGACTTACTTCGGTTTCTGAATATTCCTCTACGGTACTGTTTATTTGAAATGTTTCGGCTGCTGGGGTTTGTTTTAAATCATTAACGATTTTTATTAATTTACTTTGATTTTCTAATACTATTTTTTCAGTGGCTTGGTATGAGGTTTTGGGTACTGACCAAGTCTCTTTGGGTTTATCTGAGGTGACAGCCTCGTATACTTCAAGGTTAATTTGACTCATAATTGATTTGGCTTCAGTTAAATTATCTTTAATTAAAGTTAGTTCTAGTCTTGCTTCACTAACATTTCGACCGGTTTGTTCTAGTTTGTTTATTCGTCTTTCTAATCTAGTAATAATTTTTTCATGACGGTAGAGAGCGGCGTCCAAGCGGTTACTTACATTGGCGGCGAGGTTTAAAATCCGTTTTTGTTTTTCAATGTCTAAAGCAGATTTTGTTACAGTCGTTTCGTCCAAATTTTCTTTTGGTAGTGGAGTTATTTCTTGGTTTTCGGATTGATTTTCTGTAGTGGTAGCTAAACCTTCACTGCTAGTATTGGTCGTGGTACTGGTTTCTTTTGTTATTTCTATTGTTTCTAATTGTTCATTTTTAGTTACGTCCTCAATGGTATCTGTAGTAGTAGATATTTCTTCCGCTTGACTGATGAGGGTAAAGTAAAAAAATATAAATATAGATAATAAAACCAAAAAAAATGTTAACAAAAGGCGGTTTGATTTTAAGTTATTTTTGTTCATCTTTAAATTTTAACAAGGATATCAATCCTTGCAAAAATATTTTAAGTGACAAAAATTTAAGGTAGATAATTTGAATACATAAAGGCCGGAAAGCTTCGCTTTCCGGCCTTTATACTTTTCTTCAAAAGATTATTATTTCTTACTTTCTTTGTATAGTTCACGACTCTTATCAAAAGCTTTCATAGCTTCATCCTTGCCGTGCCAAGCTCCGATTGATACTTCTTTATTTTGAATTTTTTTGTAGGTCTCAAAGAAGTGAGTCATTTCTTTAATGAAATGCTTATTGATATCTTTTAGGTCATTTATTTCTTCAAAGCGCGGATCATCGGCCGGTACCGCTACTACTTTGTCGTCTCTTTCGCCACCGTCAGTCATCTCCATAATAGCGATTGGACGAGCTTTGACCAGTATACCGGGAGCTAATGGGTAAGTGGTTAAAACCACTACATCCAAAGCATCGCCATCATCAAACAAAGTTTGTGGCACAAAACCATAGTCAAATGGATAATCTTGAGCGGTATGCATCACACGATCAAGAGCAATCATACCAGTCTCTTTATCAATCTCGTACTTGTTTTTTGAGAATTTAGGAATTTCGATAATAACGTTCATTATTTCCTTAGTACCTGGAGCAACATCGTGTAGTAAGTTCATAGTTTGTTTATTATTAGTTTTTTTCTAATTCTGCTTCTGCTTCTTCTGGAGTATCTATTTCATCGGCTTCATCGTCATCAGGGTTAGTATCACGGTCGCTAGTTGGTTCGTCTTCATCTGGTAATTCTGGTTTGGTGGTGGTGGCGTCTTCATTTTCTAGCACGTCTTCGTCGCTACCAACTGGAGTATCTTCATCGGCTTCTAGTTCTACATTACCACTTTCATCAGCCGTGGCTAATTCTTCACCACCTTGAGCTGAAATGATATCGATTTTCCAACCGGTTAGTTTGGCAGCTAGACGTACATTTTGTCCACCACGGCCAATTGCCAAAGATTGTTGGTCGTTAGTAACGGTAGCAATTGCGTGTCCTCGTTCATGATTTTTTTCATCCGGTTCAGCAACGATTTCTATTCCTATCACTTGAGCTGGTGATAAAGCATCTTCGATAAACTCAGCTGGATCAGCCGACCATTCAATGATGTCAATTTTTTCTCCACCTAATTCACTCATCACGGTAGATACTCGTACTCCACGCTGACCAACCATTGAACCAACCGGATCGATGTGATCATCGTTAGCAAAGACCGCAATTTTTGATCGAGAACCAGCCTCTCTAGCTACCGCTTTTACTTCTACGGTGCCATTTTGTAGTTCTGGTGCTTCAATCGCAAACAAACCAGTTAAGAAATCAGCGTGGGCGCGAGAAAGTTTAAGGAAAATTCCGCGCGGAGTTTCTTCAACGGCTAGCAAAATAGCGCGAATTCTTTCCCCTGGTTTAAATCGTTCGCCAGGAATTTGCTCGTCATAAGGCATGACGGCCGTTACTCGTCCTAAATCAACATATAAATTTCCACGTTCAAAACGCTGTACATGACCAATTACGATGTCGCCAGCTTTTTGGCCAAACTCAGCTAAAGCTGATTCTTTTTCAGCCTCACGAATTTTTTGTACAATTACTTGCTTGGCAGTTTGGGCGGCGATACGACCAAAATCGTCTTTTGATTCCAGTGGGAAAGTTAATTCTTCACCAGCCCCGACATCTTTTTTGATCATGCGAGCAGTATTGAGCATAATATGCTTTTCTTCATCAAAGCGGACACGAGTGTCTTCCTCGTCACTTTCTTCTTCTGTTTTTGCTTCAGTACTAGCTGTTTCGTCATCTTCATCTTCGTCAGCTTCCGGCTTGAGCATACTCTCATCTACTACTATCTTTACTTGCTCGAAAGTCACATCACCGGTATTTAAATCAAAGTCGGCGGTAATAATCTGACCCTTTTTACCAAATTCTTTTTTGTAGGCGGTAGCGAGAGATTGCTCGATGGCGTCGATCATCTTTTCTCGCGGAATACCGCGTTCTTCTTCCAATTCAGACAAAACAGAGTTAATTACTTTTAAGTCAAACATAATCGTTATTTAAATTAATAAAATCAATAAATTCAAAAAAATTCCTAAATCTCCACGAAGAATGCCCGGCGGACGCCGAGCATTCAATCAGTAGTTGTATTATAGACTAATTTTAAGGAAAGTAAAGTACGACTAAAATATTGACGGCTTTGACGCAATAAGTGATATTAGGCTAAGGAAAGGAGTTTGTTTATTAAAATTTGTGAGAGTAGAGAAATGAACGGTAATCGATTTTCTGTTTTTCTAAGAACTATAAATACTGGCGTGGTTGGTTTGTGGCCGAGGTTTAAATTTAAAAGAGCTTTTCATCGGATTCAATTAGCTTTATTCAACTTGATGTTTTCTTTTATCACGATTGAAAAAGACAAAAGGGAACGCCGTAAAAAATATGGTAGAGCGGTAGCGCAAATTGCTAAAGGTTTTTCTTATATCTTGATTATCATTTTTTTGATAACTATTATCCCAGGTTCATTCGTATTTATTGGTTCGTTGATAATTGTACTGTTTTAAAAAACCGCTTTGGACAAAGTCCAAAGCGGTTTTATTAAATTTTCTTAAATAATTTACAGTACTTTTAACTCTAAACTGTAAAAACCAATTAAAAAGAATATTAAAGCCAGAGTAGCTAGCCCTAAAAAGACTACCAGCGCGGCCTTAGATCCCGTTTTCTTTTCATAGTTTACTATCGAGAAAATAGTTGAAGCTAAGACCATAATAAAACCTGAAACTAAAAATTTGTTGTATACATTTAAACTGTACAAAAATGGTACAGATGTTAAAAAAAACAACAGTATATTGGTCCCAACCAATATTTCCGGTGAATCTGCTAGACTTTTATACCGCTTAGTTTTAAACAGGTATAACAGCGATAAAAAGTAGATGGATAAGCCTCCTGTTGCTAATAGGGTAATAAATAAAATGACGTTAAGAGTGGGCTCGCTTTCAGATATTTCATAACCAACTTTGATTATTTCACTGCTATCAGTTTGGTATTTGTATTCCTGCCATGAACAAATTTTTTTAAACTTCACCAAATCCACTTTTTCATTCAGGCATTGCTCATTATGGTAGATAATTTCATCAGGTTTACTCAAAGCCTCTATTATAGTAGTTGGCTTTTGATTGATTTCTTTTGGTACTGTTACCTCAGAAACCTCTCCGTAAAGTATCACTTTTTTTCCGTTAATATCTTTTCCTACCTTAACCTTTGTTTCAGCTATAACAGTAGGACAGATAAGGAAAAATACCGAAAACAATAATACAAAATTATATTTTTTCATCACACTTCTCCTTGGATGATTTTATAGAGGAACTACTTTAGAAGCTTTTTTAGCATAGTTATTATAAAACGACAATAGTTACGTAAGTTACGTAGTTATGTTTTTTATTAGTAATTGAAATCTGTGTAAATTTTTGGTTAGTAAGAAAACTTTAATGTTAGAATAAAAGAGTAAGAAGCTCTAAAAAGCTCTTTGGGAATTGTTGTGCGTATAAAAGATGAACAACTTAAACGGTTTGTCCTGGACGCTAATCTGGTAAAAAAGTCCGACATTGAGTCAGCTGAGAAAGTAGCTAAGGAAGAAAGACGGACTTTGGCGGAGGCTTTGATTGCGGAAGGACATATGACCGAGGACGATATGCGACGAGTGGAGTCGTACGTGCTTGGTGTACCTTTTATTTCTTTAAAAGATGAAAAGATAGATTTTGAAGTTTTGTCACTGATTCCTGAGCCGGTTGCTCGCACTCACAACATCATTGCTTATAAACTAAACGACAAACAGCTTGAGGTGGCTATGTTGGATACTGCCGATATGCCGGCAATTGATTTTGTAAAAAAGAAAGTCGGCTACAAAATTTTGCCTCGCCTAACTGATAGTGAATCAATGCGAACGGCTTTGCGTCAGTATCAGAAAACTCTAAAAGATGAGTTTGGCGATATTATAATGAAAGACGCTTCCGCTCTTAAGGTGGTAAGAGAAGAGGACGGGGAAGAGCTAAGTGAAAGTGATTTGAAGAAAATCGCTGAAGATTTGCCGGTGGTGCGTATTGTTGATACTTTACTTAGACATGCCATTATTCAAGGTGCGTCCGATATTCATATTGAGCCAGGGGAAGAGGAGGTGATTGTCCGATATCGTATTGATGGTATTTTAAATGATGCAATGAAACTACCCAAGCACGCTGCTGGTACTATAGTGGCTAGAGTTAAGGTTTTATCAAACCTTAAGTTAGACCAAAAACGTCTACCGCAAGACGGTCGATTTAAAATGAAAATGGACGGGCAAAAGGTTTCTTTCCGAGTTTCGGTTTTGCCGGTGTTTTACGGTGAAAAGATAGTAATGCGCCTTTTGCGAGAAAATCGCGCTGGTTTTTCGTTGGAAGGTATTGGATTTCACGGCAGTACTTTAGAGCGGGTACACAAAGCCACTCGCGCCACCACTGGAATAATTTTAGTGACGGGACCAACTGGTTCCGGAAAATCCACCACTTTGTATACGGTACTGGATATTTTAAATACTCCGGAAGTAAACATATCTACTATTGAAGATCCGATTGAGTATCAAATGGCGAGAGTAAATCAAAGTCAAGTTAAGCCGGATATTGGCTTTACTTTTGCGGCCGGCTTACGTTCTTTGATGCGTCAGGATCCGGACATTATTATGGTTGGTGAGATTCGTGATGAAGAGACTGCCAGTCTAGCTATCAACGCCGCCCTTACCGGCCACTTGGTTTTGGCTACTGTGCATACCAATTCTGCTTCCGGTACCGTAGCTCGTTTGATTGATATGGGAGTGGAATCTTTCTTATTGGTTTCTACTTTGCGAGTAGCGGTTGGGCAACGATTGGTGAGAAGATTGGCTGATGACAAAATCGCTTATACTTTAAGTAAGGCAGAAAGAGATGAACTTGGTGAGCATGTTGATTTGGACATTATTATGGATACTTTGAAGGAAGAGAAGATTGTTAAAGAAAATGCCACTTGGAACGATATTCAATTCTTTAAACCTAAAGAAAAAGGAGAAACAGAAGATGGTTATCATGGTCGAATGGGGATTCATGAAGTATTAGAGATCTCTTCTACTATAAAAGATATGGTGATCACCGGCAAAACCAGTGACGAGATTGAAAAACAAGCTCGTAAAGAAGGCATGCTAACCATGATGGAAGACGGTATTTACAAAGCGGCTCGGGGACTAACCAGTATTGAGGAGGTGTTTAGGGTAATTAACGAATAATTATACATTTATGCCTATTTTTAAATACACTGGAGAGGACAAAGAAGGAAACAGGGTAATTGAAACGGTAGAAGCGGACGATCGGTACGCGGTTTATGACATAGCCAGACAAGCGGGACATAGAGTTTCTGGTGTGGAAGAGGGTGGTGGTGGATTTAGAAAATTTATTGATGTTGAAAAAATAAATTCCTACCTAAGTCGTGTGTCGGCTGATGAAAAAATAATTATTACCAGAAATCTGGGTTCAATGATAAGTGCTGGACTTACTGTAACCCGCGCTTTGTCAGTGATACAGCGACAAACCGAAAACCCCCGTCTTAAGCAAATAATATCTAAATTAATCGAACAAATAGAAAACGGAAAACAGTTTTATGAAGCTTTAGGTGATTTTAGAGACACGTTCGGTGACATGTATATTGCCATGGTAAAGGCTGGTGAGGAAGGTGGAAAGTTGGCGGAAGCTCTACAGACACTGGCTGTTCAGATGGAGCGCTCCAACAATCTGACAAAAAAAGTAAAAGGAGCAATGATTTATCCGGCTATAGTTATTCTAGTCATGATAATCATAGCAGTCTTGATGATGATTTATGTAATGCCACAAATTACTGGTGTGTTTAAAAACATGAATATGGATTTACCGGCTACAACTGTGTTTTTAATTGGCACCAGTGATTTCTTTGTTGAACATACGGTTTTGGCTTTAGGTAGTATTGTGGGAGTGGTAATCGGATTTATTTATTTTTTACGCAGCCAAATCGGCAAGTTTTCTATGTCTTGGCTCGTTACTAGGTTACCTGTCATTGGTACTATGGCCAAAGAGACCAACGCCGCCAGAACCGCTCGTACTTTGTCTTCGTTACTTAACTCCGGAGTGGATGTGATGCAGTCAATAGAAATTACTGAAGAGGTTGTGCAAAACGTATTTTACAAACGAATATTGAGTGAAGCTCGAGCTAGAGTAGAAAAAGGTACGCCATTATCAGAGATTTTTATTGAAAGAAAAGATTTGTATCCAGTTTTGGTGGGTGAAATGATTCTGGTAGGAGAAGAAACCGGACAAATTTCCGGTATGTTGGGAGAGTTGGCAGTGTTTTATGAAACGGAAGTAGAAAGAAAGACTAAAGATTTATCGACCATCATTGAACCACTCTTGATGGTGGTAATTGGTGTAGCGGTTGGTTTCTTTGCTTTGGCATTAATAGCACCTATCTATTCTATTTCAGACGGCTTGCAATAAAACCTATATGTTTAAAAAAACGTTAAGCAAAAAAGGATTCTCATTGGTAGAGGTTTTGGTGGTGTCTGCGATATTGGTGTTGGTTTTTGGTGGTTTGTTTACCGCTTTTAATCATTCGTTAAAACTAATTGCCGAATCGCGTGCTAAGTTGACCGCTTTGTCTTTAGTTACTGACCGTTTAGAGTATCTTCGCTCTCTACCGTACGACGATGTTGGTACTGTGTCTGGGATACCGACTGGTTTGATTCCACAGAATCGTACGATAAATTTAAACGATTTGGATTTTGATGAGCGAGTTTTGATTGAATACGTTGATGATCCGGCTGATGGTACTGGTGCGTCTGATAATAATGGTATTTTAGCTGACTATAAAAAGATAAAAATTGAATATTCTTGGACAATAAACGGCACAAATCATTCCTTTTTTATGATCAGCAACGTAGTCCCACGTTCTATTGAGTCGACGGCCGGTGGTGGTTCACTCAGGGTGAATGTGTTTGACGCTAATGTATCTCCTTTGTCTGGGATTGATGTGCGTCTATACAATAACACTACGACTTCCACTATTGATGTTACTAGAAGTACTGACGCAAGTGGAGTTGCTTTGTTTACTGGTGCTCCGGCGGCCTCTAATTATCAAATATTTGTATCAGCCAATGGATATTCCTCCGATCAAACGAGACAAGCCACTACATCATTACCAAACCCTAGTACTTTACCAATTTCAATTTTGGAAGGTGACGTTTCAACGATGAATTTTCAGGTCGACAAAGTTAGCGATTTAAGTTTTGAATTATTGACTAACCGTTCGATTATGAGCGAAATCGAGCAATTTAATAATTTTTCAGGTACTTCGGTAGTTTCAAGTACGACGATTTCCGGTGGTAACTTAGTCCTAACTGACAATAGTGGTATCTATGATAGTTCTGGTTATGTTATGCTTGATCCGAATACTCCAAGTTCTTTAGTGAATTGGGGAGTGGTAGGAGTTACCGCTCTTACTCCAACTGATACTGATGTTAAGATAAGATTTTATACGTCAACCTCAACCAGCGATTTGGTGCCTGATGGTGATTTACCTGGTAATTCAATTGGTTTTTCTGATCGATATATTGATTTAAGAGAACTTGATCCTGCAACTTATCCAACTTTAGTGGTCGGGGTGTTTTTGAGTACATCTGACACATCAGTATCACCAACTGTTGATGAAATTAATCTACCTTACGTTGATAGTGTTAGTTATTTGTCTGGATTTACCGCTAATATAAGAGGGGATAAAACCATCGGTACTTTAGTTGATGCTTCACCGGTTTACAAATATGATATTAGTACTACCACTGATACATTGGGTAGGATTGATTTAAAAGATATAGAGTGGGATGTCTACACATTATCACTCGGTGGATTTTATGTGGTAAAAGATGCTTGTCCAGCTAGTCCATACAACTTATCTCCAAATACAGCAGAGCAAGCCACTTATCTGTTGTCACCGACTACCGCCAATAGTTTACGACTTAAAGTAGTTGATGTGTCTGGTGATGCAATAATTGGTGCGACTGTCGAACTAATTAAGTCTGGATTGTCACAAGGGTTCGCGTACACCAGTTGGTGCGGACAAGTTTACTTTGATGGATTAGCTAGTGATACCGATTATGAACTTAATATTTCTGCTAATGAATATATTTCACAAAATATTTCACCTTATTCAATAAGTAACACACAAGTTGAAGAAATTATTTTGTTACAATAGAATTGAAGTAAGGGTTTTATTATGAATATCTCTAAATCAAGTTTTTTTGATAAGTTAAACTTAAAAAGAGGATTTACTTTAGCTGAGACGATAATTATCATCAGTTTGTATACCATATTGAGCTTGGCTATCTTTAGTGCTGTTTTTTATCTATATCAATCAAATTCATACACCATAGATCAGTCAAATGAAGTAGAAAACGCCAGAAAAGGTCTTTATGTGTGGTTGGATGATGTAAAAGAAATGAATTTTGCCGATGATGGTGCTTTTCCGTTGGCTTTGATGGATACCAATCAGATGGGTTTTTATAGTGATATAGATGATGATCCGTCGGTTGAATACATCGAGTACATATTATCTACCACCACTCTTTATAAACGGGTGTATGAGGCTTCCGGCTATCCACCGGTTTACAATTTTGCTACATCATCTAAGGTTGAGACTTTATCAGAATACGTACAAAACATTGACCAAGGAATTGAAACTTTTACTTATTTTGATACCGATGGAGTGAAATTATCTACCACCACCGGCCTTCTGACTGACGTTAGATACTTTGAGGTAAATATAGTGGTCAATATTGACCCGCTTCGCTCGCCAGGTGAATTTCTTTTACAAAGTGGGGCTGTGCCAAGAAACTTAAAAGATAACCTATAGCAAATTTTTATATGCAAACAAAAAATAACAACTCAGATACAGAAAACACTAAAAATTTAAAACGAGGTTATCTTCTGGTCACTGTCTTGGTTTTTGGTTCAATATTTTTTGTTATAATAGTTTCTTTTATTGGTTATATCATTACTCAAAACCACCTAATAAACCAAAAAGTGCAGATACAAAAAGCTGGTGATATCGCTGAGGCTGGACTTAATTACTATAAATGGTATTTAGCGCATTATCCGGACGATACCACTAACGGCACCGGTTTGCCCGGACCATATGTACATACTTATAATGATCCGGAAGGAGGAGTGATTGGCGAATTTTCCTTAGCTATTTCCAGTAGTACATACTGCGGGGACGTGGCCTCAATTGATGTTTATTCAACCGGAATTAGTTATGAAGACCCTTCGGTACACAAAACCATAGTAGCTAAGTACTCCCGTCCAACAGTGGCTGAGTATTCATTCATTATAAATTCAAACGTATGGGCCGGTGCCGACCGAAATATCATTGGCCCTTATCACTCTAATGGTGGTATTAGAATGGACGGCACCAACCATTCTATCGTTACTAGTGGCCAAACTAGCTGGAATTGCACCAGTAGTTTTGGTTGTTCCCCAGATTCGACCGAAGACGGTGTTTTTACTACTGTTAACGGAAATGCTTCATTGTTTTCTTTTCCTTCGCCACCAATAAACTTTACAGGCTTGACAGTGAATTTGTCACAAATGATGGATAGGGCGCAAAATGCTGGTGGTACCTACATACCACCTTCAAGCACTTATGGCTATCGAATAACTTTTAATAACAATGACACAATAACTGTCGATGAGGTAACCAACACAAGTCAGTATTGGGGTTATACATCAGCGGGTGGTTGGCAACTGGAAAGAAATGTAATATCTGGAACGTCATTTGTTGGCACCTACAATATTTCCTCTGATTGTCCATTAATTTTTGTTGAAGATAAAGTTTGGCTTGAAGGTACGGTTAATGGGAAAGTCACTTTAGCGGCGGCTGATGTAAATACTGCAGGTGTTGATCCAAGTATTGTACTAAATGATCACATCACCTATACCTCAGCTACTTCTTCAGGACTTTTAGCGATTGCTGAAGAAGATGTTCTGTTTGGTCTTACGGTACCGAACAACCTTGTTCTTAATGGTATATTTATTGCCCAAAACGGACGAGTGGGACGCAATCACTACAGTAGTGCATATTTACCAGGTTCTTTAGATCCTTATGTATTTAGAAACTCTGTTACCATGACCGGAACAATTGTTTCAAACGGACGAGTTGGTTCACAGTGGACAAGTGGCGGGATACCTATTTCCGGTTTCTTAAATCGGCAAAACAACTATGACAGAAATTTAGTCAATGCCCCACCACCTTTAGTGCCTAACACCTCGGACGTTTTTGAAATAACCGACTGGCGAGATGTTAAGTAACTTATATCCTCTGTGATACAATCAGTGACATATGAAAAAAGTAAAACCATTAGTGGTAGCTAATTGGAAGCTTAATCCCACTAAATTGACTGAAGCCAAAAACTTATCCTCAGATACTAAAAAGAAAGTAGTAAAATTGAAAGAGGTAGAAATTGTGATTGCCCCACCAATGATTTTTGTGTCGGAAGTGGCAAAAATATTACAAAGAAGTGAAGTGAAGCTTGGAGTACAAAATGTATTTTATGAAGAACGCGGTCCATTTACCGGTGAAGTGGCGCCAGGGATGGTGGAGCAATTTGGAGTCAGGTACGTGATTATCGGTCATTCTGAGAGACGAAAGTTGGGAGTAACCGATAAAGATGTAAATTTAAAAATTAAAGCGGTTTTGAAAAAAAAGATGACACCGATTGTGTGTATTGGTGAACGAAGTCGAGATAATGAAGGAAAATTTTTTGGGGAAGTGGAAAATGAAATTAAAGCTTTGGCAGAAGATTTAACACTAAATGAACTTAAAAAGATTGTAATTGCTTACGAACCGATTTGGGCGATTGGTACCGGAAAAACCGCTACTGCTGAAGACGTAAAAGAGATGCAGTTATTTATTGTCAGCACTTTAACCAAGCTTTACGATAGAAAGACAGCTGAAAAAATAACATTGCTTTACGGTGGATCTGTCAAAGCTAGTTTGGCCAAAAACCTCCATGAACAAGGTGGTATGAACGGCTTTTTAGTAGGGGGCGCTAGTCTTAAGACCAATGAGTTTGCCGGAATAATTAAAGCGGTAATTGAAGTTGATAAAAAATAAATTTTCTGTATGAAATTAAAATTGATAACGGAAGTAGAAGATTTAAGAGGTAAATACGTATTAGTGCGATCGTCACTAAATGTGCCACTTGATGGTGAAAAAGTACGTGATGATTTTCGATTGAAAAGAGCAATACCGACTTTGCAATATTTACGTGACCAAGGAGCTAAAGTGATAATTATTTCCCATATCGGTCGAGAAGTAGATGAAACTTTAAAACCGGTATTTAATTATTTTAATAAGCCGGAGATATTGCCAATGACTTGGGGTGGTAAGATCACCGACTCAGCTTTCATTGAATCCAAAGATAATATGAAGGAGGGAGATATCGTCATGTGTGAAAACTTAAGGCAAGATAAGCGCGAGGAGGAAAATGATGAAAATCTGGCCAAGTTAATCGCTGATTTTGGTGATATATACGTAAACGACGCTTTTGCTGCTACTCACCGCGAACATGTATCCACCTATGGTGTAGCAAAACTTTTACCGGCTTATGCTGGCATTACTTTAGCTGAAGAAGTGACTGAGTTGACCAAAATGATGAATCCTTGTCAGCCTTCAATTCTGCTTTTAGGTGGCGCAAAATTTGAAACTAAAATGCCGTTAGTAGAAAAATACTTAGAACTTTACGATCATATTTTTATTGGTGGTGCTTTAACGCACGATATTATGAAAGCTCGTGGTCTTGAGGTCGGTAAATCTCTTGTATCAGATGTCTCTTTAGTGGATAGTCCATTTTTGTGGAGTGAGAAACTTCTTATACCAAAAGACGTAGTGGTAGAAAATTCTACTGGTGAAAAAATTACTAAATCAGTTGATGTAGTGTTGCCAGATGAAAAGATTTTTGATTTAGGTGAAAAAACAATTTCCATGTTGAAGCCTTATTTGGAGGAAGCTTGTGCTGTACTTTGGAATGGGCCATTTGGTAATTACGAATTTGGCTATAACGAAGGAACGGAAGCGGTAGCTAGAATAGTAGCTGATGCAAAAGGAGTTAGTGTGATTGGTGGTGGAGATACAGTGGCTTCAGTCAATAAACTGAACTTGGTAGATAAGTTTGAGTTTGTCTCTATTGGTGGCGGAGCTATGTTGACTCTTTTAGAACATGGTACTACTCCGGTGATTGAACTTTTGCGAAAAAAGTGAGCAACAGTATAGGATACACTTGTTTTGTTACTGTTGATGGTCGTTGATAAAGAAATAGGTGTGTTGGGCATACAAAAAAAGAGTGGGCGGTAAATCACAAAGTGATTTACCCGCCCACTCTTTTTTTGTATTCCAAAATTCCAAGTACACCACAATTAAAATCCGATTTTAACACCACACGACAGTTAATAAATGGTAAACAAAAGTCTGATAGAATTAATGAATGTTTGAGAAACCTAAACATAATTCATTAGAAAATACGCATAAAAACGATGATTCATATTCTGAATGGTCGGATTCATATAGAATAGCTGAATATGCACATACTGGAGACGCTTCTTGTTTAACTCCGACCTTGGCTCGTTCAATGAAGATTGGTTATGAACAAATGCTAAAAGTTCCTGGTGTAACAACGGAAGATGTTGAGGCGGCTAGGATTTGGTCAGAGGAATTTGATTTTGAGACGGAAGCAGTAAACCAAAAGATTTTGGAAAATTATGGTTTGGATAAAAAAAGCATAGAAAATTTGACTGAAGAGGGAACCGAATCTTATATAAAACATCTTTTTGAAACGGCCAGTCTATCTATATCGATAGACAACATAAATGAACAACTTCAAGATAGAGAGATTGCGGTCAAAGCATATGACATGATTATTGATTTTTTAATGAGTGAGGAAGGTTGTGTTAATAACCTTTTTTCGGTGGTAAGGTATACAAGTTCGGAGGGGGTAAGAGATATACAAATTATAAAAAAAATTTTTCAGGACATACATCAAAAGTTTATTTTATTATCTAACACTTCTGATATTTCAGAAGAAGAAAAGAGGTTGGGTAATAAATACGCTCAGATTTTGAATGAGTATGCCGAAATTACAAATTATTTTTCAAACATCGAGTCTGTACCTAGTGATATTAATTACTTAACATATAGCTATCTCAATAATTTTTGTTTGGAAAGAAGATTTACTGAACCGTCTACTATAGATAATGAAGAGTTGTGGCTAGCAGATCAAATGATCGGTCTGGAGCGGCTGGCTGATTTCAATAGAGATACTTTAATTCCGTTTGAAATAGAAAGAGGACGAATAGCTATTTTTGATTGGAACAGTACTGCTTTGTATACACATAATAAAAAAAATCCAGATGAATATTTACACTACATAGACAATCTTAAATCACAGATAGAATATTCTGTAAAAGGACAATATTTTGCGCGTCGTATTGTGGCTGATATACCACCTGAGTTGATGGACGAAGCTGACTATTTGATTGACGCTGGAGAACAGGTGGGTTTGGGTAGTACAAAAGATATTTTTGTTAATCAGGAACAATTGAGAGATTACTTACATCTGTTACGTGCCGACATGAGGGAGACGATAGAAAATGATTTCAATTTCTCTCTAAAGGATTTATCGATTAAGGAACAGGTCTATTTCTTAACTTATCTGCAAAAATCGTCTGTTGAAAAAGCAGAGTCTGTAAGTAATTTAGTTTCTTCCTATGGAGTTTCTGGTATGCGCACCTTCCTCTCTCTTGAGCAGGGCGATGAGTCTTTAGGAAACGACATAGTGGAATTTGGGCAGAATTTTGGCGATGCGGATAAAATCTTTTCATATTATGGAGAGCTTTTAGACAGTGCTGACAACGCAGAAGAATTAGTAAAAGAAGCGGTTGATTGTGACAGTGTGGAATGTTACGCCTTTATAGAGCAAGTACGAGAAAATATTTTAAATCGAGCTCAGAAGGATTTGGAGAAAGCGGTACGAGCTAAAGATTTGAAAAATCTTGAGCAAAGTTTGGGAAATTACGTGGCAGAGGCTAAAGAGTATGTGGCTTTACTGCAGGAAGTTGGAAGAAGTAATATAGAGAAAGTCTCAGCCAATTCCTTATCTGAAGCTGACAAGAAGTCCATGGCTGAACTTCTTATAAAAAATTACGAAGCAATCAGTCCCGGGGAAGATCAGGCAGGTTTTAGGGAGGCGGTTTTGAGTTCTTTAATCAATAGTTTTGATAATCCAAATACTGAATTTAGAATTTTACGTGACAAAGATAAAATAGTCAGCTTCAATCGTTTTGATACCGTTGTAGACGAAAGAGGGAACGAGATAACTTACTTTGGATCCTTTAACGCTGATCCGACTTATAGTGGAGTGGGTGGAGTGGTACTTGAAGAAACTATTAAAGATAGACTAAAAGACGGTCGGCCAATGCAGGCTCACACTGACCCCAACCAACCGATAACTAAGAAATATATCAATAGTGGATTTGTAGTTACAAACATAGAACAGAATTACGCTAATACTGGTCGTATGATTTTCGAGATCTGGCAATCACCGGATGTAAATAATATATTAAAAACTAAACAAGCTGGTGATGATGAGCTCCTTAGTATGATAGGGAGTGAGGATGGTGAGGTGACAGTTAGAGAGCAAAGGGAAAATGACAAATATGAAGAAATAGATAGCGGAATGGTGCTAACCCGTTATATCAAAGACAAAAACAAGACCTATCTAGTATTTGAGAAATACACTTTTGGTGCCAGAGAAGACGGCGTTGATAACGAAAACAAACTCAAGGAAAAAGAAGCGGCTTAAACAATATCTCCACTACTTAAATTCCACATACTTTCAAACAAGTATTTATGGGTATTGGCTATGTATTGATCGGTGATGATTATTCCTACTAAATAATTATCGGTAAGGGTAATATATGACACTTTTTGGTCGTAAATCTGCATAACGGTTTGGAAATTTGGTCTTTGACCAGTTTCTTTTATTAATTTTACCGTAGTAACTGCGTGATCATATGACTTTAGAAAATCTCGGCTTATCTTAGAATCAATTACCAAAGCTCTTTTCTTTATCTTTTTATCCTCCCGCATTACTGAATATTCAGCGTTTAATTCAGGTATATATTTTTCAATCGCCTCTAAGTCGGCATAGGAGAGAATTTCTTCGGTAGAAGTGAGACTGTCCATTAGAACTTCCCATACCCCGTCTTTTCCTTCGTAAAACTGCATACCGGGCTTGCCTGAGGTGAGATTAAAGAGTGAGGAAAGTTTGCCGGAAGTACTTAAAAACTCTTCCTTAGTCCGTTCAACGCGGGCTTTTTCGGCGTCAATGGCTTTGTTTATAGCTACCGGATGCTTGGGGGCGAAAGTCGCCACCTTACCTTCCGGATCTTTCTTTTCTGCTAAATCTAGTCGGATCAATTCTTCCAGCACCTTATAGACTAGTGGTCTGGATAGGGAATATTCACCAGGGATGGCTTTCGAGATAGTGCTAGCCGGTGATTCTCCAAGCTTCAAAAGTGCTTCATAAACCACCGCCTGCTCTTTGGAGAGGCCGGCAGAAGCAATGTTTTCGGTATATTCAAGGTTTATCATATCCCTATACAATAGCATATTATTTGTATTTGTCACATGACAATTACAAAAATATGTTGATAACTAACAAAATAAATGTCTAAAAACAAGGATTTTATACTAAATTGTATTAAAACTGTACAATAAGATTGACAATACACCAAAACCCTGTTATGCTATACACAGTTAAATAAAGACCACAACGGTCAAGGAGAGAGTACCTTCAAAGGAATCATTAGAAATGACTAAGAGCCCAACCTTCGCTCCAGCCCTCGAAAGCGAGAGCAGGACGGTGACCACAGCCGAAAGTGTGGCAGACAAAGAAGGAAAGGGAATCACTCTTACATTAAATCTAGATGATTGTTTGCACGATACTGGAGATAGGCCGCAAACCCATCTCATATATAAGGTATCACCCGTGTAACTCCAAACTTAGGTTTGGAAGGACATCGGCTGGAAACAAAACCCTAACCAAGTTTTGTTTTCAGAAATGTCCTTTTCATACAGACGAACGCAGTGAGGACAATATAAAAAGAGACCCAGCACCACTTTGGTGCCTTGGCACCAAAGTGGTGCTGGGTTAAGTTCCAGACAATAGAAATAAAAATACTAAGAATCAGTTTGTTGCAGAAGCTACAAGCTTATACACCAAACCGATTCTTTGTACATCATAAGACCATAGAGCTGGGGAGAGAGAGTCAGCTATGGCCGATGAAAGACAGGAGAGAGACTTTGACAGTTGAATATTTATCCAGCACTAACTTTTAATAAAGTTAGTGCTGGATAAAATACACGCTACAAACAAAGGTTATTTGTAGATATCGTGGGAACCAATGGCAAGAAAAATGGCAGAGTCCTTGTTTTCGTAAGTGAAAACTATACGAATTTTGTAGTTTACGGAAAAGCTATGAAGTCCTTGAAGCCTTCCTTTTAGAGAATGGGTTTTGAGAATTGGATTCTTATGATCATCTTGAAAAAGTTTGATTTTTTCTCTTGTTTCCTGTTTTAAAGCGGGATCAAGTTTTTTAAATAAACGGAGGAATTTTGGACTTAAGGCAACTTCCATATGTGTAATATTAGATGAAGTTAAATACTAATCCTTTAACAGATCATCAATATTACCTCGTAAAATTTTTCCTTCACTTACTTCTTTTTGTGCCTGAAGAACTGCGTTTACTGCTTGTTCTTCCTTATATAGCTTTATAGCTTGTCGTACGATATCAGAACGAGAAAGCCCAGTTTCTTTAGCGGTCTCTTCGATAAATTCTGTAAGTTCCGGTGATAGAGGAATAGAAAAGGTAGCCATAAAATAAATTTTTATTAAAAATTAATATGAATTTATCATATGATAAATTCATATATTTTGCAATTTTTAAATGAGAAAATAGCGGAAGGGAGACCTTAAAGAGGAGTGACTAGCGATGAAAAAGGTCTACCTTTGGTTACTTTACAAAGGAAGATTAATAGAAATCAAATAATTTTTGTTTGTAGCGTGTATTAATTAAAACTGCTGAATGAAATAAGTCAGTGGTACAAACAAAATAAAAAGGTCAGCCACGCTTCGTGTGGCTGACCGGTGGATCATAACCAACTGGAGAGAAGGTTATGTCTCCACCAAAACACATCGAACTTAAAAAATAAATGAAATCATATTAACTAAGATACTCTGGTGTGTTTTGGTGGGGATCTCACGGAGAGAGACCTGTGTCTTGTATTAAGGAGGAGAGATGAAATATGGGACAAAGAGTGGGGAAGTAATTGTAATTCCCCGAAAAGCGGATGAGCATTTAAAAGCTCATCCGGAGGTAGCTGCAATTTTGCCTGAAACTATTGGGCGGGTTGTTTTGCCTCAGGATAATTCTTTCCTATCGACGGAAGTCGACATGGGACGAGTTGTAGGCCGGTCAGGGCGAGTGAAAACCCCCTTGATTGGTATTGAGGACAAGGCTCTTTTTGCCCAACGTATCGGACGAGATAAGCCGAGTCGGGTGATTGTTGGCGAGGGTGAGGAGACGACGAAAGTCACAATCCTTGCTTTTCCGTCCCGAGAAGAAATAGGTGTTTATGTTTTGGTAACTTCTTGGATCGGGACTTTGGCTCAGAAAGAGCCTTGGGATCCAATGATTAAAACCAAGCAAGAATATCAGAGATGTTTGCAATTCTGGTGTTCTAATGCTCTTGTTTGGAATTCTGTAGTAATGTCGGAACCATTTGAGAGCAGTTGGGAAGAAATCCTTAAATAATTTTGAGGCAGTGGTATACCACTTAAATGTAATTACTACATAGAATTGGTATATCAATTCTATGTGTGGTGATTCCCTACCAATAAGACAGGGAGGAGTGCAAGGTTAATCTGTGCCTGTAATGAAGCATAGATTGAGCGCTCAAACTCAAGGAGAACAGAAATGTTTAAGAAAATCAGTGATACACTTGGCAGTAAGTTTGTTTTTACTAGTGAGGTTGCCAGAGTCCTGTCCTTGGGATTTTCCGGCAAAAAGAACGTCATCATTTTTGGACCGGCCGGTCACGGTAAGTCCGAGATGGTGCAATCGGTGGTAGAAGGTCTTGGTCTACAGGACGAGACATTCTGCCAATTTTTTGGGGAAGGTATGGATGAGGCCCGCCTTTTTGGTGGGTTGAATTTCAAAAAACTCGAGGAGGAAAAAGTCCTCGAGTACTTTCCCGAAAACAGTTTTCTCAACCATCGCATTGTGGTATTCGAGGAACTGTTTGACGCTCCGGCGTCGGTGTTGTTGGCGTTGAAAGACGTTTTGACAGCAAAAGAGCTCCGCAACGGAGCCCAGCGTTTCAAGATGAAGACGGAGATCATCATCTGCTTGACCAACAAGGAGCCTTCAGAGGTTTCTGAGTTGGGGCCGGCTGCTCACGCCTTAATTGAGCGTTTTCCTCTTCAGTTAAATCTGAAATGGAAAGATTATAGCTCAAAAAGTTACCTTTCGATGTTTGAAAAGGTGGCTGAGCGGTTAGGTGGACCTGTGATGAACGGGTTTAAGGCTGTTTTGGCGGAAATTCTGGCTAAGGCAACCGAGGAGGGAAATTTTGTATCGCCCCGCACGGCGGTACATGCTTTTCAAGTGTGTCAGGCAAGCGCAGCAATGCGCGGGTCTGAACACGTGGAAAAGGAGGATTTAGTTGACCTTCGTTTCCTTCCTGGTCTTGAAGGTCTTGCTCAAACAATTGAGGAAGACCTTAAGCGCGCGATGGAGCGTGCTGAGGCAGAAAAGAACATGCAAAAAATTGAGGAGCGTCTTCGTCCGCTCCTTAGAGACTTGGAAGGAGGTCAGACTCCTATCAAGTTTTTGCAAATTGCTAAATTCCTGCAAGATTTGCAGGATCTGGCAGCTAAGCTTACGGTCAGTGATGACCTAAGCGAAAAGCGGAAAAATTTGCGTGAACGGATTGGTACGGCAATTCCGCAAGCACAACAAAAAGCACTCGAGGTAACTCGGGTGTAGGTTTGGTTGGGTTTGCTCGAGTCATTGGTTTTGGCTCGAGTACCCTCTACAGAATATAAAAGTAAAATAATTCTTTGAGTTATTTCATATTTATATTTTGTTTGGGTATTTTTCTAATCTTTTTTGTCCGTATGGATAAGGAGGTAAGATGTTTACATTCAGAACTACGCCACCACCTCATTACCTCACGCCTACGGCGGAGGAGATGAAGGAAGTGGCGAAAAAAGTTGGTCTTGGTAAGTATTCGAGAGACCTAGCGGCTGATTTGGCTCACCTGGCAGCAGGTGGGTCGATTCAGTCTCCTTCAACTTTTGTTGACATCGTTCGACGTGGTGTGGAAGAAAAATTTCCAGCTCCTGATAGTGATGGAGGCTGGAAAATATCTGGCAGCAAGTATACAAAAGATCGTATGCTTGCTTTAGGAGATAAGACCCAGTCTGCTCTTCGTTATCATCAAAACGTCTGTGATTTTTTGCAGACAGTGGAGATGAGAGACGTGCCGGGAAATTCTCCCCTAGAGCAGGCTATGAATTTGCTCAAACTTCTGTCCAAGAAGAAAGGTGGAGAAGGTGGTGGTGATAATGGTGAGCAGTTGCCAATTTTTACCGACACCGACAACGCCGAACATTCGGCAAAGGAGCTCAACAAGCTTCTCGATACAGTTGAATCATTAACTGATGACGAGAAGGAGCTTCTAGACCCAAGCGAGGACGCTGGCGAGGGGGTGGCAAAAGAAGAAGGAGATGACGGTCTCCAAAAAATGAAGTTATCTGAGCAGATGCTCAGTGGAAAGGAGGAGATGTTAAAAATCTCCCGCAACCTCGACAAGTTGACTCGCATGCAAGTGCGTCGTCAGCGTAAAGTTGAGGCGGATCCGTCGGGAGATGATGTTCGCAAACGCCCAATTGCTCACATGGGTGAATTGAGTAAGCTCGGTTCAGCTGAATGGGCGCTTCGGCAAGCCACACCTTCGTACTTTTTGTACAGAGCAGCGACGGAGCAGCTTGCAGTACGCGAGCGGGTGGTGACTATAGAGCGTAAGCAGTTGCTCTATATCATCATAGATTGTTCTGGCTCTATGGGTTCGGGAAACCGGATCTATAAGGCAGGTGGTATCCTCATGAACCGCCTAAAAGCGGTGATTGAGGGAGAGGCGGAGCTTTACGTTCGCCTTTTCGACACTGAGCTTAAGGAGGAGTATCACGCGAGTACTCCTGCCGAAGCTAAGGAATTGATTCGTCATTTCACTAATAAAAATTATTCTGGTGGATCAACAGACATTTCAGGTTGCTCTCGCGCAGCCCAAAAACGTATTGAAGAGATTGTGAGTGAGGGGGCGACCTACCGTCCTGAGCTTGTTGTTGTTACCGATGGCGATGACAAGATTGATTTAACCACAAAGGATTTTATGGGTACGAAAGTCCATGCCTTTGTGGTTGAAACTTCAAACGACTCACTCTGTAATGTAGCGCAAGCGACTGGAGGAGTGGGGATTAATAAAATGTAGGTTAGTGGTGGTTAGCTCGAGTCATTGGTTTTGGCTCGAGCACCTTCTCGAGTTTTTAATTGTTAGTAATAATAATTGAAGGCTCGTTGGGTGTTTAACTAAGAATAGGAGGAATCTACCGATGGACACCATAGGTCGGAGCTGTAACCGACAGAAAACAAGACAGTCAGAGGCTATGTTCTGACTAGATGGCGACTCCTGATACGGCATAGAACGTTGAAAGGCAGGAGGCCTCCTCGGACTAGAGGGGTTTTCGGAAACCAGACCGAAAAGGGAGTTCTTAAAGTGGACGACTACTCCCAAAAGAAAAAGTCAAGTGCTAAGCGTAAGGTGGAAGTTGCGTGTGTCACTCTACTGAAAATTCACGGGATAGAATAAAAATTTTCCCAGTTCCGATTTCTCTATGATTATGCACAGATCTAGAGTTATTAATAAAAAACTTTGTTTTTCTTTGCGAGAGAGAAATCTCTAGGCTAGTCGGCGCAGTGACTACTTAACGCACAAAGATAGGTTATCAAACACCGAGACAAGTTTTGTTGTAAAAGAAGCGAGGTTGCGCGGCTTACTTTTATTCACTTTCTAGTGAGGTACTTATTCTTTTGAATAAGATCAAACGCTTAAATGAACAAAGATAGTGCAGGTTGGGGAAACACTTGGTTATGTTTCTCTATAGTCAATTTAATTGGACTTGAGGGAGCAGATATGGTTTTTGTTCCCTCACTTTATTCAAGATATGAGGTTTACACTTCGTCTCTTGATAGAGTTAAACAGTTAAATCATTTCTAATCTCCTAACAAATTATTTTTTTAATTAAACCATTAAAGTAGTTTGTTAGGAGATTAGTAAATTTCTAAAAACGGTTTGGTATCCGTTTTTTTATTTTGACTTGCAAAGAATTTACCGTCTTTGCACCCTAACTCCGGGGTTCGGAGTAGAGGAAGTAAAAATGGCTACACGTACATTAGAATTTGATGAAGTTGTTTCAGATTTGGTTGCATCTGATGCGACCAAAAAAAATCAGAAGAAAATTTGTCACACTTGGGACGGTTGGGTGAGTAAAGGTGTGTTGCATGTCACAAGTCGTTCTGGTGCTAGGCGTCGTGAGATCTGGCACTTTGATGTGGAAAAAAATGCCGGACGACTCTTGTTTTTTAAGAATACGACCGGTACAGCTGATTGTTGGACAAAAGGGTGTGGTGACAATGCTCTGGAAAAATTTATATTGGACATTAGTCCACATGTAAAAATACAACGTGTGTCTAATATAGACCATGTTGTACACTCTAGGGGAAGTTGTTGCAATCACAGCCTAAACAGATTCGGTGTGTGGTGCTATTACCTCACTGACGGATCTGAAGCCTTGATACACAAGGCAAACACTGTCAAAAGCCACTTCAACCAATATCACATTGGTTGTCCGACTGAGCCAGACCAAATAAGGGTTACGGGTGGCACTTACGCTGTTCAGTGGACAAATAAAAATACTCTAACGAGTATTGTTTATACTCCTGATGCAGATATGGCCTCTGTAATTGAGGCTATTAGAAGTAAACTAAGGAGTTGGGGGTATTACTCCTAGAATATCTTCCACAAGCGGTTGGTTACGCTTGTGGGCTTTATTATCTAGCGGTGAGAATTATTTACGGCTGGATATAGAGTCTTGGATTATTTTTTAACTTTTTAACCCTTATTTTTGAGGGTAAATTTTTGGAGGCTGTTATGACTAAAAAATATTCAGTAGTACCAGATTCAAAAGCAGAGGCTTTGGCCTTTGTGATTACCTGGGGTTTGAAGGAAGGGTATGGCAACGAGTCTGTTGTCCATACTCAAGAGGAAGCCACGTTTTATGTGGCTAAATTCCTCAAAAAATTTGCTGCCAAGATTGTACCTGGTAGCAAAAACTTCATCCCCTCCGGCACTCTCGTACCAGGTACTACAGTGTATGCCTGGAACGAGGGTGAGGGACGGTCGGGTGGTGGCCATGAACCCAGTGTTGTTTTTATGGGTGAGGTCACTGGCCCGTATAACACTTGGGGGCTTGACGATCACTCGATCACAGAAGCTGAGCTCGTTGAAATTTTGAACGAGTTCGCTTCTGAGGTCGGGTCGGCTCTCGGACAGACTCGGGTGTATGTTCGGCTAGGGGAAGTTAGCTGGATTCTCCAGCAGGAGAAGACAGCTACACCTACTGGTGATTAATATTTTGAAATTCGCACCTAGGTCAAGCGAATCAAAATAAATCTAGATAAGTAACCTAGAAGTTTAGGTTACTTAGGTTGGTTGGTGTCAGAACGAAGTTGGTTTTTCGTTCTGGCTCCATTTGAGAGTTTGATTTCAAATCTAAATTATAAAGAAAAATGAAATTGAAAATTCAAATGGGGAGCTTAATAAAGTGAACCAAAATTGAAAAAACAGCGTACCCGCGCTAATCAAAAATTTTCCTGCACTAACGGGTAGTAGTGTGGGGTTGGAGAAAGGGATGAATGTTTCTCAAGAATTATTAGTGGAACAATGGTTTGAAATTTTTTTAGATTTTTACAAAGAGTTTCAAGTTCCACCAAGCCTGCATCCGCAGGCGGCGTTAATATACCTGGAAAAGGAAAGCGAGGAGTTTTTTAAAGCTGATATGCTTGGCAGAGCACATCGGTTATCAAAAGAAATCAGCGATAATGACTGGGTTGGTGTCGCTGAAAAAATAATAAACAGACTGGTGGCAGAGGGTCTGTTTGTAAAAAAATGAACATTTCGAACAAACAGGCTTGGTTAGCTGTTTGTTCACTTTATTCAGCAGGCAAATCGCGGAGCGATTTGCCTGCTGATAGAGTTATAAATTTCTAACCGGAGTACAAAAAATTAATTGGCACTTCTTTATGTCGGTTATTGTTTTGTATAGTTGGTAAGTATTGAAGTAACCACCACACAGAAGGCGTGCTTTTAAATAGGTTACGTCGATTAAACATTCTGTTTGATTGACTAATCCAGCACCAAAATTTTCTAAAAAAATTTTGGTGCTGGATAAATCTCTCTCCGATCTGTTTCTAAGTAGGTTTTCTGTGTGGTGGGTGGTTTTGGTGAAGGGTGGCAAACAGGCGGGCTTTTCTGAAAGAAAAACCCGCCTGTTTGTGTTTAGTGTAGTCCGGTTACTGTTTCTATATAAAATAAATGAGGAACGACCTTTTTCTGTCGCTTACCACCACTATTAAAGGTCGTGACTCCGTTATTTTCTTCTTGCTTTAAAACGCCTTAGCTACCGCTATGATGGTCGCTACTACTATCAGTCCGTGTATTAGGAGAGCTTTGTACATTTCAGCTCTTATATCCAAACGCAATTCGATTAATTTACTATCAAGATAATCTTTAGTAACAATATCGCTCTCAGTCAAAGCTTCAACAAAACCTTCCGCTTGTTCTTCGGTGTAGCCTTTTTTCATCAATTTTTGAATAGTTTTGTGAGTGTCGATAGTTATTGTGTTCATAGCATTATCCTATCACAGTCTAGTGTTTTGTATATACTCAAACTAAGCCAGTACCTTGGCTAGTGTTTCTTTAACCTCTAAAAACTCTTCGTCAGTGCAAGCTACAGGGTTATTTTCTGGTAGTATTTCTCTGTCGGAAAAACAAGGAATGACTTTTATGTGAGCATGAAATACTTCTTGACCACCAGCTGATTCATTATTCATAAGTATTTTTATACCGTCTGTCTCTAGTTCATTCATTTGAGCTTGGGCTATCTTTTGTGCCACTTTCATCATATGAGCTAGTGTTTCCGGGTCACCATCTAAAATATTTCTAAACTTATTTTTAGGTACAACCAAAGTTTGCCCTTTGTTTAGGGGTCTTATGTCTAAAAAAGCAATTACTTTGTCATCTTCATATACTATATGAGCCGGTATTTCGCGCTTAATTATTTTTTCAAAAATGTCATCCATAATACTGTCTAGTATACCGTATTTTTATCGCGTGTTAGTATAGACAAATTATGACCAAGTTTGTGGTAAAGGATAGGGTTTTTGATCGTGAAGATAAGGTTGGTGTAGAAAATCTTTTTTTAAAACAACTACTGCACAATCGTGGTTTAAAAACTGAAGCAGAGATTGATAACTTCTTAAACCCTTCATACGACCGGCATTTACACGACCCTTTCTTGCTTCATGACATGGAAAAAGCGGTAGAGCGGATTTTAAAAGCGCTTAAAAAGCAAGAAAAAATAGTCATCTACAGTGATTATGATTGTGATGGTATCCCTGGCGGAGTGGTGCTCCATGATTTTTTTAAGGCGGTTGGTTATGATAATTTCTCCAACTACATACCTCATCGTCATTATGATGGCTTTGGTCTTAGTGTAAAAGCGGTAGAAGAGTTAAAGGAAAAAGAAAAGCCAAATCTCATTATTACCATCGACTGTGGTACGTCAGATCTGGAAGCCGTGACTAAGGCAAATGAACACAAAATAGATGTCATTATTACCGATCATCATGAAGCCAAGGAGACTTTGCCGGAAGCGGTGGCGGTGGTAAATCCTAAACTCGGCGATACTTATCCCTTCACCGGCCTTTGCGGTGCGGCGGTGGTGTATAAGCTCGCGCAGGCTCTCATTACTCGGGGTAATTTTGAGATTGGTGTTGGACAAGAAAAATGGTGGCTCGATATGGTGGGGGTGGCAACGATTGCCGACATGGTGCCACTTCGGAATGAAAATAGAGTCTTGGCACACTATGGTCTAAAGGTCTTGCGTAAGACACGCAGGCCAGGTCTTCAAAAACTTCTTAAAAAACAAAAGGTTGATCCACGGTATTTATCTGAAGATGACATCGGCTTTACTATCGGGCCACGTATCAACGCCGCTTCTCGTATGGATACGCCGGAAGATGCTTTTACTTTACTTTCGACAACTGATGAAGGAGAAGCGGAAGCGAGGATGTTACATCTAGAAAAACTAAATACCGAGCGAAAAACAGCGGTAGCGCAAATGACTAAAGAACTACATAAGCGATTAGAGTTACTGGAAGAAATCCCAGCGGTATTTGCGATGGGTAATCCGGATTGGCGACCTTCACTGGTAGGGTTGTCGGCCAATAAGTTGGCGGAAGAATATAAACGACCGGTTTTTCTTTGGGGTAAAGACGGCAACGGTATGTTTAAAGGGTCATGTCGCTCGGGTGGTGAAGTGAGTGTGGTGAGGTTAATGGAAGCGATACCGGAAATTTTTCATGAGTTTGGTGGACATCATGCTTCAGGTGGTTTTACAGTACGCGAAGAACAGATTCACTTTTTTACCGAGGCTTTGCAAAAAGCTCGCAAAACTTTAGGTATAGAAGCGGTGGTCCAAGAGCCACTTTTAGTCGATATGGAGATCACTTTAGATATGATTGATAATCAGCTACTTAAGGCTCAGAGGACTTGTGCGCCGTTTGGGGCGGATAATGCCAAACCACTTTACCTTATAAGTAACGTAAGGCCGGAAGAGGTAGTGGTCTTTGGCAAAGCCAAAGACCACACCAAACTCACTTTTAATACTACCGGTTTAGCTAAAGAAGCTATCGCTTTTTTTAGGTTACCGGAGGCTTTTACTGTTACTCCAACAATAGAAAAGACAGTATCGATACTCGTACATGTTGAAGAAAGTTTTTTTATGGGAAGGTTGCAGGTGCGGTTGCGAATAATTGACGTGCTTTAATTTTGCTAGACCAACCAAAAGTGGTTTAAAGTGCGGTTTTTTGCTACACTCAAGGTATGGAAAAAGTTATTACGTATACTGACGGTGGAGCTAGAGGGAACCCAGGACCGGCTGGAGTAGGGGTTTACATTACAAAAGATGGTCAAGTGGTGCGGGAAGCAAAAGAAGCGATAGGTAACGCTACCAATAA
Organism: Minisyncoccota bacterium; assembly: GCA_041389025.1. Classification (GTDB taxonomy): domain Bacteria; phylum Patescibacteriota; class Minisyncoccia; order Phycocordibacterales; family UBA918; genus OLB19. The sequence continues at coordinate 323,253 of JAWKSP010000001.1, forward strand.
TTTCGCCGAATACTATGGAGTGATGTTGGCTTTGCAGATTCTTAAAAAAACTTACGGTAAAGCCACCAAGAATATGCAGTTTGAAATGCGAATGGATAGCGAGTTGGTAAAAAAGCAACTCAATGCTGAGTATCAGATAAAAGAACCAGGGTTGGTGCCGCTTTTTATCGAGATACACAACTTACGAGTGGCAAATTTCCCAAATTTGTCTTTTGTGCATGTACCAAGAGCGGAGAATAAAGAAGCCGATCGGTTGGCGAATGAAGCTATGGACGGGAAGTAATCGGTAAAAATGAGTGTGAAGAGAATGTGGCCGGCGCCGAAGGCGCCGGCCTTTTCTGTGAGGTGTGGAAAAACCCTTATTTCATAAGGGTTTTTCCACACCTCCAACCTACCCCAAAAATCCTCCAAAAACCCTTGACAAATATTTCAGGTATGCTATGATAGACAAGTCTTGAGGGGTTCTGACAGTGAATTGCATATCATGTCAGAACAAGCCAAAAGACCTCTGGGCGAAAGGTCCGGATGTATATAGACGATAATAGGTAAAAAAACGGGCCTTCAACTCGATGAGTTGAAGGCAAAGATTAACTTGCATAAAAAAAGGAGTAGGCCATGAGAATCAATGGACCTCCGATGCGTCAAGCATCTGTAGACTTTTTTAAATCGCACCTGGATCGGCGCCGGCGCCCTAGCCAATAAATCAGATTAAGCGGGCGCAAGGGTCAACATTCACAATATTTCAAACACGAGTTTTGAAATGAATGTTGACCCTTTTATTATTTTTCACAATAGATATCAATACCAAGGATTGTCTTGGTATTTTTTTGTTGACAGTTCACTTGCCTTTCTGGTACAGTTCTCCTCGGTCCTGATCTTTGTTTTTTTAAATGATTAGGTTTTTCCGTATTTAACTTATTTGAAGGAGTTTTTGTGCCGAGAAAAACACAAGAAAATGTTCAAACCTTAACGCGTGAAGCACAAACTTGTGTCCAAGTCGCTTCAATATATTTTAAGTATGATGAAGTGAAGTTGGAGCTGTTTGAATTAGAAGCTTTTTTAAATCGATTGCGATATTTAGCCACTTATCTTGAATATTACATTGATGATCGTGCTTTGATTGGTAAGTTAAAATATTTTTGCATGCAATTAGTCGCGCATATTGATTTTATTAGAAAACGACCAGGGGTACAAAAAAGAAAAAGAATAAATCGACTTGATATCGACCAATTACTTAAAAAAGTAAGTGAACAGTCAAAAAAAGCCGCTTAAAAAATCGTTTAAAATTTAAGTTAAAATATTCCAATTATATTTTAAAGCCCGCGTTTGTTCGCCGGCTTATTTTTTTTAAATCTAATTAAGTTAAGGTGTATCTGCAAATGGTTGGAAGTGAAATGTTGACATGTTCTACAATTTCCTGTTACAGTTTCACTCGGCCCTGATCTTTTAAGGTTGGGAAGTATAAATCAATAGAGGAGTATTTTGTGAGTAAAACTGAAATAGGCAATCATCCTTGTTTGGATGAAGCTGAAAAACTTTTGGAAATTATCGATGCATATATCGACGTTTCAATTGATGGCTTTGATTTAACTTTATTACAATTGAAGGCTTTACAACGTCGCGCTGATAAGACCCTTACAGAAATTAGGGAACTAAGTTTCCAAAGTTATATTGAAGACAAGTTGCATAATAAAAAACTTTCCTTAAACAGAAGGATTGAAAGCTTGCAACATCATACTGGCTTTACTTTATCAAGAAAAAGAAAAAGTTTACCAACTCTTGATTTGGATGCTTTGATCCAACAGATTGAGGAATTAAAAGAAAAAAAGAAAGTAGCTTAACTTTCTTTTTTGTTTGAAATAGAAACCGCACTGTTTTTAAAACGGTGCGGTGTTTTTTATGTTTAAACTGTGTTGATATACTAATTACAATGTCAGTGAAGATTTTTTATTTCGGAGCGATTGGGTTTTTGTTTGGAGTCTTGCTGGCAACTTTTTTTGAATATAGTTTAGCCTTTACGGCTTTTTTGTCTTTGCTTGGAGTGGTTGGTTTGGTTTTGTGGTATCGGTCTACTTTTCTGGATGAGAAGATTTTTGGTTGGCTTTTGTTGGCGACGGTTTTGTTTGGTGTGTCGCTTGGTATTTGGCGTACGGAGGTCATGGAAAACGGTTTTGGAAAGTCTCTTTTAGCACCAAAAGTCGGTGAGGAAGTAGAGCTTTTCGGAGTGGTGGTGGCAGAACCGGACCAAAGGGAGAGTAGCCTTAGACTTTTTGTGGAAGTGGGTGAAGATAAGCTTTTGGTAACTACCGACCGTTATGCAAAAATAAATTATGGAGATGAAGTTTTGGTGAAGGGTAAGCTTACCGAACCGGAAAATTTTGAAACCGACTTTGGACGAGTGTTTGATTACGTTGGCTACCTAAGGGTGCGAAAGGTGGAGTATCAGATTTCTTTTGCAGAAGCAGAGGTTGTTTCGTCCGGTTTGGGGAACAGGTTTATTGAAATCTTGCTTGGCTTTAAGTCTACCTTTATGAGCAGGTTGGAAAGAGTGGTGGTAGAACCGGCTTCCGGTTTAGGAGAAGGTCTTTTGCTTGGAGTAAAACAGGCACTGGGCGAGGAGCTGGAAAACGCTTTTCAGAAAACTGGTATTATTCATATTGTGGTTTTATCAGGATACAACATTATGCTGGTGGTGGCATTTGTGATGTTTATTCTCGGTTACTTTTTGTCACGTTTTTGGCGAGCGGTATTTGGAGTGTTGGCAGTGGTGTCTTTTGCTTTTTTGGTTGGTCTGTCAGCTACGGTGGTACGGGCCAGTATAATGGCCGGATTGCTTTTGTTGGCGATGGCACTCGGGCGAATTTATTTGGTACTCAGAGCCTTGCTTTTGGCTGGTGTAGTAATGGTTTTTATTAATCCTTTTCTTCTCGTCTATGATGTCGGTTTCCAGCTTTCGTTTTTGGCGACTTTGGGATTGATTTTGATTGCTCCGGTCTTGGATAAGGGGTTTGCTGGTCTTAGAAATTTTGTAAATTGGAAATTGTTTGTAGTGGCCACTGTTGCCACTCAAATAGCGGTTACTCCGCTTCTGCTCTATCAAATAGGACAGTTTTCGTTGGTGTCGGTCTTGGTAAATCTTTTGGTATTGCCGATGGTGCCAATAGCCATGTTTCTTACTTTTGCTACCGGTATGATTGGTTTTGTTTCTTATAAGTTGTCGTTGTTATTAGCCTATCCAACTTACTGGTCGCTTACATATATAAATAGTGTAGCGTTGTGGTTTGCGGAATTGCCGTTTTCGGCGCAGGTTGTCCCTAGTTTTTCTTTTGTTTGGGTGGTTTTGTCCTATGTATTTTTAGGAGTGACTTTGTGGTGGTTGCATCAAAAATATGATTTTTCATTTCAGGTGAAGAATAAGAAGAGTGTTTCTGAAAGTAACGAAAAAAGCAACGAGGATGTTTCTGGTTGGGTAATTGAGGAGGAGGATGAGATGGGGATGGAAGGGAGGGAGGTGGTGGAGGAGCGGGCGACGAAGTCGCCCGCTAAAAAAAGCGAAGAGTTACCGATATTTTTTAAGTGAGAAACAACACCATAAAGGGGCGGAAGACTTTGTCTTCCGCCCCTTTATGGTGTTGTTTCTTTTTTTTACACTCTATTAGCCACCACTTCCCAGTTTAAGTTGTTAAAGAAGGCGGTGACGTAGTCTTTTTTAGCGCTCGGTAAGTAGTCACGCATGTATGAGTGTTCCCACATATCGAGAGCCAATACTATGTCTAAGTCAGCTAGCTGCCCCATATGTTGCTCGTCTACCCAAGTGTGTATCAATTGGTCAGTTTGTCTATCGATGTACAACATCGCCCAACCAACTCCACGAGTAGTGGCGATTCTTACAAATTCATTGTACCAATTTTCGACACTACCCCATTGCTTCTCGATCATACTTTTGAGTTCACTGTCTTTAAGTGACTCTGGTCCATTTTCAAATTGAGAAAAATAATATTCGTGGTTGCGCATACCACAAAATTCGAAACCCAGCCGTCTCTGCATCTCGGCAATAGCAAATTTATTATTTTCCATGTCATTGCTAAAAGCTTTGATTTTTTCGTTGATTAGATTTACGTGCTTCACGTAACCCTGATACAAGCCAAGATGGCTGGTAATAGTTTCTTGACTGATACCGACTAGTTCAGGGATGTTAAATTGTTTGGCTTTGTAGTGCATATAAAAAATTAAAATAACTTATTACTTTATTTAATAAATTTTAACACACAAGACCTAAAGTAACGACAGACTTTTTATATCGGGTATAATCATTTTGATGAATGATGTTGTTAAACGATTGTTGGTATTGGTTATTTTGGTTGGTGGATTGGTGGCTGGAAATATTTCTTCTCTTGGAATGATGGGGCAAGAAGTGGCCGCGCGGAGCGCGGCCACTTCTTCACTTTCTTCTCCTGCTTTACTCACTGTTGCTTTTCTCGATGTGGGGCAAGGGGATGCGATTTTTATTGAAACACCAGATGGAGTGCAGATTTTGATTGATGGCGGACCGAGTAACACTGTGTTGAGGGAGCTTGGTCGACAAATGCCAATTTTAGATCGTGACATTGATTTGTTGGTAGCTACTCATCCTGACAAAGATCATATTGGTGGTTTAGTAGATGTGCTTGGTCGGTATGAAATCAAAAATATTTTATTAACTGATAATCAAAATGATACAACTGTGTCTGATGCTTTTGATTATATGGTTGGTTTGGAAGAATCTATAGTAAAGCGAGCGGTAGCGGGGCAGGTTATAGAAATTGGTAAAGAAGTTTCTTTAGTGGTGTTGTCACCTTTGGGGGAAGTTAGTGATTTGGAAAGTAACACTTCTTCAATAGTAGTAAAGTTAACTTATGGTGAGGTTAGTTTTATGTTGACTGGTGACGCTCCTTTAAGTATTGAAAATTATTTAGTCGATACTTATGGAACACAATTAGAGAGTGAAGTTTTAAAGCTCGGTCATCATGGTTCACGAACTTCCACGGCTGATAGTTTTTTAAAGGCAGTTGATCCAGATTATGCGGTGGTTTCAGCCGGTAAGGATAATCGCTATGGACATCCAAATAGTGAGGTTGTAGAAAAAGTAGAAAAAGCGGAAGTAGAAATATTAAGTACGGTAGAAAGTGGAACAATCGTGTTTGAAAGTGATGGAAAGGAGGTGTGGTTGAAAAAATAATAAAATTGCCCCGCCGTCCTAGGACGGCGGGGCAATTTTATTATTTTTTCACTACTACACCAAGTCAGCTTCTTTTAAAGTTTTGTAAGCACCATTTTTAGCGATGGTACGAAGAGCTTTAGTTGATACGTTTATGGTCACAGTCTTATCAAGTTCTGGTACATAAACACGCTTTTTTTGTAGATTTGGTGCTCGTTTGGTTTTTCCGGATGGGTTAAACTGAGTCGCTCGAGTGCGGTTTGAGTATTTACCCCCAATCTGTGTTCTTTTGCCGGTGATGTCGCATTTCTTTGCCATAAATAATATGTTGATTTAAGTGAGGCTATACTAACACGCATTACTAAGATTGCAAGTATTTGTGTGGCAAATTATTTAAATTAATATTTTTGGTAAAAAAACTTTGAAAAATATTCATAATTACGTATTATAGTCATAATATGGAAATATTTGATATCGCTTTATTGGTTGCTCTTATTATTTCAGTTATCTTGCACGAAATGGCGCATGGTTATGCGGCTAACTGGCTTGGTGACCCCACTGCTCGCTTGCAAGGTCGGCTGTCTGCCAATCCTTTAGTACATATTGATCCTTTAATGTCGGTTATAATTCCTGCTTTATTAGTATTTAGTCAAGCAGATTTTATTTTTGGAGCGGCTAAGCCAGTACCTTATAATCCTTATAATTTTATCAATCAAAAGTGGGGCGAAGCGATTGTAGCGGCGGCCGGTCCTTTGGCTAATATTGTCATTGCAGTTATTTTTGCTGTCTTGGTTAGAATGGCTGATGTTTTAAGTTTATCGGACACTTTTGTTTATCTATCAGTTTGGATTATTGTAATGAATATATTTTTAGCTTTCTTTAACTTGGTTCCTCTGCCACCACTCGATGGGTCAAAGATTCTACCGCGGTTACTGCCTTATTCTTTAGCTATGAAATACGAGCAATTTAGATTTGTGTTTGAACGAAATATCGCTTTTGGTTTTGTTTTGGTTATTGTTGTTTTTATTGTTTTTCTAGCTCCACCATTAACTAAATTAACCTTATTTTTGACTGAGTTGCTGGTTGGTTCGTCGATAGTTTTATTTTAAGTAATTTTTTTTCAGAATTTTTGGGGTGATATTGAAGTGATAGTTGCAAAAAAAGCTAATTATAGTATTGTATTCGAGCTTTATGGCAACAATAAAACAATTAACAAAAAAGAAGCGACGTGACCCAGCTCGAAAGAGTAAGACTGGTGCTTTGCGATCTGGTTTTAACAAGATCAAGAATCAACCAAATGATTACGATTCACCATTTAAGCGTGGTGTTTGTACTCGTGTTACTACTAAGACTCCACGTAAGCCAAACTCAGCGATTCGAAAGATTGCTCGTGTTCGCTTAAGTAACGGTCAAGAAATCACTGCTTACATCCCTGGTATCAAGCACAGCTTGCAGGAACACTCAGTGGTGCTAGTCCGTGGTGGTCGGGTAAAAGACATTGGTGTTCAATACACTGTGGTGCGTGGTAAGTACGACGCCACTGGTGTAAATGAACGACGTCGGGGGCGATCACGTTACGGTGCTAAGCGCCCTAAATAGTTAAAATTGTTCCTGAACTTTGTTGTGCTTCAGTAAAATAATGTTTATCGTACAACTAGTACGTTTCACATTATTTTCTTCACACGTCTCGTTCAGAAACAATTTTCAACTATTTAAAATAAATCTTACATAAGTTTAAGATCAAAAAATTAAAATTAATAGTTTATATTCGCTATAGATTATATGACGCGATTCAAGCTAAGTTAGCTTCGGAATCAAATTATGCGAAGAATGAAGAATGTCAAAACTCCTCATTTTTAAATATAGCAATATTTTAAGAATCAATTACAAGAATTATGAGACGTCCAATCAAAAATCGTCCAGTGGTAAAACCGGATGTAATATACGGATCAGTTGATGTAGAGAGATTGATTAACTACATCATGCTTCGTGGTCAAAAAGAGACTGCTCGCAAAATTGTCTATGCCGCTTTTGAAGAAATCAAAAACGCTAAAGATGGTGGTGATCCGTTAGAAATATTTAATACCGCAGTTAGAAACGCTGGTCCACAAATGGAGGTGCGTTCACGTCGGGTGGGTGGAGCAAACTACCAAGTGCCACGGGAAGTTCGTCCGGAGCGTCGTATGGCTTTAGCTTTGCGGTGGATTATCGCGGGTGCTCGCAAGCAAAATGGCGTACCGATGCACAAAGCGTTGGCCTCTGAGCTTAAGTTGGCGGCCAAAGAAGAGGGTAATGCAGTGAAGAAGAAAGAGGATACTCACAAGATGGCGGAAGCCAACCGAGCTTTTGCTCACTTTGCTTGGTAGAAATCAGGTTGAAGTTAAAACAAAAGAGGCGCACCCTACGGGTGCGCCTCTTTTGTTTTTTAATATCAAATAAAACGGCTGTGGTTTTTATAAATAAAAACCACAGCCGTAAAAAACAAAACTCTACTTATCATTTTCAATAAACCTATAGCCGCGTCCAGAACTTGAATCTATGCAATTACTTAAGCCACGGCAGGTATTATCCAGCGCTTTTCTTAAGGCAAGAATACGTTGACTAACAGAAGCTGCGCTTACACCTTCTAGTTTTTTAGAGATTTCACCAGCAAATAGATATTTACCGTCTTGGGCAACAAGGATATCTAACACTTCTAATTGTTGCTTGGTTAGGGTAATTTTATAGCCTTTAACAGTTACTTCATATTTCACTCTCGATATCTGCACCCTTTCAAGTCTTGGTACAGCTTTGTCAGAGTTGTTGTTTTCTGCTGCTGCCTGTTTTGTTTCGGTGGTGACATCTGATGTTTCGTCACTTTCTACAGTTTCAGGTTTGGTGACGGTATTACTTTGTGTGTAACCATCATCACTATTAGCTGAATTTGCAGTGGAAGTTTGTTGTAAAAGATTAGCTTCAATCTGTCGTATTCCAACCTTTGCTAGTTCAACCAAAGCCAATACTGTTTCAGTACTTAAACCAAAGTTATTTTCAGATAAGTTGTCTGAACAATCGCTCTCCGTCAGGTTGTTAGCACTTTTATCTGGTTCTAACAACACCTCTGTCTCGTTGATGGTTGTGTCTTGAATACCAGCATCCGGTTCCTCTTCCCCAACAGCTGTTTTGTCATCAGTTTTTGGTTCATCCTTTTTACTAACGCTTATAGGTTGTAGTAATTGAGTGATTGTCAGCCCTGTATCATTTGTCGTTTTGTTTGGAGTTCCATTGTCGATTTCAGGTGGGTTATCTGTATAAGATTCTTCAGGTAACTCTTCTGTGTCGACATTATCAGTAACAAACTCAATTTCTTCAGAAGTAACATTATTGCAATCAGCTTCTTCCTCACAATCTTCTGTGGTAACAGGTTTAGTTTCTGATGATTTGATTACAACTTCTTCTTCCGCTAAATCAAGTTGCTTGTATACTATGCCGCGAATTTTAATTTCATCACCAGCTTGAATACTTGTCACTATATTAGCTCCTGCAGATTTGATGTCCACAGAAAAGCAGTCACCGTCGTCATTTACATTTCTATAGACAACAATAATGAGTTTAGGAAAACCACTTCTAAGAGCTTTTACAGTACTAATAATGTTTATACTTTTTTCTTCAAAAACATCGGTAGACAATATAATTACTCTTGTTTTAATAAAAGCTACCTTAAGAGATCCTAATAAACCATTTAGTCCATTTTTCGGACAGGTTGCTTTTACATCAATTTGTGGACCTTGAATGGCGTTTGCAACTTCATTTGACTCGTCTATGTCAGATGTCGCAATTACTACCATTATTTTTCCTTCAGTAGACATTGTTCTTTCTCCTTTTTCAAATAACTACTGTTTTAAAAAACTACAAATATTGCTGTTTGGCATTTTGCCATAGAAAATTGCATTTAATAATTGGCAGGTTAGATTTTTTATGGTTTGGGTTAATCACAAATAAAACATAAATAAAAACAAAAAAATAAGTATTTAAATAAAATAAAAGTCCTCACACCGATGGTGCGAGGACAAGAAAGAACAAAATAATCACTTGATATCGCCAATCTTCTTGCTTGGTGATAGCGGACAACGATCTCGATAAAAACCATAAAATAATACAAAAAGACCAACGATATAAAGAAATATACCTTTAAGTGAATTTTTGATAACAGTAAAAACGGCAACAATAATTTCTACTAACCATAATCCACTTATGAATGTCTTTATTTTACCTGGTATTTCTTGTAGCTTTTGCCATTTTTCGTACTGCTCTCTTTTTCTGCGAAATAACTCAGATTCAAGTTTGTGAAATGAATCCTTATTTAGCTTTCCGGCTAGTAAAAGATTAACAGCTTCGTCGTATATAATATAGCCAAGATAACTATCGCTAATACTATCAGTGTAAGAATCAACGAATTTTTCTATGTTTTTTAATTCGTCACTATTATTCGCCTTGCTTATGGCGTGGATAGCCCACTTTCTTAATTGATACCATTTACTTTTAGTTTTATCTAATATAGAAGTTATTACATCGCTATTATTTCTGTCTAGATAAAATGAAGCTGCTAGCAAATTTGAGTGTAAGACTTTATCGTCTATTTCCACACTAGATTCTCTCAGAGAATCAATTTCTTTTGCCAGCAATTCATCAAACACATAGTTGCTAACATCAAGTTTTCTTATGATGTATCGCATGATAAAGATAAAAGCTATCAAGAAAGATGTAACTATAATGACATCTGATAGATCTAATATTGTCGATATTCTGTACATATACAGTAAAGCTACTATAGGTAAGCCAATAACAATTAGTTTTTCTAGCGCACTGGTCATGATTTTAGCCACTTTTGGGTTATCTTTCATCAACTCGTCATATTTTTTGAATAAAATATAAGAGTAAGCATAAATAAGACCAAAACCCCAAAGAAATATAATACTGGCTGCTAAAAAGATTGAATTGTCGTAAATCAAGATTATTGTGTTAAAGATTATCTTCCAAATCTCTAGCCAAATCTGTGAGAAAACATAACCAATATAGAATATTATCTTATCTAAGGATATATAATCCCAAGTTAGCGACAATATAAAGCTGATTGGTACAATTTTCCCTACCAAAGGTGTTTGCCAGAATTTCAGTGTCTCATGTTTTAGACAATATGGTGTAATTGCTAAAAAACCAAAAATAAACCAAAAGATTGCCCAAAATGATCCGGCCCAATAAACTAAAATTGTTAAACCACATAAAACAAAAGCTGCAAAAACAAAACCAACAGTGACTTGTAGGTGTTCTACATAGTCTTTGTCGTATAGATCGACAACCTTTGTTACATACTGTTTTATCACCGGAAATTTTTTTTCTACAAATCTTAGTATGGCATAACCAAGTTCAGCAAATAGAATGCTGACTAGCACACTGGGGGTTATCATACCTATACTCAAAAATGGTATTGCCCAAGCGCTGTTTAGATAATGACCAAGAGCCAAACCAGACATAAGACTTATCGGTGAGATAAATAGTAAGGTAGACCAAAAGATAAAAGTGGCATATACACCTGGGCAAATTTTTCTACCCAACTGTACTTCTTTATCGGTGCGGTAGTAGCGGTTACTAAACATTGTTTTGTACAGCACCCAGTACCAGCCACACTCTTGATTTACCTCAAAACCACTTTCAAGCATGTCTTTCTCTGTTTTAAGTGCGGTTTTTGGTTTTACAAAATAATCAGAAATCACTTGCCAGAAACTTCTTCCTTTAAAGAATTTCTTTATTATCTTACCATCATCTTGTTCATCAGTTTTTATGCTTGGATATTTTTGGTAACCAATACCGCCAAAAAAATCATAAGCTAAGGCTGATTTTGGACTAAACTTGGCAGCAAATGTGTAAGAAACTCCAAGGAGTTTCCATAGTTTATTTGCCATGCCTTCTGAGAAGCAGGGTAGATTTTTTACTTCACACCCTTGTTGTAACAACTCCCAATGATTTACTAGTGATGCAGATTGTTCATCAGTTAACCTTCGTAAGAAACTTTCTCGACTTTGAAAATCAACATTATAGTGATAAAGCCACTTGCGCACAACTTCATCGGGCAAAAGAAAAAGTAAACATATTACTTGAGTATATTTCTCAACCTTACTTTCAGTTGGTTTTAGAAATGATTGTCTAATTTCAACTGTTTCTTTAACTACTTCGTCAAAATCTTTATGATCAAAGCTTTGCCATTTTCTCTTGTTTGGATTACGAGTGTCTGCCATTTTTTTATAAAAAGCAGAATCAAAATCCAGCGTTTGCCAAAAAGCCAAGGCTGAAGCAATCGCTTTTCTTTTTCTTTGGTCAGTATAGTCACTTTCGATAAGTTTTAGACCAAGTTTTTGACTAAAGTCTAACGGATTGTAAGTAAAGCTATGTGTTGCTCTATTAATTATTTTTTCATAATCAATTGGTTTCGGTATCTTTTTCATACCATTCTCCTTTTTCAAATAACTAAGTTAATTGTTGCCAAGGGCATTTTGGCATATAAATAGTTTGTGTCAAGCCAAGCTAGTTTTTAATAATAAAAAACCACGGCCTTACTAAAACCGTGGTTTATAACTTTACTTACTCTTACTTTACAAGACGAAGTCGTAAACTACGCTGTTGTGAACTACTTTTCGTTTGGAAGGTTTTTGTTTTTCCAATAAACTCCAATTTAACATCACCATCTTTAGAATTTTCGACCAACTCATACATGAGACGGATTATTTTAATGATTGACATAATCTTCTCAATTTTTGTTCCCAGTACCAATGAGGTTTGGCTGATGCTATCGCCACCGGTAGTCGTAAAAGTAGAATATTCATCATACAATTTACAAAACAATGTTTCTAATAGTACTATTTCATTTCTAAGACCGGCAAACACCGGTGAAATTTTCCCCTTATTCATTTGACTTAAAACTTCTTCCCAGTCTTCGTAGCTTTTAATATAGTTTTGAGTTTTAGCAACTACACCAAAATTACCAAGTCTGTTTAGGTTGCCAAGTATAGTTAATTTATACCCAAGTAAGTTGTCTAGTGAAATTTTACTTTGTTCTAACTTAGCTTTAACTTTTTCACAGAAGTGGTCACTGTTCAACTTATTTGCTCCTTCAGCTAAGTAATGGTTGTGGGCGGCCAATACTATATAATATAGGTTTTGTAATTCTATAAAATAGTTTTGTAAAGATAAAATACAGCGATAACAATTATTCATTTTCTTCTCCTTTGTTAAATGACTGTGCTAGTGTGAATATAACAGGTAATTTGTAGTTTATGCAAGTTTGATGTTAAAAGATAAAGGAATAAAACAAGCCTCGTTAATCTGAGGCTTGCAAATTTTTAGGTGGTTTGTCCACCTGGTTTTTTTAATGTCAATAATGACGGTTTAGCTTTTGGTTTGGTGACGGCATTTTCTTTGTGTATTAGATCGGTTATTACATGAATAATTTTGATATAAGCACAAAATTCTAGCCAATTTTCTTCAAACTCCAGACCGACATTATGAGTGTAATTATTTTCCTTTAAGCGATCCTTTATTATAGAGATATCTATCTCTAATGACTCACACTTTTCAATTAAATCATCTAAAAGATCGGTAAGGTTGTTGTTTTTCATCAGGTTTTGTAGTTTGGTTATGTAAAAACCGCTACAAAGATTATTTATCACTGCATTGTCAAAAATTGATTTTAAGTAATCGTTGTTTGAAACATGTTCCAATTTGGTTTTGGCTCTTTTTCGGTTTTCCAGTAGTTGTTTTATGTAAGTTATCAAATTAGATAAACCTTTAATATCTCTCAATATTTTACTTGAATGGACTTTGTTTGCTATGGAAAGTGCAATACAGTTTAAAATAATATTTCCTTCAAGAGTTTTGTAATACAAATTTCTAAAAGCCTCAGCTTGGTTCATGACAACCTCCTGTAGAAAAGATGATTGGTAACTTCTGACGTAAAGATATTATCAATAAGACATTTTAGCAAGCTTTGTTTTCAGTTGTTTTTATATTTCGTGATACAATCTGTATGAGTAAATTTAATCATGGAAAAAGTACCAACTAATAAACAAGAACAAAAGGGTGGTGAAGAAAAAATTTCTTTGGTAGAAAAACAACGACAAGAAGCAATGGAAGAAGTGTTGGGTTTTTTGAACGAGCGTTTCCCCGATCAGTTAAAGCAAACTTTTGTGTCACATGGACGTGAGTACGCTCTGACTTCGGCTGAAGATTGTATGGTAGCTTTTTCACAACAAAACCGTGAGGTGGTGGAGGAATTGTATGATGAGCTTAAAGAAAAAGATAGTTATCGAGCGGAACAAGCGGTAGCTAAGCTGCATGCTCTATTTATAGCTTATGAGAAAACTGTCTCTTTATATGCTGAGCTTAGAAGTTATTATCCAACCGTATCTGGTAAAGTAGAAGATAACTTACCACCCCTTACTTGCATTGTTGAACATGCTGAAAAAGAGTGGGGTAAGCTTAATTCTTAATTTATATAAGTTCTTTTTGTTATTATGTCTTCTTTTGATTTTGATAAAGAAATAAAACAACACCTTGATGTAGTAAGGAATCTACAAAAACCGTCTGGTGTTTTTACTGCTTCAGCTCATGATGTAGAAACTGGTTATGATAAAGCTTGGTTGCGAGACATTTATTTTATGACTTTGGGGTTTTTGGAGGTTGGAGAGTTGGAGGTGGTACAAAAAGCAGCTAAGGCATTATTGACTGTTTTTGTTAAGCATAAAGAAAAAATTAACTGGGCAATTGAGAATAAACCACATGAAACTTGGCAGTATATTCATGCTCGTTTTCATCCGGAAACTTTTGAAGAATATTGGGAAGAGTGGGGTAATAGTCAAAATGATGCGGTGGGAGAGGTTTTGAATATTTTGGTTGAGCTGGAACTTAGAAACGTTGGTGTTATAGAGACTGACGAGGAAAGAGAGATGGTGCAAAAAATCATTGACTATTTAGTAGCTTTGGAGTATTGGCATGATGCTGATAATGGTATTTGGGAAGAAAATATGGAAGTACATGCTTCATCGGTTGGGTCATGTGTGGCAGCTTTAAAAAAAGCTACTCAGTTGGATTGGCTACAGGTTCCAGAAGTTGCTATTAAAAATGGTGAAGAATCTTTGCGGTCTTTGTTACCCAGAGAATCAGTTTCTAAGTTTGCTGATTTAGCATTACTTTCCCTTATTTATCCATTTGCAGTTACGACTGAAGAAGAGTCTTTAGAGATATTGCGTAATGTTGAGTATCATCTAACTCGTGATAAAGGGGTGATTCGTTATAAACTTGATCGTTACTATAATCATAATGAAGATGGTTATAGTGAAGAAGCGGAGTGGTGTTTTGGTCTTTCGTGGTTGGCTATTATCTATGCTGAACGAGGTGAAAAAGAAAAAGCTTACTACTATTTACGAAAAGCTAAAGCAACGGTGACTGAAGATGGTTTAGTGCCGGAATTATACTATTCACACACTAACAAGCCGAATGATAATACTCCTTTAGGTTGGGCGGAAAGTATGTATGTGGTAGCTTTGAAGAAGGTTGGAGAGATGAGCTGACTTAATAGTAAAAGCGAGGCAAGCTTTAGCTTGCCTCGCTTTTATATTGGTTAGCTCATCATAAGGCTGTTATAATTAAAAAATATGACAAAAGCAATTTATATATTTTTAGCCATTGCTGTTTTGGCTGGCTTAGCTAGTTTATTTATTAATAAAAATGAAAAACAAATAAATCAAATCAACGATGAGCAAGTGGCTTGTACGATGGATGCTATGCAATGTCCAGACGGTTCGTTTGTGGGTCGTACCGGACCGAACTGTGAATTCGTTTGTCCGGAGTTGCCGTCGATTGATGATGATGTACAAGCACATATTGATTCAAAAGTTGATTTAATAAAAGTGGCGTCGCCAAGGCCAAATGTAACCATAAATAGCCCGCTTGTGGTAAATGGTGAGGCCAGGGGATATTGGTTTTTTGAGGGAAGTTTTCCAATAATCTTAACTGATTGGGATGGTAAAATAATTGCTGAAAGTTTTGCCACCGCACAAAGTGACTGGATGACGGAAGATTTTGTGGCTTTTGTCGGTGAGCTTAATTTTGTTAGTTCATATAACGATGGTGATCCTGACTTTATGAAAAAGGGTACACTTATTTTTAAAAAAGATAACCCTTCAGATTTGCCAGAACATGATGATGCACTTGAAATACCAGTTCGTTTTGCTAATTAATTTACTTGAGTGATATAATTGTGGTGAGGTTATTAAGATTTTAATTTCTTAAATATGGCTAAAGGTAAAGACATGCGCAAAGAAAAGAAGAAACCAAAGAAGGATAAGGGCGAGAAAAAATAAAATGAGGGGCGACCTATGGTCGCCCCTCATTTTATTTTTTCTCGCCCAACACCTTTTTGATATCCGCCTCTACATAATCCTTACCTTTCACTGCTTTGTATTTACCATAATCTTTGCTCATGTTTGAGCGATGCACTTCTGCAAAAATCTCTTCCATTTTATCTTGTAGTCCATGTTCTAAAATAGTTCCGTAAGTGGCAAAAAGAATATCAGCTAATTCCTTAGCGATATTTTCCAAGTCTTTGTTATTTACTCCTTTTTGATATTCTTCCAACTCATCCTTTATCAATCGATATCTAAGATCGGTCCGGTCTTTTTCTGGTATGATTGGCTTGACTTCAATCGGAGATTGAATTTTTTTATGAAATTCTTTTACCAAATCCAATTCCTTTTTCATATATATATTGTAATTATACAATGCTGATTGTGTTGATGTTAATTATAAAAACGGTCTATGCAATTAAATAGTGCATAGACCGTGATTTCAACTAAAGAAATTTAAGAATTTCTCTTGGAGTGCTTTCTGGTAACTTTGGTGTCGGAAATTCACGTTCAAGTTGAATTCCGTCATTATTCGCCTTGGCCATAAGGCTTTCCAGAGTCACCTCTCTTAACAAACCATCGAGGGCTTTGTCGTCATACCAGTCATCGCCCTGTTTGTTAGGAACAGGTACACCTTCTTTGGTGACTGATATAACCGCTCCTTTAGGTAGAAAAACGTTGTGTGATTCTTTTGTATCCAGCGTTCTTCTTGCTAAAGAATTTGGTTGGCTTACTATAAAATCAATTTTGAAATTATTTTTACCAACCATGGTAGCTATAGCAATCCATCCATAAAGAACAGTGTAATGTTCTTTTATACCGATATGTGAATGAGCTGTTTGCCAGTGGGCTTCTCGGGAATGGGTTAGTCTAACCTCATTGCCAAGTGGATCTTTCATGATATTTCGAAGTTCCATCCTGTCCGGCGGTATGACTGTTGTCACACTCATCCCCAAAACTCCTTTTTGGACAACCTCAACAAAACCGTTTGGTTTTTCATTGATTTGAATCTCCATCGTTACCTCCGTAAAAGTTTATTTACATCAGAATTTTTGCAAATACCGACCAAACATAAGACTATAAAACCAAATTTGGTCAATATTGCTTAAACAAAGTAATTACAATAGCCCCAGTTACCATAAGCACTGTCCCAAGAATCATTTTCTTGGTTATATTAACTTCTTTGAAATACCAATATCCTATAGCAACGGCAAAAATAGGCATAAGCCTTTTTATACTAAATACTTCACTTGCAGTAGCGTCTCTAAGAGCAAGTATAGTAGGACCGTTTTCTAGAGCTGCTATTACTATACCAGTAAGTATCATTGTTGTCAAAAGACTTTTAATTTTACCGGTTTGGGCTATTTTTCTAAAAATAGCTTTTTCTTTGGAAAAGAAAAATAAAAAAATAAAACCAACAGCTATACCTCCGTGTAACACAACGTTTGGAAACATGCTCAAACCATTAGATTCGTTAACCATAATACCCATATAGGTTGAAGAAAACGAATATGAAATTAATGTTATTGAAAAAAATAAATATGCTCCAAGGTTTCTTTTAAATGTCTTATGTCCAAAAATTATCCCGCCCACAACTACCGCTCCGATTCCTATTAATTGTTCATTATTAGGTAAGGTTTTGTTAAAGTAGAATTCAAGTAGAATAATTATTGGTGCAGTCAGTGAAATTAATGGCATTAGAGAACTAAAATCTACTTTAGACTCTAGTGCTCTAAACGCACACCAAGAAGCTATTATATTTGCAATTATAGAATATAAGGCTGAGATCCAGAATCTGTTTGAAAAGTCGTTAAATACCCAAGGTCTTTCGAAGCATACTAGACCAATAATGAACAATAGTGTAGCAGAGCTATACGCTACTGCTCCCAGTGTCACATTTACACCTTGGCCGTCAATGACTTTCTTTTTAATTGCCCATGATAGGGCCTGGCCAAAAGCTGATATTAATGCAAATACAGCCCATGTATCGTTCATAATTCCTCCGTAAAATTTTCAATGATCTATTTTCTAATTTATACTATAAAATGATTAATTTACAATATAATTAAAAGTACTTAAATAATTTTTTTGATTACGTATGAATATTTTTAAAAAATACATCGAATATCTAAAAGATAATCCTGAAGGTTATTGGTTTAAGCGGAAGGTTTATGGCTGGGGTTGGACTCCGGCTACTTGGCAAGGTTGGGCGGTGACTGGGGTTTTTGTGATTTTGGTAATCTTATTTGCTCTAACGATAGATGAAAATTCATCTGGTAAGGAATTAGTATTTACACTTTTTTTACCGGTAACTTTACTCACTCTTACCTTTCTTCGTATTGCTTACAAAAAAGGTGAAAAACCACGTTGGCAATGGGGCTTTGAGGATAAAGAAAAATAATCCCTTACATTGCGAGTAAAAATAGTGTATGGTATTCGTCTATGTCAAAAAATAGCGGGATTATTGTTTTTAAAGATGTAACTTTCGAATACAATGCCACCAGACCAATACTACAAGAAGCTAGTTTTGTGGTGCGTCGTGGAGCCAAAATGACTCTGATGGGTCAAAACGGTGCCGGCAAAAGTACTATTTTCTCACTGATTACCAGAGAATATCAGCCGGACGAAGGTGACATAAACATAGAACCGCGTACTACTATAGCCATCGCTAGACAAATTATTCCACGTGATGAACTTGTTTTAACTGTGCGAGATTTTTTTGAGAAAAGTTTTTCCGAAAAAATTTATGATATCGATCCGCGAATCGATAAAGTACTGGAAGTAGTAAACTTGACTCCTACTGAAAAAGCCAAGGAAACTTTTAAAGATAGAATAATTGGTAGCTTTTCCGGCGGGCAACAAGCTCGTTTGCTTTTGGCGCAAGCTTTGATTCAAAATCCTGATGTACTGCTTTTGGATGAACCAACTAACAACTTGGATGTGGCGGGGATTGAGCATTTAACCCAATTTCTAAAAGAATACAATAAAACTGTTTTGGTAATTTCTCACGACGCTGATTTTTTAAACTCGTTTACCCACGGCGTGCTTTACTTAAATACACAACGTCGACAAGTTGAACAGTATAATGGTAACTATCATGCGGTAGTACGCGAAATCGCTGCTCAAGTAGAAAAGGAAAAAAGAGAAAATGCCAGATTGGCTAAAGAGATTCAAGAGAATAAAGAGAAAGTAAACTATTTTGCCAGTAAGGGTGGAAAGATGCGTCTGGTGGCTAAGCGTATGCGTGATGAAATAGAAGAGGCAGAGGAAAACAAAGTTGATGTTCGACGCGAAGATAAAGCGATTAGACCGTTTACCATAGAACCTTTAGACGATGTGCCGCTAGAAGTTGTAAAACTTACTTCTTATCAAGTAATTAAAAATCATGAACCAAAAGAAGTAGAGTGTGACTTGGTTCTAAAGCGTGGTCAACATTGGCAAATAATCGGTCCAAACGGAATTGGTAAGACTACACTTTTGGAAAAATTGGCTTCCGGTCATGCTAAAGGTGAGCATATAACCGAAGGAGTGAAGATTGGTTATTATCGTCAAGATTTTTCTAACTTAGAATTTGATAAGTCTGTTTTTGAAACTTTAATGGATTCAATGCCAGAAAAATTAGAAGAAAAAATGCGTTCCATTGCTGCCGGCTTTCTTCTTTATGGTGATGTAATGAAGATAAAAGTAGGAAATTTATCAGAAGGACAAAAAGGTTTAGTAGCTTTTGCTAAACTCACTATGGAAGGTCCAGGATTATTGATTTTAGATGAGCCGACCAATCACATAAACTTCCGACACATTCCGGTGATTGCTGAAGCTTTGCATAACTACAAAGGGACGATGATTTTGGTATCTCATGTCCCTGAGTTTGTGGAAAAGATACGAATTGATGAGGTGCTGGATCTAGCAAAAAAACATAAGTAAAAGATGTGGACGAATTTTGGTCTAAGGTAGATGAGAGTAAAAACCCATGAGGCGGGAAAGGGCGACCTAAGGTCGCTCTTTCCCGCCTCATGGGTTTTCAATTTCTAAATTTTGTTGTACCATCACAGTGGAATACAGTTTTTTAATTTAACATGAAAGGATAGATTAATAATGTGTAATAGTAGTTCTGTAATTTCAAAAAAACCGGTTGATTGCTGTGGTTGTAAAATCACTCTTTGTAATAATGAAATAGTTACTTTACAAAATACCGAAACTACACAGGTATTTCATTATGATTTAGAATATTTACTTGAATTTATTGTAGGTAAAATAAAACCAAGAAATCAGCGCCTTATACCAATGAGACAAGAACGAAATAAAGGTATATACATAGAACCTAAAAACTGGGGTTGTTTCATAACTCAGTTAAAAAAATTTGCCACTACAAGTCAGTAATTATTAACCCGATTAAAAACGCCAATTATATGGCGTTTTACTTTTTTAAATCATATATTTATTCTATTTTTTTTACCCCCTTTTAATTTAGGAATCTCTTGCAGAAAAGGTTGCTTACCAGTAACCTATATCTATTACATGTTATGCGAGAGAAATTTTTAAAAATTGTGGAGGCAACGTGGTTTTCCAGATTGATAATAATAGTTATCGTTTTAAACGCGGTTACGTTGGGTCTTGAAACGACTGTGGAGGAGGGTGGAGAGTACGCTTTGTATTTGAGTTGGCTGGATATTTTATTTCTCGGTATCTTTACTATTGAACTTGGTATGAAACTGTTTGTTTACAAAACTGCTTTTTTCAAAAGTGGGTGGAACAACTTTGATTTTATTATTGTTGGGGTTTCGTACTTACCGTTTATCGAAGGCCTCTCTATTCTTCGGGCTTTACGTATATTACGAATCCTTAGGCTTTTGAGTGTGGTGCCACAATTTCGGAAAGTCACGCAGGCTTTCTTTGATTCCCTGTCGGGGTTGTCGGTGATTGGTTTTATACTGTTACTTTTGTTTTACATCGGAGCGGTAATGTCGACTAAGCTTTTTGGCGCGATGTTTCCCGAGTGGTTTGGTACGATTGGCCGGTCTTTGTTTTCACTTTTCCAAATCATGACTTTGGAGAGTTGGTCATCAGGGATTGCTCGTCCGGTAATGGAGGTGTATACGTATGCTTGGCTCTTCTTTGTGCCTTTTATTTTGGTAACTACTTTCGTTACCCTAAATCTTTTGATTGGTGTGATTGTAAACTCTATGCAGGGTTTGCATGATAATACGACTAAAAGAATCGATGGTCATTTAGATAAACAAGATAAGGAACGGAAAGATTTAAAAGAAAAATTATCTGAGTTAGAAAATAGTATTAGAGAATTGAAAGAAAGGTTATAATTTAATGATATGGATCTAAAAAGTGAAGATTTAATTTTTAATAATGGCACCGAGCATATTTGGGTAGCTCTAGACCAAATTCCTAGAACCGGTTGGGTGCAGTGGGAAATTCCTAACCCAGAAACTGTTGCCGAGCATATAATGGCGGCTAAAAGATTGGCTTTAGAATATAAAAATGATTTAGAGTTAGACGAACAGGAATTTTTTGATTTGTTGGCTATGATTGAAATTCATGATTGGCCGGAAATGATTACCGGTGATGTGGTGATAATGGGGGATGAGTCTGATTTTATTGAAAGAAAGAAAAAGAAAAGAGAAACTGAACTGATAGCAATGGAAGAAATCTGCCAGACTATACCGGATGGTGAGAAGATTTTGAGTTTGTATAAAAGGTACGTCGATGGTTATGATCGGCCGGCTATTCTTACCCATGATATAGAAAAAATTCAAGCAGTACTTTTAGCGGCTGATTATGAAAAAAGCTATGGTAAAGAAGGTTTGTTGATAGAGTTTTTAAAATATACTAAGCCGTTTATTAATACCGAATTTGCTATTAATAAATTAGATGAAATTGCTAAGATAAATAGGGTTGTTATAAATCGGTTATAAAATCACCACCCCATAAGAAAGGGTGCGGGCTAAAGCCTGCGCCCTTTCTTATGGGGTGGTGATTCCCTAAAAATTCTTATCTCCGTACCAATAAGCCAAGCCTTTGCTTAAGGTAACGATAACCAGAAGAATAATTATTTCCGGATAAACATGATTTTTAGTTAATAAGTACCAAGCAATTATTGTCACCAGTCCTGTCATACTGACAAAAAAACCAACTTGATGGGCGAATGAACGAACTTTTACCTCTCGTTCATCTCGAACTTGCTCTTTAAAAATAAAAACTCCATATAAAGTTAATCCTAAAACCAAAAGTCCAAGTAGAGTGTAAGTCAGCATGCTGGGCATCAAGATGTCACCAGGATTTAAAAAAACTAATGCCATTAAACTGATAAAAATTGGAAATAAAAAATGTTTACTCATAATTACTTTTTACTCTCATAAAATAAATCTTCAACCGAGGTCTTTAGAACTTTAGCTAATTTCATTGCTAGTTGTACTGACGGTACATAATTTTCTTTTTCCACTGAAATTATAGTCTGTCTGGTAACCTCTACCTTTAAAGCTAAATCAGCTTGAGTTAGGTTCAATCGCTTTCTAAATTGCTGTACTTTATTCTTTAGCATGTACATAAGCTAATAGATTTCTAAGATTTAATCAATCTTTAGTTTTTTATAGTAAAAAAATTACTTAAGTGATATATTTATATTTGGAAGAGTTGAGGCTCGACCTTGTGATTAATAAAAAACAGGAGGTTAGTGTGAATATACCAGGACGTGACGGAGAACCTTTTCCAGACAAAAATATCTTGTTTACCTAAGTAATTGAAAGGAGGTTGCTATGAGGATAATATACGGTGACAGTGGATCCGTTTACATACCAAACGGTGACGGCATATCAATTGTTATACCAGCGAGCTGTGATGGTGAATGTGGCGGAACTTGTGGCGAGTGTCAGGCTAAAGGTAAGACGGCTTGATATAATTTTAACCAGTAGGCGATGACTTTAGTCATCGCCGGTTTTTTGTTGTGAACATTCGGCAACTAGGGGTGGGTAAGGACTTTATCTTTGCCCACCCCTAGTTGCCGAATGTTCCTAAATACCGTATAGTATCGACGTTAAGCCTATTTGGCTTTTTCTTTTCTCCAGCCACTTTTTATTAGTGAGGTTAGGTACGAAAGGGATTATTATATTTATCAGTTTATACATATATAAGTAAATAATTAAAAAATATGGCACGAGAATTTCCAATTGAACGCATGCGTAATTTCGGTATCGTAGCACACGTGGACGCTGGTAAAACTACCACTTCCGAGCGTGTACTTTTCTATACTGGTATGAGTCACAAAATTGGTGAGGTTCACGATGGAGCAACTGTAACCGACTGGATGGAACAGGAAAGAGAGCGTGGTATCACTATTACCGCGGCGGCTATTTCTTGTAACTGGTCAAAGACGATGGAGGAGGATCGAAAGGATAAGAGTAAAATGTTTACTTTCAACATTATTGATACTCCAGGGCACATTGACTTTACCGCTGAAGTAAAACGGTCGATGCGGGTGCTTGACGGTGCGGTGGTAGTGTTTGACGGTGCGGCTGGAGTAGAGCCACAAACCGAAACCAACTGGGGCTATGCTGATGAGGCTGGTGTGCCACGGATTTGTTTTATCAATAAGATGGACAAACTAGGGGCAGATTTTAACGCTTCAGTAAAATCAATTCATGACCGGCTTTCTAAAAAAGCAGTTCGTATCCAATTACCAATTGGAGCTGAGGATAGTGTAAGTGGAGTGGTTGACCTAATTCAAATGAAAGCCTACCGTTTTGGTGGTGAGATGGGAATGGATGTAACTGAAGAGGAGATCCCAGCTGAACTAATGGAAGAAGCGAAAAAGTGGCGAGCTGAACTAATTGAGCGTGTGGTAGAGCACGATGATGCTTTGATGGAGGCGTACTTAGGTGGAGAAGAACCTACTCTTGAAGATTTAAAGAAAACTTTACGTAAAGCAGTAATTGCTAACGAAATATTCCCGATTATGACCGGTACTGCTCTTCGAAATATTGGAGTCCAGTTAGTGCTTGATGCGGTAGTGGATTATCTACCGTCACCAGTGGACTTACCAGCGGTTGAAGGTATCAACCCAAAGACAGATGAAGCGGTTACAAGAAGTGCTTCAGATGAAGAGCCTTTCTGTGCTTTGGCTTTCAAACTACAAGACGATAAGTTTGTGGGACAGTTGGCTTTCTTCCGAGTTTATTCCGGTACCGTTAAGGCTGGTTCATATATACTGAACGCTTCTACCGGTAACAAAGAACGTGTTGGACGTATCGTGCGTTTGCAAGCTGATAAGAGAACTGAAATTGAAGAAGTATACGCCGGAGAAATTGCGGCAGCGGTCGGTATTAAAGAAGTTAAAACTTCTCATACTTTGTGTGATGAAGCTAACCCAATTGTGCTTGAGCAAATTACTTTCCCTGAGCCGGTGGTGGCAGTGCGAGTGGAACCAAAAACTAAGAACGACCAAGAAAAGATGAGTACTGCTCTAAAACGTTTATCAGATGAAGACCCAACTTTCAAAGTATCAACTGATGAAGAGACTCTAGAAACTATCATTGCTGGTATGGGTGAGCTCCACTTGGATATCATTGTTGATCGTATGAAACGAGAGTTTGGTGTGGAAGCAAATATTGGTCAACCACAGGTGGCTTATCGCGAAACTATTCAGGGATCAGCTGAGGCAGAGCATAAGTATATCAAGCAGTCTGGTGGTCGTGGTCAATATGGTCACGTGAAAATTCGTATCAAGCCACTTGAACCATTGGCTGAAGATGAAACTGTACCAAAGAACGTAACTCGTGAAGATCACTTTGAATTTATCAACAATATTAAAGGAGGAGTGATTCCACAAGAGTATATTCCGGCTGTGATGAAAGGTGCTAAAGAAGCTATGGCACGTGGTCAGGTGGCTGGTTATAAGATGGAAGATGTATCGGTAGAATTATTTGATGGTTCATACCATGATGTAGACTCTTCCGAGATTGCTTTCAAACTAGCTGGTATCAATGCTTTTAAAGAAGCCGCTAAAAAGGCCAACGCAGTAATTCTTGAACCAATTATGAAAGTGGAGGTTCGTACACCAGACGAATACATGGGAGATATTAATGGAAATATTTCTTCTAAACGTGGTCAAGTGGAAGGGTCGGAAGAAATGGGTGGACGAACTATTGTCCATGCCAAAGTACCGTTGTCTGAAATGTTTGGTTACACCAATATCCTTCGTTCGATGACACAAGGACGCGCCTCTATGACTATGGAGTTTGATCACTATGAAGTAGTTCCACCAAACGTGGCTATGGAAATCAAAAAAGCTAGAGGAGTTGAATAATTCTGTCTGTAAATAACAGCACATTAAAAAAGCCCCGCGCCTAAGGCGCGGGGCTTTTTTAATGTGCTGTTATACGGTCTTGCAAATATCTCAGACTTTGATACTATGCTCGCACTGCACGTAGTCTTTTTTGAAGGCTGCAAGTGGGGCGAACATAGTATTGCTCTTTCACACGCTTAAAGTGTCCATTCTAAGCGCGATTGTTCTCGCGCCGCCTAGAATGAACGCTTGAGCACGGCTTTTTAAAAAGCGGCTGTGTGCGGGTTTAATAAATTAACTTTAATTGATTAATATGGCAGATGCATTTGATCGTTCAAAGCCGCACGTAAACGTAGGTACTATTGGTCACGTAGACCATGGTAAGACTACACTTACGGCCGCTATCCTTAATACACTTAAGGCTCGTGGAAATGGATATACAGCAAACGTAAAAGCTGTTGAGGATATTGATAAAGCTCCGGAAGAAAAAGCTCGAGGTATTACTATTTCGCTTTCACACTCAGAGTACGAAACTCCAAATCGTCACTATGCGCACATTGACGCGCCTGGTCACGCTGACTACATTAAAAACATGATTACTGGTGCCGCTCAGATGGACGGTGCTGTGCTTGTAGTGGCAGCAACTGATGGAGCGATGCCTCAAACTCGTGAGCACGTACTTCTAGCTAAGCAAGTAGGTGTACCAAAGATCATTGTTTTCTTAAACAAATGTGACATGGTAGATGATGAGGAAATGATTATGTTGGTAGAGGAAGAACTTCGTGAACTTCTAACTGCTAATGGATTTGATGGAGAAAATGCTCCAATCATCAAAGGTTCTGGTCTTAAAGCTCTTGAAGACCCATCTTCAGAATGGGGTGATAAGGTTATCGAGCTAGCTGATGCTATGGATACTTACTTCCCAGAGCCAGTTCGTGAACTTGATAAGCCTTTCCTTATGCCAATTGAGGATATCTTCTCAATTGAAGGACGCGGTACAGTGGTAACTGGTCGTGTAGAGCGAGGTAAGGTAAAGGTGGGTGAAGAAGTAGAAATTGTTGGTATTAAAGATACCACTACCACTACAGTAACTGGAGTTGAGATGTTTAATAAGCAACTTGACCAAGCACAAGCTGGAGACAACGCTGGTATCTTGCTACGTGGTACTAAAAAAGAAGATGTGCACCGTGGTCAAGTATTGGCTGCTAAAGGTTCTGTTACTCCACACACTGAGTTTGAAGCTGAAGTATACGTACTTTCAAAAGATGAAGGTGGTCGTCATACTCCATTCTTTACTGGATATAAACCACAGTTCTACATCCGAACTACTGACGTAACTGGAGATGTGACTCTAGCTGAGGGTACTGAAATGGTTATGCCAGGTGATACTGCGACTTTCAAAGTGAAGTTGGTAGCTCCGGTAGCTCTTGAAGATCAACAAAACTTTGCTATACGTGAAGGTGGTAAGACTGTAGGAGCTGGTGTTGTAACTAAAGTTATCGCCTAAAACTAAAATTAATTAGGTAATCATTTACTATGGCAACAGATACTACAAAAAAAGAGGAAAAGACCGTTCCCGGTGAAATAAACAAGTTGCGTATCAGGGTTCGTGCTTATGAGAACAAGATCCTCGATGCAAGCACTAAGCAGATAATCGATACTGCCCTTCGTTTTGACGCTAAGGTGGTAGGTCCGATTCCACTACCAACTGAAATTAAGAAGTACACAGTCAACCGTTCTACGTTCGTGTACAAAGACGCGCGAGAACAATTCGAAATGCGAATGCATAAGCGTGTGATTGATATCCTTAATCCAAGTCCAAAGGTGGTAGAAGCATTGACCAATCTATCTTTACCGTCTGGAGTAAATATTGATGTGAAGATGATGTAGTAGTGTTTGCCAAATAAAGTAAAAGACCAGTGACTAAAGCTCACTGGTCTTTTACTTTTCAACACCATATTATTTAACTACTTGAAACACGGTGCTACTATTGCAAATGAGGTGATTATCTACTTAAACTTGTAAATAAAACTTCCGGCCAACTCTCTTACTTGTCGGATACAAAAAGTCACTAAAGTGGCAGGTTATTTTTTTATAAGTTTGTACAGATAATAATCTTTTAACCGAATTTCAAACACATAGAAAATTATGACCAAAATAAGTTCAATATTCCTTACAATACTATTAATTGTTCCAGTAACTGTTAATGCTGATGTTTTTACCAAAGATTTTCATATTGGTATGGAAGATCCACAGGTTTTAGAGTTGCAAAAATATTTAAATAGTCATGGCTATGTTATTTCGGTGGTAGGAGAAGGATCTCCAGGAAACGAAACTATGTACTATGGAAATAAAACCGCGTCTGCCGTAGCTCGTTTCCAAGAAACTTATCGTAATGAAATTTTACTACCAAATGATTTGGTAAGAGGAAATGGACTTTTTTATCCTAGTACCAGAGCAGTGTTGAATCGTTTAGTGACAAAAGATACAGTTAACACAACAAGCATAGCTATTAATAATGGTTATTCAGTTAACAATGGTTCATTTAATACTAATTTCTATATCGGAATGGAGCATCCGGACGTGGTAAGACTACAAAGATATTTAAATAGCAATGGTTTTATTGTAGCTCCTTATGGTGATGGTTCTTTAGGTAATGAAACTACCTACTATGGAGCAAAAACCGCCGCCGCGGTAGCCCGTTTTCAAGAAGCTCATAAAAGTGAAATCCTTGTTCCAAATGACTTGGTAAGAGGAAATGGACTTTTTTATCCCAGTACCAGAGCAGTGTTAAACCGCATTTTAGCTAATGGAAGTAGCGTAGGAACAATTGGTGGTACTAACAAAGTATCAAATAAAAAATTACCGGCAGATACAGGTAACATGAAATTGGGCGATACTGGCTATGTCGTTTTTACTGTGCAAAAATATTTATGGGAAAATGGTTATCTAAAAGATTTTAAAGCTGGATATTTTGACAAAAATACTGATGAAGCTTTGAAAGACTATCTTTATAAAACTACCGAAGATAGTAAACTTGCTTTAAACAAAGATAAAGAAGAAGACAACTCATCAAGTAATACAAAAGACAGTGACAGTAGTGTAAACAATAACGAAAGCGAAAAGGTTCTAACCGACATAGTTCCTACTCCGGTTATTACAACAGATAATAGTTCAAGTAATAATACTGAATCACAAGATACAAGTAATATTAATGATACTAGTAATAACAATCAGTCAACTGAAGTTGATAATAGCGCAAACGATAATAATGCTACTGAGACTACTAATGATAGTAATACTAGTAGTAGTGGCTCGGACACTGAAAATAATATCACTACTGTTACACCTACACCGTATACACCAAGTAACCCATCTAGCTTTATGCCTGAACTTAAAGTAGGTGAAGCTAAAAAATTGCCACCTTTTAAGGTGGTTGGTCCAGCGGCTGGATTAGCTTTACATGACTTCGCCGTTAATGGTCCTGGGGTGCGTGACTACAGTATGAAATTTCCTTATTCCCTAAAAAATGGTGTGGCTTATTACGCGGGTGGTAATCATGGCGTACCACACAAATATGATGATGTTTGGTCATATAATGTGGTAACTAATACTTGGACAATGGAAAGCGCTCCAACACCTGGTGTCTATACATTACATACTTACTGGTGTTTAGATTATGATGACTCAAAGGATCGTTTGATTCAATTTGCTAGAATTGACGATGCAACCGGTAAGTGGCCTCTTTTACAAGACCCAGACCCAGATATCTACTTAATTCAATGGACAAAGGCTAAGAAAAAATGGGAAGCTTTTCCTTTGCAAGCAGGGTCAGATAAACTGCAAAATGGTTACGGTTGTGCCACAGTGCTTATGCCAACGCTGAATAAGTTGATTACCTACGCTGGTACATGGGAAGGGACTGGTATGCAAGCGGTTGATTTGACTACTGGAAAAGTCGATACTGTGATTGATTCAGGAAAAATATATTTTGATTATCAAGATATCGCTCCTCGAGTACATATGGGTATGGAGTATGTCGGTAATGGGCAGATAATTTCTTGGGAGAATTTTAATAAGTTTACTTATGATTTTAAGACCAATCTTTGGAGTAAGGAGGCTAATTTTTGGCCAGCGGAAACTCAAGTTAATTGGACCGGAGCAACCTATGATCCGGTAAATGGTTTAATTTTCTTTTTAAGTAGAGGTAAATTTTGGACCTATGATCCGATTACTAATAAAGTTCAAGTTTTAAATGTGCCTAATATGCCATCTGATATGTATACAGAGTATATGATGTATTACGATATAAAAAATAATGTATTGGTTATTTATGAAGATAAGAGTAACCAAATGTATGTATATCGTCATGGTGATGGTACAGTGAAGCGACAGCCGGTGTCGGTTAGCTTGCCTAGTAATTAGGTATTTTGGTAGGGCATGTGGCCGGATTGGTAAATTTAAGACTTGTCTTAAATTTACCAATCCGGCCACATGACAGAAAAACACTTTAGTCAACCATTAGCCCTGTGTATAAAGTCACAGATTTTAAAAAAATAATTCTGTACACTATACACATTAAGTATAATTTAACAGCTAATTCAGATTATAAGCAATATGATAAGTACAAATTTTATTAATTTTTTAATACAGAAAAAGACAGTCATAATGTTGTTTTTGTTAGTTGGTTTTATAGCTTTTACAGGGTCATTTTATGTTGACAACAAAGTTGAGGCTGCTAATTTAGCCAAACCATCTATCACTTATCTAAACGGTAATCCAACTATGGGTTCTTTTTATGGTATTTTTTGGGCTAGTACAGTTGATATTTCAACTTATACTGATTATCAACTTAAGGTAAATTCAACTATTCTTGATTTTAAGTCTGATGGTAGAAATTCATACACACCGATTTCCCTTGTAGAATATTACGGTTTTAAAGTGGGACAGAATGATATTTCGGTTAGAATATGTAACGGCGGAACTTGTGGTGCGTGGAGTGATTCAAAAATTATAGATATTAAAACTGGTTGGAATACTTTATGTACAGCATATCAATACGGCCCTACCAAAACCGTTGTAGCAGGTATAAATGGTCCAGTTTACGGAGTGAATCCAGCAGCTGGTATTTTTACTGCTGATTCTGATTTGGCGACTTTGGCTATCTTTTTGGGAGCACCAGTTGGTGGTACAGCAACTTTACAGATAACAAATGCTACTGGTTGTGCATCAACCGGTAATTCTTCAATCACTCAAAATGGTGTTTCGCTTACCCCTTTTAGTACCACAGCCAATAACAAAAAGAAATTGATGAACGTGGTGTGTACTAGTGGTTGTACTGGTGGTACAGGTAACTCCGGTTCTACTTCTGGTGGAGCTAACAATAATTCAGGTACAATTAATTATTGTCTTGGTAATCCTGCTCCCGCTTCGCAAACGGTTATCGCCACCACCTTTGGTAGTGTCTACGGCTCAGGACCTTTCACTACCAGCTCTGACTTAGGAAAGATCGCCGCTTACCTCGGTGCTCCAGTTGGTAGCCAAGCCCAGCTACAAATTACCGATGCTGGTTGTTTAAACAATTACCGTTCCGGTACAAATAACGGTTCTGTTGCAGTTCCATGGTATTCAACTTGGCATGGTATGACAGTTACCTGTACCAGTGGCTGTACTTTAGGTAATACCTCAAATAACAATACTGGTAACACCAACACTTCCGGTAATACTACTAATACCACTAATAGCTCTTCACCATACAGTAGCGCCAGCGTTTGTCTTGGTAATCCTGCTCCCGCTTCGCAAACGGTTACATCAGAAAATTCATCATATAAGTTCATTTATGGTACAGGACCTTTCACTACCGGCTCTGACTTAGGAAAGATCGCCGCTTACCTTGGTGCTCCAGTTGGTAGCCAAGCTCAGCTACAAATTACTGACATTGGTTGTATCCAAAATTACAATTATACTACCCAAAATGGTGTTACTTCAACTAGTTGGCCAGCGTCATGGCGTGGTATGACGGTGGTGTGTACCAGCGGATGTACAGGGACAGGAAGTAATTCTTCTGATACTTCAATAATAACTTCTACCAACAATAGCTTGGAAAAAGTTACTGTCATGACGGAGCCGGTAGGTTTTGGAGTCTTTAATAAAAGAATGGGCGAGCAGTTTGCTATTGCTTGGTATACAGAAGGTGTTAGGAAAACAAACGTAAATAATCAGCTGTTTGATACTGTACAAATTAGAATTAATTCAAACATCGAACAATTAAGTGTTAGTGAAACATTTAGTAATAGTGCTAAAGATACATTTAGATTTGAAACACAATTAGTTCCATATAACGGTTATCAGACAGGAGACAACAATATATCTGTACGTCTTTGTAAATCTTCAAGCGGTTGTGGTCCTTGGAGCGATGACTATACACTTAGAGTTGGAGGCTGGATTTCTTGCGGTATAACAGCCAAACCAGTAACAAAAACTGTAACAGCAAAAAGCAGTGGTATTGTCTACGGTGGTGAAACTGGAAACGGTTCATTTAGACACAGTGATGGAAAATTATATCCATATAATGTGTTTGGTTCAGAGTCAGATTTTAGTGCAATTGCTACTTATCTTGGAGCTAAAGTTGGTACAACAGCTACTTTAGAAGTTTCAAGAGGATTTCATTGTCCTGATAAAGTGTATTCAGACACAAAGAATGGAATTACTACAAAGACATACTCAAATATCACGAACAAAATTGGAGGTTATCAGCCGGGTGTGAATATAGTCTGTACCAGCGGATGTACCGGGACAGGAAGTGGTTCGTCGGGTACTAATTCAGGAAGTAGTAGTTCTGGAAATTCCTCTTCTAATACATATGACATAAACGATAATACCGTGTTATACGATGATCCGTTGGTTTCAGGACTGACTAAACCTAAGTTGTGTAGTGGTACAGGTGTTTGTTCAGGTAACCTTACTCTTGGTGGTATATATTCATTTAGTTGGGCTTGGTCTGTTCCAGATAGCGTTAGATCTAAAGTAACAAAATATCAAGTAAAGATAAATTCAACAATAACCGAAAAAGCACCTGAACCAAATGGTTCTTCAATGCTATATGTTTATGAATATAATGGATTTAAGATAGGAGATAATGCAGTTCAGGTGAGAATTTGTGATGATTCTGGTTGTGGTCCTTGGAGTGATACTTCTACCATGACTATTAATGCAGGTTGGTATCTGTTATGTTCTGTTTATCATCCAACTTTCAATGTAGATACAATTTCTTCAGATAATGGTAATCTTTATAAAATTGGGTCTAATTCAACTACATTTTCAACTGATTCTGATCTAGGTACGGTAGCAGCTTTCCTTGGAGCCAAAATCGGTGATAAAGCAACTTTGAGCTTAACTAATAATGGAATATGTTCACAGGATATAAATACTACTATAACTAGAAATGGTATTACCTCTGCTACATTCCTTGGTTCAGTGACTAATAAAAAACGTAATGTAGATATATCTTGTACTAGTGGGTGTAACTAATTGTAAACATAAGGAATAAAAACCAAAACGCCAGCTTTAGCCAGCGTTTTGTTTTTTGGGTGAAATTGTTGTATGGTATCTTCCATATTTAAATCAGTTCTTTTGAGGTATGTTATGGAAAATATATGTAATGATTGTGGTAAGTTGGCGTTGTTTAGGTGTAAGTGGGAAGACTGTTTAGGAAGGGTTTATATTTTTTATGTGTGTTCAGAATGGTGTAAAGAAGTTGTGATACAGAGAATACAAGAAAAACATTTATGTTCGGCTGATGAAAATGGTTTCTTTTGAAAATCTTTACCGTTCTTTATTTTTCATCAAACTAGGTAATTATCGTTATGATATTGCCTAGTTTTTCTTTTTTCTTGCAAAATACTTAAAAATCAGTATACTAGCGACAGCTTTTAAAGACCTAAGTACAGGTGTAAGAAATTACCCCTAGACCAATGGGCACAAACCGCGTGAATTTTTATTTCAGCGAGCTGTGCTTGCTTGAATAAAAATTCACGCGGTTTTGTTTGTAGGTTTCTTTTAAGCTGAATTTATTAGTTAAGTTCACAGTTAATGAAATTCATTATTGGAACCAAAGCTGGCATGACTCAAGTGTTTGACGAGAACGGAACCTGTAAAGCAGTGACTGTTCTTAAAGTTGAACCAGCTCGCGTATCACAGGTAAAAAATGTTGATACTGACGGGTATGATGCCGTGCAAATTGCTACCGGTGAGCAAAAAGACCATCGAGTGGCTAAAGCCCAAAAAGGGCATTTTGGTACCGGAGTTCGTCATGTAAAAGAATTCCGACCAAAGTTTAACGAAGAAAATAAAGTTTCTGAGGTTGAAAAAGGAACCACTTTCGACGCTTCAGCTTTTACCCCAGGGGATAAAGTGGCAGTGCGAGCTGTTTCAAAAGGAAAAGGTTTTCAGGGTGTGGTGAAGCGCCACGGCTTTGCCGGTGGTTTGCGTACTCATGGCCAGAAACACTCAGAACGAGAGCCGGGATCTATCGGTTCTACCGGAAACAATCGTGTAATCAAAGGTACACGTATGGCCGGTCGAATGGGTAGTGACATGGTAATGGTAAAAAATCTGCAAGTAGTGCAGGTAAATAAAGAAGAAAACACTCTCCTTATTTCAGGAGCAGTACCAGGTCGAAAAGGAACATTAGTAGAGGTGCGTGGCATCTAAATTAAGCATTATAATTATGGACGCAAAAGTATATTCTCATGAGGGAAAAGAAGTAAGTAAGGTAAACTTGCAAGAAGCTGTCTTTGGTTTGAAGTGGAATGCTGATTTGGTACACGAAGTGGTTACCGGTATGCAAGCCAATGCTCGTACCTCAGCCGCGCATACAAAAGACCGAAGTGAAGTTAGTGGTGGTGGTAAAAAACCATGGCGTCAAAAAGGAACCGGACGAGCTCGTCACGGTTCACGCCGATCTCCGATTTGGTCTGGTGGAGGTGTGGCACATGGTCCGCGAAACGAAAAAGACTATTCAGTTAAGTTAAATAAAAAGGTAAAAACCAAAGCTTTAGCTACTGTTTTGTCTAAAAAATACGCTGATACTGAAATAATCTTTGTTGATTCACTAAACCTAACCGAACCAAAAACCTCAACCGGAAAGAGTTTGATTAAAGCTCTAGCCGAAGGTACTGGTAAGTCTGATTTGGCTACAAAAAGAAAGAATACCGCAGTGGTAGTCTTGCCAAGCAGACACGAAGCAACCGAACTTACCTTTAGAAACTTTGGTAACATTGAAGTGCTACAAGCTAAGGATGTAAATCCGGTAGACCTTCTAACTTATAAGTACGTAGTCATTGCCGAGCCAGATAGCTCACTTGAAGTTATAAACAAGCGAGTACAGGGTTCAGCAAAGACCGTTAAATAATATTTTTTATGGCTCTCTTTAGTCGAAAAGAAAAAGCTGAGAAAGAGCAAAATGAAACCAAGGAGGTGGCAAAAGTTGAAAATAAAAAATCAACTACCAACAAGTCAAACCTTGGTCATGATCTATCTCGTATCATAAGTGGTGTAAGGATTACTGAAAAATCAGTTAATCAAGGTGATAAAAATGTATACACATTTAATGTTCGCCGTGATGCTACTAAGTTTCAGGTACGTGATGCGATTAAGGCTCTATACAGCGTGACGCCGGTGAAGGTAAACATCGTCAATAAAAAACCAGCCTTACGTTTAGCAGGCTCGAAAAACCGTATGGTAAAAGAGCCGGGTGCCAAAAAGGCTTATGTGTACCTTAAGAAAGGTGACACCATAAATCTTGTTTAATTTAATGAACTACTTTGTTGCTTCGCGAAAAAAATTCATTCAAAGTACCACAAAGTACACCTCATGAATTTTTTCGCTTGCGCCTCGTATTTCACTCAAATTTAATCAAGATTACATGATTTTAGTGTAATTTATTTAACAGATTTCATCTAAATAAATATCCACTAAGTACATGAGATAGGAAGATAAGAGTATAATTCTCACTAATTTCTAAACAAAAATTATGAAAAAATATAAACCAACTTCGGCTGGTCGACGTGATGGGTCGGTCATCGAATATAAGAAAAAACTTACATCAACCGCTAGTAATCCTTTCAAGCGATTAACTGTTGGTAAGAAAAATACTGGAGGACGAAATAGTCAAGGACGTATTACTACTCATTATCGTGGTGGGGGAAATAAAAAAACCTATCGTCTGGTTGACTTTAAGTATGATAAAAAAGATATTCCAGCTCGAGTGGAGACAATTGAATACGATCCGAATCGTTCAGGCTTCATTGCTCTTGTGGTATACAAGGATGGTGAAAGAAGATATATTCTTGCTCCCCAAAAGCTAAAGCAAAATGCTGAGATCATTACTTCAGAAAAAGCTAAACCAAAAGTTGGTAACCGTTTACCACTTAGAGAAATACCGGTTGGTACTTTTGTCTACAATGTAGAGATAAAGCCGGGTAATGGTGCCAAACTAGCCCGTTCTGCTGGTAACTATGCAGAAGTAGTAGCACAGGATGCTATCTATACACTACTTAAAATGCCTTCAACTGAAGTGCGTCGAGTGTTGGCAAGTGCTTGGGCTTCTATCGGTGCGGTATCAAATGAAGAATATCGTTTGGTAGACATCGGAAAAGCTGGACGAGCTCGTCATCGTGGTCTTCGTCCTAAGACTCGTGGTGCAGCGCGTAATGCAGTGGACCACCCACATGGTGGTGGTGAGGGACGTTCTCCTCGTGGACATCGTCGTCAACGAACTAAGCAAGGTCGTCCGACCGGAAAAGGTCAAAAGACCCGTTCACCAAAGAAATATTCAAACAAACTGATTGTTTCTCGTCGCAAGCCAGGTAGGCTGATGGGCGGAAAAAGATAAACAAAAAAGTTGCTACGATAAGTAGCAACTTTTTGTTTAGCAAGCAAATTTCTTTGCTTGCGTATCTTTTTCCGAGCCGGAATGATGTGAGGAGTTTACGACGAACGAATGAGGTGGGGTCGCGAGCCCAGAAAATAATGACTGAAAGGAATATATTTTCTGAGGACTTGTGACGAAAACGGTAAGACAAGCCCTGTGGCAGTTACGTGTCGTTTACCAAGGCGGAGCGATATAATTTGCTCCTTTCCTAGAGCAAATTATAAGCGAGCCCGGGTCGAGAGTACTTAGATTTTTATGAACGTAGTGAAATAAAAAGCTTAGTAACTCGTGACGAAAGAGGTGAAATTCTACAACAATGTACGTGTCATTATAAATAAATAACTTTCTCTCTCGTGTTAAAAGCCAGCATAAAACTAACTACGGTAGGCCAAATTATGTATATGGATGAATGTAAAAGTGTTCTGTTTTCGAAAACAGAAATTATCTTTTCTAAGACTAACACAACAAACACGCCGGCTATAATTACGTATATTATGTTTATTGTAGGTAATGTTTTGTTACTTTTTGATACAACAATTTTATATCCTACAGACACAATAAGACTTCCAACTATGGATACCACCCATAAAATTGGGTCATAATCAATATAACCAAACGTTTCAGAAACACCAGCAGTCATAGCGACTGGGTAGCTTATACTTGAACACAGAAACCAAATTAACTTTGTGTGAGATCCCTTGTATTCTGAAGATATTATTTTTAAAGTAAATAAAGAATAAATTAAACCTTGTCCAAAAAATAAAAAGTAAATAGTCCAATCTTCATAAAAAATATCATTAAAAATGTAAGCAATAATAGCTGAAGTTATTCCCGACAGTAAAGCTAAGAGAGTGAATTTAAAAATAAAACTAGTATTATCTAAAGGCATTACGTTCATTGTATCATTATTTAGTATAGTATTAATTATGTTAGTGGTTTATTTTGATTACCCACACAACTCACTATGCGAACCAGTCACCACAAATCTCACTATCCCATTTTCAATAATTACATATATGGCCCTAACATCACCGGTTACATCAATACTAAAATAACCGCGCCATTTTCCAGATAGTCGGTGACTTCTGAGGTTGGGGTTTTGCGAATCATTAGTAAGTTTCTCTAGTACAACTATAATTTTCTTTTTGATAGCTTTAGGTAATTTTGCAGAGTCTTTCTCAAAACTCTTGGAAAGAATATATTACATACTAAAGAGATTTTAGATGAGTGATAAAATCTTCTCCTGATTTAAATGGACCGACAAAATCACCAGCTTCGTATTCTTTTTGAGCTTGTTCCAAAATACTTTCCAGATATGGGGTAGGGCGGTGGTTGCCTGCTGAAAGAGTGATTTCTCTATCGCGAACAAATTGTTTTAGAAAGGCATTGATAACTGTGCTAAGTGGCACACCTAATTCTTCAGCTACTTTTTTAGTTTCTTTTTTTAAGGTTTTGTCAGTTTTTATATTTAAAATAGTGCGTGTGTTCATATATACCAAAGTATATATTAATGTTATTAAGTAATATATGGTTAAGCTAGAAGGGTTTAGTTACATTATCTTCATCCACTGTTATTTTATGTAAAGTGAACAGTCTTCTAAAGTGTTTATGTAGTTCTTTAGTGGACATTTTTTCTTGGCATGCGTCTATTAGAGGCTGAAAGCTTTCTTCTTTAGTTAAGTTTAAACCTAGTGCCACTACTCCCATATTAAAAGAGAGTTGTTGTTTACGTTCTTCACTTAAACTGCCCCACTTATCAATTGTTGTAAATCTTAAAACCTGTTCACAAGCGTGTATAACGAAATCACTCATTTTAGAAGTATATCAAAATTTCTTATAAGTCCCATCATTTCTTCTACTTATCTCTAAAATGTCTATTCTGTCGCGGTTAGCTAGAAATATTATTCGAATCTGATTTTTATATATACCATAAATATCCGAACGTTCGGTTAGTTTCTTTATATAAAGTAGAATCACACCCCTGGCTTTTTCTCCCTGGTTCGGAATTTATAATTATTTAATTTTTTATGCAGTTGCAAGGTTTGGAAAATGTGTGGAGCCAAGTCGGCGTTGCAATGTACCGCCACTTTCTGGACACTTTGGCCAGATATAATAAGTTCCATACCAGAGGTGGTAAAGGAGCCTGTGATATGTCGTTTCCCACTACGACTGCGACTTTTTTTAATAATTCCCGGAGAAACAAGGGTTACTCCGGGAATTATTTCCAGTATCTTTACGACTTCCTCAGCCGTTTCGGTGAGGGTGGTGTGTGTCCCTCCACGAATATTAGTCATTGCGCTATGTATAGCATGGTTTTTTATAGTTGTCCAGTCGTCGTTACAGTAAATTGATAGTTATCTTTTTTATAAAAACTACCTCTTTTGAATCAGAGGTAGTGTGTTTCTTGTAGATTTATTTATATATAAGTATTGCTTGTATACATATAATGTCTATCGAGCCATTGGCCCTGTTTAAAAACTGATTTTGGTACTGTGCCACTGTGAACAAAACCACATTTTTTATAGCACCTAAAACCACGCTTATTGTTGCTTAAGACTGATAAGGTTATGGTGCGAAGGCCACGTTGTTTGAAAGACCAATTGAGCATAGCTTTTAAGGTTTGTGTTCCGTAGCCGTTACTCCAATAAGTTTTGTTACCAATCGAAATTCCAAAACTTCCTTCTAAATGAATATTATTTATCCTATGAATTCCTGTTATCCCGATAAATTTTTCATCTTGACGATGATATATTCCTAGCTGCAGTTTATTTTCATTCTTGTACATCTCTTCAATGTAATTTTCTTCATATTCAATAGTAGTTGGAAATTCACCACCGTTTAGAAATAGATTAACTTCAGGATCAGAAAACCATTCCAGTATTTGTTTAGCGTCAGTTTTTTCAATTAGCACCAAGTCCAAATCTTTCGTGGTTAGAAAAACACGCCGTTTTGATTGTATAACTTCTTTCATTTTAAAGAACTCCTCTAATATTTAATTAATTTTAATTAAAATGCTGTTTGTCAAAATAAAACCTCGACATCGAGCCGAGGTGATACTTTTAAATATAAATAGATGAATTTTTAATTATTAAAACCATAACCACGGCTAAATACCAGTTTTGACACAATAGTCATTGTTGAACTAGAAACGATAAAACACTCAGTAGTCATTGAAGTAGTCTTTGTTGGATTGTGGTTAATAATATTTTCCATATACTTGTGATGACGATTGAATTTAAAACATCTTACTTTTTTATAAAAAATACATTCTATTTTTTTTGTTATAATTATCTAAATTAATAGGGTTATATTACAACATTATCATTAATCTTAGATAGTTTGAAGTGGTTATTGGTCTAATATAGTTATTTTTAATCTATAT
This sequence comes from Minisyncoccota bacterium, assembly GCA_041389025.1. Classification (GTDB taxonomy): domain Bacteria; phylum Patescibacteriota; class Minisyncoccia; order Phycocordibacterales; family UBA918; genus OLB19. The sequence continues at coordinate 362,493 of JAWKSP010000001.1, forward strand.
TTAATAGATTTAAAGTATGTTTTACAGTTGATAGTTACAAGAAAAATATTAATTTATGGAGTTAGTGTTTCATCAAATAACTGAACTTTTGGCCACTTTAGTCGGTGTTCATTTATATTTAAAATCAAAGGAAAAAGACACTCTAAATGATGAGCAAAGGTTATATGTGATTATTGGAGCTCTAATCGGCGCTCTTTTCTTCAGTCGACTTATTGCTGACTTAGAAAATCCTGAACTATTTTTCAATCCTTCGAATATTTTGTACTACTTTACCAATAAAACAATAATCGGTGGCATCGCCGGTGGTATTATTGGAATAGAGATTACCAAAAAAATATTTGGGATAAGAGCTTGGACAGGAAATAGGGCTTTGGCACCGTTGATAGTAGCTATAATTATCGGTAGAATCGGTTGTTTTGTGGCGGGCGTGCAGGACGGTACTGTTGGTGGACCGTGTAACTATTTTTGGTGTTTGGAACAGGGTGATGATGTTTTACGTCACCCCAATTCGCTTTATGAAATAACTTTTCTTTCTTTGTTCTTGTTTAGTTATTTTTATATTTTACGTTTAAAAGATTCTGTTGTTAGAAAAATATTAGTAGAACCAGGGGTAGCTTTTCGTATCTTTATAATAATGTATTTTTCGTTACGTTTTTCTATTGAATTTTTGAAAGATATCAACCCTTTAGTATTGGGTCTTAATAGTATTCAAGTAATCTGTTTAATTTTTGTAGTTTGGTACATAAAGGACTTATGGTTTAAATATCATCGTCAATTAAGATGATTTGTGGTAGATTACGCCCTGTAAGTTCTTTTTAGTAAATCCTTAAATAGGAGAATTAAATAATGAGTCATAAAAAAGAAGTTATTCAGTACGAAAGTGATTGTTGCGAAAACTCTCTAACTCTAGATCACTTCTGTGGCAATGGAAAACTCTTGTTAAAAAACAAGCGTTCTAGGTGTAATAGTTGTGGCCGGCCCTCTTATGCGGAAGTTTGGCAATCTAATGATGAGCCACCACGTATATATATGCGAAAGTATTGTGGTGATTGTGGTGTTACTAGTTCAAGAATTTCTAGTGATGCTCAGTTCTACTTTTTGCCACAGGCAGAACAAGGTAGTTGTTGTTCTCCTGGTACTAGTTGTTCGCCTAAGCCGATGGGTGAAAACGCTATTACTGCCAGTCAATTACATACTTGTACTTTGGTGGTAGAAATTGTTTACGATTGTAACTTTACTTGTTCTACTTGCTATGCTGATAGTCCGCACACAAAATCTGGAAGAAGTAAAAGTTATTTGTCTTTTGCTGATTTTAAAGAACAGATTTTATCTGTCTTAGAGAAGCAAGGAAAGATAGATATCTTACAATTATCCGGAGGTGAGCCAACTCTCCATCCTAATCTTCTGGAGATTTTGGATTGGTTAAAAAACGAAACCAGAGTCTCAGACGTTTTATTGAATACCAATGGTTCAAAATTAACCGACCCTTTATTCATCAGATCATTAAAAAAGAATATACCAGTCGGTAGGTTTGGTGTGTATTTGCAGTATGATGGTGAGGGAGAAGAAGGGCAGGTAGAGTTGCGAGCTGGTGACTTTAGAGTGTCTAGGGGTAGAACTTTGGAACAATGTAAAGAACATGAGATACCAGTAGCTTTAGTTATGACTGTCACTCATGAAAATAAATTCGATTGTGCTTCTACTCTCAAGAGGGCTTTAGCGGATGATAATGTTCGTTGGGTGGTTTATCAGCCGGAATTCATTTCTGGTCGTAATAAACCAGAGAAGAAATTGGAAATATCAATCAATGTAGCTGATGTGGTACATAGTGTGGCTAAAGATAGTGTAATGGATCTTGGTTCGTGGATGCCCTTACCATGTAGTCATCCTAACTGTGGAATGGTTGGGTTTTTGGTTCGTAATAATGGAGCCTGGTACCCCGTCTCAGATTTTGTTGATATGAACAAGTTTACGCCACTTATCGTTAATCGTATGAACTTTGACGTTGATGATACTTTAAGTGCTTGTGGTTGTGATGACTATAATCTTGGTGAGTACTTGGAAAAATTTAGTATTTCAAAACAAGATATAAAAATGGTGTTTATCAAACCATTTCAAGATCAACGAACTTGGGATCAAGATCGTATAGATGCCTGTTGTACACATGTCCTTACTCCTGATGGTGAGGTAGATAGTTTCTGTCGTTATTATGGTAGTAAGTAATAGCTTGTTTGAGGCGCTGAGTTATAGATACTCAGCGCTTTTTTTACTTCTTATCAAAATTGGTTTGTTATAATTAGAAAATGAAAAATTCGGAGTTGATAAATTATATAAGAAAAATGTTGGCTGATAACACACCAATAGAAACAATTAAGAATAATTTAATAATAGCCGGCTGGGATCCTTTGGTTATAAATGAAGCTTTAAATGAAGTTAGAATCACTGACTCACAAATTGATACTAGTGATTCAGATACTTTGGTACCAAAAAAACGTAAAAAGGGTGGTGATTACTTCATAAGAGCATTAAGTTTAAATGTGGTTGGTTTTGGGTCCTGTTTCTTAATGGGTAGTACTGGAGTTGCGCTGGGTGTAAACACAGAAATGTATGAAGTATTTTTTATATATTTTTTGAGTTTAATACACGTGTTATCCATAATATTTTGTATAATGGCTTTTTTTTCAGTTCATTTTTATAAAGATCCAAATACAGGATTAAAGTCAAGTATCACAAAAAGAATTTTTATATCGATTGCCTCTATTATTTTAAGTATGTTTGATGTTCTTGTACTAATGATATTTGAGCATTATGCATGGTACTGATAAAGTATTAAAATGACAAATCCAGAACTTACAAATTATATAAAAGTTTCTTTATCAAAGAATATTCCCAAAGAGACAATAAAATCAGAATTGTTAAAGGTTGGTTGGGATACTGATGTGATTGAGGGGGCATTTAGTGAGGTAGGTAATTCTGAATCTATGATTGGTAACAATGGTTCAAGAGCAAAGAACACTAAGGTAAATGCAGTAGAGAATAATAGTAATTCTTGGTTAAAACCGGTTGGTGACAAAAAATATAGAATTCACTTTTTGATTTACGTCGTTTTTTTCTTGTTTAGTATAAGATTAGCCGAATCAAAATTTTTAGAAAAAATTTTTTTGGAACAAAATGTATCTTTTTTGTTTTTTGTTCTAATAATATTAACAATAGGTATTTACTTTTTATATATAATAGCGGGGAGATTAAAATACATGAATTATTCTCCCTATTTTGTCTTCATTTCTTTTATTCCTTTAATTGGACCTTTGTTTGGTCTTCTTGCTATGGTTTTACTGTTAGCAAATTATGAAACAGTTGGTAATAAAAAAGTAAAGCAAGTTACTGATGTTACAAGAGAATCTATCAATAATGTTGAAAGCATCGTTGAAAAAGAAAAAATAAATAAAAGTAACAAAAAAAATTACCTAGTTAAATCATTTGCGTTTAATCTTATTGGTTTTGGAGTTTGTTTTACTCCTGCCATCTTTAAACCACTATTTGTGATTCCGGCTGTAATGTATGTGTTGGCGATATATTATGCTTTTATGGCTATTATTTTTATAAACCTAAAAGATAAAGAAACAGGTTTGAAAGCCGATGCTGTAACTAGAATCGTTATAGTCATTCTTTCTTTAGTCTCTCTGGTTTGGACTTTTTACTCAGTCTTAATGATACTTCTTTTTTCCGCTGATTGGTGATTTATTAACTAACCTTTCTTTTTTTATTACTATAAGTTTAATGGTAGAATGATGGAATAACAATTTATTTCATCATTTATGTTCATGCAAGTTTTTAGAGTTAATTTTTCAATTTTAGTTATTAGTCTTTTGGCCATTTTAGCTTTATCTTTCCCGTCATTTTCTTTAGCACAAACACAATCAATTGAAGATTGTAGCTTTTCGCGCACTTTGGAAGATGGGGTGGACGGTGAAGATGTGCGGTGTCTGCAACGATATTTAAATAATTCCGGTTTTAAAATTGCTGACAGTGGTCCTGGTGCTCCTGGGAGTGAAACTTCGCTTTATCGCACTTTGACTAAAGAGGCGGTAGTAAAGTGGCAACAGGCTAAAAACATTTCTCCAGCTAGTGGAGTGTTTGGTGATAAATCTCGGGCGGTTTATATGATGGATGTGTTGGCTAAGCTTGAACTAGAAAAACAACAGCAGGAGCAAACCGAAAATCCAGTGGTGATTGTGCCGACTCCAGTACCTGATCCAGAACCGATTGTGATAGCGCAACCGACTGCAAAGACTGAAGACCAAAAAGAAACTGAGAGAAAAGTCTCTGCCATCATGAAAAACTTGATAAATACTTTTGAACAGTTAAATGATGTGCGTGAAGATGATCCGGATGAGGTAGAAAATATTGAAGACGATATGCATGACGTGATGGAGGAATTATATGACGTTTTGCTTTGGTATTTCGATAAGGAGTTCACTAAAGCCAATAGTGTTAGTGATGAAATCCTTGAGGAAACTATAGACATTTATGAAGATGCTGGTGGTGAATCAAACAAAAGTAAAGCTGAAGATGCGATTGATGACGCTGAAGATTTACTTGATGATGTGGAAGACTTGTTTGATGAAGCTAAAGATAAAGACAAAAAAGTTGGGGACGCTTCTTCATTGATTAAAAAAGCTAAGTCATTTATAGCTGATGCCAATGATTCTTTTGATGAGGGTATTTATAAACAAACAGTGAGTGATGCTAATGACGCAATTGAACTCTTAGAAGAAGCTGAGGACGAAATTGATGTGGTGTCTGATAAAGACACTGAGCGGTACGTGGAAGAAGTGAAAGATTTATTAGAGGAAGCCGAAGATGAGTTGGATGAATTTGAGGGTGATCGAGATGATGAGGACGAAATTGAGGATATGCTGGATGATGCTAACCGATTATTAAAAAAAGCTGACATGGCTATAGATGAAGAAGATTATAGTGAAGCTTACGATTTGGCTGAAGAAGCTGAAGAAAAAATAGAGGATGCACTGGACTTAATAGATGATGGTGGTAGTAGTGGAAAGGAAGAAAAGGCCGAGGATGAACTCGATGACGCGTGGGATGAACTCGATGACGCGTGGGACGAGGTAAAGGAAGCCGAAGATGATGGTGAAGATGTAGATGAGGCTGAAGATCTTTTAGACGAAGCCGAAGAGTTACTTGATGAAGCCGAGGATGAACTGGATGATGAAAATTATGATGAAGTACTTGATCTGGTGGAAGAGGCACTAGACTTGATCGATGAGGCGTTGGATGAGTTGTAGGATTTAGACATGACGCAATATAATGAAAAAGGTTTTGAGCGAAGCTCAAAACCTTTTTCATTATATTGCGTCATCGTGATTTTTATATATACTCTCACTTAGACGTATTAGTACTTTTTATCTTTTAAATATTTAGAGGTGGTAATCATGAATACTTATGAACAAGCTTTGAGTCATCGAGCAAAATGTTTGAGGGAATTTGCTTGCAGTCATCCAGAGTTGTGTGATGAATCAGGCGTGGCCTTTTGGCCTATACCGGTTATTATGCCTTTGTTCTTCTCTCAGTGCCTTAATCTACTACAGCAAGAGATTGTCAAACTGTATGTAGACAACATGCGTGAGCCAGCTAATAGATTGACTGAGGTCAGAAATCTGTTAGCTAAACTCGCGACTGAAGGTGATCTAGGAGAAGATCATGCTAGTCTATACGTAGCAGACCATCCATTGTTACCGCAATCATTTGACGATAGTCATTTCTTGCCTCACTATCAAGAAGTGCTGGTGCTCAACAATCCATTTAAGATACTGGGATTTTTGTATAGTATTGAAGTTGGATCGTTAGAGTTTGTCAAAGCTTTAGTAGAAACTGGTTTAATAAAAAAGAATGGTTATTTTGCCAGTACTCATTTAAAAGTGGAAGTTGAACATAGTAACTTAGCGGTTTTAATCAGAGGTATTGTCATGAATGAAACGTTCTGTTTGAGGTACAGATCAGATTTTGTTTTTGGTTGTGAATTTCATGACATTGTATATGAAAGAATAGCCGACAGTTAGAAAGCTGTCAGAATATAATTAAAACCGGTTTTCTCAAAGCGAAAACCGGTTTTGTTAATTTTTAGCTCATAGTTCCTAATTTATTTTTTCCAGCATACACAAATATTCCTGCGACATTTTTTGGTTTTTTAAATATGTTATTTGTCGAAACTATCTTTCCTGAAAAACCAAATACATTATTATCACTTTCTTTCTTAGATAAGGCTAAAATTAAAACAGTAATTTTTACTTTTTGTTTTTTGTACTTTACAACAAATACAACTTCTTCACCCAAGGTTGTTTTTATTGAATCCGGTCCATCAGTGATAATTAGCTCATTTCCTTTCATTTATTACTCCAAAGAACAATTTATGAAAATTTATTTACGTTGCTTATAATACACTTTGTTGTTCATTAGGCAACGTTTCTAGTTCTAGTTGACTGTTTAATTAGGTTTTTGTATTGTCTTGATTGGTTTATTGTTGCGAGGATATTAAAATGAAGGAAAATAGGGTAATAATTGGTAAATATCTTGGCTATTTTACAAGTGAAATATTTAGTGGAGGAAGTAATTATTTTAAATTTACACACCACAATCACATTAGCTTGATAGAGGAAACAAATGGAATTGTTCATAAAAAAGACAAAGATGGTAGTTTTCAGATTTATGTCTCGGTAACTATAAAGAAACAAGATCTTGCCAGGTCTTTAATAAAAAGTAAAGACCTTGTTATGGTTGAGTTTGAAGAAGGTAAGTTGAGTGAAGTGTATGAACTTAATCCATTGGGTATCCACGGTGTCTCTGTTTAGTTAAGTTTGATTTTAAGCCCGATTGTCGCAAAGCTAAAGCTTTGCGACAATCGGGCTTTCTAGCTTTTCTTCTAATCCTTACATTTCATTGACTTTTTACCTATTTTTAGGTACTCTAGCAGGCGTTCCAACCTCAGTGAGGAATAAGAATTCTATCTAAATTCTTATGTGTCACCTCACAAAAGTTATGAAGTTTTGAGGTTTGAGAACCTCTGTTAAGGACGGCCGTTACCTTTCTTTACAAGAGGTTCTCAAAAAAACGCATATACAAGTGCGTCTTTATTCGTATGAGTCAAAACTTTCATAAACGATACATTTCTTTGTTGTACTTCACAAAATAACATTTACCGTATTAGATATACGTTTCATGCCATTTTGTTTGTACGCCTCGAACTGTATTCGTCTCTGAAAGTTTTGTTTAAAATAAAATTATGTCACGATCACTCTATAAAGGACCATACGTGGACGAAAAATTGCTGAAGAAGATCGCCGGAAAAAAACCCGGAGAGGGTGGTGTCATCAAAACTTGGGCACGCGCCTCAGTGATTTCACCGGAAATGGTCGGCTTTACCTTTGGAGTTCATAATGGTAAAGACCATATTCCAGTTTTAGCAACCGAAGAGATGGTGGGTCACCGTTTGGGAGAATTTTCACCAACTAAGAAATTCTATCGTCACGGAGGTAAGATGCAAAAAGAACTTGAACAGAAAAAGAAAGAGGCGGAAATCGCTGCCGCTAAAGCAGCTAAAACCTCTGCTACCAGTAAAAAATAGAAAGTAGTTTATGAAAGCAATTCTTAAAAATTACCGTCAGTCACCACGCAAAGTACGTTTGGTAGCTGATGTGATACGAGGAAAGAAAGTGAATGATGCTCTGGCTACTCTTCGTTTTGTTGATAAACGAGCAGCTGGTCCGTTTGCTAAGGTGGTTGAATCAGCTGTTGCTAACGCAACCCAAGCTGGAAAGTCGATAGACCGTCTATTTATTAAAAAAGTAGCTGTTGATAAGGGAACAGTCCTAAAGCGCTTTATGCCTCGCGCTCGTGGTTCTGCTTCACGTATTAATAAGCGAAATAGTCACATCTCAATTGAGTTGGGTGAAAAATAAAACTATATGACACACGTAGCACATCCATATGTACAACGTATTGGCGTTAATCGCGATTGGAAAAGTCGTTGGTTTACTGCTGATCCAAAAAAGTTTCGCGAGTATCTACGCTCTGACGCGGCTATCCGTCGTCTTTTAGCTAAGAGACTAAAAGGTATGTCAGTTGATACAGTTGAGATAGAAAGAAGTCAAAAAGAAGTTCGTATTATTATCAAGACAGCTCGTCCTGGGCTTATCATTGGTCGTAGTGGTGAAGGAGTAACTAAGCTTAAAAAAGAGCTTGATATGCTTCTTCGGACTCTTAAGTTGACTGATAAACCAGAAGTTAAGCTTGATATTGAGGAAGTTCGTTCACCAGAATCAAGTGCCCAAATAGTTGGTCAAATGATTGCCGAAGGTTTGGAGAAACGAATAACTTTCCGTCGTGTAATGAAGCAAATGGTGGAGAAAGTAATGGCTAACCGTGACGTGGAAGGAGTGCGTATTATTCTTTCTGGTCGTTTAGGTGGAGCAGATATGGCAAGAAAAGAGGAATTAAAGAAAGGTCGAATTCCACTACAAACTTTGCGAGCTGATATTGACTTTGCTCGAGTTACCGCCGGTTTACCGTACGGGGCAATTGGTATTAAGGTTTGGATTTATCGAGGTGAAGTGTTTGCCGATAGAAAGAGTGGTCAAGCTGAAATAACTGCTCGTCCTGCTCATAAGACACGTAAAGATTAATTGATGACTTATGTTATTTCCAAAAAAAGTAAAGCATCGTAAGTGGCAAGTGGGTCGTAAGGGTCCAGAGAAACTAAGTCGACCAGATACTCGAGGTATTACTGTCGCTTTTGGTTCTTATGGACTGATGGCTACCTCACCGTCACGAGTGCGATCAAATCAAATTGAAGCGGCTCGTCGAGTAATTTCAAGAACTTTAGGTAAGACTGGTAAGATTTGGATTCGTATTTTCCCTGATCAACCAATTACCAAAAAAGCAGCTGAAGTACCGATGGGTAAAGGAAAAGGAGATCCAGACCATTTTGTGTTTGAGGTGCATCCCGGTCGAATTTTGTTTGAAGTTGAAGGAGCTTCAGAGGAAGTTGCTAAAGAAGCTTTTAGAAAAGCAGTCGCTAAACTTCCATTACAAGGTAAGCTAGTGTCTCGAGAAGAGACAAAAGCGTAGTAATCTTTGCTTATGATAAAAATGTCAGAAATCAAAAAGAAAACCGATGCTGAATTGGTAGAAATGGTTACTACCGCTCGCGAGACTGTTCGAGTCGAACGCTTCAAAGATAAATTTAGCCGTAAGGCCGGTGTGATAAACAGTGCAAAGCTAGAGATTGCTCGAGCTTTGACCGAATTATCAAACCGACGCCGTAATAACGATACGAAATAATTAGTATGACTAATGAAAATAAAACAGTATCAAACCCTCGCATACTACGTGGAACGGTAGTTTCTACCAAAATGCAAGACACCATTACGGTGGCGGTTGAGCGTTACGTAAAGCATCCGAAGTACAAGAAGTTTATGCGACGAACCAAAAAATATTTGGTACAAGATACAGGCAATACAGCCAAAGAAGGAGAAACGGTCGATATCAAGGAGTCACGTCCATTATCAAAGCGAAAGCGATTTGCGCTTGTAAAGACAAAGTAATATGATTCAACCACAAACAATAGTAAAAATTACTGATAACTCTGGAGCTAAAGTCGGCCGAGTTTTCAAGGTACTTGGTGGTTCAAAGAAGCGTTATGCTGAATTGGGTGAAATGGTGGTACTATCGGTACAAACTGCTGAACCTCGTAAACCAGTAAAGAAAAAAGATGTTGTGTACGGTGTGATTGTACGTCAACGGAAGCCTTTCAGACGTAAGGATGGTTCATATGTGAGCTTTGATGATAACGCGGTGGTTTTAGTTGATAAGGTTAAGAAGGAACCAAAAGCCAACCGTGTGTTTGGTCCGATTCCACGTGAATTGTCTGAGGCTGGTTATCAGAAAATAGTTTCACTAGCACCAGAGGTGGTGTAAGTGTCTAGATAATAAGTGATACTAAATATGAAAATCAGAAAAGGAGACACAGTAAAGATTATTACCGGAAAAGATAAAGGTAAAACTGGATCAGTTCTGTTAGCTTTACCAGAGACTGAACAAGTAATAATCGAAGGGGTGAATGTAGTAAAACGACACCAAAAGAATCGTCGAACTCGTTCCCAAGGACAAATTATTGAAAAAAGTTTACCAATCCATGTGTCAAACGTTTCTCTTATGGAGGGCGATAAGACAGTACGGGTTGGTTATACTTTTGAAGGCGAAGGCGAAAAAAGAAAGAAAGTTCGTGTTGCTCGCCCTAGCGGTAAAAAAATATAGAGTATGGAAACAACACAAACCCGTTTAAAAAATACTTACGCAGCTTTGAAGGATGATTTTGGTTACAAAAATCCGATGCAAGCACCTAAGATTGAAAAAATAGTTGTATCAGTTGGTACTGGTCGCGTTCAGGATAAAGCAAAAATCGCTTTAATACAGGATCGTTTAGCTCGTATCACCGGTCAAAAACCATCACCACGTCCAGCCAAGCAGTCAATTGCTTCTTTCAAGTTAAGACAAGGCGATGTGATTGGTTATCAGGTAACTTTACGTGGTGATCGAATGAGACAGTTTTTAAGTAAATTCATTAACTTGGCTTTACCACAGACTCGTGACTTTCGTGGTCTTAAGGTGACCGCTATCGATGATATGGGTAACTACACCATCGGTATCAAGGAGCACACTATTTTTCCAGAATGTGCTGACGAGGAGCTGAAAGACGTTTTCTCATTAGCAATTACTATAGTAACTACTAATAAAGATAAAAAAGAAACTGAGGCTTTCTTGCGTCACATAGGTATGCCGTTGAAGAAAGAAGAGGAGAGTAAGTAATAATTAGTTTAAAACTGATTTTGTATAAAAACACCGCCTAATAGTGGCGGTGTTTTTATTATATAAAATATAAAATGTGAACAAGTAAATGTTATTATATTTTACATATGTACATAATATTTGATATTGGGGGAACTAAGACTCGAGTAGCTGCTAGCGAGGACTTAGTCTCCTATGGTGAGCCAATAAAATTTAATACACCACTAAATTATGAAGAAGGATTGGCGGCGATTGCTAAAGCCGCCGAAGAATTAAGTAAAGGGCAGAAGATAGACGATATGGCTGGTGGAGTGCGTGGTCGTTTACGACCAGATAGAACCGGTATTATGGCGGAGGTGGTTTTAACCGACTGGGTGGCCAAACCTTTGGTTAAAGATTTGAGTGAACGTTTTAAATCTCCTGTATATATAGAAAATGATACTGCAGTAGTTGGTCTTGGTGAAACTGTTTTTGGGGCTGGAAAAGGTTATGACATTGTAGCTTATCATACTGTCAGTACCGGTGTAGGTGGGGTGCGGTGTGTGGATGGAAAGATCGACCGAGCACATATTGGTTTTGAGATTGGGCATCAGATAATCGACGTAGATAAAAGTATTTTTGGTAATGATATGGTTCATACCTTGGAGAATATGGTTTCAGGAACTGCTCTTCAAGAACGTAGGGGAGTAAAACCTTATGAAATAGATCAATTTGATCCAGTGTGGGATGAACTAGCTTATTATTTGGCGATTGGTTTGCGAAATACGATTCTTTATTGGTCACCTGATGTAATTGTGCTTGGTGGGTCGATGGTGGTGGGTGATCCGCGGATTTTTAGAGAGGATATAATAAAACATACCGAAAAAGTGCTTGATGGTTTTTTACCTTGTCCACCGATTCTCGATGCGACATTGAAAGATGAAGGAGGACTTTGCGGAGGTATGGCTTTGCTTAGGGAAAGGTTGGAGAGGTGATTTAGTTTGTGATGGAGAAAGAAAACAGTGAAGCGGCGGTCGGCGAAGCCGACCGCCGCTTCACTTGTTTTCTTTCTAAAAATGTAAATATAGCAAGTCCAATTAATGTTCTTAGGGGGGCTGAAAATGAAAACCTTGTTAGTGTTGTTCTTATTGTTGATCTTTCCTGTTTTGGTTCAGGCAAAAATTATCGATATAGATCATGAAATTTCATACATTGTACCTATGCATGAATTTAAGGAATCTGAGCGTGATAATTGTTTTCTTATGAAAAGTTATTTAGTAGACACTACGGTAAGTGCAATTAAAGTAAAGACTGTTCTCGGGTATCTTGAATGGTGTAAAGAGTAAATATTTAAAAAATAAAGATAAAATAAAATCCCCGATGACATAAATAATGTCTCGGGGGTTTCGCTATTTTTTAAATATTTGCATCATTTCAAGAATCCTATCTAAAGATTCTTTATATAACATATTATTTGGTTTTATATAGACTGCCTGTTTGGCATATTGTTTTGCTTCTTCGTATTTACCATTAATTGCCAAAATCAAGCTTAATCTGTAGGAGGTTTCTGCCACATCTTCTAAATGAAACCCTTTAATGATTCGAGATGCGCCCATTATATCAATATTAATTTGACCATTGTTTTTAGACCTTACCTTTTCTGCATAAGTCTCAAAATCAAATGGTGAATTGTATATTTCAACACTAGTTGAATAGAAAGAACGAGCTAGCACTTCTGCTTCCTCAAACTTTCTTTTTTTTACTAATGAACCAATTTTTTTTATATTTTCGTTGAAACTTTTTCTATCAGGGTATATTGCTATTCCTTCGGCAGAAAGTTGAAATGAAAACAAAAGCAAAATAAAAAACAAGAAAATTTTTTTCATTGAAATCTCCACAGTTGTTTAGGATCAAATTTAAACGACTTAAATGATATCATATTCCTACTAAAAGTCAACCCCAACCGATTGACAATACTTACATTTCTGATACTCTTCTTGGCAAGGCGATGGGTGGGTAACTCATGGAAGAAATCCAGCCGGAGCGGCTTAATTTGCTCAAATTTGAATAAATTTATGTGCAAATTAAGCGATTATTAGGAGACAAGTCACGATAAACTACGTGATACTGTTTCATTTCAAATAAATAAAATTTAAAACGTGGCACGAACATCAATTAAAGTGCGAGCTTCTCGTGAACCAAAATTTGCTTCACGAGTGGTTAGACGCTGTAATCTTTGTGGGCGAAAGCATGGTTATTTGCGAGATTTTGACATGTGTCGAATCTGCTTCCGTGAAGCTGCTCATGAAGGACATATACCAGGTATAAAGAAATCATCATGGTAGGAGATATTATTGGCGACATGATCATTCGATTGAAAAACGCCGGTATGGCAGGACGAACTGAAGTCGAAATGCCATACTCAAAGTTGCGTCAATCAATCGCTGATAAGTTGGTCGCAGTCGGTTATATAGAAAAGGCCGAACAACAAGGTAAAAAAGATAAAGTACAAAAAACACTAGTGGTAACCCTAAAGTATGAAAACGGTCGTCATCGTATTGATGGCGTAAAACGTGTTTCAAAACCAGGTCGCCGTTTGTACACAAAGGTCGCAAATATTCACAAAGTTAAGTTTGGTAAAGGGCATATGCTTTTGTCTACACCAGCCGGTATTCTCACTAATGAGGAAGCAAAGGCTAAAAATGTAGGTGGAGAGCAACTCTTTATGATTTGGTAAGCGTATGAGTCGATTAGGAAAACAACCAGTAACTATTCCGTCCGGTGTAACTGTGGCGATTGACAATGGTTTACTGAAGGTATCTGGCGCAAAAGGGTCTTTAGAGAGACCGGTGCGCAAGGATGTAGATATAAAAATAGAAGACAATACTGTTACCTTAACTCCAGGTAAAACTAATGACGCACTGGCTTTGTGGGGTACTTACGCTGCTCATTTGCGTAATATGGTAAAAGGTGTAACCGAAGGTTTTACTAAAGTGTTAGAGATAGAAGGAGTGGGTTATCGAGCTGAGGTGAAAGGGAAAGAACTAGTGCTTAATGTTGGTTTTTCTCACTCTGTACCACTTACTATACCGGAAGGAATTACAGCTGTGGTGGAGAAAAATGTTATTACTTTAACTGGTTCTGATATAGAACAGCTTGGTCAATTTGCTGCCAATGTACGTAAAGTAAAGAAACCAGAACCATACAAAGGTAAAGGTATTCGTTATCGTGGAGAGTATATTATTCGTAAGCAGGGCAAGAAAGCTGCGTAAAATCTTAAGTCAATTTAAACTATGGAAAAAACACAGTATAAAAATGCCAAGCGTGTTTCAAGACATAATCGTCTACGCGCTAAGGTATCGGGGACCAAAGAGCGTCCACGATTGGCGGTCTTTCGCAGTAACCAAGCCATCTATGCTCAGCTTATTGATGATACTATCGGTAAAACTTTAGCAGCTAGCGATTCACGAAAGGTAAAGGGTAAAACTTTAACTGAAAAATCAGTGGAAGTAGGAACTGACATTGCCAAGAAAGCCAAAGCTTTAGGGGTAGAAAAAATCGTTTTTGATCGTGGTGGTTTTAGTTACCAAGGAACTGTCGCATCTCTAGCTGATGCAGCTAGAAAGGAAGGTTTGGTATTTTAGAAATTCAATTAATTAAATTATGTCAGAAGAAAAACAGCAGGAAGCTACAACCGGAAGTACACCGGAAACTGAAGAGCAAAAAGCTACTTCAACCGATGCACCAGCTGCTACCGACACAGAAAAGAAGGAGGGATCAGAAAGAGGTCCGCGCGGTCGGCGTCAGGGTGGTGATCGAAGAAATAGTAGAAGACCACGTCGTGGCGGAAGACAAGAAAGAGTACGTCCAGAATTTGATCAAAAAATAATCAGTATTCGTCGTGTAACACGTGTGATGGCTGGAGGTCGTCGTTTTAGCTTTTCTGTTTCAATGGTGATTGGTGATAAGAAAGGAAAGGTAGGAGTAGGAATTGGTAAAGCTGGTGATACACAAATGGCGATTGAAAAAGCGATTCGTGATGCTAAAAAGCATATGATTGTTGTACCAATGAATAAGGACGGTCACATTCCTCATGATGTTCATACTAAGTATGCTTCCAGTGAAGTGATGATGATGCCGGCACCAGGACGGGGATTGGTGGCTGGTTCATCAGTTCGTACTGTACTAGAACATGCTGGAGTGAAGGATATAACTGCTAAGATTTTCTCACGCAGTAAGAATAAACTTAATAATGCCCGCGCTGCTGTCGAAGCGCTTAAACTTCTAAGGAAATAATTGTATGCAATTACATGAATTAAAACCGACTTCAGTTCGTAAAACTGCTAAAAGAATCGGTCGTGGTGGTAAGCGTGGTAAGACTTCTGGTCGTGGTATGAAAGGTCAAACAGCGAGAGCTGGTAATAGTACTCGTCCAGAAATACGAGAGCAGATTAAGAAATTACCAAAACTTCGTGGCCATGGTGTAAATCGGTCACGAACTGTAAACAGTGAGCGAGAATTAGTCGTGGTAGTAAATCTATCTCGTTTAGAAGCAGTCTTTTCTGTTGGTGATACGGTGTCACCAAAAACTCTGGTTGACCATGGTATTATCAGTAAATCAGCTAAAAAATTACCAAAAGTAAAGATATTAGCAACTGGTGAAATTACCAAAAAAGTAAACGTAGAAAATTGTCAGGTATCTAAAACTGCCAAGGAAAAAATAGAAAAAGCTGGTGGAAAAGTTACAAACTAAGTATTATAGTTAGCATATGCAAAAATTCTTACGCAAACTCACTATAATTTTCACCGAACCAGCTATTCGTAACCGAATATTAGTTATCTTAGCCGCTTTGGTTATCTTTAGGCTTTTGGCTTCTATTCCAATTCCTGGAGTTGATCAAAATGTGTTAGCACAATTTTTTGAAAATAATCAGTTCTTAGGTTTACTAAACATATTCTCCGGTGGAGGATTGGCAAACCTATCAATTGTAATGCTTGGTGTTGGTCCGTTTATTACTGCCTCTATCATCATGCAGTTGATGACAGTGATGTCGCCAAAAATCAAGAGTCTTTACACTGAAGAAGGTGAAGCAGGGCGGGCTAAATTCACTCAATATAGTCGTCTTTTGACTTTACCCTTGGCTATTTTGCAAGGTTTTGGTTTCTTAACACTTTTGCAAAGTCAGGGAGTGATCGTAGGTCTGTCCACTTTTGACTTTATTGTTAATGTGATTTTGATTACAGCTGGTTCTATGCTTTTGATGTGGATCGGTGAACTTATTACTGAGTACGGTATTGGAAATGGTGTTTCTATCATTATCTTTGCCGGTATTGTGGCTACTTTGCCATCGACTGTAAGTCAATTGGCGTTCTCATATGATCCAACTCAGTTACCGCTTTATGTTGGATTTTCGTTAGTAGCGCTACTGATTATTTATGCAGTGGTAGTAATGACTGAAGCAGAACGGCCGGTTCCCATCACTTATGCTAAACAGAGTCGGGGTGGAGTGACTTATGGTGGTAGTTCATCATATTTACCACTACGCTTAAATCAAGCCGGAGTGATCCCAATCATTTTCGCGTTATCGATTATTTTGTTTCCACAGATGGTTCTTAATATTTTGTCAGCCTTTGATTTGTCGTGGGTACCGGGGGCAACTGAGGTGGTGAACTCTATAATGGCTAATCAGTTAATTTATGGAGCAATTTACTTCGCTTTGGTATTTCTTTTCACTTTCTTCTATACGGCTGTTACCTTTGATCCTGAATCAGTATCAAAAAACTTACAAAGAAGTGGAGCATATATTCCAGGAATTCGTCCTGGTTCACAAACCACTGAGTATCTAGGTAATTTAATTACTCGACTGACTTTGGTTGGAGCTGGTTTCTTGGGTGTGATTGCGGTTTTGCCGCTTGGTATGCAAGCAGCGACCGGAATTGCCGCCCTCGCTATTGGTGGTACGGCAGTCTTGATTGTGGTGCAAGTGGTACTTGACTTGATTCGTCGTCTTGATGCTCAAGTTTCAATGCGAGAGTATTAAAAAATAAAAGCTGGTGCCAAAGGCACCAGCTTTTATTTATCTAATACTGATTCTTAAACGAATAACCAAGTGGGATAGAACTTCGTTCCGGTTTCCATGTTTCAGTTTTTAACCAACGTCGATAAGCATCGTATACTGCCAAAGCTACTGTTTGTGGAGTGTGTCTTGAAGTATCAACAACAAAATCAAAATGAGCTGGATTGTATGGATCAACATTATACAGTTCTTTAAAGCGGCTCCTTTCATCTTCCATTCGTTTTTGCACTTGACTGGCTACGGTATCAAGAGAATTAGCTAATTCGCCACCTTTGGTACGCATATTGTTACTAACAGCGTCTTTAAAGATACGAACTGTAGCTACTTGCATATCCAAGTCCAAGTAAACCTTGAAAGATTCCGGTAACCAATAAAAACCGAGCCGTGAGTCAACGATAATATCATTTTTACTCCTAAGGTCTCTTAATTGTTTGTCTACTCGATCATCCAGAGCATGGTCATTTTTAGCCTTAGCGTTGTATTCGGCTAGGGTCATTTTTTCTTTAGCTAAAATATCACGCACCATATCACCGGAGGAGTATTTGGTATATCCAAGCATTTCCGCTACTTTGTCGGCAGTGGAAGATTTTCCACTGCCTGGTTTGCCGGATAAAGTAATAATGTGTTTTCTGTTCATTTTATAAGCATAGCATAAAATCATGTTGCCAAGCCGGTAAAAAACTGATAGTCTCGAGAGGCATGATAGATGATATAAAAGGCCATGTTTTAATCGTGATGGCCCCTATGGGAGGAGGAAAAGGAACTTTAATTAACGCTGCTTTACAAAAATTTTCTGATTTATACTTAACGGTGTCTTGTACTACGAGAGATGCTCGTCCAGGAGAGGTTGAGGGTAAAGATTATTATTTTTTAACTCCTGAAGAATTTGATAATAAGATAGAAGCGGGAGAATTTTTAGAATGGGCAACTTTTGGTAAGAATCGCTATGGCACTCTAAAAAGTGAGATAGTAGAAAGACTACAAAAAGGTCAAATGGTAATTGCTGAAATAGACTTACAAGGAGTAGAACAGTTAAAAAAACTTATTCCTAAAGAACATATAACTATTGTCTATATTGAAGCCGGTGGTTGGGAAAATCTAAAAAAACGAGCCTTGGAAAGAGCACCGATGAGTGAAGAGGAACTTAATGATCGCTATGAAAGATATTTAATTGAATCCGCTTCTAAGAGTATGGCTGATATTGTGATAGATAATTCCAGTAACGACCCAGAACCAGCTAAACAAACTTTTAATGAGTTGGTTTATGATTTAAAAACTCGTATTTATAAAGATTAATTTATTTTTTATCTAATTTAATTTATATGGAACCATTAACATTAATCTTCATTGGTCCACAAGGTAGTGGTAAAGGAACACAAATTAGCAAATTAAAAGATTTTTTAGCAAAAACTGACTCTTCGCGAGAAATTTTGGATGTTCAAACCGGCCGTTTGTTTCGAGTTGTTATGGCTAAACAAGAAACTTTTGCAGAAAAGAAAATTACCCGTACTCTAAACGAAGGAGTATTGCAGCCGGATTTTTTGACCTACGTGCTATGGGGGCAAGAGATGATAAAAAATCTCGATCCAGACAAACATCTTTTGATTGATGGTTTTCCTCGAACTATAGACCAAGCAAAAACTTTAGCTAGTGCCCTGAGTTTTTTTGAACGAAAAAATATTCATATTATTAATTTAGATACACCAAGAGAAGTTGTGCTTGGCCGGATGCAGAGTAGAGCCAGAGCCGATGATACGCCAGAGTCTATTGAGAAGAGGTTGGCTTGGTACGAGAAAGACACTTTACCAGTCTTAGATTTTTATCGACAACAAGATAATGTGCAGGTGCATGACATAAAGGGTGATGACACCATTGAAGAAGTGCAAGAGAATATTAAAGTTTTTCTAAAACTTAAACAATAATTTATGATAACCAAAAAAACACCGGAAGAAATAGAGGTTTTAAAAGAAGCGGGAACGATTTTAGCAAAATGTTTAAAACAAATTGCTAAGGAAGCAGTGGCTGGTAACACTACGCTTGATTTAGATGATAGAGCCATGGAGTTGGTGGAGGAATATGAGGTAGAGCCGGTTTTACTAGGTTATCATCCGGCGTTTGCTGATAGACCTTATCCAGCTGCAATTTGTGTTTCGGTCAATGATTGTGTGCAACACGGTATTCCCAGTGAAAAAATAAAACTAAAAGAGGGAGATGTGGTAAATATCGATATGTCGATTGCTTATAAGGGTATGGTGGTGGACTCTGGTATTACGGTGGGAGTAGGTGAAATTTCAAAAGATGCACAAAAACTACTTGATGTTACCCGTGAAGCTCTGGCACACGGCATAAAGATGGCAAAGTCGGGTAACCATATTGGTGACATCAGTGCTACTATCCAAGAATTTGTAGAGAGTCGTGGACTTTCAATAGTGGAAGAGCTTTGTGGTCATGGGGTCGGCTATGCGGTTCATGAAGATCCGACTATTCCAAATTTTGGTAAGGCTGGTACTGGTCCCAAGATAGAAGTCGGACATGTTTATGCGATTGAACCGATTGTTAATCTTGGTAAAAAGGACGTGTACTTTGATGATGAAGGTGATGGATATAGTGTATATTCAAGTGACGGTTCCATTTCTGCTCATTTTGAGCATACAGTAGCGATTACAGAAAAAGGGCCGGTGATTTTGACGAAGGAATAGGTGTGTAAATAAAGAATAACCACCCAGACGGGTGGTTATTTTGTAAAATGACAAACTAAGTCATTATTGTTGCACAGTGTTTTTTGAAAACTCAATTATTGCCATCATCATAGTAATCAAATCTAACGACGATGATAAATTGTGTGTATGGTAAAAAGTCCCAGTACTTTTATCCAGTGGTTGCAGATCAGAAGATCCGGAAGCGTTTGGTACTTTTATGTTCAGTAATGAACTTGGCAATAGACCGATTCTTAAACCATGTAGTGCAGGATTGAATTCCTTCAACTTTTCCTCTACCACCTTCAATGATTCTGAAGTCAAAAGACAATACTTTTCATAAATCTTTTTTTCACACTCGATAAGTGTAATATTACCGTTTGCTTTTTTTGTATGTATCCTAAAAAGTTCTATAACTTCATCTGATAATTCCAGCACTATATCTTGCCGGGTCGCACTAAAACTACTATGACCTCTGCTAAAAAAGGTTTGAAAAAACATCAACTGCAGTCGATTGCTCAAAGCGTACAATTTCTTGTTGTCTTGCTCTTTGAAGCGTTCATAAACAGTTTGTGTTAAAACTGATAATATTTCAGCTGCTTGATTAAGTTTTTGAAAATTTGGATAGACAGTCGTTTCTACAAAAGTCATATCTTTACTTAAAAAAGGCAGCTTGATTTCAAATGAGACCTCTTTTCCTTCAATCGCCACACTGACACCATTCTGACCGCCAAGGATTTTTTGTAATGGCTGGTTGTTATAAACCAACTCTAGATCATCATAGAGTGTTTTATTTATAGTTACCATAATGCCATTTTCATTTAATCTAAATCTGACAAATTCTGGACATTGGTTAGATAAAATTGAATATGTCATGGACATCTCTCCTTTCAAATAAGTTATTTCAATGATACTTCTGTTGTTAAATTACCATACTATTTTTTGCTTGCAATAGCTTGAAATATGACCACTAAACCGCTATACTGCCAAGAAATTTAAGTAAATATTTATGAAAAAATTACCACATCAAGAGAGAACTTTTATTATTTTAAAGCCGGACACGGTACAGCGTAGTTTGGTTGGTGAAACGATTAAAAGAATTGAGCGAACCGGACTTAAGTGCACAGCTGTTAAAATGTTTATGCCGGACGAAGAGAGATTGCTTCAACACTACAACAAATCTGACGAATGGTTTTTGAGTAAAGGTGAGAAAGTTGTAGCAGATTTAAAAAACCAAGGTCTACCAGTGGACAAAGAGCCAATTGAGTATGGTCGCGATATTATTCGTACGATTGTAACTTACATGACAGCTGGTCCGGTGGTAGCTATGATTTGGGAAGGTAACCAAGCAGTAAATGTGGTGACTAAAATTGTTGGCACAACTGAACCGTCTACCTCTGATGTTGGAACTATTCGAGGGGACTATACTATTGATTCTTACGGACATGCTTCATTTGAAAATAGAGCGGTTAGAAACTTGGTGCACTGTTCTGATGCGGTAGAGGAGGCGGAGCGAGAGATTGCGATTTGGTTTAAGGAAGACGAAGTGATGAAATACAGTACCGCACAAGAGCGTATTATGTATGATGTGAATTTGGATGGTAAGGATGAATAATTCTGTCTTAATTATTTAATATAAATATTATTTTCATGAAAATAATCACTATTGGTGTAGGGGTACTACTTATATTTTTGGGTATTTATTTTATAAGTGGTAACGATAAAGAAGAAGCTGTTATTATTGATGATCAGATGATGGAAGATGATGTTGGTGAGACGAGGGAAATGGATACTGATTCTATTTCTGTAGATATTGATGACGAACAAGATGTTGAGATAAAAGATACAGAAGAAGATGAAGAAGTAGAAACTGTGGTTGAGAAAGAAGTAGAGGTTTCTGCTCCGACTCCTGTTCCGACTCTAAAACCAGAACCAATAGTAACCAAACCTGCGCCGGAACCTGCACCAGAACTGGAACCTCAAGTTTCTGGTTATACCTTAAGTGAAGTAGCTAAACATAATACTTCGTCTAGCTGTTGGACGGTGGTTGATGGTAACGTTTATGATGTAACGTCATTTATTAATCAACATCCAGGAGGAGAAAGAGAGATAATGGAAATATGTGGAATTGATGGTACTAAGAAATTTCAAAGACAACATGGAGGGGATCGTGAACCAGAAAATACTCTAGAAAGTTTTTATATTGGTAAGCAGATATAAGTTTTCGACACCACAAAGTTGTCAAAGGCCGGAAAGCGAAGCTTCCGGCCTTTGACAACTTTGTGGTGTATGTACAGTACAATAGTAACAATTGTTATTTAGGAGGTTTATCATGTGTTCAGATGAGGTAAGTGATTTTGATGATGAAGAACCTATTTTTGGATCAAAACTTTTGAATCCAGATGATTTTCAAGAGCCAGAGTCAGAAGACAACGATTTCAATAAATTTATTTATGAAGAAGATGATGAATACTAAAAATGATTAACATATCCTTATTCCCGTGATCTAAATCACGGGAATTTTTTACAATTGCCTAAAAATAATTTAGGGGTAAAATTAGGGAGGAACCACAAATAACGTATGTTCCGATTAAACATACACGCAGGGTTGCCGGTAGTCACAAATAAATATGAGAACTCGCAAGAGATTTCAGACCTTATTTGGAAATGGTGCCCACCTAGAATTTCTAGGAGCATGCGTAGTGGTTCCCACGAAAACACATCTCATTTTTATGAGGTGTTTTTTCATATTTTTTAGAGTATTATTAGGTGTATGTTTATAACCAAAATTTCTTTACCGGTTATTATATTTTTTTGGATTGTTTTTACCGGTTTTCATATATTTTTTAAGTATACTGAGTTGTATTGGTTTTATTTATGGCTTGATATACCGATGCATTTAGCCGGGGGTTTTTTGGTGGTGATGACGTGGTATTTCTTACGACAAGTGATGGCGGGTGGAAAAATTTTTAGTCAAAAATTTTTCCACCCTCTAACCATCCTCGCCATCATGATGATTGGTTGGGAAATTTATAAATATATGATAGGAGACATTGTTAGTGATAATTATGTACAAGATACTATCTTAGATCTAATTATGGGTACAGTCGGTGGACTAATCGCTTTTAGGTTATTTAAATCAAGTAAAATAAGAGAATAAATTTATATGCAGTCTACACTAGGATTTTATGGTGGAGTAGGATCGGTTACCGGAGCTAATTTTATGCTTGATACTGGAAAATTAGCAGTACTGATTGATTGTGGTTTAGTACAAGGAGATAAGTTTTCCATGCAAAAAAACGCTGAACCATTCGTTTATGATCCATCCAAAGTTGATGTACTTTTAGTCACTCATGCTCATGCTGATCATATTGGCCGGATTCCAAAGTTAGTACGAGATGGTTTTAAAGGTAAAATATACAGTACTATTGCCACTAAAGAATTAGCTAAGGTCATGATGCAAGATGCTTTAAAGGTAATGAGCCACGAAGCTAGACAGCAAAATATACCAGTTTTATACGAAGAAGAAGATGTTAAACAGACTTTTACTTTATGGCAAGGAGTTGATTATGAGGAAGACATAACTTTACCAGATAATGTAAAAGCTTGGTTTACTGACGCAGGACATATTCTTGGTTCAGGAATGGTTCATTTAAAACGTGGAGAAAGTAAAATAGTCTTTACTGGTGACGTTGGCAATGTTCCACAACCACTTTTAAAAGCGCCAGTAATACCAAAGGATTATGATTTCATGGTGATGGAAAGTGTTTATGGTGATCGACTACATGAAGAAGTTGAAGAACGTACCGCCTTACTTAGACATTATATAGAAGAAACTAAGGCTAAGGGTGGTACTTTGATTATTCCCGCTTTTTCTTTGGAGCGTACTCAAGCCATGCTTTTTGAGATAAACAATATGGTAGAAAAAGATGGTTTAGATCCATTACCGGTTTTTCTTGATTCGCCATTGGCTATTTCAGTTACTGAAATATATCGTCGATTTACCAACTATCTAAGACCAGAAGTACAAAACCAAATTAAAAACGGTGACGATATATTTGATTTTGCTGGTCTTAAATTTACTCATACAGTTAAAGATTCTGATGCTATAAGAAGAGAAAAAGGCGCCAAGATAATTATTGCCGGTTCGGGCATGAGTCATGGTGGGCGTATCCAAAAACACGAAAGAGAGTATTTAGATGATCCAAACACCACTTTGCTTCTGGTCGGCTATCAGGCGGTGGGAAGTATGGGAAGACTTTTGCAGGACGGAGCTAAGTCAGTAAAGATAGGAAAAGATAAAGTAAAAGTGCGAGCTAAGATAGCGCAGATACGTGGTTACTCTGGTCATGCAGATCGAGACCAACTTTTAGAGCTGGTGGCGCATGGTGGTGAAAAAGCCAAGCAGGTGTTTGTGACAATGGGAGAGGAGCGCTCGTCACTTTTTCTAACTCAACGTTTGCACGACTATTTGGGTATCAATGCCGTGGCGCCAGACTTAAATCAGGAAGTGGTGATTGAGTTTTGATTTATTCTTTATGAAAGCGCTGTTTGTGGATTTTGATGGAACGCTTTGTGATGAAAGATATTGGCGAAGTTTGCCAACTGAAGAATATGAAGCTATACAGGAATTACTTTTTAAAAATAATACCCAAATAGTACATGATTGGATGAGGGGGGTGTACAGCAGAAGAAGTAAATAAATACGCTGCGGAAGTGCTGGGTATCCCTTATCAAAAATTATGGGAATTGTTTGTTAAAGATTGTAAGACTATGCAGGTTTCTAGGTCTGCATTAGAAATGATAAATGCTTTACGAAAAAAATTTACAGTAGTTTTAATAACAGGGAATATGGATAGCTTTTCTCGCTTTACAGCTCCAGCACTCAATCTTAGTAATTACTTTGATTTGATTAGTGTCTCTTACGAAGAAGGTAAACATAAAACTGATAATGATGGAGATCTATTTCTTGAGTATGCAAATAAATTAGAAGTTTACATTGGCGACTGTATCTTGATTGATGACAATAAAAAGTGTTGTGATTTGTTTACTGGTCATGGTGGTAAGGCTTTTAAGGTAAATTCGGTAGAGGAGACGGAGGAGATTCTTGGAGGTTTGTAGATGATGAAGGAACCACTCGTGTCATGGGTGCAAGTAAGATAAGTAAAAAGTGCGCCTAGACGCACTTTTTACTTATCTTACTTAACCTTTTCCACCAATCTACTGAAAGCTTCCGGACGGTCTTTAGCTAGAGTAGCTAAAATTTTGCGGTCGATTTCAACATTTTTGTCCTTAAGTTGCTTGATAAAGCGACTGTATTTTAGACCTAGTGCCATAAGAGCGGCGTTGATGCGAACTGTCCAAAGACGACGAAAATCATTTTTCTTGTCCTTACGATGAGCAAAAGCGTGTAGTTGGGCATGATAGATAGCCTCACGAGCCACTCGCTTTTTCTTAGATCGCTGTAGACGATAACCTTTTACCTCATCTAAGATATTACGTCGTCTTTTTTGGGCCATTAGACCTCCTTTTACTCTTGCCATACTTTAATTTATTGATAATTATTACTAAACACTACGCACCAGTACTGGGAAGGAAACGTCTAGTTAGTCGCTTGCTCATATTTAAGGTTTGAGTTCGCTTACGATTAAGACGTTGTTGGCCGGTTTGACGGGCGTTAAAGTGATTTTGCCCAGGTTTGCGTGCCACTAACTTTCCGTTCTTGGTTACTTTTATTCTTTTTGTAAATGATTTATTTGTCTTCATATTTGTTCTTGTTCACGCTGAAGTGTGGCAACTATAGCGTATAGCGTCCTTAATGTCAAAGCTTTTTCAGTCTTTTAGACCATTCCAGCTTCTAAGAGGTCATCAAGGGTCTTTTTCTTGGATCTACCAACTTCTTTGTCGGATTTACTAGCTTCTTTCTTGGTTGATTCTTTGGGTGTCGGCTTATTGTTGGTATTTTTGTCCGGCTACTCTTTCAATGGTAATGGTGTAGCCTTTAGGGCTTTTTTTGATATCGTCAGCGATTTTGTACTCGGCTGGAATTATTTTCATAAAGCGTTCGAGGCGTTCTTTTAGGAAATTTTCTTCCATGTACTTATATCGACCCCACAGAAACAGATCAATTTTTACACGATGACCCTCTTCTAGCCAGTCGGCGGTACGTTTGGCTTTTAGTTGCTGGTCGTGTTCACCGGTACCGATTTTAACCTGAACATTTTTGGTTTCGGTAACGTGTGATTTCGCTTTGACTTCACGAGCTTTGCGACCAGTCTGGTAGCGAAATTTACCAAAATCCATGATTTTTGCCACTGGTGGTTTGGCATTTGGAGAGATTTCTATTAGGTCTAAATTGTGTGACTCAGCCTTTTTTAGAGCTTCAGCCACTTTTAATAGACCGTAATTTTCACCGGTCGGACCGATTACTCTAAGCTCATCTGCTTTGATGGCGTGGTTGATGCGAGTCTTTATTTGTTTTTGAAAAATTGGTTTTTTTGACAAGTAATTTTTGGCTTATTTAATAAATGTGGCTATTTTGGAGATGCTTGTACCACCGTTTGAATAAATGTATTTTTACACCACCAACGTTAGGCAACTATTGGTATGAAAAATCTACCATAAAAACAACAAACTGCAACCGTTTTTAGATGATTATCACTTGATAAATGGTTTTACAACATTATGTTTTTCTACATATATAATGTTACAATTGTTTTTATATTTCATATTATGTCAAGAACAAGTACGAAATCTTCAAGAGAGGTAGCTAAACGCGCGCCACGTCGTCAAGTTCCAAGGAAACGAACTGTTTCTAAGATTAGACGTGCTCCAGTCAATGATAAAGAAGAGGTGATTAGATTGTCACCAGAAATAGTTGAAAAGGTTGAAAAAAGAATTGAGTCAAGTCAAAGTACGGTAGAAAGGAAAGCCCCCGCCAACTTTAAGGCTGCTCAGAAGACGTTTAAATTATCAAGAAGAGTAGTAGTGACTATCACTACCATCGTTATCGGTTTTATAGCTACTGTTTGGATTGGTTTTTCTGATCAAGGTCAGATAGATGTGTCGGCTCGAATAATAGAGAAAAACGCTGAAATAATGAGCGGAATAGAAGGTGAAGAGAATATAGCGGCAGCTAAAAGTCAGATAGTGCCGGTTCAGAATACTGCATCAACAAATATTCCTAATGGAGGTTTGCGTGGTCGAGGAGTAGGAACCAGTAAAGTTAGTCAGTCGGAAATTCCTATTGCCACCTCCACTGCGACCAGTACCGCTTCGTCTACTCTAGATGTTGCTACTAGTACTGAGGAATTATCTGATGTTTTAAATGAAGAAGTTGATGATGTTGGGGTTAGTGATATTAGTGACAGCGGTAATGAATCGAGTGAACCTGAGCTAGTAGAGGATAACGGTTTATAAAAATTGAGGTGTAGCAGACAAAAGACTTTATAAAAGGGCGTGGCCTTGGCCACGCCCTTTTATAAAGTCTTTTGTTTAGTTAAAGTTATTTACTTTTATCTTTTCCTTCTCTTTTCTCTACACACGAGTCGCACTGACAACCATTCTTTCCGATTAAGTCATTAAAATACATCTTCCCGTAATTGTAGGTTAGCTCATCACCAGCTTTAATTTTCTTTTTTGCATATACATAAATATGTTCTTCTTTTTCATCCAGCTCAGGATAACAGTTTGGTTTACAAGAATGATTAATATAACGAGCTAGATTATCTCGTCCTTTTCCGTCTATGGTCCACTCATCATTTAGTTCAAATAAATATTTACCGCCACGCTTGTTTGCTTCTTCTTCAGAAATTTTTTCACCAGTATATTCAATTATAAAATCACCTTTCTTAAAGTCAGTAGTGGCAAATAATCCAATCCCGCTTCTACTTTTTTTAGTTTGTACGTTGTTATTTTTATTATTCATAAAGCTTAGTCACTATTATATTAGCTTGTGTTGTTTTGAACAGTTTTTATAGTGGGAAAAATATTATTTTGTTTTTAGTTTGTTATCATAGTGTAATGAATCAAGTTCTTAAAAAGTACATCAGAGCCGCTGATTATTTATCAGCCGCTCAAATTTATTTAAAGGATAATTTTCTATTACAAGAACCATTAAAAAAAGAACACATTAAAACTCGCCTTTTAGGGCACTGGGGAACTTGTCCAGGGATAAATTTTACTTACGCTCATTTAAACCGAATAATAATTGAAAAAGACCTAGACATGATGTTTGTGCTTGGTCCAGGACATGGTTTTCCGGCAATCCAATCCAACTTATTTTTAGAGGGAACTTTATCAAAATATTATGAAGATGTTCCAAGAAATAAAAAGGGTCTATCAGAAATGGTTAAGAAATTTAGTTGGCCATATGGTTTTCCTAGTCATAGTAATCCAGAAGCCCCAGGAATAATTCTTGAAGGGGGCGAGCTTGGTTATGCGCTATCAACTTCATATGGAGCTATTTTAGATAATCCAAATTTGATTGTGGCTTGTATGATTGGAGATGGGGAAATGGAGACTGGTCCAACAGCGACCGCTTGGCATTTAAATAAGCTAATTGATCCAGCTACAAATGGTACAGTTTTACCAATTTTACATTTGAATGGATATAAAATTTCTGGACCAACTTTTTTTGGTCGGATGAGTAACCAAGAATTAACTGATCTGTTTAGAGGTTATGGTTATGAACCGCACTTTGTTGATGCTTATGTCGAAGAAGATATACATGAGATAATGAAACAAACTTTAGACAAGGCAGCTGAGGAAATATTTTTCACCAGACATTGCGCAAAAGAAGGTTGTCTTCATGATAACCCGCGCTGGCCAATGATTGTTCTTCGTACGCCAAAAGGGTGGCATAGTATAGCCCAAATTCGTGACAAAAAAATAGAGGACAACCATTATTCTCATCAAGTAATTGCTGATGGTGTTCTACATAATGATGAAGAATTTCGTTTACTAGAAGAATGGTTACGATCATATCATTTTGAAGAATTATTTGATGGTAAGAATTTTGATTCAGATATTGAGTCTTTGGTACCAAGAGAGGACAGGAGAATGGGTAACAATCGTCATGCCTTTGGCGGTGCTCCACATTACAAAAAACTTAGTCTGCCAGATTTAAATGAGCATGCTGTACACACTACTTGTAATTTAGACGATCCGATTTGTGGTGAGGTGAGTAGTATGGAAAAGATTGGTGGTTATTTGCGTGATACCATGAAACTAAATAATGATAATAGGAATGTTAGACTGTTTTCTCCAGACGAGACTTATTCCAACAAACTACAAGCCGTTTTTGAATTTACCAAACGAGCCTTTATGTGGCCACATAAAGAATGGGACAAAGACTTAGCTCATGACGGAAGGGTTTTAGAAATGCTGTCAGAACATAGTTTGCAGGGAATGTTGCAGGGTTATGTTTTAACTGGACGACACGGAGTTTTTGCTTCTTATGAAGCTTTTATACAAATTGTCTCTAGTATGACTGATCAGTATGCTAAGTTCTTAAAAATTGCACGCGAAGTAAAGTGGCGTGGCGATTTTCCTTCTTTAAATTATATTCTTACATCGACTGGATGGAGACAAGAACATAATGGTTTTTCTCATCAAAACCCTGGTTTTATTGATGGTGTTTTACAAAGGCAGGGATGTTTTACAAATGTTTATTTTCCAGCTGATGCAAACATTGCTCTTGCTACTTTCAAGCAAATGATGGAATCAATCAAAGAAATAAACGTTATGGTTTGCGCTAAACGACCTTTACCGATTTGGCGAACTTTAGAGGAAGCTAAACAAGATGTCAGAGATGGTGTTTCAATTTGGGATTTTGCTAGCGATAAAGATCCTCATGTGGTTTTTGCGGCAGCTGGCGATTACCCAACTCAAGAGGTGTTAGCCGCTATCAGTATTTTGCGTCAGGAGTTACCTGATCTAAGGATGAGGTTTGTAAACATCACCTCATTATCAGCTCTTGGTATGGGAAATTCTGGTTGTCGAGTTTTACCACATACTTTTACTGAATATTTCACTGAAGATAAACCAATTATTATTAACTTTCATGGTTATCCGCAAACAATAAAACAAGTTTTGTTTGATTATGGTTGTGAGGCCGGTCGGGTACATGTTCATGGTTATGAAGAGTCTGGTTCAACTACTACTCCTTTTGATATGTTAGTAAGGAATCGAGTTGACCGGTTTCACTTGGTGATGGAAGCTTGCGCTCTAGCTTTTAAACAAAAAGTAATTACCAAGAAAAAAACTCAAGATTTGATTGAATCATTACAAACCAGATTAGCTGAGCACCGTGATTATGTTATTGAGTATGGTGATGATCCAGCTGATATAACAAATTGGGTATGGCAGTCACGCTTATAGTAAATACCGGCAGTTCTTCAAAGAAGTTTGCTTTATACGACAAAGATAAGAGGTTGGTTAGCTCGTATGTGGAGAGTGATGGTAGGGGTTACAACATGTGTACTTTAGTAGAAGGTATGCAACAACACTGTGATATGATTGAGGCAAATAAGTACGACTTATCACTAAATAATTTTATAAAGCAAGCTGAAGAAAGGAAGCTTATAGAAGAAGGTTTGGAAGATATAAAAACTGTGGCTTTGCGGGTAGTGGCACCAGGTACTTTTTTTCAGAAGCATCAAGAAATTAATGATGATTACTTACACAAACTAAGAACTATTGAACCAAACGCTCCTTTGCATATACCACATCTACTGCGGGAAATAAAAATAATTCGTGATTTGTTGCCTAAAGCTCGCCTAATTGCTGTATCGGATAGTGCTTTTCATGCCACTTTGCCGGAGGTGGCAAGAAACTATTCCTTACCGGAAAACGATGTTAAAAATTATGATTTATATAGATTTGGTTATCATGGGATTTCTATTTCTTCAGTTTTTCGTCGAGTCCACGCTGTGTCTGGTGTTGATCCTAAAAGAGCAATTGTATGTCATGTGGGAAGTGGAGTTAGTGTGACAGCGGTAAAGGATGGAAAAAGTATTGATACAACTATGGGATATGCTCCGGGAACAGGGCTAATAATGAGTAGTCGGGCTGGAGACTTAGATGTCGGTGTCATGTTGTCTTTTATGCAGATGAAAAATCTAAAACCGGTAGATGCTGAAACTTACTTACAGACACAAGGTGGTTTAAAGGGAATAAGTGGAGAAATAGATTTGAGATTGCTTCTAGAAAGGAAAGCACAAAAAAATATTATTGCTGAAAAAGCGGTTTCGGCTTTTGTTTATCAACTTAAAAAGGCAATCGGTTCATACTTTGCTATTCTTGGTGGTTTAGACATGATTATTTTCACTGCTACGGCAGCTGAACGCAGTCCTGTTTTACGATCTTATATAATAGATGGTTTGGGAGATTTAGGTATAAAAATAGATCAAGATAAAAACCAGCTCTGTGTTAGTAAAGATGGAGTGATTAGTGAGGGTGGTTCTAAAGTTAAAGTGGTAGTAATAAAAACTGACGAATCAGATGAGATATATCGGATTAGTAAAGGAGTGTAACAAAATAGGTGTAAAGTAAAGAGGCGAAAACCAAAGGTTTTCGCCTCTTTACACTTATTTTATTGCAACTCGAGAACAGTTTTGCACAGGTTTCTATATCATTACTTGAAAGAAAATTATAAAATCCGCTTAGATGGACTAATTTTATTAATCAAAGTTTTACCAACTATTCATTTATGCAATACCTTTATAAGTACAGATATGTAAGTTTTATTATTTCTACACTGATCGCAATCGGAGTCTACTTTTCTATGACTGCACTTGTTTTTGGACAGACAGCAGCCACTGATGGCGAATCAGGAGAGAGTGTAATGATGCACCATCACCCTGCTTCAGCTTTAGAAGGTGATCCGTTATCCTTCACTACCCATCGTGATGTTATTCCTAATTTTGCTGCTAATCCTACTGTTACCTCAAAACAAAGCGGAAACTGGTTTAACCCTGATACTTGGACACAAGGTCGAATACCTAGTTCAGAAGATGTAGTGCTGATAAGAACTGGTCATGTCATAAAGTACAATGGTACCAGTAATTCAGAAATTGCTGTTATTGGTGTAAAGGGAACTTTGGTTTTCGATACTACTATTAATACTAAACTAAAAGTAGGTACCATATTAGTTTACCGTGAGGGAAGAATGGACGTTGGAACTAAATCTTCACCAGTTCAAAACAACGTAAAAGCTGAAATCATAATTGCTGATCGTCCACTTGCCACTACTAGTCCTGATCCTTCAACTGGAGTATATGATCCATTACAATATGGTAATGGTATTGTAGCTTTCGGTATGGTAAATATGCATGGTAAGACCATGACTCCAACTTGGCTTAGACTAGCTAAGGAACCAAAGGCTGGAAATACCACTCTTACTTTAGAATCTGCTCCATCTGGTTGGTCGGTTGGTGATAAGTTAGTTCTACCTGATACTAGACAGAATCGAATAGTTAGAATTTATTCCCTAGACACCCCAACTCCAATTGACATGCACTTAGAGGAAATGACTATCGCTGGTATTTCAGGAAATACTATTACTTTAAGCAGTCCTTTACGGTACGATCACTTAGCTGGTCGTGATACTGATGGCGCTGTGGTAGCTCTGCCACACGTTGGTAATCTAACTAGAAACATTGTTATCAGCTCAGAAAATCCTAATGGAGTGCGAGGACATATTATGTTCACTGAACGAGCTGATGTTGATGTTCGTTATGTAGAACTTGATGGAATGGGAAGAACCACCGCTGAGCCCCTCAATAATACAGTAATGGAAAATGGAGTAGCTACTCAAATTGGTTCTAACCAAATCGGACGCTACCCAATTCACTTTCACCATTTAATGGGACCGGAAAATCCTACTAATACTGGATATCAGTTTGCGGTAGTTGGATTAGCTATTAACGATGGAGCTAAATGGGGAATCGCTGTTCACAATTCACACTTTGGTTTAATTGATAACAATGTGGTTTACGACATTGAAGGTTCGGGAATCATTACCGAAGAAGGAAATGAAAGAGAAAATGTCTTTAGTAATAACTTTCTAGTAAAGATGGGTACCATGGTTAACAGCTACTATGAACCAAGATATGGAGGAGTAGCTGGTTTTGACCGACCACTTGGTTTTGGAGACTTTGGTTATGAAGGTACTGCTTTATGGTTTACCGGTATGGATAATTACGTAACTGGAAACGTTGGAGCTAACGCGGCCTATGCTGGACTTATGTACAATGCTCGGCCACGCGGATTTGCTTGGAATGAACCGAGGATTCCAAAGTTCAGAGGAGCAGATATTGGCGATGATGCAGATTGGATAGTAAACAGACCTGGTACTGTACCAGCTCCTTCAGTCAGGTTGTCAAAAGATAATGAGGCTTACGCTAGTGGAGTTGGGTTATGGGTAAGTTTCTCGGCTAATGTTGGGCACATTAGTGATTTCTTAGGATGGAACATAAAACAACAAGGAATGTATTCGCAGCGGAATATCAACGCTTCTTACAGTAATATTAAAATAGTAAGTGATCAAAGTGTTTCCAATCAAAACGACATAAACGCTAGACTTGGTGTTGGTGTTAATCTATACAACGGTACTTATCAGGCAGGACATGTTTCTCTTAAAGATATTCACATTGAAGGGTTTAATATTGGTATAGAGCTACCGTCTTACGTTCAGGCTAATATTCCAGCTTCAAACATGAGTCAAGATATAACACCGGTAACAGTAATTGACGGTGCTTACTTGCGTAACTTTGTGAATGTAACTGAAACAACTACCAGATGGGCTCCTAAGTACACTCTACTTAAAGATGTTAAGTTTGTTTTAAACTCTGGTCCGGCTAACAGGTATTTAGCCGATAATCCTATTAATATAATTACCCAACTGGAAACCACCTACACTGATGCGGCTGTAGTTTATCCATCACGAACTTTTGTCTATAACTACAATCAACAACCTGGTAATAATTTTGAGCTGTATTTTACTGAACAGGCTCCTGATTATATAATGACAGCAAGAACTAGAGGAGATGGTGTTACTTTGCTTGATCGTCAAAATTGTCCAACACCAGGCATGACTAATCAACAGTGTTGGAATACGTATCAGGTGGCATATAATGGTAGAGTCGCTAGTTGTTCAACAACGAAAACTGGAATTGATGGCTTTACTTGTCCGATAACCGATTCTTCGACCTTTGAGAGTATTTTAGCCAAAGCCCCAGAACCGGCTCCAGAACCACCGCTACCAGATGGTGGTGACGGTTCTAATCCTGACAACCCAGATGTGGTAGATAACGGCGGGGACAACGGTGATGGTACTGGCGGCGATACGGGAACAACAACTGATCCTGTGATACCAACTCCAACTCTACAAATAAGTGCTTCTGATACTACTATAAGTTCAGGTGATTCTGTTACTATTAGTTGGTCATCTACCAATTCTACTTCCTGTTCTGCTAGTGATGATTGGACTGGTGTAAAAGCAGTTAGTGGATCAGAGACTATTCGTAACTTAACTCAAACAAAAACCTATACTTTAGCTTGTGTTGGTGAAGGTGGTACAGCTACTAAAAGTGTGACGGTTAACGTTGAAGACAATGACACTACTAATGATTTTTCAATTGTTTCTCACTCTATAAAAACCTTAACTTCTGACTATGGGGTTCTAGAAATTACTTTAAACAAACAAGGCACAATAACCGTAAACTATGGGAACAGTTCTGATAACTTAATTAATACTGTATCAAGTAATGTTGCATCTGTAGTTCATTCTGTAACTCTTGATAAGTTAAAAGGTAATTCAACCTACTATCAAGTAGTAGCAAAAGATGGTGTTGGGACAACCATATCTTCTGTAGCCTATACTTTCCCAAATGTTAAAAGTAATAATTCAAACAATGATAATCGAGGAGGTGGAGGTGGTTCTAAGAGTAATAAATCATCACTTGAATCAGCTTCACTTGATTCAAGTTATACAGAGTCTACTTCTTACAGTTCCAGTGTAATCAGTACGAATATGGCTGTTGGATCTAAGAGTGAAGAAGTGAGAAGATTGCAGCAACTTCTTAACTCTGATCCAGCCACACAAATTGCTGTATCAGGAGATGGTGCTAAAGGTAATGAGACTAATTTCTACGGTTCGTTAACTGCTATGGCGGTTGGTAAATTCCAACTTAAATATGGGGTGCTAAGTTCAATAAATGATGAAGGATACGGTCAGGTTGGTCCAAAAACTAGAGCAAAAATAAATGAAGTGTTTGGACAAACTGTAAATCAATATACACCAACTCCAGCTTCATCCGACCTATCAGCTGATAGACGAGCTCAAATTCAAGCTCAAATTAATCAATTACTACAAACAGTGCAAATGTTGCAGTTACAACTAGTTCAAATGCAGGGAGGAGGTATTAGTAATAATAGTAATTCCGGATCTCAAGGTGCGTTTCTTCGCAATCTAGCTTACGGTTCTGAAGGAGAAGATGTTCGCCGATTGCAGGTTTTACTAAACCGCGATCCTGATACCAGAGTAGCTTCAACCGGAGATGGAGCTCCTGGTTACGAGACTACTTTCTTTGGTGTTGGTACAGAAGATGCGGTAAAGCGTTTTCAAGTTAAACATGGAATTGTTTATTCAGGCACTCCTGAGACTACCGGTTACGGTGCCTTTGGACCATCGACTAGAGCAGTCGCTGCCGGTCTATAGAATAATTTCTTAAAAAATAAAAACAAGAAACCTTTAGGTTTCTTGTTTTTATTTTTTTAATTAAATTAGAAAGTATAAAGTGTTTGTGTTGTATAATTATATGAATGTTTAGAATATTTTTTATAGTATTACTGTTATTGTTTTTAGGAGTTGGTTTTTATCATCTATATAAACCTTTACCAGAAAATATTAGTTTCAGTAGTGTTGAGTATAAACTAAATTCCAACAGCGTATTTCTTTTAAAAGATGAAACTTATTTAAATTCAAATGGTGCTAGAGAATCTAATCAAGAAATATTTGCTGAAGTGTTTAAGATGATTGATGAAGCTGAGTATTATATACTGATTGATTTTTTTCTTTTTAATAACTTCATGGGCACTTCTAAAGAAGAACCTTACCGAGCTTTATCATCAGAACTTACAAATAGGCTTATCACTAAAAAAGAAAAAAATCCTGACATAATCATCCAGCTTATTACTGATCCAATAAATACTGTTTACGGTGGATATAGAGCGGAAAATTTAGAAAAATTAGAGAGTGCCGGAATCAAAGTTATTAACACTGATTTAACCGTTCTTCGTGACAGTAATCCTCTCTATAGTTCAGTCTGGCGTGTTTTGTTTAAGCAGCTAGGTAACAGTGATGGTAAAGGATATTTGCCAAACCCTTTTGATTCAGAAGCTGATAAATTAGGGTTACGTACTTATTTAGCTGTTTTAAACTATAAAGCTAATCATCGTAAGGTAATTATGACTGATTATAGTAAAGCTGATAAAGCTAGATTTTCAGTATTGGTTACTTCGGCCAATCCGCACGATGGATCTAGCGCACATAGTAATACTGCATTACGTGTGGATAGTAAGCTTTGGCAGGATTTGTTAATCACTGAAGCTGCTGTGGCGAATTTTTCTCAACAAGAGTTTATTTACCCACCCTCTGATTTAATTGAAGCAGTAAAAGAAGTAGAAAGAAAAGAAATGGAAGGAGATTTGATAGTACAACTTTTAACTGAACAAAAAATAAAAGACAAAATATTGACAACTATTGATTCCTTAAACAATGGAGATAGTCTCGATTTAGCCATGTTTTATTTATCAGATAGAGATATTGTAAAAGCTTTAAAGGAAGCTGATAGACGTGGAGTTAAATTAAGGTTATTACTTGATCCAAATAAAGATGCTTTTGGTCGAGAAAAAAATGGAATACCAAATAGACAAGTGGCTGACGAATTAATTTCCAATACTAGAGGTAATACTGAAATTAGATGGTGTGATACTCATGGTGAACAGTGTCACAGTAAGTTGTTTATAGCAAAAACAACTGAAGCGACGATCTTGATACAAGGGTCAGCTAATTTTACTAGAAGAAATTTAGATGACTTTAATTTAGAAACAGATATATACCTGTTTGGATCAAGTGCGGAACCAGTATTTGTTCAAGTCGATAGTTTCTTTAATCGACAATGGAGTAATAGTAACGATAGGATTTATTCAATTGATTACGAAAACTACCAAGATAATAGTCTGCTACGCAAGGTTACTTACAGAATAAAAGAATTTACTGGTCTAAGTAGATGGTAGTGTAAGCTGTTTATATTTGTTTCGTCATCTCTTTAGTATATGAATAATAATAAAAGAAATGGTTTAATAGCTATTGTCTTAGGACTCGCTATTATTATTGGAGGAGTATTTTATTTTTTTGGTCCGCAAGCCAAAAATAGGACGGTAGTGACAGATGTGATGGAAAGAGTGGTTAATGAAGAATTTAATTTTTCTTTTGCTTATGAAAGTGGAGAAACGGCCCTAAGTTCAATTGAATCTAGTCCAGAACAGTTAGGAAATGGTAGTCTGCAACAAATGTATGTTCTTATGGAATCAAAAGCAATGATTGATTTTCAAAACAAAGAAGAAGGAACTGAAGCTCCGGCTACTATCAGTATTTTAGTTTTTGATCCAGATTTAAGTTCTTCAACTTTGGAAGTAGCTACTTCCAGTACAGTAGGTGAAGAGATAAAGAGTTGGGCTATGGCTAATAACGGTTTTACTAATATAAATTTAGCTAAAGGTGAGGTAGAAGAAATCAAGGTTGATGGTGCGCCAGCGGTAAAATATCAAACCGACGGTCTATATGAACAAGATGTTTATATTGCCAGATATCGCGGGTTGGTATATTTATTTGTCGGACAATACTTAGAGGTCGGTGATTACATGGATACTAGTTTTGATAAAGTTATGGAATCTGTTTGGTTTGAATAAGTTTAGACCAGCCGGATTTTACTTAAAACACCCTCTTTAAAGAGGGTGTTTTAAGTAAAATCCGGCTGATCATGCTAAACTAGAACCTATATGGGATTATTTGATTTTTTCTTTGGTTCAAGCAAACCAAAACGAATTACTAAAGATGAGTGGAATGAAATTAGACTTAGTTTATATAATAAATTAGACGAGGAAGAAAAGGTTGAGTTGGAAAAATTTTTCCGCGCTGACCTAAGTGAGCCGGGTATAGAAAGCGGTATTTCACGAGCAGAATTTGAATCCGGTATGGCTTGGCTTCGTTCAAACATGGGTAAACATGAGTTTGAAGAAGAGGATTTGGTACAAATCGAAAAATACTTCGGCGAGCATTTGAAAGACTAACCGTGTTTAATTAAGGAAATATCGCTGATAATTTTTATCATAGAACTCAATTAAACCACCGTAAACGGTGGCTTAATTCTAAAAGGTACATTGCAATACATAGTACTATGTGATAGTATTTAGGTATGAGTGATAAGTTGTCAGAGTACAATATCGAAAACGCCAAGTCACAAATGCGTAAGGGTTTTTTGGAATTCCCTGTACTTTTGATAATTGGCGCAAAAAAAACTTATGCTCCGGATATTCTAAAACAGCTCAAAAATGCCAATTTATTAGTAGTTGAAGGAACTTTGTATCCACTTCTCTCACGTTTAAAGCGATTTGGTTTGGTGAAGTACGAATGGCAGGAAAGTCGAAGTGGTCCACCAAGAAAAATGTATAGCATTACAACACAGGGAAAAGAAGTATTGCGTCAACTAGATATTTCATGGAAGTCGCTTGATGCTTCAGTAAATAAATTAATTAAACATTATGAAAAAAGTAATTAACATCACATTAGGTAGTAGAGTATTTGCCATTGAACAAGATGCCTATGACGCACTGGCTGTTTACTTGGAGCAAGTTAAAAACAGCCTTGTGCAAAATGATGATACTAAGGAAATAATTGATGATATTGAAAATGCGATAGCTGAGAAATTTATAGTTAGGAAGAAGAGTGAAAAATTGGCGGTGACATTAGCTGACGTTAATGTGGTGGTTGGGGAGATGGGAAGTCCGTCTGATTTTGGTGAAAATATTATTGGTGAGATAGGTGATTCTAAAGATACAGAGCACAACTCCGCTGAATCAAAAAGAAGATTATATAGGGATACTGATAGTGCTATTATCGCTGGTGTTGCGTCAGGTCTGGCCCAGTATTTTGATACCGATCCGGTTATCGTACGTTTGGTATTTGTGATATCAATATTTTTTAATGGTCTTGGGATCTTAGCCTATCTTATACTGTGGCTGGTGGTCCCAGTTGCCAAAACTACTGCCGACAAATACGCCATGCGTGGGGAGAGGGTTACCCTAAAAGAAATTACTGAAAGGGTAAAAAAAAATATTAAGAATGTAGATGTTGTAGATATAGAGACGACAAAAAATGCTTGGTCTCGATTAAGTAATTTTTTAGACAAATTATTTAAGGGGTTGGGGAAAGTTATCCTATTTCTTTTTTCAGTAGTACGATACTTAGCGGGAATTTTGTTGGTTGTCGGCGGAGCGTTGGGAGTAGCTTCTCTGATTTCTGTTTACAGCGTATTACTTCTTTCAGATAAAGTTTTATTTCCGGAAGAGGTGCAGATAGCTTTAGAGACATTGCAAAGTAGCGCGCTTGGGATTGTGGCTATGACTTCGTCATTTATCATGATAACTATATTACTAATAGTTTTGGTTGTTATTGGTGCCGGTCTTCTCGCTAGACGTAATTTCTTTACCGTACAAAAGGTTGTCGCCTTAGCTGTCATATGGATAATTTCTGCGGTGGTGGCAGGTACAACTTCAATATTACAACTCGAACAAGTCATCCAAAAAACCGGTGGTATTGAAGGGAGGTTTGATGATTCTGGCTTTTTGATTGAGTGGGAAAAAGGAAAAATTTATGGCAATGACAGTGAAGTGAAGTTTATTCGTGAAGAATTAGAGGAGATAAAAGGAACTTCTCAAGACTAGTAGGGCTATGAAAACATCAGATCACCTGTCGTTTTTTTGTATCGATTATTTAGTTTTCTTTATGAAGGTCTTTTCTGATAGCGTAAGAAAAATTTGGTTCGTTCAAGTTATTTTTTATTGATTCACTGGCTTCGTATTTAGACCTTAATTGCTCAAGTGAGGTGTCTGTATTTATTAAACCTAACTCATAGGCAAGCTGATCTGAATTTTTAGGAAGTAACAATCGCATGTCCCAAGGGATACGGTTATCAGTGATTTTATTTATATGGTCAGCAATGTTGGTGGTGCAGGTGCTGGTTAAGGTGTTGTAAAATTCCGGTGAAACCTTTAGCTTATTAGCTCTTTGTATCATATCTACAAATAATTTTTTAGCTACTTCGGGAGTAGCTTTTGTCGGATAAATATAGACCGGATTATTTCGATGTACCGCCCGTAATGTTAAAACATCACGTTCGTCGACAATTACATACATAAGTTCATATTCTCGTATTAAACCCTTAAAAGGTGAAAATTCCTCGCCTTTTTCCTTACGTATTTCAACCGATATAGCTACGCGTGAACCATCGCTAAAGCCAAAGCTTAAAAGTGTATGTGCTACCGCTACACTAGCTAATGGTTCCACAATATAATCAACTGAAACTAGGTCATTTAGATTGACGGTTTTGTCATAGTAGCGAGGAGTGTAACTGTCGGTTGACTGGTATTCAAAATTACGAATATTTTTAATGTGCACGGTATCACCGGCAAATTCTGCATAAGGAAGAATTTGTTGGTCTAAGGACCAATCTCTATCGTTGGAGGGGCTTCTAAAGGTTATAAGGACAACTATGTAGATAATAAAAATTAATACAAGGTACAGGAACACCTGTCTCTTTTTTATTGGTTTAGAAAAAAGCTTCATAAATATTTTGGTATAATAAGAATAACATTATAATGAAGAACAGAAAATTATTTAAAGGAGGAATATTTTTACTATTAATTTTAACTATAGCTTTTCTATTTTTAGCTTTTTATGAACCAGACTACAATGGTTCGATTAATTTGTCATCGTCTGGCGATATTTTGTTATTTGCACACCGTGGTTTTGGTAATCATGCTCCTGATAATAGTTTAGTTGGAGCTAAACTAGCTTTGAGGGAAGGTTTGAATGGAGTAGATGTGGATGCTCAGTTTTCAAAGGACAAGCAAACTATTATATTCCATGATGTTTCATTGGAAAGATTTACTGATGGTGAAGGCCGAGTTGATAGTTACACTCTTGAAGAATTACAAAAATATGATTTAGGAAAAAAATTTGGTGACGGAACACAATTTAATAATGTACAAATTGAATCTTTTGAAACTTTTATAAAAGAAGTTACTCCCGAAGCGTTGCTAATGGTGGAACTAAAAATAGCTACCATCAAAGACACTGGAATGGAAAGACAAGTGATTGATATCTTAGAGCGTTACGATGCTTTTGATAAAGTATTTATCAGCACCTTTAATCCGATGGTTTTATATCGCTTAAAACAAATAGACGAGAGGGTTAAAACCGTATTTATATTTCAGGATTCTGGATGGGATGCAAAGCGGGTGGAAGAAACAAAAGAAGAAGATAGAGTGTCTTTACCTTGGTACCTACAAAAAGAGTGGACCAGAAGGATTATTCGAAAAATAGCTAAGCCTGACGCTTTAAGTATTAATGAAAAAGTGGCAGAGAATACTATTGATAATTTAAAACAAAACGGTTGGCCGATTTTTCTATGGCCGTTAAATGATGAGGAGTCTATTAGGTGGGGAATAGTCGAGCGCCCTTACGGTATTGTCACTGATGAACCGATTTTAACCAAAGAAATTTATACTTCTTATGAAGCTGATTGACGTCCGTATTTTTCGTAGAAAGAATTGGTAAATAATTCATTCGGGTCATATTTTCTTTTTAGAGCAAAGAAATCATCTATTTCCGGATAGGCCGCTCGTAATTGTTTGGGAGAATAATACAATTGATACGGGAGATAATATGTACCGCCGAGTGAAGTGGCTAAATCAATAAGTTTAACTGTAGCTTTTTCCATTTTTTGGCTATCTTCCTCGGTTAATTTTTGATTGAAATACAAGACGTAGGCGATACGATCATCTTTGGCGTAGGGGAGGGCTGATAAATCATCTTTGGTAACAATACGTAGAGTTACGTTTAAAAGATTGACATCGGTTTCGTCTACTATGTTTCTCAGACCGTCAAGGAAATCGACGGTATGTTCTTTTGGTATAAAGTATTCGTTTAAGATGTTGGTGTCTTTTATTTTTGTGTCCAGATATTCCATGGACTGATTCATTTTCTGGTTACGGCTGGCCACACAAATTTCGTCATTTGTTCCGGTCATGGCGTTGTTCCGGGTGATGCAGTTGTGATAGCCGGGTTCAACATTTTTTTCAACCGTCCAACGTAACCAACGGCCAAAGTCGCCGGTTTTCGACAAATTAA
Source organism: Minisyncoccota bacterium (assembly GCA_041389025.1). Taxonomy (GTDB): domain Bacteria; phylum Patescibacteriota; class Minisyncoccia; order Phycocordibacterales; family UBA918; genus OLB19. The sequence continues at coordinate 404,585 of JAWKSP010000001.1, forward strand.
AAATAAGTCTTTTAAACCAAATTATTTTTGCATCGCCAAGCGGTTTTGGCTCTATTTCAACAGAGGGAGTAACATAACGGTGTACCGCTACTTCTTTTAGGTAGGAGTTGGGTGAGATTGACATTCTAGCGTACATCAAGCCAACATTTTTGTTATCTACCACATTTTTGTTATAAAAATCGTTGAATTCTGTGTAGTCTATATAATCAGTTTTCCATTCATAGACGTCATTTTTCACAATATCAAATTCTACATCCAAGATAATGCCACTAAGTCCGTAGCCACCAAGTACGGCACTGAATAGCTCTTTGTTTTCAGTCGGACTGACTTTCTTTATGTTTCCGTCAGCCAACATTACTCTCATAGAACGAACGGTTGGTCCAACTTGTCCAGGATTGTGTTCTATACCGTGAGCATTTACGCTTAAGGTTCCACCTACTGTGAATAGATTAATCGACTGCATGGCTTTAACAGCTAGTCCTATGGGATCTAGTACGGCTTGGGCTTGTTTCCATGAAATACCACTTTGTACAGTCATCGTCATATTTTCTTCGTCGACTTTTATGTCATTGAAACCGCGCATATCCAAAACTAAACCGCCTCGGGAAAAACTTTGTCCACCCATGCTGTGACGCTCACCAGCTGGTGTAATTTTTAAATCATTGTCTTTAGCAAACTTTAGAGCTTGGGCAATATCTTGTTCTGAGTGAACTTTTACCAGAGCGTAGATGTTAGTTTTGTTTAGACAACTAGCATCGTTGATACTGCCACCGGTTTGTTTTACCTCTAACCCCACGTCATTTATCGACATATAACTTATGTCCAATTCAGTGTCATTTTGTTTTGGGTAACTAAAATCACAGCCCTTGTCTTTTTTTGGTGTAGCGGAAAAATCATAGGTTTTCTTTCCACCGATAAAGACAAGTATGGCGGTTATTGCTATAGCTATTAATTTTTTATTTGATGACAATGTAGATTTTTTCGGTATGTTTAATTTTTCTTTCATAATATAAATTAATCATAGTATATAATAATTAACGGTAATAATAATTTAACGATTTTAAATTTATGTTGAAAAAAATGAGATTAGAGACTTGGACTTACTTGTACATAATGCTGTTCTTTCTTTTGGTAGGAATGAACTTCTTCTCTTTTTCTTTCGCGAAGATGGAATGATGATAGAGTAGTTTTAATCTGGCTGAGGAGGCCAATGTGTTACATTTATTGTCCGGCATGTGGGCAGCGACAGCTTTATGGTTGTCTAGAAATGCTATGCTTTACTACTTTAGGATTTTTGGCACTGTATATTTTCTGGACGGCGTAGTCGGAGTTATTGCTGGAAAAGCTTTTCTTAATTTGAATTTATTTGATTCACACACGCATGCTCATGCTGAGATGTCGACACGATTGCTACTAAATTTCCCTCATCTTCTTATTGGTGGTTTGGCTATGTTGATTGGATTTGTGTTTTATAAGAAGGTAGCTGGTCAAGTGTTGGGTAGATAATTACGTATTCTAATTTAAAGTCTAAATAATGCTCCAAGGAAAGTTAAGTTTAATGGACGGGCGCTAAAAAATAATTTATAATCACCACTCATTTTTAACACAATGCAGAGTTATTTTTCTAGGGGAAGTCTATCAAACTTATTTATTATTTTTCTTTTGTATATACCGACGGTACTGATTTTTTATTTAGCTTTTACTTCAGATTACGTACCATTAGAAAAGTATGAATCAATACGTTTTGTGGTATTACTTTTATTTGCTCCGATTATCTTTAAGTACATAATTCAATTATCGTTTTCACCTTGGTACTCGGTGGTAGAGTATGTTAGAAACAAAAAAAGAAGCAAAGAATATGCACCTAGCGTTTCGGTGATTATTCCTGCTTGGAATGAAGAAGTGGGAGTGGTTAAAACTGTTAAATCAGTTATAAATACAGAATACCCAAAACTACAGATAATTATTGCTAATGATGGTTCGACTGACGGAACCCATGAAGCGGTTACCGGTTTTATTAGATCATATCAGCTAGAAAACAACAGTACTACCACTAAGGCCGTTATAGATTATATTAAGTTAGAAAACGGCGGTAAGGCTAAAGCGATGAACGCTGCTTTAAAAGAGGTAAAAAATGAAATAACCATAACAGTTGATGCTGATAGTGTGATGGACAAAAACGCCATTAAAAACATGGTTAAACATTTTTTTGATCCACAAGTGGCATCGGTGGCTGGAAATGTTGCTATTGGCAACAAAACTAATTTTATCGGCTTAGCTCAGCAATTAGAGTATTTGTATGGTTTTTATTTTAAACGAGCGGACTCTTTATTTAATGCGGTCTATATTGTTGGTGGGGCAGCGGCGGCTTACCGAACTGATGTAATAAGAAGAGAGGGTGGTTTTGATGAAAAAATAATTACTGAAGATATTGAAATATCCACTAGATTACAAGCGTTGGGGTATTATGTTCGCTATGCACCGAATGCTGTGGTATACACTGAGGGACCATCTGACTTTATAGGCTTATGTCGTCAACGTTTACGTTGGAAGTATGGTCGCTTTTTGGCTTTCTATAAGCACCGAGAACTTTTCTTTAGTTTAAGAAAAAAACATAAAACTTATTTAAGTTTTTTAATATTGCCAATTGCTTTGTTTGCTGAGGTTTTGTTGTTTTTTGAAATACTTCTTCTAATAATTTTTTATAGCTACACTTTTTATACTAATGATTTTATACCATTGGCTTTTGTAATTACTTTATTGACGACTGTAATAATCATTCAAATAATTTCTGATCCAAAAACTCGTTACCACAGGAACTTGTTGCTACTAGGACCAATTGCTTGGCTCTTGTTTTACTTTATTGATTTAGTGGAGTATCAGGCGTTGATTAGAAGTATAAAAAGATTTGTATCTAAATCTGGTCTGCAATGGCAAAAGTGGAATCGTAGTGGTATTTCTGCAAAATTAATAGAATGATAATTAAATTAAGTCACTCAAAGTAAAATAATTTAAACCGTTATTTGCAAGCAAATAACGGTTTAAAAAGTGTACCTAAACCCAAAACCTATTCGAAGTTTTTTATTGTTATTAAAATCATTAAAAACATTTCCGGAAAAGGTTAGTTTTTTGGTTTGTTTTATATCAAAATTAGCGGACATAAATTCGCCATTTTGATTTTTACCAAGCTCGCCACTAAAGCCGTATCGACTTGTCTGATAATTGTAAACAACTGTGTTGCTTATCAAGGTGTTTTCTTCACCTGAGTAACGTCCGCTTACGATAATTTCCCGATTGTTGTACTTTAAATTCATAGTTATCAGGGAGTCGTTGGTAAGGGGTTGTGTTTCGGTGGGATCACCTTGAGTCAGTTCTTTAAAATTACCAGAAAAGATTAGATTTGGTTTAGTTTGATCGGCTTGAGTTGGTTGGTGAAAAAATAACAAAAAAATCAAATATATGATTATGTTAAATTTTAGTTTCATTATTCCTCTCAAAAAGAACAGTTTTTTTGTAGTAAATCTCACCATAAGACGGACAATCTGCACACTTCTTACAAGTTCTAGGCTGGGCAACTTGATAGAGAGGTAAAGTCTTTTATTGTCACGTGTTTCATGTTCTAATTTTTTGTAAATATATTTGTCAAAAAACAAAAAACACTCAGATGAGTGTTTTTTGTTTTAATTGGTGGAATACTTTGTACCAAGTTAGAACCTCTATGATTGAAATGGAATGTTTTAATTTTTTAAAAATTGTTGACTTGTGGTAGAGGCTATCCTATCCTGTGCTCGCTCCAGTCTGTTGAGTCTAGGCTGAATCACTAATCCAACTACGTACTGCATTGGCTTCATGTACACGGTCTCAATGGCCGCTGGATAATCCTTAATCCACCAGCCATAGATAACTGAACACAAGATTAGTACTCCTACAATCGGGGCTATTATTTTACGAATAAGTTTTGAGATTATGTAGTCTTCCATGCTAGATAATAGATGCTTTAATTAAAGAACCAAACTCGGCCCTCAATAAACTCTCGACAGTAATCTCATTCTTTAGATTAAAATTAAATGTGACGTTAAATTGTGTCCTTTCTTCATCACCACGTTCGACTCCCTCAATAATGTCAAAACCAGAGGCGGTGAGTTTTATGTTTAGGAAATGTACCCCGAAATTATCTTTCGATTGACCAAGTGTAATTAAGTAACAATCGCTTAAATAACCAAGTGCATTGTATAGGTCCACATCTGTGTAGCTGGATAGTTCATCAACGTTCAAGATAGAAGTATCTCGTCGCTCTAGTAGAGGCCCTGTTTGCTTTCTATCTGTAGGGAAGTGTCTCAATTGAAAAGAGAGCATTGCATCATGCAGTTTTGTGGAATCGGAACGTTGCAGCCAGTAGAAGTACAAGAGCATTTCACCAGCAATTTTTTTAATTGGTTTCATAAAATTAACTCTCAATGTTTACCACTTTTGATGTATCTCCTTCTCCGTTTGTGTGTGGAGCTAGGGTGACTTCACGGTAATGAGAAGTTGCAGAACGTAGGTAGTCATTCAGGTCATCGAGGTCGATCAAACCGTTTTCGACATCTTCTGGATGAATACTGATGATGAGTTTTTCACACACACTCACTTGTTTAGATGCTTCCACGTAACTGGCAATTATTTCTTTTGCTGTCGCCATCTTTGTTAGAGATGGGTCTCGTCCATGTCCAGTATTAAGGAGTGGAATTGTTAGTGTTTTATTTCTGCTTGATTCATTAGCTATATAGTCCCAAGCGCCTGATAAGGAAAGGATGAGGTCATCAACTGATGCTTTGACTCTACCAGTTTCTGTTTTAAGGGAGTTTACTAATAAGTAGAAGCGTTTGTTGTGACTATCAATCTCTACTGTTGTACCAATCGGGTAAGCTTTATCTCTAATGCCTTTTGCTTCCAAGTCTGTCTGTAGATGTTGTGGTTTAGCATCATAGTAGTCATTCACGAGTCTGTTTTGGAGACTTTTTGCTTTAGCAACATTGCCATTTAATGATGTATCAAAATGATTATTGAATGGGATAATGAGTGCACCACGGTTATCAAAAGCGTCGCCCACTTTGATTTCAACAAACATGTCTTTACCTCTAATCTTCGAAACAAAAGTTGTTTTTGGACGATTCTTCCATAGAGAACCAATAGCAATAAGAGTGAAAACCGAAAAATAAATCTTCGGACTTCTGGCATACATATCAACCTGTCCTGCGGTGGTATAACTCGACAACTCAATAAACAGCCAATACAAAGTTATTCCACCAACAATGTCTTGTGCGATGGCTCGCACATTTCTTTTCCAGCGACCAATCATAATCCCAAGTTTTGATAAATAGTATCTTTGTAAAAGTAGTCACTAGTTTCTCCTTGCTGTGAGTACGTTTTGTGCAAATTTGGCCATTCGTTGATTGCCTTTGAAACAATAGCCTTATTGAAACTAATATGTAGCGACAGTGTGTCATTCAGAATTGCTGGACATAAAGAAGTATCTTTTTTTCGCTTTCCATTGAGGTTTACGACCACAATCGGAATGTCTCGTTTTATTGCTTGTTCAATTTCCCAGTGAACAAATTTGTAGAGATACTTAGTGTTGCTTCCAACAAGTAAAACAAAAACCTTAGTGTTCGACATTCTTTCGCGGAGTTTTGCTTTGATGGTTTCTTCTGTTGAATAGGGCATTAGGTTGTTGAGGTCGTGGGCGTCAAAGAAGCCAAAACCAGTTCCGTCTGTTTTGCGCCACGCCTGCATTAATCGATAGTAGCGAATGTCGTTGTCGGCATCAAACGCAACGTAGGCCTTGTTAGTGTATGACATAGTGGGGAAAAGTTAGTTGAATAATATTATGTATGCCTTATTATAGTAGGTATGAGAAAAGAGTCAAATTCTATGCTCGGTCAACCCTCAAAAAGGCAAGCTGAGGTTCTTAGTTTTGTTGAAAAATATAAGTTAAAGCACGGTTTTTCTCCGTCTATTGCAGAGATTGCCAAGAAGTTGGGTATTACAGCTCCAACCGCTCATCAACACGTTTCAGCTTTGAGAAAAAAGAATTTGTTGCAATCTGCTGGGGAAGGCAAGCGTCGCTCTATTCAAACCTACAACACTGTAAACGAAATACCTTTACTTGGAATCATTGCGGCAGGAGGCCCTATTGAGGCTATCCGTGACGTACGCCCTGTTGAAGTGCCAAGAAGTATGGTGCCGTCTGGTTCTAAATACTATGCACTTCGTATCGCTGGTGATTCGATGATTGAAGACGGTATCCCTGATGGTTCGATTGTAATTATCAGAGAGCAAAGTAATGCTGATGATGGTGATAGAGTCGTTGCGTACATGCCAGACAGAAACGAAGTTACGCTGAAGAGGATATATCGTGAGAAGGATAGGTTTAAACTTGTTCCATCAAATAAGAATCTTCAACCTTTCTATGAAGATAATGTCGAAGTGCAGGGCAAGGTTATGGGGGTCATTAGTAATGAGTTTTAATTATGGGCTCTGATGATATTATTAAGAGAAGCATAAAGACACCAAATTTGTTTTCTGGTGAAGTTAAGAAAAGTATGAGTGATTTTAAAATAATTGATTTGTTTGCTGGTATTGGAGGAATCAGATTAGGTTTTGAGCAACATGGTGGAGAAAGTGTCTTTTCTTCTGAGTGGGATAAACATGCTCAAGTAACTTACCAAGCAAATTTTGATGAAATTCCATATGGTGATATTACGCAAATTAAGCCAGATGAAGTACCATCTTTTGATATTCTTCTAGGCGGTTTTCCTTGCCAGCCATTTTCTCAAGCTGGTTTGAAAAAAGGATTTGCAGATACTCGTGGCACTTTGTTTTTTGATGTTGCTCGTATAGTTAATCATCATAGGCCTAGAGTGGTGTTTCTGGAGAATGTAAAAAGGTTCAAAACACACGATAAAGGTAATACTTTTAATGTTGTAAAAACTGTTTTGGAAGAAATGGGTTATGAAGTTCATGCAAAGGTACTTAACGCTAGAGATTTTGGTGTTCCACAAAACAGAGAAAGAATCTACATAGTTGCATTTCTTGGTGAGACAAATTTTGAATTTCCTGAACCACTAGGTGTGCAGACTAGGCTTGGTGATATTTTGGAAAAGAATGTCGATGATAAGTACACGCTTTCTGACAAGCTTTGGGCTGGACATCAAAGAAGAAAGAAAGAGCATGCTGAAAAAGGTTATGGTTTTGGTTACTCAATGTTTAATGACGATTCAGTCTATACAAGTACAATCTCAGCACGTTATTACAAGGATGGTTCAGAAATCTTGATTGAACAAAAAGGAAAGAATCCTAGAAAGCTTACTCCTCGTGAAGCAGCACGATTGCAAGGCTATCCTGACAACTTTGTTATCCCAGTTAGTGACGCACAGGCCTATAAGCAGTTTGGTAACAGTGTTGCTGTTCCAGTTATTAATGCGATTGCTAAGAACGTAGTGAAAGAAATGAAGAAACTTAAGCCAGCCTCAAAGAAGGTGAAGATGATTGATCTTGATTCAATTAGAGACACGCACGTTAAGGCAGCAGAAGAGTCGTTAGTATCTCTCAGTAATTAGACTGTCCCAGTAGTCGTTGTTTGCTCGCCACTGAGAATAGTTACGTGAGTTGGTTTGGTACATACCACTGTCAAAAAATATAAGTCCTTCACGCACTCCATCGAGCCAATTTTCGTAATTGATTGGCTTGCCAAACACGATTTCTGAATAAATGCCGTCACTATTCTTGAGGCACTTAAACCATCCTTTTTGGTTAAACTTATCTTCAACCTTTGCTCGCATCCAATCATAGTCCCATCTTGCAAGGATAAGGTTATCTTGTTGCATTGTTTCTGGCACCAGAATAGATTTGTTTTCTCTCTGGTCGTGAGAGAAAGAATATTCTATGACAAGGTTTTGTGTTTCATCTATAAGTAATATCTGACCAAAAGTATTGTATTGATTTATTTTTGGAATTGGTTCACCTGACCAAGAAAATCTTCCATTTTTCTTAGGGTTTGGTTTGCCAAATATCTGTAGAAAATCGTCTCGGTCAATATTTAAATTCTCATCATGCCATATGTAATAGCTAGCTGACCAGTCACCAAAAGTTGTCTTAGATCCTGTATGATTTTTCATTTCATATCCAAAAAGGTCGGGTGAGTTACTCGCGTTCTGTGCAATTCCCATTTGTGTCTCTAACCAATGACCCTCTTTACCAGCATGCTTCGTGTTCGCTCCGTCTGTATTTGGAGTCTTTCCACGTACGTTCGTCTTGAACAGGTCGATTATCTTTCTTTTGTCGTTATCCATAGAAATGAACGTTACTCTAAAATTAATGGTTGTACAAGTGTAGGGAAAAATAAAATCAAGTATATGTAACTACAAAAAACAACCACCAGTTTAGTCTGGTGGTTGTTTTTTGTTTCAATTTGTGGAGATGGGGGTAATCGAAACCCCGTCCGAATGAGGGTGTCTTTGTGAATCTACAGTGTGTAGTCTCACTTTTGATTTAAACCAAGTAGCTAAAAGGGAGACCAAACACTACTTAGTCGAGTTTTAAGAAATTTAAACCTGCTAGGAAAACGGCCAAGCAAATCGTAGTCTCATGTCTATTATACTCACGTTCCTGTATGAGACATCAGGGAAGTGAGCATCACTGCGGCTAGCGTATATTTACGCGAAAGCGGGAGTGAATCCAAACGCTTTGGCGTAAGGACTTGGTATGCTTTTCTTTGCACATACAATTTACTCGAGGGTTTGGAGAGTCTCGAGTAGCTCTCACACTGCACACAAAGACGACGACTCACCGTCGATGCCTAGCATCCCCAGCCCTACTTCTTTCTTTAACCTATAGTGGTTTTTCTCTAGGAAAAAGAAAAAAGTAGGGCTGGGAACGGCGTGCTACTGTCAAAGGGCTACATTTTAATTATACCATATTTTGTGATTTTAAACAAGTAATGACTAGATAATATGGTAATCTTTATATTGGATTTTGATTTTTTACTTAAAAAAAAGAAGAGGGAGGAATCGTGAAAAGATTTTTGTTGTTAGTTTGCTTATGTTTAATAATGTCTTTCCTATACTTTTTCTTAGTGGTGCCGAGTGGTGAAGTTTTAGATTGTTTGTTTGGTGATAAAATAAATTGTTAAAAACCTCGGCAAAGACGTGAGTCTTTGCCGAGGTTTTATCTGAGATGTGATTGATAATCAAAACGTACTACGTTGAGCCTTTCTTTTGTTCCACATTTTCTACAGGTAATGTCATCAGCTGATATATACTGATTGTATACATGTTCAATCTGTAGATCGTTACTTCTACAATTTTGACACCCTCTTTTTCGTATCTTTCTCTTAATAGACCAAGGTAAATAAAAAAGATAAATTATGAAGAAAAGAAAAAGTAATAATTTTAGTTCCATAAATCCCTCTTCGATTCTTTGTGTTTGTAATTGTAAATTAGAAAGTAAAGAATTGCTGGTAGTATCACTAAAAAAATTAAGAAATTTTCAACTGTTTCCTTATTCATTTTAACTCCTGTATCTCGTTATTGATTTTTTAAAATACGCTCAATACTTCTCTTCGTATCCCGTTCTTTTATCTTCTCGCGTTTATCAGCTTTTTTCTTTCCGCGCACGAGAGCTATTTCTAGCTTGATTTTTCTGTTTTTACTGTACCACTTAATTGCCACTATTGTCAAACCTTGCTGCTCACCCTTTTGTTCTAGTTCTTTAAGTTCTTTTTTGTTTAAAAGTAATTTGCGGGTGCGCTCGGGGTCGTAGTTTTTTGGGGTGTTGGCGATTTGGTAGGGGCTGATAGAAGCACCCAAAAGCCAAGCTTCACCACCGCGGATCACGACATACGCACCGTTCAAAGTTGCTTTACCATTTCTGATCGCTTTTACCTCGTGACCACTCAAAACAACACCAGCTTCAAAAGTGTCCAGAATTTCAAAATCAAAAGTGGCTTTTTTGTTTGTAATATAGGTAGTCATGATTTTATTCGTTCCAACCGAATCCCCAGTTTGCCTCAAAAAGTCGAGTTAGCCAAGTGTCGCCAAAGATTTGAGTACCATAATAAACAAAATATTGTAAATAGTAGCCTGAGATACCGGAGTCAGCGATATTCAGCCTAAGTTCTGTGTCGGCTTTTTTTCTTTCTTCCTCACTACCACCGTGCCAGTAGGCAATATCGTGTTTTAGGCAGGCTTCACTAAAATCGCTGCCGAAAACCTTGTCTGGGAAAAGCGTACAGCCGTCTTGCTTAAATTCTCTTGGTGGAGTGGTTTTGTTTAGGTTTTGGCCATAAGCGATCGCTTCAGCCTTCATCTCTTCTGTGGTTTTGGGTAGGGTACCGCGCTCGAGGGCGATTAGTAGTAATGTCATTATGATGACTATCGGTAGGTATTTCATTATTTACATAATATCATTATTGGTTGGTACTGAGGTAAATCACCAGTGGCCAAGACGATGGCTGGACGGCCATCGTCTTGGCCCTATGACCGGCTTTAAATAACTCGAAATGTCTGTATTTTTATGTATAATGCTCATTACTATGTCAAAATTGAAAAAGATAAAGTAGAAGAAGTCGATAATTCTACAACGGAAAATACGGAGGAAGCAAAAACCGAAAGACAGCTTCGGAAAGAGGGTCAGTCGGAGCAAGTTTCGAATAAAGGGAGATAAAGAAAAAGCTACTCCAAAATTGCGTGGTGTCGGTAGTCAGGTTCCGCTTAGTCGGGGGAATTTCTGGAACAACATGCTGTCAACCGTGCTTTTGTTGATTATGATAATGTTGGCTTTTAGTTATATAACCGACAATCAACAAAAACCAGAAGAAATATCTCTATCTGAAGTGGTGGAACAAGTAAAAGCCGGAGAAGTAGAAGAGATTGTTGTTCGGGGTAGTAAGCTTGAAATCAACTATGTTGATGAAACAAAAAATGCAGCTGAAGCAAAAAGAGAAACCGATGCCTCGGTAACTGAATCGCTTACTAACTTAGGGGTCACCACCGATCAGCTAACTGCTATAAAAATAGACGTGCAAAGAGAAACCGGTTTTGGCTATTGGTTGGCCCAATTGGCTCCGTTTATCTTTCCGTTACTTTTCTTGATTCTAATTATTTGGTTTTTGACTCGCTCAGTTAAAGGGGCTGGTATGCAAGCACTTAATTTTGGTTCTAGTAAAGCGAGAATGATAGACCCAAACGACACTTCACAAAAAGTTACTTTCAAAGACGTAGCTGGTGCTAAAGAAGCCAAACAAGAGTTGGAAGAAGTGGTGGATTTTCTTAAAAATCCAAAGAAATTCTTAGATATTGGTGCTGAGATTCCTAAAGGGGTGATGATGATGGGAGCGCCTGGGACCGGTAAAACTCTATTGGCGCGAGCGGTGGCCGGAGAGGCGGGTGTACCTTTCTTTTCAATTTCTGGTTCTGAGTTTGTGGAGATGTTTGTGGGGGTCGGAGCATCTCGAGTGCGTGACCTATTTTCAATGGCTAAGAAAGCGGCGCCAGCGATTATTTTTGTAGATGAGATAGATGCGGTGGGACGGGTGCGGGGCACCGGTGTTGGAGGAGGAAACGACGAACGAGAACAAACTCTAAACCAAATTTTGGTGGAGATGGATGGTTTTGAACCAAACGCCAAAGTGATAGTAATGGCGGCTACCAACCGACCGGATGTGCTTGACCCAGCTTTGCTTCGCCCTGGACGCTTTGATCGTCGAGTGACTATCGATTTGCCAGACCGAAAAGATCGAGAAGAAATTCTAAAAGTGCACGCTCGTAAGAAACCACTTCAAGATGATGTGAATTTGGATATTATTGCACAGCGTACTCCTGGTTTCTCCGGAGCAGACTTATATTCACTGATGAACGAATCGGCTATTTTGGCAGCACGTGAAAAGAGAAAGAAAGTTGGACAGTTTGATATTATTCGTTCAATTGAAAAAGTAATGCTCGGTCCGGAACGTAAAAGTCATGTGCTTTCAAAACGTGAGCGTCTACTTACCGCTTATCATGAAGTCGGACATGCCTTGGTGGCCTCGGTACTTCCATATACTGATCCGGTACAGAAGATTTCAATTATTTCTCGTGGGAGAGCGGCTGGCTACACACTCAAACTTCCGGATGAAGACAGAAGAATGCACACCAAAAAAGAATTCTTGGATGATATTGCGATGACTCTTGGTGGTTATGTGACCGAAGAGATGATTTATGGTGATCTAACAACCGGCCCAAGTAACGACCTGCAGGTAGTAGCGAATTTGGCTCGAGATATGGTGACTAAATACGGTATGAGCGATTTGGGGCCAATTGCTTTTGAAGGAACCGGTGGTCGGATGCTGGGTGGTGGTATGAGCGAAGATAGGGGATATTCACCACAGGTAGCTAAAGCGATTGATGATGAGGTGAAAAAGATAGTTGAAGAAGGGAAAGAAAAGGCTAGGGAGATTTTGAGTAAATACAGAAAGGCATTGGATGTGATATCTCATAAATTAGCCAAAGTGGAAACTTTGGAAAGAGAAGAATATGAAGCTCTGCTAAAACAGGAAGGGGTAGAAATCAAAGATATTTACAAGGAACAAAGAGAAGACGGTGAAAAGGTTGGTGACCCGTCAAAGGTGCTTGAGTTGGAGCCCGATAAGGATACTTTGGTAGATAAGTAGACGACCAACTCTAGTCCTTTGCGGTAAACTAAAACAAAAGAAAACTAATAAAAAACGGCCACAAGTGGCCGTTTTAATTTTTCTATTGTAACGTCATTGATTTGTGGTCAATGTAATCCAGAAATATAGTTGCCGATATACTGGGTGGGATTTTAGTCTCGTGTTCATTTGTGTAATTGATTAACTCTTCATAATAATCAATTATTTCTAATCTAAGTTGATTATCTATACAGTCCCACAGTCCTGTAATTATTTCTCTTAGAGATAATTTTTTTTTGAAAAAATCAAACATAAATTTGAAATCGTTCAATAGATAATCAATAAAGAAAATACTTATCCCAATAATTTTGTATTCATCTTCGTTTGGGTTTTTTATTGAATGTAGACTGTAAATATGTGAAATTGGAATATAATAATACTCTTTGCCGGTTATATCTTCACTAAAATGACTAAGTATTTTCATTTTAGTGTCCCAGTAAACTTCACCTGAATTTTTTGAGGCTGCGTTTATATGATTTTCAAAATCTATATTCATTACTACCTCCTTATTATCTAAGATTTACAATATATGAAAGGTTCGTACTATCATCACTATACCATTAATTATGTAATAGAAAATACCTTACTTTTTACTTTTAATTTTTCGGTTTATTTCTTCTTTTACAATTAATCCATCTTCCATTCTCACTATTCGGTTACAATACTTGGTATACTCTTCTTCGTGAGTGACTATGACTATGGTTTGTCCTCGTTCGTTTAGTTTTCCAAGTAAGTCTATGATGGCTTGACCGGAAATAGAATCGAGATTGGCAGTTGGTTCGTCAGCAAAAATTATCTTTGGACTGCCGACGATGGCTCTGGCTACGGCGACTCGTTGTTGTTCACCACCAGATAATTGAGCCGGAAGGTTTTCTTCTTTGTTTTTTAACCCAACTGATTCGAGCATTTGAACAGCTTTTTCTCTAGCCTTGTCCCAGTCTTCTCCTTTCATTAATAGCGGCAACATGACATTTTCTGAGGCATCTAGGTCAGGAGCTAGGGCATAGTCTTGGAAAATATAGCCGAGAGTGTTAAGACGAAATTCGGTCTGTTCACTTTCTGGTAATTGACTGACATCAATATTATCAACGGTTAGATTACCACTGGTTGGGTGATCGAGGACAGATAGTTGATACATTAAAGTAGATTTACCCGCACCGGATTTGCCCATAATAGCGACAAATTCTCCTTCTTCTACTTCAATATCGACACCTTTAAGAACATGGGTCTCTAAATCACCGGTAATAAAAGTTCTATAGATATCTTTGGCTTTGATAAGTTTCATATAATTGTTAAATTTATTTTCTACCCAAGATAGAGTTTAAAGTGTTTTGTCTGGTGATAAGCCAAGCGGGGAGGAAACCGGCGATTAAAGTGGTGAAGAAAAGGGTGATAAATTTGTAAAAAGTGGAGAGTGGTTCAGCTACCAAAATACCTTCACTGAATGGAAACTGAATTGGATTGACGTCAAAGTAGGGAATCAGTACGCCGTAGGTTAGAAATGCACCTAAAGCTGAACCGGCTAAAGCATAGAAGATGGCTTGTAAAACATAAGCAATCTCGATCGCTCGTTCGCTGATACCGATACCTTTTAGAATACCGATATTTCGGCGTCGTGACAAAGCGTTAATAAATATGATAATAAAGATGGTAATTGACGCTACTACTAATCCGATAGAACCAATAAAAGTTCCCAGTAGATTAAAAGTTTTTTTAATATCAGCCAAAAATTTTGGTGTACCTTCTTCAAAGGTTTGAATTTTGGCAAAGCGGTCAAGACCGCTTTGTACCAAGGAGTCCTTTACGGATTGATTAGTGGTGGGATCGACGAGCTTTACAGCTATCAGGTCGGCATTTTGGTCGATTCGGCCAAACAGTCTCCTAAATTCGCGTTCGGAAATATAGGTGTTTAGGTTTACGTCATCGACTTTGGACTGCAAGATTCCTTTGACGGTAAATTCTTTTTGAATGTCGCCGGCGGTTAAGCGGACGGTATCACCTGGATGAACGTCTTCTACGGTTTCAAAAATATCACCGTACAGCTCAGCATATTGGCTAAGGTAATAGGCACCAATTAAGATCATTCCTTCCTCGTCAGGACTTAAGTAACTTCCTTCTACTACATATTCACTTAAGTTAGAGGTGTTGTTTTCAGAAATTGGATCAATACCAGTTACTTTTACGTTAGTTACATCAGCGTCACCTTGTAGGTCACGTCGCTCTTTGTAGTTGGCTTCCAGTTCACCACTACCTAGATAACGAACTGAACGAGTAGTGACTTCCGTGTAAGTATCTAGCTCTCTGACAATAGCTTGGGTGTTTAGAATATGATCTTCATCACTGCGAGTAGAAATAACCACATCACCGAGTGAGTTTTCTCGTACAGCATTTTCAGCTCCAGCGATCAGTCCGACCAGTACTCCGGACACAGCGATGAGATTTAAAAAAGTCAACATCATAACAGATATGATTAAAAGAGTAGTCCAAACGCTGGCTCTTTGGATTTGTCTTAAGCCTAAAAGTAAACCAATTCTAAAAGTCCGCATAGGCTTATGGAGCAATTACTGTACTACCAACTTCTAATCCTTGGATTGAAACGTAGCCATCATTGCCAATAAAATCGACCATTACTGGTGTTTTGATCGGTTGGTTGTTTTTTGGTGTGAGTACAAAATATTGTCCATTTTCTTCAATTAAAAATCGTTTTGGTAATCTAAGAACTTCCTCTTTCTTTTCAATAATTATATCTATATCAGCGTTTAGTCCACCACGTAGCCAATTAACTGGATTGTCTAAAATAATTGTAGTTTCAAAGTAAGAGACACCAGCAATGGTTTTGGCTAGGGGCGAAATAAAGGTAATTGCTCCGGTTAGGGTTTGATCTGATTGGGCATCAAAAACCAAATCAGCTTTTTGTCCAAGGGATATTTTAGTAATATCAATTTCAGGTATTAAGGTGCTGATTTCAAAGTTGTCATTTGCCACCATGGTAACGACTGGTTCTGTGCTAACAGTTTCTCCGACAGTTGGTTTTATGTCGGTAATTTTTCCAGAGAAAGGAGCGTACATAATATGGTCAGAAATTTGTGAGCTAATACGTGATAAGTCAGACTTTGCTTGATCTATTTTAGCTTGGCTTTTGGTTATTGTTTCGGTTCTGGGGTCGGCAGTGGTTAGGTTTTCATTTTCTTCGGCTAATTTTAAGTTTTGTTTTAGAGAAGCCAAGGCGTTTTCTCTAGTGGTTACAGCTAAGTTGTAAGTATTTAAGTTTGTTGGGTAGAGACTGCTTTCCTTGTTAGGAATTTCTATTATCCATTCGGAGTTACCGTATTTTGAACTAGAATCGAATTGGATAAAAAGGCCACAGTTACCAAAGGAGGATGCGCTTTCTGTATACGCTATGTACGTACCTTTTTCTAGCCCATTTAGGTTATAGGCGTAACCTGACTCTGATTCGGAGCGGTAGGTTTTTAATGAATAAGTACCTTCTTTACAAGTATAAGTTCCGCTTATGGTAGGAGCAATGCTGTCATCATCAGAATCAGTTGGTTTAGCTATAAGGTTTGAGGATAATAAAGTACGGTAAGCATTTTCCACTTTGGTATTTTGCTCTTTGGTGGCTCTGTCTAATTCCTCCTTAGCAATTTCTACTTTTGTTTTTGCTACCTCTCTTTCTTCCTCTCTAGCTCCGGTTAACACTTCTGAATAATCAGCTTCAGCAATGTTTAGAGCTGAAACAGCTCTTTGGTAATCAGCTTTTAAGTCGTTGTACTTTAGGTACATCAGCATGTCTCCGACGTTAACAAGTTGACCTTTTTTAATATTTATTGCTTCTACTATACCGGAGATTGGAAAAGATAATTCAGCGGTATTTTTGGATTCAACTGTACCAGAAACTGAGACGATTTGGCTGACTGTACCGACTTCAATGGTACCGGTGGTCCAGTCCGGAAGACTATTTTTCTTCTGAGAATAAACTATAGCTACTACAACTAAAATAATTAAAACAACTAACAATACGCTATGTCTTTTGAAAAAGTCTTTCATACTTATTGTTTAATAGTATAGTACAAATAAAATACTTTTGCTTTTATTTGTTAAGGTATTTTTTTGGCATAGGTGTCTTTTGGAGTGTTGTTAATTTTTGTATCATATGAAATATGAAGGGTTTTGTAGGCTTTTTGTTGATTGAAATTTTTCGGGAAATTATTAAACAGCGATTTCGGATTGAAATCGCTGTTTTTGTTAATTTTAGTATTGATCATAGTGCTGAATTTATAATGAAAAATACTCCAACATAAGCGAAAAATTCTCCAACAAAACGAATGGGAAATTTTTTGCTTGTAAATAATGTAACTGATAGTCCAAAAAGAACAGTAACCGTTATAAATGTGTTCATGTTATCTCCTGTGATTTGGTACTAGTTTGAGTATAATATATACAATGTTTGTTTCAAGTAAAAGCGGGCAAATAAATTACCGGTGCTTTAGCACCGGTAATTTATTTGCCCGCGCATCCGAATATATCGTTTGAAAATTTCCTGTGTCCGCCCGCTTGGACTGACCTAGTTTTTAACGACTACAAGGAGTATAAAAATGGAAATACTCTTGTGGTGCTAACCAAGGACCACAGACTATATGAGTGAAAAATCCTTTGTCCGCCCGCTTGGACTCGAACCAAGGACCACAGAGGTATAAGCTCTGCGCTCTACCAACTGAGCTACAGGCGGACAAAGGATTTTTTAAAATGGACACTCATACAATTCTTCGTCTCGAAAAACAAATGCTATCGCGCTTGTTTTCTCAACTAGAATTGTAAGCTCTGCGCTCTACCTTCTTGAGCTATTGGCGGAAGGATGGAACAGGTGAACTATACCGCGATTTTAAAACTAACTCAACTGTTACTTATATATTTAAATATAGGCAGTAAACTATTGCTTTTTTAGATAAAATGTATTTTACTAAGGTTAGGTCAGTCTGATAAATAACTAAATGGAGGCTAAAACGAAAAACTCAATTTTATTACCAACATTAAATTTTGAAGCTTTTCTTTTTAACTTAAATTGAATAATGAAAAGGGGGTGATTTTAATTATGATTAAAATTTTAATTCATAATGTAGTCGGAGTGGGAGGTGATACGGCCTAGCTCCAGGTCACCTTGTTACTGGGAGTTGTTTTGAGTAATTAACCAAAGTAGGACACCAGCTCCTAGAAACTTGTGCTCACGGTCGCTTGAATTATCAAGCGACCGTATTTCTTTATTTACTCCAAATGCAAACCAGCTTCCAATCTTTCAACTTGCTTGGCTATTAGTGGATTTTTATTTAAATTCATATCATTTTTTATTAGCTTTTGCGCTTCATTGCGGGCTGCTTCCACCAGCTTTATATTTTTTATTGCTTCCATACCGAGATCAGACAGACCGGATTGCTTTTGTCCGTAAAGATCACCGGAGCCTCGAAGTTGAAGGTCGTACTCAGACAACTCAAATCCATTTTTGGCGGTGGTAAGAGCTTTTAACCGGTCTCTAGTCTTTTCACTTTTACTACCGGTGACAGCAAAACAATAAGCCTGATGATTGCCACGAATCACTCGACCGCGCAATTGGTGTAGTTGAGCCAAGCCAAACCGCTCAGCCCCTTCAATAATAATGTTGGTAGCGTTTGGTACATTTACCCCGACCTCTACCACTGAAGTGGAGACCAAGACGTTAGTTTTGTGTTCAGCAAATTTTTTCATTATCTTATCTTTTTCGGTCGGGGTCATTTTGCTATGCATAATGTCTATTTGATAACCCTTAAATTCATTTTTGCGCAACCGTTCTGCTTCGGTGGTAACATTTTTTAATTGTAGAGCATTTTCTTTTTGTGGGTCTGGTTCGTCTATGCGTGGACAGATAACATAAGCTTGACGACCAGCTTTAAGTTCTTCTTGAACGTGTGTGTACATTTCTTTCTCTTGGCCTTGTCCGATTATTTTAGTAATAACCGGCTTTCTTCCTTTGGGCATTTCATCTAAAAGCGTGATATCCAAATCACCGTAAATGGTAAGAGCTAAAGTGCGTGGAATTGGAGTGGCGGTCATGGATAAGAGATGTGGTAGATAACTATCTTTTTTGGCTAGCATTTTTCGTTGGTTGGTGCCAAAACGATGTTGTTCGTCGATTATGACGTAAGCCAAGTGCTTAAATTCCACACTTTTATAAATAAGAGAATGGGTGCCGATAAGAATAGCTATCTCACCGTTTTTTACCCATTTTAAGAGCTGGGCTTTGGAGATGTTTGTTGGCTTGGTGGGGTCGGTTTTGGATGGAAATTTCTGGCAACCGCTACCGGTTAAAAGTCCGATTTGGATAGGTAAATGTTTGAAGTATTCGATAAAACTTTCAAAGTGCTGTTTGGCGAGAATTTCGGTTGGAGCCATGTAGGCGGTTTGTAGATTTCCGTATTCTAGTTTTTTATCCAAACCCTCCGGCGGCCTAGAAGTAACCACTGCATAGGCAGTGGTGGCCGCGACGGCGGTTTTTCCGCTACCGACATCTCCTTCCAGTAGGCGCGACATAGCGTGTCCGTCGGTAAAGTTATCGGTAATGCTCTTTATGGCTTTGGTTTGGGCTTTGGTAAGCGGGAAAGGAAAGCGGTCGGTGAACTCCTTGAGGTGACTTTTGTCAGTTTTTATCTTATAGGTGGTGGCCACATTGGCTCTGGCGCGTTCACGAGCTTTTTGCACTTGAATATAAAAAATTTCCGAGAAGGCAAAACGTTTACGGGCACTTTTAGCGTGTTCGATTTTCTTTGGTGAATGTATCCAGACTAAAGCGGTTTTTAGTTCGGGTAGATTGTAGGGTTTTAAAATTTTTTCCGGTAGGGGGTCGGTTAGATTATTTAAAACGCCTTTTTCAAAGCATTTAAGAATGGTGTGATAAAACCATTTACTGGTTACACCTTTGGTCTCGCGGTAGATTGGATATAGAGTATCTTCGATGGTTTCGGTATCTTTAAAAATGGAATCATGTCTATCAATAGGGAGGTTTTTTAATAGCTCCACTTCTGGGTTTGATAGATATAATTTACCTTCGCTACCAGCTACTTTGCCGGCCAGTTTTACGTAAGTGCCGTCTTGGTACATTTTGGCTATGTATGGTTGATTAAACCACATTACTTTCATCTTGGCGGAACCGTCTTCAACTATACCTTCGGCGATTGGAACTTTGGTACGCCAAGCTTTTCTGGTGTTTAATTTGGTCAGCTGACCATAGACGATGGCTTCTTGGCCTTTTTCCAGTCCGCCGATTGATTGTACATCACTGATATTTTCATAACGGACTGGCAAATGGTAAAGGAGGTCCTCAACGGTATTAAGGCTAAGTTTTTTCAGAGCTTTTTGGTGAGTGACGTCAATACGAAAATGAGTGGAAAGTAAGTCGTGTGGTTGCATTGCTAGTATGGTAGCAGATTTTTGACGGTTTTGTATTTGGAAGAGGGAGGAAATTTGCTTTGGATTTTATAAAGGCCGACGCCTACGGCGTCGGCCTTTATAAAATCCAAGACTTTAAAAAATAGACTAATTTATATAAATGTGTTTTAATAGTCACGGCTGGTTGTTCTACAGTCTCTTCTCATACTTATTTGGAGGTTTTATGAGTCTGAAAAAACTTTTCTTAACTCTCTTTTTGCTTGTGACACTAATGCCGGTTACTGCCATTGCTGTGCCTTTTATGGAAATCACTGGCGGAACACCTAAGGTGTTCACTAACAGTGATTTTGAACAAATACCGGAAGGGGAAACTCGGGTTGGAACAGTTGCCTCGATTGGAAATTTCGTTAATTTAGAAATTCCAATTTACACTGATGTGTTTACTAAAGTCTTTTACTCAAAAGGTGTAGACGGCAACTTTTTGGAAGGAGGTACAGAATTACAACTCGTAACGTCTGGACTGCAAACACTGTTGTCCAGTTCGAGTGATTCGGGAGGAGTTTCGTACTTGTCTGCTGGAACTAACTTGTTTATGCAACAGGTTGACTATGGTGTTGGCGGCGGTTCGTTTGCGTCAGGATTCATTGGGAATAACGTAATATCTTCCACGATGGAGATTATTCCTTTGAATGAACAGGTGCTAGCTTTTTTGATTGACATTGATGGTCAAAAGGGAGACGATGGCTTGAATTTTTTTATTTCAGCTCATCCGATACCAGAGCAAGAAAAGGTGTTTGAACCAACTATGCTTTCATTGTTGAGTATCGGACTGCTCGGGATGGTTTTTACTAAAAGATTAACCTAAAAAAGATACAAAAAGCCGTGGGTGTTCTGTTTTAATACAGTATCGTACACCCACGGCTTTTAACTTTCTCTAAAAAACAGAACACAAAGCATGAATACGGCTAAAAATAAAGTAGAAAAGAGAAAAAGTTAAAGTGTTACATAAAAACTATTGCGTTTTTTTTAAAATCATGGTATAAGGTTTGTGGTCTGGTTATTCTCTAACCGCCCCAGCTCGTTGTGTGAGCTGGTCGCTATTCTTACAATAAATAACCTTAAAAGGAGGCTTCGATGAAGTCGATAAAGTTTTTTGCAGTACTATTTATATTTTTTTTCGGTATTGGGTCGGCCAAAGCCGACCTGCTACTTACAGGTGGTTTTCTTGAGCCGGATGGCTCAAGAACTATAAAAGGGGGGTCTTCTGGTGGCATTTTGTCCGACACATTAGGAGAGGAAATCTACATTACCACCGTAGCGGAGAATTTCTCCAGCTGGATAACGCCGCCAGTATTGAACGTTTCTCTTATACAGAGCAACAACTTGATTTATTCGTCCACTGGGATAAACAATGGAAATTTATTCAGTCCACTAGCTTCAACGGTGGATGTTGGTGACGTTTTTAAATTCACCGTCACTGATATTCTGAACAAATTTGAATATTGGGGAAACGCTCACTTCGGAGCGTTTGGTTTGGGTTGTCGGTTTGGTGGATGTGGTGATTTTACTGCAAATTTGCTGCAGGTATCACAAAGTCTTATCCACAGCAAAGTTTTTTATCAAGGACAATTACTTTGGGCGCATGACTTTTCAACCGGACCGACTGGGGTTGTCAGCGAAACACCGATGCTACCAATGTTAGTACTTGGCTTGATGGCGATGATCTGGAGTTTTCGCCGGAGTTATATAGATTCCGGTGGGAATCGCTTAACCACTTAAATATCGAAAAACAAAAGTCTCGTTTCTTAATCAAGAATTGATCTAATTATATAATTTTTTATTTCAACTTGTTTAAGGAAACGAGGCTTTTTTGTATTTACTTTTTAAGTAATAACACTTTTGGTGTTATACTTAGCTGTCTAAATATTTTAAATACATTATGCCAAAAATCGGTAAAGAAAAACCCAAGTCAATAGCAAAAACAAAAGTAAAATCTCTAAAAACTAAAACCGTTAAAAAGCCTGACTACAACCGCCTAGCTTTAGTGAGGCATAAAAAAATGAAAGGAAAGTTAACAGTAGAGAGTAAGGGTGAGTTGGTGACTAAAGAAGATTGGAGCACTATGTATACTCCTGGAGTCGGAGCTGTATCGGCCTATTTGGCAAAAAATCCTAAAGAAACTCGTAATTATACTATCAAAAGAAATACAGTAGCTGTAATTTCTGATGGATCAGCGGTCTTGGGACTTGGAAATATTGGTCCTTTAGCAGCTTTGCCAGTGATGGAAGGAAAATGTGCAATCTTTAAGGAAATGGCTGGAGTGGATGCTTTTCCAATTGTTTTAAATACCCAAAATCCTGATGAAATTATTTCTATAGTGAAAGCAATTGCTCCGACTTTTGGTGGGATTAACCTAGAGGACATTGCGGCGCCAAAATGTTTTTATGTTGAAGAGAAACTGAAAGCTGAGCTTGATATACCGGTAATGCATGATGACCAGCATGGTACGGCGATTGTGATTTTGGCTGGGCTAATAAATGCAACCAAAGTAGTGAAGAAAAAACTGGAGAGTTTGAAGGTGGTGATAGTGGGGGCGGGTGCAGCTGGTCGAGCGACAGCCTTTCTTCTTAAAGAAGCAGGAATAGAAAATATCATTATTACTGATTCTAAAGGAATTATTTATAAAGGTAGACGAGGCCTAGACGGATACAAGTTACATTTATCACAGGTGACTAATCCTACACGAGTAGAAGGAGATGTAATGGCCGCGGTAACGGGGGCTGATGTTTTGATTGGGGTGTCAGGACCAGGGACGATTGCTCGGGCTCATATTGAAGCGATGAACGAAAAAGCTGTAGTATTTGCGATGGCTAATCCAATCCCTGAGATTATGCCGGAAGACGCTAAGCAGGCAGGAGCGATGGTGGTGGCTACCGGCCGATCAGATTTTTTGAATCAAGTTAATAATGCTTTAGTCTTCCCAGGGATTTTTCGTGGAGCCTTGGATAACGGAGTAAAAGAAATTACTGATAAGATGAAACTGCTGGCGGCCAAAAAAATAGCCGGATTAATTAAAAAACCAACGCCGGAAGAAATTATTCCGTCGGTGATGAATAAAGATTTAGTGAAGGTGGTGGCTGGTGCGGTTAGGTAGTTTTAGGGTGGTGAGTGGGGTAAGGAAACGGGCGGAAACCGAAGGTTTCCGCCCTATTTTTTTAAAAATAAAACCACTAATTTAATAAATAAGCGGTAAAAAGTTATTTTACTTACCAAATTCATGTTCTATTAAATTACAAAAAAAGATATGACAATCATATGTCCATATTTCGGCCGAGGTTTCTTTTAATGAATATAAAGCTAGAGATTGAGTATCTTCACCTTCTAGCTCTTGAATTACTTTTAACAAAATTTTTTGCCAAAAATAAATCAGGTTGTCATGATTGTGACGGCCATTGATAGTTATTTCTCCAATATGAGTATTGTCTAATAAAACATTATTTTCTTGAATTTGTAACAATCCACCGTAATAAGTAGCAATAGCGTTTAAGAGATAGATGACTTCATTTTTTGTAATTCTACCATTTTGCATTGTATTCTCCCCGAAGATCAAAAGATTAAGACCTAATTCCTAAATTTAATTCTTATAAATTTTGACCTAAAAGTCAATATTTTGTTGTGGTTTTTTGGTGAGAGGAGATGGAAAAAGTGAGTGGAAACCAAAGGTTTCCACTCACTTTTTCTTTATTAATAAATTAATTGTCAAGTTTACCTAATATCATTTCTTGTTCATTTCCAGAAAGTAGAGCACCGGTTTCGGTTTCAGAAAAAGTTGTCATTTGTGTGATTAGGCTAGCGAAATTTTGTTCTTTTTTATTTAGTTCATCGGTACAAAGCTTTTTGGTACTGACAGGTTCTGAAAAAATAAGAGTTGTTCGTTCAGTTGAGAAATCACCACTAATGTTATTGCAACCAAAATCCATCAAATAACGTCCTTCAGAAAAAGTTAAAGTACCGTCTTGATAATTCCAGCTGGTGCCTTCAGGACTGTAGCGCAGTAAAGGTATGGTGGTTTCGGTGAGTTCATTTTCATTTGTTTTTTCTCTAACTGGTGTAGCTGACATCACTTTCACTAATTCATATTCGTAGCGACTGGCATCAGCGGGTGGATTATCTCTTTCTGTGCGTGCTACCTCTATTTTATATTCAACTCCTTCTTCAAACCCAAACCCTTTTATGTTGTCGTAGAAAAGTTCATTGTTTACCACTAAACATTCCATTGGGGCTACACCGGTGCAATCTCTTTTTTCAGCTGCTATATCCATGGTTATTATTTCAGCTTTGGTTAGTGTTGGGACTTGGTAGGTAAGTCCGGTCGCGTTGATGGTGGCTTCATCGTTATGTTCCCAAAAACTAACAGTCTTATCTTCACTTTCATATTTTGCTCCAGAACCTGTTTCCGCTCGAGTTAGATTATAGTCACGATTTCTTATATTTAAGATAGCTGTACTTTTGTCTTTGTCTGTATAAGTAAGAATACCTTTCCAGCCATCCTCAGTGGTGAAAGTATAACTTTCTTTATAAGTTTCACTGTCAGAAATTTTATTTTGTTGGTCGTTACTAATTCTTACAATAGTAAACAAAGCTAAGACAATTATTATTAAAATGATAGTAATTTTAGTTGTTCTAGTCATATTCTTGTCTTTTAGAAACTGGTAAATTTGCACTTATCTAAATTTATACATTAATTTAAGCAAAATACAAACTTTACTTTACATCTTCATCTAAGAAAATAACCACCTAAACGGTGGTGTTTTTTCAAAATTACTGTGCCGCGTTTTAATCCGATTACTTGATTCATTACATCTATAGTTTAGCTTAATCCCTGCCCTTTAGGGGATCGGGTCGCCCAATCTATATAACCACTTGGGTCATACCTATACTTTATTCTTACTGCGGGTGGTCTCGAGTTAGAACCGTGTGATGCCAAACCCTGCTTGACCGATTCAACGATATTTCAGACTAGTCCGATAGTGTCTCGAGCGCAAGTAAAAAGTGACAAAAGTGACAGTTTTTACAAAAAAATAATTATTTGTCACAGCCTTAAATTAATTGCCATATTCACTAGTTTTACATATAATCACCAAAATGAAGACAAAATATATAATCACAATTTTGATCCTGATAACAATAGGTATCTTGAGTGTTATTTCGTACAATAATCAAGATAAAGAAATAAATCATGTTTCACCATCAGAAATGGACAATAATACAAAACCTGACATAAATACAGATGAAGTGACTAAGCAGGATAATATTAAATACGAACCTCTGAAGTTTCCAGATAATAACCTAGATACGTCAGATTGGAAAACTTACCAAAACGAAGAATTTGGATTTGAGGTTAAGTATCCGAGTGATTGGGAGGTGGAAGTTTCTAAAAAAGATTTCTTAATAAGACCTATTACAAAAATAGATCCAAATGACGATGGTGGTGTTTATATATCAGTATCAGATTTATCGCTTAATGATTATGTTGAAAATAGAATTTCATCAGATGTTTCTTTAAAGGGTTGGGTTGTAAATAATAATATGCAGGGTGTTATTTTTAATTACAAACTAGGCGTATGGAGTGAGGGTCGTGGTTTAGACCAAAGAAAAGTACATCAAAGTTATCTTTTTGATCTGGGTAAGTATAGAATTAGTTTTTATGAACCATCAGATATCAAATATCGTACAAAGGTATTAGAAAAAGTTGTATTATCATTGGTGTCATTGTAAATAGATGTTTGCATGCTATTATGCAAAGGTCGATTGGTTGGCAATCGGCCTTGTTCTTTAAATACAATAAATAATTATTAGGAGAAAACTAATGAGTTTAAGATTGTTTTTGTGTATTGTCACTTTACTGTTAAGTGTTAACGGTTTTGTTTATGCTGGATCATTTAAACAAATAAGTGATTCTGCGGGTCCTTTTGTTACACCTATAAGTGAGACTCAAACAAATTCATTATGTGGAAAGCCTAGGAGTGAAATAGATCAGTATCATATGCAATATAATGCTGATTTTAGTAAATACCACATAGGTGAGGATATTAATGGACTGTGTGGAGGAAGTACTGACAAAGATTATCCTTTGCTGGCGATTGCGGATGGTAAGGTTGTATATTTAGATAAAACCGACAATGATGCGAAAGGAAAACAGTTATACGTACGTTATTCCTTTCCATATGCGTTTGGGATAAACGGAGTACAAACGTTTGATAGTGTCTATTTACACATAAATGATGTTAATTCATCAAAAGTGCAATGGTCAGGATCAGGTACAGGTAGTGAAGTATTTAAAGGTGATGTTATAGCATATCTTGGAGGTACAGGAGGATGGACTCCTCATTTGCATTGGGAAGCGCAGTGGGATGATAGTCTTTCTATTAATGAGAACTCCTACCAAAAACCATTATCTATAAAACATGCCCTGAAATATCGAGTACCGTCTATGATTGTGGATGACCGTAGAGACTTGAAAGGTTATCGTGTTCCTGATTCAGATAGCTGGTATTCATTTACTATGCAAGGTAATGCTCCATCGTCGACTGCATATATTATGCATAATGGTCAGCGTAAAAGTCTAAAAAAGGCAATTGCGGCAGGTTGGATACCGTCACAAGGTGTGTTGCATGAGAAAGATGGGACTTGGTATTACTATGGTGATGTTGATGCAAACTTTTTCTATGATGGGGAAAGGTACGCTATTAAAACCCTTGTTTCTGGTCCCACACACTATATCTCGGTTCCTAGAAATAACTTCCAGGAAGATCGCGCTAGGCTTGATATGTTACATGCTGTCGAAAATGATTCTAGATTTGTGAATGTGCAAGTAGAAACATTTGATTCACAAATTCCATGGGATTCAAATTCAGCTTGGAATCTTCATTGGATGAGGTTTGAATTGTCTGATGGTCGTACGGTATACGCAAATCAGGTGACAAATAGACTGTATCCGCTTTTACGGTGTACTGCTTATTATGATCCAGATACAAGCAAGTGGACTAACTGGGATTGTATAGATAAAAATCGTTTGTATTAAACTAACTAATTTCTTGAAAGGAGTGACATTATGCGTTTTTCTTTTTTCCTCGTTCTACTTTTCCTGACGACAACTGTTACCGCAGCTGGTAATAGACCTGACAGATCTTATATACACGGACCAGTGATTTCAGATCGAACTTTTAACGATCCAATGGAATGCGAAGATCAGTTTCTTAATCGAGGACCACAGTTTTGTCGACCAGATCATCTTGTTCCAGAAATATATAACTATGAAGAAGTTATTGATGGACGGGATAATAACAGATTCAAACATGATACTGATCAAGAAGTTCATGATCTTTAATCCTAATAATTCGTAAATTTATTAAATGAACCTTCCTGTACAAAGCCAGGAAGGTTGTTTTTTTAATCTATAACCTACCAGTCCTATTCGTTATTAGTTCTAATTTACTTGAGATTTTTTCAAACCTCATCTATTAGGGCAAAAGTTAAAATTTGCGGAGACGCAGGGATTCGAACCCTGGAGGGTTTTAACACCCTACTTCGTTAGCAGTGAAGCGCTTTCGACCACTCAGCCACGTCTCCTTATATTTAATTATATTTTAGACATGGCTTCGTTCCACTCCCGATTATCTCGCTCTCGCATCGATAATTCGTTCTAGCAAACGAATGGATAAAATCTAAAGCAGTTTAGATTTTATAGCCACGTCTCCAATATTAAATTTTGTGCGTACGTTTGATTTTACTATACGTTCGACTTTGTTAAGTATAAAAGGCGGTAAGCCAGATATACTTATGTGGCAGTAAGATAACATATTTTTTGAGGTAGGGCGAATGGTGGTTTGGGGTTGGCAAGGTGGGCAAAAGCTTTGCTTTTGCCCACCTTGCCATTTACCCTAATGTGCTATTGCTAGACACACTATTTTACAACCGGTTGGTAAGTGAGGAGTAAGTGCTTGTTTTCCTGCTTTTAGGGTGGCTCCGGTGGTCACTACATCATCTAGGAGGATGATTTTTTTGTACTTTACTAAATCCACACCGGCTTTTGGTGTGTAAGTGAAAACCTTGTCTAGATTTCTCAATCTCTCATCACGGCTTAGTTTAGTTTGTGGAGTGGTGTCCCTTACTTTCTCCAGTAATTTGGCAGTAGTTACCTTTTCGCTTTCCAGTTTGTTCAATATATTTTGCACCTGGTTATATCCACGTTCACGTCTTCTTTTTTTACTTAACGGGACAGGGATAAGCAGGACGTTTTCAGATTGGTCTTTAAGCCAGTTGGTCAAAAGACTACTTAATAATACAGATGCTTGGTTACTATTGTGAAATTTGTTGGCGGTCACCGCGGATTTTATTTTTTTGATTTTATAATTTGACAAAAACACACAACCGGAAAATTTTTGTGCTGAATAAAATCTAAGAATAGTTTGTGGTGTTTCTTTTTCTATATTTTTAACACATTCCGGTCTCGGTAGTACACTGTCTAAAAGTTGTGAAAAAATATCCAACATCAGACTCTAGTATAACGCACAAGCATGATAGAATATAAAAGATAAATTTGCATGAAATTTAAAAATCTATTCAAGGACATTACCGCGGGCGCTGATTCAGAGCGTGTGGTTGGTATTGATATTGGATCTTCATCTATAAAGGTAGTGGAAGTACAAGAGAAAGACAGTGTCTTAAATCTGACCACTTATGGTGAATTGCAATTGGGTCCTTATGCCAACAAAGATATTGGTGAGTCAGTTGTGTTAGACGCTAAAAGTGAACAGCAAGCCCTAATAGATGTGATTAGGGAGTCAGGGGTAAAGGCTAAGCAGGCCGTGTTTGCTATGCCGTTATCTTCTAGTTTTGTGACTATGATTAACTTTGTGGCTGATTCTGATGAAGACCTATCAGCTCGTATTAGAGTAGAAGCTCGTAAGTATATTCCGGTACCGATCAGTGAAGTTACTTTAGACTGGGCTGAGGTTGACTATACCGAAAACAGTAATGACAAAAAAATCCGTAATGTATTAGTAGCAGCCATTCAAAACCAAGCCCTCAATCGTTTTAAGGTTTTAATGCAGTTTGTAAACTTAAAAGATACTCCTACAGAGATAGAGTGTTTTAGCTCCATCAGATCGGCTTATAGTGAAAAGAAAAAAAATATCGCTGTTATAGATATTGGCGCAGTTTCTACAAAATTATACATAGCTCATAACGGACTATTAAGACGGATGCATCGAGTGCGGGCCGGTGGAACCATTGCTACCAAGCGAATTGCGGGGTCGTTAAATATAACTTTTGCTGAAGCTGAGGAAAAGAAACGAGCTACTACCAAAGACGATGTTGATTTCAGAGAGATTGAAAGTCTGCATCACAGTGCATATGATCGAACTTGGCAGGAATTTGGTCAGGTAATAAAAGAGTACGAGACACGTCATAATATTAGTCTTGATGCTATATACTTAACTGGTGGTGGTTCTATTTTTCCAAATACAGATAAAATGATACAGAGTATTTTAAACAGGGATGTTGTACCAGTTCATATTTTCAACAAATTAGCTTATCCAGCTTTTATGGAAGATATGATGACGGAGTTGGACCCAACTTTTCATGTTGCGTTGGGTGCTGTGCTAAGAATGTTTGAGTAATTTTTATCAGTATTTTTATTTCGTCCACAGTTTGTAGTCGCTACAAAAAAAGAAACCGAGTATAATTTTGTATATGCCAGAAAACCAACTAGGTACATCGTTCATTCCTAAAAGAAATCCCAAAAAAGCGGTTAAGCGAAATGCGCCCCGACCAGTATTTATTGGAACAATCATCGTTAGAATTTTTTTCTTCTCTATTTTGATAGCTGCTTTAGCGGTATTTACTTTTGAGCGAAAATTACAGAATGATTATGCTGAAGAAGTGCGAGCTTTGGATTCAGCGATAAGTTCTTTTAATGTTGAAAGTTGGGAAAGTGTTCTTGAAATAGATACTAGGTTGTATCAAGCTAAACAAAGATTACAAAACACAGTATCAGTAACTTCTATTTTTGATGCGATTGAAGCAGCTACTATAAGAACTGTTACTATTGAAAATTTTGATTTAGAAAGAGTTGATAATTCTACTGTTACTATTAAATCTGAAATGACAACTGATTCTTTTGATTCAGTTTTGTTCCAACGTGAAGTTCTAAAAGCCAACGATAAATTATCGGTGGATGGAGTAAATGAATTGGCTTTAAACAATGCTGCTAGCGAGAATAATGTAGCTGGCAATAGAACTAGCGTGCAGTTTAAAGCAGAATTATCAGTTGATCCGGCTAAAGTACCGCATATTCCACCAGCTGAACGAAATGGTTTGAATAACACAGAGACAGCAACACCAGCCGTGGTTGAAGATGTGGTACCGATCAATGAAAGTGAGAGCGTAGAAACAAACAATGATCAGTCTAATCAAAATGGCTTATGATTTTTAATTCCTTATTTTTCCAAATACTTTTAGCTGGTTTAGCGATAGCAATAGCCATTGTTTACGTAAATCCTTCATTTAAAAATATTGGTGATTTACAATTCGCCATTGCTGAATACAAAAAAGAGCGTGATAATGTAGCCAAGTTTAATACCGACTTAAGGGATCTTGCAAAAAAGATTAATAGTATTTCAGAAGCTGATCAACAAGCTTTATTAAAATACATGCCGGATACGGTTGATGAGGTTTCAGTGTCTCGAGATATTTTTAACATTTCTTTAATGTCTGGGGTGGTGATGAATGATATTTCAGTTTCCGATGGAGCAACCAATAACCGAAATAATAATCCTGTAGAAGAAGTGGTTGATCCGGCTGATCAACACAAAACTCCTCCTGTACCACATGCTTTCTCAGCTAGTGTAACCGGTGAATATGAAGATATTAAGAATTTTCTGTTATTACTTGAAGAGAGTAACTATCCATTGGAAATAAGAAACTTAAGTATAAGTAGTAGCAATGGTGGTTCTAACCAAGAATCAAGTACTCTTTCTAATAATAATGACTTAAGCGCTGAGGTAGAGATAGTTACTTATTCGCGTATTTAGTTTATTTGTCTTATGAGTCCTGCATTTAAAAACATTATAACTACACTAATAATCTTGCTCTTAGCGGCAGTTGGTTATTATTTATATAAACAAAGTAACGCTAGTGTAGTTACTGGGGAAAATAAATACGTTACTCCAGAAATGATAAGAGACACTAGGGTTTTTATGGAACGGCGAATGGTCTTAGAAAAAATTGATATTGACACCTCGGTATTTAATGACCCTCTGTTTGTGTCTTATCGTAATTTCACTACTCCAATCCAAAGTCAGATGGAAGGGAAGAATAATCCTTTTTCAGAAAATAGCGGATTTACACCAACCAATAACTTTTAGTTTTAATCTATGGGTCCACTTAAAAGATTATTAGAAAATGGTGAGATAGCTGAGGAACTTGCTACTGAAATAGGGAGGTTAGTCGACGAATCTGGAAAAACTTATGAGGAAGCTATGTTGGAGCAAGGAGTGGCTCCAGATTTAACTAGAAAAGCCTTAGCTGACTACTACCAAGTACCGTATTTTGTTATACCGGAAAACTTCAGTATTAGTGAAGAGATACTTTCCTATATACCAGAAGAATCAGCTATACACTACAAACTAATTCCTCTAATGATCGACAATGATGTGTTGATTGTTGGAGCTAATGATCCTGATGATTCACAAATTAAAGAGGTTCTAAATTTCGTCAGTACCAAATACGATATTGCCTATAAGTTTGTTTTCATGCTGACCGGTGATATAGAAAAGGCTCATCAATTTTACTCAAATCTTAAAGGAGAAGTGACTGATGCACTTGAGACATTGGAGTCAGAACTAAATGCTGAAATAGCCGCTGAGGTGGAAGAATCTTCGGTAGAAGATAAAAAAGTTATGGAGCACATAGAAGAAGACGCGCCGGTTACTAAGATCGTAGCTACTATTCTTAGATACGCGGTTGATGGTAGTGCTTCAGATATACATATAGAACCAAATGAAGTTAAGGTTGTGGTACGTTTTCGTGTCGATGGTGTACTTACAACTTCACTTGAGTTGCCAAAAAATGTTCATATGGCAGTGGTAGCTAGAATAAAGATTTTGTCATCAATGCGTCTTGATGAGAGACGAAAACCCCAAGACGGACGTTTTTCAGCCACTTTTGATGGTCGTAAAATTGATTTTCGAGTTTCGGTGTTACCGACTAATCACGGTGAAAAGGTGGTGATGCGTATCTTGGACAATGATCAAGGAGTCCGTTCTTTGGAAGAGACTGGTATTTCTCATTATCTCTTGGAAACCGTGAGAAGAGCCGTAAAAGAACCTTATGGAATAATTTTAATTTCCGGTCCAACTGGTTCTGGTAAATCTACTACTTTATATGCCATGTTATCTGAAGTTGACCGAGCTACTAAAAATGTTTTGTCACTGGAAGATCCGGTTGAATATAATATTGATGGAGTAAGTCAGTCACAAGTCAGGCCGGAAATTGGTTACACATTTGCTAATGGTCTTAGAGCGGCTTTGCGTCAAGATCCGGATATCATAATGGTCGGTGAGATTCGTGATAAGGAAACTGCTCAGTTGGCTATTCAAGCTGCTCTTACTGGGCACTTAGTACTTTCCACTATTCACACCAATAATGCTATCGGTGTAATTCCTCGATTGATTGATATGGGGGTTGACCCTTACTTGATAGCACCAACTCTTAAGTTGGCGATTGCACAAAGACTAGCTAGACGAGTTTGTCCTGGGGCTGGTAAAGAAGAAGGGATTGATTCCAGTACAAAACAGATGATGGATGAAACTTTTAAAACTTTACCGGAGAAATATCATAATCGTATACCGGCCAGTCGAACAATTGTTCATCCTGAACCAATTTCTGGTTGCGCCACCGGACTCAAGGGGCGGGTAGCGGTAATGGAAGCTTTTGAGGTAAATGACGAAATACAAGAATTAATTTTAAATAACGCTTCTGAAGACCAAATTTATCAAGTGGCTAGACGACATGGTTATATGACCATGAAGGAAGACGCTATTATAAAAGCACTTGAACACAAGATTCCTTATGAAGAAATGAACGCCTTTGGTTCTAATATGGAAAACGAAACCGAGATTGATGAGATAACCAGACCTGTCGATAACCAAGTGATTGCCGATGCTACAACCGATATAATAGATACTAATGAAGATATTGTTGGTAGATGATGATGTGTTTTTGCGTGATATGTACGCTACTAAATTTTTAGATAGTGGACATGAAGTCGATACTGCTGATGGTGGTCCTAGCGCTCTAACTTTTCTTAATAGTGGTGTTTCATATGATCTAATATTATTAGATATGATCATGCCTGGAACTAGTGGGGTTGATTTGTTGCAATTGATGAAAGAAAAATTTCCTAACCAAATTAAAAATGCTATTTTTCTCTCCAATCAAGGACAGGATGAAGATAAAAAGGAAGCTAAGTCAGCTGGGGCGGTTGGGTATATTGTTAAAGCTGACATGATACCAAGTGAGGTGGTAAAAAAAGTTGAGGAAATAGTTGAAAAGAATAGTTAATTTTTAAAATATTTATTATGGCCGTTGATTACAAAAAAGAATTACAGTTATTGATTGATATTTTGTTAGAAGAGAAAGCTTCCGATATTCATTTTTCGGTTGATTCACATCCGCTTATTCGTGTGTCTGGAACTTTGATTCCTCTAGTTAAAAAACCAATTTTGACTGATTCAGATGTAGATTCTTTTGCTAAGGTTTTAATGAGAAAAGACCAGTATGAACGTTTGGTTAACCTTGAGGAAGTGGACTTTTCTTATGAAAATAGTGATCAAGTACGTTTTCGTGGTAACGCTTTTCATCAACGTAGTCGCAAAGGAATAGTGTTACGTTTAATTCCCAATGTAATCAAAACTTTTGAGGAGTTAAATTTACCACCGATTCTTGAGGATTTTACGAAACGGGCGCAAGGCTTTTTTCTTTGTGTAGGTCCGGTTGGTCAAGGTAAGTCAACCACTCTGGCGGCGATGATAGAAAAAATTAATGAGACTAGACCGGAACATATTGTAACAATTGAGGATCCAATTGAGTACGTTTTTGAGGAAAAAAAGTCTTTGATTGATCAAAGAGAGGTCGGTATCGATACTTCCAGCTTCCATGCTGCCTTAAACGCAGCTTTTCGTCAGGACGTTGATGTGATGATGGTGGGAGAAATGCGTAACCCAGAAACTATAGAGACCGCTGTAACAGCAGCTGAAACCGGTCACTTGGTGATGTCCACTATTCATACCAACGACGCCGCTCAAACCATCAGCCGTATTATTGACTCTTTTCCGGGTGATCAACAAGATCAGATCAGAGTTCAGTTGGCTGGTTCTTTGATCGCTATATTTTCACAGCGTCTAATTCCTCATGTTACCGGAGGATTGGTGCCAGCTTATGAACTTCTTATTAATAACCCGGCAGTTTCCAACTTAATTCGTGAAAATAGAGTGCATGAGATTCCATCAGTGATTGAAACCGGACTTGAGCAGGGTATGATAGATATGAACCGATCATTAGCTAAGTTGGTACAGAATGGTGATATTACGACTGAAAACGCCTTTACTTATTCAATCAATCCAAAAGGATTAGAAAGATTAATATAATTTTACTATGCTTTTTAATTATGTAGCCATCGACAATGCCAACGTTCAACGAGAAGGAACGGTAGAAGCTGTTACTATTGATTCAGCTATTACCGCTATCCAAAAACGTGGCTACACAGTAGTTTCAATTGATCCGGTTGACGAGAAATCCGGTCTAAGAAGTTTGGTAAATATTGATATCAACCTATTTAATTCTATTTCTAATAAAGAGATTGTTATTTTATCACGACAAATCGCTACTTTGTTTGATGCTCATGTGTCACCACTTCGTATTTTTCAATTGCTATCAGCTGAGATAGAAAATCCACAATTAAAATTAGTTATGAACAGTATTGTGGAAGATTTACAAGCTGGAAATTCGATCTCCAGAGCTATGTCCAATCATCCGGAAGTATTTTCATCTTTTTATGTCAACCTAGTCCGTTCCGGTGAACAGTCCGGTTCTTTGGAAAAATCTTTTATGTATTTGGCCGACTACTTAGATCGTTCTTATGAGGTGGTTTCAAAAGCTCGCAACGCTCTGGTTTATCCAGCTTTTGTGGTAGCTATTTTTATCGCAGTTATGAGTATCATGCTTACTATGGTGATACCAAAAATATCGGCTATCTTGGTTGATTCTGGTCAAGAGTTACCGATTTATACTAAGATAGTAATTGGTGTTTCCGATTTTATGGTTAACTATGTTGGAATTATACTTATTTTGTTGGCGGTGGGCGGTATATTTTTCTGGCGTTTTATTCAAACTAACGTTGGCCGACGAGCTTTTGATGAATTTGTAATTTCTATTCCTTATATTGGTGATTTGCAACGTAAGTTACTCCTTACTCGTATTTGTGACAACTTAGGTACAATGCTTGAGCGGGGTATATCGATGGTGCAAGCACTTGAGGTAACGGCTGATGTGGTAGATAATATGGTCTATAAGGAGATTATTGATAGTGCTTTGGCTGAGGTTAAGGGAGGACGATCGTTTGGTGAATCTATATCCGAATACCCAGAAATCCCAGGGGTGCTAACTCAGATGGTAAAAGTGGGTGAAGAGTCAGGAAGTCTAGCTAATATTTTAGCCACTCTAGCTAAGTTTTATCGTCGTGAGGTGAATAATGCCGTCGATACTTTGATTGGCTTAATTGAACCGTTGATGATTGTGATGCTTGGTCTTGGAGTAGGTGTGCTTTTGGCTTCCGTACTTATGCCTATATACAATTTGGCTAGTGCGTTTTAGGTAACGAAAACAATAAAGTGGCGGGCGAGTCTAAAGACTCGCCCGCCACTTTATTGTTTTCGTTGTCCACAATCTTTTTAAAAATAAGCCAAGAAAAACGTATAATAGTAATTAGCTACGGACAACGTAGATAAGTGTTTGCTAAAGCTTTATTCAGATAAACAGCTGATATCTGAATACAGTAAGGGCAGATATTAATATTTTAATCAAATTCTTATTTAAAGTTTATGAAAAAAACAATCTCATTATTAAAACGAGGTTTTACCCTAATCGAACTTTTGGTAGTAATCGCCATTATCGGTATCTTGGCAGCTGTTGTATTGGCTTCACTAAACGACGCTAGAGATGGAGGTGCAAATGCTTCAGCTAAAACAACAGTAAATAATATACGTAGTCAAGCTGAATTATATTACAATGACAATTCGTATTCCTATAACCCAGCTACTGGTGATGTGTGTAGTGATGCAAAAGTTTTAGGTCTTATAAGTGCAGCTACATCAACTACAGGCATTGCAACATATGCTTGTGATGTAAACACTGCTGGTGACGAATACGCTGTTGAGGTTCAACTTAGGCCAAGTACTGCTACTGATTTCTTTTGTGTTGATAGTACTGGATTTTCCGGTCAGCAAAGTGCTTCTAAAGGTGCAGGTGCTACAGTTTGTAACTAATACGATTTAGTTCACAACCAAACAAAAAACCGCGTCAGCGGTTTTTTGTTTTTCCTTTAAAACACTTAAGCTGTGTCCTAGTATTCTATATTCATAAAGTAAAAATGTACATACAAAGTATTGACTTTGTATGTACATTGTATATCATAGTTAAAACTCATGAAATATTTTGATTGGAGTGAAGAAAAAAATGAGTGGCTCATGAGTGAGCGGGGAATTTCGTTTGAATTTATTAAGGAGTGTATAGAAAACGGGCAAGTGGTTGGAATTGTGTCTAATCATCCACCTTATCAGCATCAGCAAGTTTATCTGATTTTGATAGAAGATTATGTATTTGAAGTACCATATGTCGAAGATGATGAAAAAATTTTCTTGAAAACCGCCTACCCCTCGCATGAGGCAACTAAAAGATATTTAAATAGTAAACATGACAAAAAATAATCACAATTTTAATCTGACCAAAGAAGAACAGACCATGCACGATGCTGTTGATTGGAGTTCTGCGCGCCCCATAACCAAAGAAGAACAGGTTGGTTTAAAGAAAATTGCTCGCAATACAACTGCTAAAAATAAAGTAATAACAATCAGGGTGTCTGAAAGAAACCTGGTTAGACTAAAAGCCGCCGCTACTCGAGAAGGAGTACCATACCAGACCTTTATTTCTTCATTGATTCAAAAGAATACATAGACAGATTAAATAAATAGATTTATTTTTCCATCAAAGATAATTTTCGAGTTGGTTAAACAAAAAATGACTATAAGTGATGTTATACTTACTACCAAATGTTAGATATCCTTTCTTTTATACCTCCACCAATGCTATGGCTTTTTTCTTTTTTACTCGGAGTGATTATCGGTAGTTTCTTAAATGTTTACATCTACCGCCTACATACTGGTAAGTCTTTGTCTGGTAGCTCGCACTGTTTGTCTTGTGGTACGTCACTTAAGTCTTATGAGCTAATACCACTTTTTTCTTATTTAGGTCTACGAGGGAAGTGTCGGACTTGTGGTTCTTCTATACCGGCTCGGTATTTTTTAGTAGAGCTGTTGACTGGCGTTTTGTTTTTGGTGACGGTGCTGTTTTTTAGTAATTTAATTCAAGTTGGTTTGGTGTGGTGGGTAATGGCACTTTTAGTGGTAGTGGCGGTTTATGACTTGTATCACATGATTATTCCAGATCGAATGGTGTTGTGGTTGTTAGCTTTGGCATTTGTTTGGCAGGGTTACTTACTTTACATTGAAACTATTTCTGTAAGTGGTTTTGGTTTAAATTTTATAGCTACTACTATTGGTTCGTTATTTCTATTTTTACTGTGGTGGTTGTCTAAAGGTAAGTGGATTGGTTTTGGTGATGTAAAGCTGTGTTGGCCGTTGGGACTTTTGGTCGGATATTTGGGTGTTTTTTCTATGCTTGTTTTATCATTTTGGATTGGTGCGATTGTTGGAATTACTCTATTAGCATTTCAAAAAATTAAAATCAGTGGACAACCACACTTACGTTTCTTTAAAAGACAGCTTACAATTAAAAGTGCCGTGCCGTTTGCTCCGTTTTTGATTCTTGGTTTTCTTGCTGTATTTTTCCTTAAAGTTGATGTGGTGGCACTTATTACTTATGTTCCGTAATTTTTTAAATAAAAATAAAAGTAACAAATCAGTATTTTTTTTAAGTGGTTTTGGTCTAATTGAAATGATGGTTAGTATCGGTATTTTGGTTTTGGTGATGACGGTTATTTTAGCCAGACAAGATGCTTTTAATAGTGCCGTTTTACTCCGTGGGCAAGCGTACGAGGTGGCTCTTCAGGCTAGGGAAATACAATTATATGCGGTTAGTGTAATTGGTTCTGGTTCTAGTTTTAGAGTTCCTTACGGTATTCATTTTATCAACAATAGTGGGAGTTATACTATTTTTAGGGACATTAATAACAACGGTGTTTATGATGGTTCTGATACCATTTTTGGTAAACAAGGAATACTTGACCCTCGTTTTGTAATTGATCGATTACAAGTCGATGGAGGAGCTTCTCTGTCTGAATTATCTATCGTGTTTGAACGTCCAAACTTTGACGCTCTTTTTGGAGGTGATGTAGCAGAAATTGATGTACGTTTACGAGGTACTACCGGTACTGGAGTAGGTGAAGTACGCACAGTAGAGATTACCAGAACCGGTCAAATCTCGGTACAATAATTTTATGTCTAGTTTTAGAAACAAAGAAAAAGGATTTACTTTAATTGAAATGATAGTTTCGCTTGGTGTGTTCTCTTTTGTGGTGGTGATAGCGGTCGGGGCTTTGCTTTCGGTAATCGCTACTAATCGCCAGCTTCAAGCTGAACAAAGTGTGATGACGAATCTTGCTTTTGCTCTTGATAGTATGACGAGAGAGATAAGGACTGGTTATGCATATGTGTGTGGGGATGTTGATAGTGTCAATACTCCAGTTATGGGTGGTCAAACCAAGATATTTGATTCTGGTAGTAATGATCATAAAGTATCAAATATGGATGATACATATACAAACGATTGTACAACAAACTCTCAAAATTATCGTGGGTTATCTTTTATAGAAGGAGGTGACAGTATAACTAAT
Source organism: Minisyncoccota bacterium (assembly GCA_041389025.1). Taxonomy (GTDB): domain Bacteria; phylum Patescibacteriota; class Minisyncoccia; order Phycocordibacterales; family UBA918; genus OLB19. The sequence continues at coordinate 443,920 of JAWKSP010000001.1, forward strand.
ACTGGTTCGAATCAAGGTGGTCGGATTTTGTACTATTATGATGCTTCTCAAGAAAAATTATTAAGGCGAGTTGAATATGATGCTCCACAATCTATTACTTCTTCTGGGCTAAATATAACCAAAGCCGAATTTATCGTGACTGGTACTGATACTAATGAAAGTAATGGTGATATTGAGCAACCAACTGTTACTGTTTATTTAGAAGCGGTATCTGATGATGATCCAACCGGAAAGACTTATCATTTAGAAACCACGGTAACTCAACGTATACTTGACCTATGATACAACGTAATTTTTCACAATCTGGTTTTTCTCTGGTGGAGACTTTGGTCGCTATCTCTTTGTTACTTTTGATAATTGTTGGACCAATGGTTATTTCAGCTCAGACGGCTAAGAGTTCTACTTTTGCCAGTGAGCAAATCCAAGCTTTCTTTTTAGCACAAGAAGGTTTGGAGTTGGCACAAAAAGCTCGAGATGATCTGCGGTTGGAGGAGTTTGATGACATCATTAATGGTGGTGGAGCTAGTCTGGGTGATGGGTGGACAGATTTTACTGATAGTTCAGGGACTTATGCGGATTGTTTTAGTGGCAGTGGTTGTGGTCTTGACTGGAAGGATAGTGTAGCTAATAACAATGAGCTTAATGTAATTAGTTGTTCGACTTTGAGTGATTGTCGACTTTATTTAAGTACAGTAATTAATGACCGCTCTCAATTTACTTATAATGGAGCCCTTACTGATATTAAACCTTTTACCAGACAAATACGTTTTGATGATGAAGATTCGAGCGGTAATCCTCTTGATACGGATAAAGAAATAAGAATCATTTCTACTGTGACTTGGCGAACAGGGTCGTTGGTTGCTGATCAAAAAGTAGAAGTCGAATCCTACCTTTATGCCGAAGGAAGAAATTAGAAATTTATGTATAAGTCTAAAATAAAACCAAATAATGTTTCTAAACAATCCGGCTTTGCCTTACTAATTGCTCTTATTGTGGTGGGGGTGGTGGTTTCAGTTGGTCTTACTTTACTTGATCTTACCATTAAGCAACTTGGACTATCGACTAATTCTCGTGATTCGGAGATGGCTTTTCATGCAGCCAATGCCGGCTTGGAGTGTGCTAGTTATTGGCGAAATTATGAATATGCCAACTTAGAGAGTGGCAATAATATTACCTTGGAATGTTTTGGTGATACTGATAGTGATACACCTATTACCGACCCTTCGGCTGGTGATGGTGAAAGTCATTTATACCATTTTCAGTTTGATTGGGGTCCAACTGGGGCGGAAAGATGTTCTGATGTTAGAATGTTACTTATGGTTTCTGATAATGGTACGACTGGTTCAGTGGTTAATAATGTTGATGACGTTACTATGATTCCTAGTTATCCTTATGGTAGTACTAAAACCTGTGAACCGGGTGGGCGCTGCGCGGTTATATCGGTAAGAGGTTATAATAAAACTTGTAGTAATATTGGTTCTACCGGTACCCTTGAGCGGGAAGTTTTGCTAGAATCTTAGAGTTATGAAGAAAACTGAGGTAGAAAAGAAACGCTTAGTGGAGCTGAGGAATTTAGTTTCCCATCACCAACAAAAATATCACACGGAAGATACACCGGAAATATCTGATCAGGCTTATGATGCGCTTTTGCGTGAGTTGACTATCTTAGAAAAAAAAGTTGAGGGTAAAAAAAGTTTAGTAACAGAAGCGGTTGGTGGAAAGGTGAGTGAAGCTTTTGCTAAAGTTAAGCATGTAGTACCGCAATGGTCGTTTGACAATGTTTTTGACCATGTGGAACTTGAGGCTTGGGACAAAAGATTGAAGCGTTATTTAGAAAAGCAAGGAGTAGAAAACCCAAATCCAACTTATGTTTGTGAACATAAAATAGACGGACTGAAATTAGTAATTGAATATAGAAATGGGGCTTTATATAGAGCGGCTACTCGAGGTGATGGTGAGATTGGAGAAGACGTGACTCATACAGCCAGAACGATTAAGAGTTTACCAGAAAAATTAACTAAACCAGTTGATCTTATTTGTGTGGGGGAAGTATGGCTTAGTGAAAAAGAGTTCGAAAAATTAAACCAACAACGTGAAAAAAATCAGGAACCACTTTTTGCTAATCCGCGCAATGCCGCTGCTGGTTCGCTTCGGCAACTTGATCCTGAAGTAGCCAAGGGGAGAAATCTGTCTTTGTTTGTTTATGATGTTGATCGGTTTCTGGTGCGGGAAGCTTCGCTTCCCGCACCAGAAACCCAGTGGCAAGAACTCCAGCTCCTAAAAGATTTAGGTCTACCCACCAATCGTCACCCGCAAAAATGTAGAGACATTGAGGAGATAGAAAGATATTATAAAAAATGGAAAGAAAAACATCACGAATTACCGTATGGTGTTGATGGAATAGTAATTAAGGTTGATGAAATTGAGCTACAAAAAACCGCCGGCTACACCGCTAAGTCGCCAAGGTATGGAACAGCTTATAAATTTCCGGCGATAGAAACCACGACTGTGATTGAAGGGATTGAGTTGCAGGTTGGAAGAACTGGTGTGGTTACACCAGTCGCTCATTTAAAACCGGTAGTAGTTGATGGTTCAACTGTGTCGAGAGCAACTTTACATAATGAAGATCAAATTAAAAGGTTGGATGTAAGAGTAGGTGATACCATTATCTTAAGAAAAGCTGGGGATGTTATACCAGAAGTAGTTCAAGTCTTAAAAGAACTTAGACCAAAAAACACCAAAGCATATGTATTTCCTAGAAAGGTAGTTGGTTGCGGAGGTGATGGTTCGATTGAACGTATTATTGGTATGTCAGCATACCGGTGTGTATCTCTCGAGTCGGATTGGTTAAAGAGACAAAGAATGTATTATTTTGTTTCAAAGAATGCTTTTAATATTGACGGAGTTGGACCAAGGATAATTGATGCACTTTTGGATAATAATTTAATTAAGGATGTAGCTGATTTATTTGTTTTAAAAATTGAACACTTCCTTCAATTAGAAGGTTTTAAAGAAAAAGCAGCTAAAAATGCCGTAGAAGCAATTGCTAAAGCTAGAGAGATCAGTTTAGCGCGGTTACTTATTGGTTTGTCTATAGAACATGTTGGAGAAGAAACAGCTTATTTGTTGGCAAAGAATTTTGAAACTATCGATGATATAAAAAAGGCTAGTTATGAAGATTTCGTAAAAATTGAAGGAGTAGGTGAAATTATTGCCGAGACTTTGATTTTATGGCAGAAAAATAAAGAAGAACAAAATCAGCTGATAAAACTACTAAAATACATAAAAGTAACTAACGAGAAATTGGTAAGTAATAATATTCTATTTGGTCAATCTTTTGTCTTTACCGGTACACTTGAGAGATTTACTCGTGACGAGGCACAGGCTGTGGTTCGTCGTCTGGGTGGAGAGGTGGTTAATTCGGTTTCAAAAAAGACCAGTTATATAGTGGTTGGCAAAGACCCGGGTAGTAAAGCAAAAAAAGCAAAAGATTTAGGGGTTAAAATTTTAACTGAAACAGAATTTAAAAAACTTATAGCCTAATCAAAACTAAAATGCTATCATGCCGATATGAATAAAGAAGAGATAAAACAATTAGCTACACTGGCTAGAATTGAAATGTCAGATAAGGAAATAGAAGGGTTTTCTAAAGATATAAACGAAATTTTAGGTTATGTAAGTGCGGTTCAAGATATTGTTGATGACGAGAGCGGAAGTGGTTCTGTGCCGGAAGTTGGTGCTCGATACAATGTATTTCGAAAAGATGTAATAACTAATGAACCAGATAGTTACACAAACGATTTGGTTGCTGAGATGCCTAAGAAACAAGGTCGATATCTTGAGGTTAGAAAGATTTTAAATACTGATACAGAATAATATGCAGACTATAGATAGTTTAAGAAAACAATTGTTGACCGGTGAAATTACCGCCAAAGAATTGACTGAAAAGACTCTTAAGATGATTCACGAAAAAAATAAAAATATCAATGCTTTTATTGATATCTTTGATGATGCTGTAGAACAGGCCGTGTTAGCAGATATTAGACTAAAAAAAGAGGGTGAAAACTCACCATTTCTTTGTGGTATACCAGTGGCGGTAAAAAATAATATTTTAATAAAAGGAAAACGAGCGACAGCCGCCTCAAAAATGCTAGAAAATTATACTGCTACTTATGATGCAACTATAATAACTAAACTAAAAACCGCCGGAGCGATAATAGTCGGTTCGGTTAATATGGACGAGTTTGCTATGGGTTCTTCAACTGAAAGTTCGGCTTTTGGTGTAACCAAAAATCCAGTTGATACTACCAGAGTGCCAGGTGGGTCTTCCGGGGGTTCAGCAGCGGCGGTGGCGATGGGAGTGGTGCCAGTAGCGATTGGGACTGATACTGGTGGGTCAATCCGTCAGCCGGCTAGTTATTGTGGTTTGGTAGGCTTTAAACCAACTTATGGTGCGGTGTCACGTTATGGGTTAATTGCTATGGGGTCCTCGCTTGATCAAGCTGGACCTCTGACTAATACTGTAGCCGATGCTGAGAGTTTGCATATGATTATGTCTGGACTTGATCCGATGGACAATACTTCAATTGATGACGATTCTTATAAAACAGTTGAATTAAAAGAGAAATATACTATTGGAGTACCAAGACATCTGTTAAAAGAAGGAGTTGATTCTGATGTTTTAGAGTCTTTTAATAGCCATCTTGAAACTTTGAAAAAAGCCGGACATCAGGTTGTGAACATAGAGTTGCCGTTGTTTGAAAAGGGTTTAGCGGCTTATTATATTGTGATGCCGGCTGAAGTATCATCTAATCTGGCACGCTATGATGGTATTCGCTATGGTTTGTCGGTAGATGGAGACACTTTACTTGATGTGTATCAAAAAACTAGAGCAGAAGGTTTTGGTGATGAGGTGAAGCGGCGCATTTTGCTTGGTACTTATGTGTTGTCTTCTGGTTATTATGATGCGTTTTATAATAAAGCTGAAAAAGTTCGCAGTAAAATGCGCCTAGAACTAAACAAAGTATTTAGTGAAGTAGATTTTATTGTTACACCTACCACTCCAACACCAGCTTTTAAGTTTGGTGAAAAATCAGACCCCCTATCCATGTATAAGGAAGATATTTTTACTGTATCAGTAAATTTGACTGGTGTGCCGGCTTTATCTTTTCCAATGAAGGAAGTTGAAAGAGACAGTGTAATGCTTCCGGTTGGTGTACAATATATAGCACCACATGGTGGTGACAGTCGTTTGTTTGATATTGGTAAAAAGATATTTGATACAACTCTCTAGTTTTTTTACTTATAAAAGAAAGAATGGCTTAAATAAAACCATAATGGTGATTATTTAGTTATGCAAAGTATAATAGATTTTTTGAATACTGTATGGGTAAGTTACGCTATTTTTGCATACTTTTTATCCATAGTTATGCTGTTTCTTTATGTTTATGCTTCAACTGGAGTAAATAAGCTTTATAAGTTGCAGCGTGATGAGATAAAAGAACGAGAAAAAATCTATAGTGAATCGTTTGGTATTGTAGCGAATAGCTCCAGACTGTTAGACATAGATAAACACATTGTTTCAGACAATCCTAATGATTGGAAACTAGCCATAATTGAAGCTGATGTTATTTTAGACGATGTTTTGAAAGAAGCTGGTTATGGTGGTGTGTCTTTGGGAGAGAGATTAAAAAGTATTTCATCTAATCAACTAAGAAGTTTGGATGATGCTTGGCAGGCCCATAAAGTAAGAAATCAAATAGCGCATGGGGGAGCTGATTTTATTTTAACCAAGCGTTTGGCTGATGATACTATCAAACAGTACAAAAGGGTGCTGACAGAACTTGGTGTCAGATAAATTTACGGTATAATTTTAGTTGCATTATTTTACTAAATAAGGTAACTTTCTTTAGTACTATAAATACATAGCGGGGTGAGAAAGTGTCTAAACACTTTCGCAAGACCTTGCCAAGTATTTCTTGAGGACACGAAAAGAAATACTGACAAGGTGTACTGGTCCTGTAAGGACGAGGAGAGGTATCTCTTTCGTTTAAAATAAAGTAAAATTAAATACATAGCGGGGTGGAGGAGAGGTTTTGAGCGAGAGAATTTAATAGCTCTCATAACCTCTCTGGAGAACGCCTTCGTTTGAGGTAAAATAAAGAATAAATACATAGCGGGGTGGAGGAGAGGTACCTCGGGAGGCTCATAACCTCCAGACCCTGGTTCGATTCCAGGCCCCGCAACAAGAACGTAAAAGACTCGATAGTTATCGAGTCTTTTACGTTCTATAATGAGCTGAGAAAATATAAATATAAAATCACAGTCAAGACTTGCTAAAAATATCAAAAAATTGGTATATTTCATTGATTATGCAATGTGTTATTTTGGCGGCCGGCAAAGGCTCGCGTTTACGTCCTTTAACCGAAACTGTTCCTAAACCTTTGGTAACGGTAAATGGTAAGACATTATTAGACCATATCGCTGAAGCGCTTCCTAGTGCTGTTAAGGAACTTATTGTTGTGGTTGGGTACAAAGGGGAAATGATAAAAAAGCACTGTGGTGATAATTTTCATGGTCGACCGGTGACTTATGTTGAACAAACAGAGATCAATGGTCCAGCTAAAGCTTTGTGGCTTACCAAGGATTTGATAAGAGGACGTTTTCTATTTATGTTTGCCGACGACATACACGGCAAGGATGATTTAGCGCGAGCGGTTTCTTATAGTCGGTCAATTTTAGCCACTACTAGTGATATACCGGAACGGTTTGGAGTAATTGTACGAAACCCTGACGGTACGATTGCTGAGATGGTTGAAAAGCCAAGTTCACCATCTTCTAACTTAGTAGCTACCGGACCAATGGTTTTAGATAAAAATATTTTCGATTTTCCACCAGAGTCTCCAATTAAGGATGAATATTTCATGCCGGAAATTATTATGCGCTATAAAGAAAAATATCCGGTAGCAGTAGTGGAGGAAAACTTATGGCTGGCTATCGGTTATCCGGAAGATATTGATAGGGCTGAAAAGAAATTAAAGTCGGTCTATCTAGGTTAGTTTATTATGCAATGCGTTATACTAGCTGCTGGTAAAGGTACCAGATTAGCTCCCTTAACTGACGATACTCCCAAACCTTTAATAAAAGTTTGTGATAAACCAATACTTCAACATATCGTCGAAGCTTTGCCGGAAGAAATAGACGAGCTTATTTTGGTGGTTGGTTATTTAGAAGAGCAAATAAAAGATTTTTGTAAGGATGAATTTTGCGGGCGAAAAGTAAAATATGTAACGCAGAAAAATTTTTCCGGTGGTACCGGTGATGCGCTTTTGCAAGCTAAAGATTTAATCAGAGGTCGCTTTTTATTTATGTATTCAGATGATATACATGGATCAGAAGCCTTGGTTGAGGTTATAAACAACGACTATGCTATGCTTTCCGCTTCTTCGAAAGAACCGCAAAATTTTGGAGTTTTAGTATTAAACAAAAACGGTACTTTAAAGCAAATTGAAGAAAAGCCAAGTAACCCAAAATCAAATCAAATTAACATCGGCGGAATGGTGTTGGATGAAAGTATTTTTGACTATAATGTCTCTGCTTCCAAAAATGGTGAAGTTTATGTTACTGATATGGTGACAGCTTTTGCGAAACAAAAACCAATTAGGGTGGTGGAGCAAAAAGTGTGGTTACCGATAAATAAAATTGAAGATATAAGAGTAGCTGAGACTATATTATGTTCGGATAAAATTACCAACAAAATTGAAAAATAATGTCGATTGTAGTATATTTTGTCTCAATGTCGATGTAGCTCAGTTGGTTAGAGCGCAGCACTCATAAAGCTGAGGTCGGAGGATCGTTCCCTCCCATCGACACAAACATAGGCCGGCGTTTAGCCGGTCGTTTGTGTCGATGGAGAAAGCAAACGGCTTTGCTTTCGTGAGGGAACGATCGACGGAATGATGCGAGCCTTTGCGAGCGAATGAGTCGTGTCCCGCGGCACTTAGTGTAATTGGAGCGAAGCGAACAATTATACTTAGTGACCGTCAGGACGTTCCTTTCCAAAATTATCATGACACAAACATAGGCCGGCGTTTAGCCGGTCGTTTGTGTTGATGGAGAAAGCAAACGGCTTTATTTTTGTATAAAAATATGTATAAAAATTGTCAAAATGATTTATACCTACCTAGAAAGAAAAATAAATTCATTGATTTTATAAAAGAAAAAAAGATTGCATTATAATATTTTTTAATATATTATACCCGCACTGTAAGAAATTGCGGTCGTAGCTCAGCTGGTTAGAGCGCCGCCCTGTCACGGCGGAGGCCGAGGGTTCGAATCCCTTCGACCGCGCAGTTAGTAAAATCACCCGATGAGGGTGATTTTGCGTTACGAGCGAGTAGATTCAAATATTTTATCTAAGAAAATATAGGTTCTAAGTATCGACCATATGTTACACTTTAGACAATGGTAAAAGAAGATATAAATTCTGATAAAATTACAGACCAAGATTTGTTAGAAGAAAAATCTTCTCTAACTATAGTTACTCCTTTTTCAAAATATTTAGCAACAGTTCTTTTTATCACCTTGCCTTTTGTCGGATTTTGGTTGGGTTTTAAGTATTGGCAAACTAATTCGGTTTTGCCAGAGTTTAATAATAATGAAATTAATACACAAATTTTAGATAGTAAGTTAATTGATTTTGATTTCGTAGACAACATTTTTTATGAACTATCTTCCTCTCCAGAGCTTGAATATTTAGTTAGTGATATAGAAAATAATAATTTTGCTTGGCGTTATTACAAAGACAACAATCCTATTACCAGCACTGCTCTTATTACAGGACATTCTATTTTTATATCAGACTTATCTTTTCAAGATTCAGATGATGAGTACGGTGCTACCGTGTATAGACTTGATGCTATGGTTAAAAAGTTCTTCACTAAAAATAAATTTCAGATAAATTTATTTAATAGTTTTTCTTTTGAAGATAGTAGAAGCTCACAGCTTGGTTTTAGACAAGAAAATTCCAATATAATTTGTGTTCGTAATATTGAGGATACAGGGCCTGAGTTTTTGAGGTACAGTATTTCCTGCGGTTATTTATCTGAAAATGGACAGTATGAACCAGTGAAGGTGCAGACTGTAGAAGGAGAGGGAGTTGTAAGGGATAATAATTTGGAAGATGTTTCTATTGGTTCTTATTTAACAATTGAAAATGATAAAGGTGACAAAATTTTTGTTTTATATCAACCTTACCAAAATAACAAACCAGTTTCTTGTCTAAGTAAGACTGGTGGCCAAGATTTCGTGGTTGGTGATAAGATTAACTTTAAGGGCGAGAAAGTAAATATTTTATCAGGGGTCGATATTACAACTAACCTTATTTCTACTTGTGATTCGGAAGATTTTTATCTCGAGAAAGTGAGTTCAGATAATAATTATGACCAAAGGGACGATGTGCTTGGTATGCCTGAGTGTGACATTATGAGTAGTTTTGAATCCCGTGACAGTTGCTACGTTCAATACGCACAATTACGTAAAGACGGAAGGTTGTGTGATTTTGTATCTAATGAAGATGAGAAGGAAATTTGCTTGAAATATTCCAAAATGGAAACAGAAACTACAGAGATAGAAATTGGCAGTCCGGGTATATAGGATTCAATTGTTCCAGTGGGTAGGGAAGTGGCTAGGGAAGTAAGTGTGCAGGTTTCCGGTACCACAACACGGCTAAAGATAGATTTGTACCAAGTTGATGAGTTTGGTAACAAGATAAAACTTATTGGACAATTATTAGACGATGGAGAGAGGTGATATATCAAAGAATGATAATTTATATAATGGCATTTTTGAATTTGGTATATATCCTTATGAGCAGACAACGTGGTATGTGGCGGAAGTGTTAATTTCTGATTCTCAGAAATTAACCACTGGACCGGTTAGAATGGTGGCCACAAATTTTTCCTTTAGTGGGTTAGATTATTCTAAATTTAAAACAATTAAAGGTTAAGAAAATGATTCTGAAGTTTTTGAAGGTTTGGTAACTGTAGCTTTTGTGGTGGGGACTGAGTCAAGTAAAGTTAAAGAGGTTGTAACTAGTTTGGGTGGCGAAATATTAAATTTTTCTATGATACTTGATGACGTCGATGTATATACCTTACATTTTCCTGAGGCCAATACTTTGGATAAGCTCAGATCTGTTATTTTAAAATTTAAATCATATAAAGAAGTGGACTTTGCTGAACCGGAAGTTTTAGTGAATATAGATTAAGCTGTTTTTACTATGCTTTAAACACTTTGATTTAAAAGAAATATTTGGTAGGATAGCAGACACATTTGCCAATGTAGCTCAGTTGGTAGAGCGCGTCCATGGTAAGGACGAGGTCTCCGGTTCAATCCCGGACATTGGCTCAAAATAAAGCACCCGTTTAGTAGGGTGCTTTTTGAAACAATGAAGAAAGCTAACTGCTTGGCTTTTATTTTAAACCTGAAGATGGTGAGTGAGTATGATGGTATAGAAGGTTTAAGGTTTTTAGAAAAATAGACTAAAATAAATAAAAATGATTTCCTTTGGCACTACTGTAAATATATGGCGAGAATTTAATACTTACGAAGCATTATTTTGGTTGATTTTAAGTTTGGTGGTTTTTTTATTTAAAAATCATTTACCAAGCAAATATAAAAACTGGATTATATTTAGTTCGATAAACGTCTTTTTATTTGGAGTGTCAGATATTGTAGAAATTTATACTGAAGGATTTTTGCATACTGCTAAGTGGCTTCTTTGTTGGAAAGCACTACATGTGGTCGGATTGGTAATTAGTTTTGGTTGGTATATTAAATTAAGACTAAAATCATACAATTAGTAATTTGAATGATTTTAAAAGTATTTTGCTATAATTATTTTATACAAGCTAGCGTTTAATTTATGTTATCTATTAAAAACCTTTCCAGATTAACCGGAGCAACTTATTTGCTAATGGTACCGTTTGGGGTTTTGGGAATTTTGTACATTCCAAATGTCATTTTGGTGTCAGGTGATATGGTGGCCACTATCGAGAATATACGAAACAACTTATCGATGTTTCATTTTAGTATTTTTGCTTCGTTGGTGGTTCAGCTTATACAAATAATCTTAGTCCTCCTTTTATATAAGCTTCTTAGTCATATCAGCAAAACCGCCGGCATACTGATGATTGCTTTTATTGTGCCGGCGGTTTCGATTGCCATGTTAAACGAAGTCAGTCTTTTGGCTATCAGTAGTTTGGTCAGCGGAGTTGCTTTTACAGCTACTTTTACCGCCGAGCAAGTACAAGGTTTGGTTGGTCTATTGTTTGATATGCACCAGTCCGGTGTGATGGTGGCGCAAATATTTTGGGGATTGTGGTTGTTTCCAATGGGATACTTGGCGTATAAGTCAGGTTACATTCCTCGTTTGATTGGCGTACTTTTGATGATCGGCTGTTTTGGTTATTTGGCGGATTCACTTTTGTTTATTCTAAATATTGAAATCGGTTTTACCGTTAGTGAGTACACTTTCTTAGGTGAAGTGTTGTTGCCGTTATGGTTGATTATAAAAGCAAAAGAAATTGCCAGAAAACATCCAAAGTTTCAGGTTTGAGGTGAAACCATAAATCGGCTTAGTGTAAAAGTGTTTGCTCAATATATATATATATATATATTGACTTGTTGTTGATATAAAGTACCATTATTGATGGAAGGGCGATAGTTATTTATTGTCCTTTTGTTTTTTTAATGTAACAAGGAGAAGATCATGGATTATTTTAATGGTGATGTTTTTCAGGTCGTCTTTCTATACGTTATTCTTTGTATCGGTGTTGTTGTTAGTGTTTCGAGTTTAATTTTTGTTTTGTCTAACGGTTTAAGTTATCTTATAGAAAAAGAATTTGAGAGAGTTAGGGAACAAAAAAATAAGGCCCAAAATTGGCTTGGTGATTTTAGGAGTAATCTTATTTTGTTACATTTGGATAATGTTGTTTCTAGGTTACGCTTTATCGAAAATAACAACGAAAAACGGAATAAGCTAACTCTTTTGAATGACTTGAAAGAAGTTGGATATAAATTAAACAAAATTATACAAATGCAAGGTGTTATGACTAGCATTAACGGTATAATTCAGAGAATGTCTGATGAAAAAACTAGTGAACTGAGAGAGTTTATTGAAAGATATGATAAACTTAAGTCATCTGATCCAGAAAGGATAGAGTATGACGCTAGGTTGTTAAACATAATACTTAATAACCTAAATAATCTGGATAGTTTAAATGACGGGGCAGTAATATGACTTTTTGAAAGCCGTTTAATACCTCTAGTGATTTTTTGCTAGAGGTATTTTTTTAGTATTAAATTTTGTTTTTTGCTATACTCAAACAAAATTATGTCACAGGAGATACAAGAGAGAATTGTGGAAATTGAAGCAAAGATGCTTTTGCCGACTTTTTGGAATGATCCTAAAGAGGCGCAGGCAATGATAAAGGAGTTGCAAGAACTGAAGGATCGGGTAGAGGGTAAAGGAAAGTATGACAGAAATAATGCGGTAATAACTATCGTGGCTGGAGCAGGAGGGGATGATGCGGAAGATTTTGCGCGGATGTTGGTCGAAATGTATCAGGGTTTTGCGACTAGAAAAAATTGGCAGTCGGTAGTCATTGATAGTAATACCAATGACCATAATGGTTATAGGAACATCACTTTTGAAGCACAAGGCAAAGATGCTTATGGAATCTTGAAGAAAGAATCCGGTGTACACCGTTTGGTACGTATCTCACCTTTTAACAGTAATGGAAAGAGGCAGACCTCTTTTGTTTTGGTGGAGATTTCACCACAGATTGAAGACTTGAGTGAGGTTGAACTGAAAGATGAGGATATAGAAGTAAGCTTTGCTCGCTCCGGTGGAGCCGGTGGACAAAATGTAAACAAGCGAGAGACAGCGGTGAGAATAGTACATAAGCCAACTAATATTTCAGTGCACGTGTCTTCAGAAAGATCGCAACAACAAAATCGTGAGCTCGGTCTTGCACTTTTGGCTGGTAAATTATTTTCTTTCTATGAGGAACAGAGAGCGAGAGAGATGCGTGGATTGTCGATTGAAAAATCAGTAAAAATTGAATGGGGGAGTCAGATTCGTTCGTATGTTCTTCATCCTTATCAGTTGGTAAAAGATCACAGGACTGGAGTAGAGGTAAGAAATGTAGAACAGGTTTTAGCCGGTGATATTGATGAGTTTATAAAGGCGGAGTTGGAAGAGTAGGGTAAGAATTAAAAGACATGGCGGACGAAAACCAAAGGTTTTCACCCGCCATGTCTTTTAATTCTCGCTTCATTATTTTCACCTACCAAAAATTAGCTCTGATTAAATATCATGATATAATATTTTTCATGATTTACTTTGATAATGTTTCTAAATTATACGCTGATGGTCGTTCAGCGGCCATTCAAGAAGTGACTTTTCAAGTCGCACCAAAAGAGTTTGTCTCAATCGTTGGTCATTCTGGAGCAGGTAAGACGACACTCCTTAAGATGATTATTGCCGAAGATAGACCAAGTCACGGACAAGTTTTTTTTGAATCAATTGATGTACACAAGATTCCTCGTACTAAACTACCTCATTATCGTCGAAAAATTGGAACCGTTTTTCAGGACTTCAAACTTTTACCTAATAAAACCGCTTACGAAAATATTGCATTTGCTATGGAAGCCAACGGTCGAACCGATGAAGAAATAGCTGAAAACGTACCGCAAGCTTTAGCTTTGGTAGATCTTGATGATAAAGCTTTTAATTTTCCCAATGAGCTGTCTGGAGGAGAAAAGCAGAGAGTAGCGATTGCTCGAGCGATTGTAAATCAGCCAGATATTATAGTGGCTGACGAGCCGACCGGAAATCTTGATCCAATTGCCACTTATGAGGTGGTACAGATTTTAAGAAAAATAAACGATCTAGGTACCACTGTCATCATGACTACTCACAATAAAGGGGTGATCGATGAACTTGGTCGTCGTGTGATTACCATGGATGAAGGTCGGATAGTAAGGGATGACGTAAACGGTAAGTACGTATTATAATAGTAACTATGTTGACCGCGATTCGTAGAATTACTCGAGCTGGATTTATTGGTTTTTGGCGTAGTGCTTATGTCTCTTTAGCCTCTATTTTTGTTTTAACTATCACTTTATTTGTGGTTGGTTCAACAATGTTTGTCGATCAGTTGCTTACTACTTCACTTAAAACTATTCAAGAAAAAGTTGATATTAACGTCTACTTTGAGCCAACCGCTAATCAAGAAGATGTAGATACGATAAGAACTGCTATCGAAGCTTTTCCAGATGTTGAACAGGTGACTTATGTTTCTCGGGAAGAGGTTTTAGCTAAATATAGAGAAGAAAATCAAAATGACGAGACAGCTTTAATCGCCCTTGAAGAGTTGGACGAAAATCCATTTGGCGCCACTATCGCTATTAGGGCTAAAAATACCACTCAGTATGAAAGTATAGCGCGGTTTATTATGGAACAACAAGAAACCATTTCACCGCAAAACCCACCGGTTATTGATGAAGTAAACTATGAGGATAGTAAAGCTTCTATCGATACACTAACTTCTATTATCGATACAGTAGAAAGAGCTAGTTATGTGATTTTGATAGTGATGATTGTAGCGGCGATTTTGATAACTTTTAACACTATCAGATTGGCTATTTATACCGCTCGTGAAGAAATCGCTATTATGCGTTTAGTTGGTGCTTCTAATATGTTTATTCGTGGTCCGTTTATGGTGCAAGGTATGATGTATGGTTTGGCCGCTGGAGTATTTACGATTTTGTTGTTCTATCCGATTTTATCTTGGCTTGGTCCAAAAACCGAAGAATTTTTTGATGGTTTCAATTTGTTCTCTTATTTTGTTTCCAATTTTAGTGATATCTTTTTATTGCTAGTCGGGGTTGGTATTGTACTTGGTTTGATTTCCAGCTTGTTAGCAATTGCTAGATATTTGCGAGTTTAGAGTTTGGTTTGTTATGGTGCAAAAAACTAAAGTGAAGAAAAATAAAAAAATAAAAAAGCAAGACACCAAATATTTATTTGTAGTTGGGGGTGTGATGAGTGGAGTTGGTAAAGGAGTGACTTCTTCTACAGTAGCTCATCTTTTGCAGGCTCGTGGTCTTAAGGTGACAGCAATGAAGATTGATCCATATATAAATGTTGATGCCGGCACTATGAATCCAACTGAACATGGAGAGGTTTTCGTACTCAAAGATGGTCTTGAGACCGACCAAGACATGGGTAATTATGAAAGATTCTTAAATACTGACTTGCCAGCTATCAATTACATGACCACTGGTAGTGTTTATTTATCAGTTATAGAAAAAGAAAGGAACCTTGGTTACGAAGGAAAAAATGTACAAGTAGTACCAGATATTCCCTTAGAAGTAATTTCCCGTATAAAAAAAGCCGCTAAAGTAGCTGAGGCTGATGTGGTGATCGTGGAGGTGGGGGGAACTATTGGTGAATATGAAAATATTCTTTTTTTAGAAGCGATTCGCATGATGCGAATTGAGGAGCCGGAAAATGTTGGGGTAATTATGGTTAGTTACCTACCAGTACCAGGAAGTATTGGTGAAATGAAGACTAAGCCGACTCAGCATGCTGCTAGAACTTTAGGTAGCGCTGGAGTGTTTGCTGATATGATAATTGCCAGAAGTCCAGTCGAGATAGATGATAAGAGAAAGGAGAAAATCGCAACTTTTTGCGGAGTGAAGAAGGAACACGTTATTTCAGCACCCGATTTAGATAGCATATATGATATTCCACTGAACTTTGAAAAAGATAGTTTTTCAGAGAAACTTTGCAATATCCTAGGTTTGTCAATTAAGAAACCAGCTGATTTATCAGCTTGGAAAAAATTTGTAGCTAAGTCTAAAAAAGGTAATGATAAAGTAAAGATTGCCGTGATAGGAAAGTATTTTCAGTCAGGTGATTTTGTTTTGTCGGATGTCTACTTATCAGTTTTGGAAGCCATTAAATATTCGGCTTATTCACTGCGTTTAACACCAGAAATTACCTATTTATCTTCAAGTGATTTTGCGGATAAAAAACAACTAAAACAGTTAGATCAGTACGCTGGAATTTTAGTGCCAGGAGGGTTTGGTGCTACCGGTATAGATGGTAAGCTTAGTGTAATTGAGTATGTACGTAAAAAGAAAATTCCGTATTTCGGAATTTGTTATGGAATGCAGTTGGCTGTACTTGAATATGCTAAAAATGTTTTAAAATTAGAAGCTAGTACAGCTGAGATTGATAATCAAGCTAAGCATCTGGTGGTTGATATTATGCCTGAACAAAAAGAACTGATTAAAAAAGGAAAATTGGGAGGAACTATGCGTCTTGGTGAGTATGAAGCAGTAATCAAGAAAGGCACACAGGCTTATAAAGCTTATAAGTCAGAGAAGATTATTGAGCGTCACCGCCATCGTTATGAGATAAATGGGGAATACATTGCAAGATTAGAAGATAAGGGAATGATTTTTTCTGGTACTTCAGCCGACAAACGATTGATGGAAATAGTTGAGCTACCAACCACTACACATCCGTTTTTTGTTGGGGTACAGTTTCATCCAGAGTTGATAGCGAGACCTTTAAGGCCACATCCACTTTTTACTGCTTTTATTAAAGCGGCATACGAAACAAAATAATTATGGCTAGCTGGGCAATATACGCATTATTAGCTGCTTTCTTTGCTTCTTTGGTGGCAATTTTCGGTAAAATTGGAGTGAAGGATGTCGATAGTAATTTAGCGGTGGCAATTCGTACGGTTGTTATCTTATTTTTTGCTTGGGGTATAGTCCTAATACAAGGTAACGCTTCCGACATGTTTAAAATTTCTAAGTATTCGATGACCTTTATTGTACTATCGGCATTGGCAACCGGAGCTTCATGGATGTTTTACTACAAAGCTTTGCAATTGGGCGAAGTGTCTAAAGTGGTACCGATTGATAAATTTAGTATCGTTCTCACTATTCTGATGGCTTTTATCATCCTCGGAGAGAAGCCGACTTTGGGTACGGTGCTTGGTGGACTTTTGGTGACGGCTGGGGTGTTTGTAACTATTTATATAAAGTAAATTACTTCTGAATTAGGTGATTCTTTTACTTCAAATTTATTTTCAAATATGGTAGATTAAGTGACGCGCGACCGAAGGTCGCACGTCACTTAATACAAAAAGATATATTGCCAGATCGTCTAATGGTAGGACTCCAGGTTTTGGTCCTGGCTATCTAGGTTCGAGTCCTAGTCTGGCAGCAAACGTAAAAAGGAATAGCTTTAGCTATTCCTTTTTACGTTTGCTGGCTATATGGGACTAATATCGCATTATAATTTTACTGCCAAGTGAACTCTCTGTTAGTAAAGTTTAGTCTACCGACTGAACAGCTGTCGCTGTTTGGTAGGGTAACTTCCGGACTATTGTAGACATTTCCGTTTTGGTCAGTGAGTCGGACAGTGGTTGGGTGTTCTAGAGGTATGGCGTTCCAAATTTTATGATCATTTTGTAAGATATTGTTTCCTAAAACTTTATTTTCTTCCGGATAAGAAATGCTAACTTTTACCGGAATATCAGAGCTCAAAAGTAGAGTGGCGGCCGGCCATAATGGTATGTTGCCAAGTTCGATGTCTGTTTTTGTTATAGGATTTATTAATAGATCACCAGGTTTAAAGTCAAACAAGACAGCTTTTAAACGAAGGCTGTCATCAGGGTTTCGACTAATGGACGTAAAGCCCCAATTTTGAAAATAACAACCAGTAGTGTAGTTGGTGTAAAGGGTGCTGACTTGATCTATTTCAGTAGTGTTACTGGTAAAAGAAAAATCTCCAGAGCTTGATGATTCGGTAATAATAGTGTTCATACCAATTTCTGGATCCCAAATACGAACATTAGATATTGGAGCTTTAGTTATACCATTTATAAATTTACCACTAATGTTTACTTCACTTAAATCCGGTAAAGGTTCCGGTTCCGGTTCTGGTGGCTCGGTATCCTGACAAGTGCCATTAAATTCACGTATAAAATTTCCACTGTTACCAAGCATACAGTAAGCAACTGTTTCTTCAGTACAACTCATTGTTTCCATGGCAAAAGTACCACTGGTATTGGGGTTGGCGTTTTGTATACAAGCAGAAAAGGCGTTAGTTCCAGCATTATCTTTTAAAACTTTTATTTTATTTTTCGTGCCTTGATCATAACAAGGTCTAATATCTGTGGTTGTACAACCGTCATCGGAAGAAAGTATTTCAAGATTAGGAAACGAAACAGCGGCTGCCAATAGCCCTGCGGGTATAAGGACGTATAAAATTCTAATATTGCTTAAGAAACCAAACATAATTATTAATTTATTTTTTATCAAACTCTTTATTATTGTACTAGAATAAATCTTTTACTTAGTATAATTTTGTGCACATTTAATTTATTTATTAGTTTAAATAGATAGTAAATTCTAGTGAGTTAATTTAAAACCAATGTAAATACCGGCTAAAGCTCCTAAGCCATTAAAAATAATGGTTGACATAGAAAAGCCATAAGCACCCCAAAGTAAAGGTAGATAGCCACCTAGCCAGCCACCAACCATAGCAAATAACCAAATTGTTCTTTTTGACTCCATGATAAATATTATACACCTTAATAATTGTAAATAATTACATATTGTATAAATAATCAACCAAAAAATATTTTGGTTGATTAACTATTTAAAAGAAAACTGGTAAAATGGTCTGATTATGAAAAGTCTAGCAAAAACATTTATTGGTAACTTGATGTTAGTAGCTTTTGTTAGTACTTTATTTTTTAGTCTATTTCATGGATTGGTTGGTATGAATATGGGTGAAAATACAAGCAGTTGTCTTTTTATGTCACACGAGGAGGTGGTTTGTCCGATGAGTTTGTTTGACCATATTAAGGCTTGGCAAACAAGCTTTCTCTCGGTGATGCCTGCCTATGTTTCTTTATTAACTTTCTTTGTTTTTGTTTATTTTGAGAAAGCTCCTAACTTATTATTTAAAATTAAGCTTTGGCTTCTTTCTATACCGATAAAAATAGATATTGAAAAATATTCAATAATTAAATTATTTCAAGAATTATTTTCAGATGGAATCTTACATCCAAAGCTTTTTAATTGACGATACTTTTTTGTTTTATAAGTAAATTAAAATTATATTTTATGAAATATGTGTTAAGTATTGCAATTGTTGTTTTTATTATCAGTGTAATATCTTGGTGGGGACAAAAAGATAAACTAGAGACTCAGTTCAGTTTTTCTAACATTGGTATTGAAGATGATTTAACTGAATTACCAAAAATAGCTATCGATACAGTTAAACCAACTGAAATAGTTGAGTTAAAAGATGGAGATATTTTTAACTTAACTGCTTCTGTTGTACGACAAGAGGTTGGTAATAGGGTGGTTAAAAGATTGGCTTATAACGGACAGATTCCTGGACCAATTATAAAAGTACAAAAAGGCTCAAAGGTCACTATTAATTTTAAAAATAATATTGACATGGAAACTTCAGTACACTCACATGGTCTTAGGGGTGATTGGCAAATGGACGGAGCAGTACCGATAGTTCCAGCGGTAAAAGTCGGTGAGACTTTTAGTTATGAATTAGAGTTTCCTGACACTGGTGTGTTCTGGTATCATCCTCATGTACGTGAAGACTACCAACAGGAACTTGGTCTCTATGGTAATTTTATTGTTGAAGAAGAAAATTATTGGAATAAGGCAGATAAAGAAGAGTATTTAATTTTTGACGATATTTTAACTGATGGAAAATTTAGTTCTGAGCGAGTAACTAATACACTGATGGGCCGTTACGGTGATACTTTTTTGATAAATGATAATAAAAATTACAATCTTTCTCTAAAGCAAGGTGAGATTAACCGTTTATTCATTACTAATGTTGCTAATACCAGAACTTTTGATTTGTCTTTTCCGAAGTCGCAAATGAAATTAGTTGGTGGTGACTTGGGAAGAATTGAAAAAGAAGTGATGGTTGACGGTGTTATTATTGCTCCAGCAGAAAGATATGTAGTTGAGCTTTATTATTCTGAGGCTGGAGTCTATGATATTACACATAGAGGTAAAAAGATCGGTATTGTGACAGTGAAAGATGGTGAGTTAGATCGGAAAAGTGAGTTTATTCAGTTACGTGATAATGATGACTATGCTGACTTAAGAAATAAATTTAGTACTTTTTTAAACAGTGAACCAGATAAGAGGCTTAGGTTAGATATTGTCATGAAAGGAATGGTGGGAAATATGGCAGTTATGCATGGTCAGAATAATAATGATGACATTATAAATTTAATGGGAGTAGAGATGACTAGAGAAGGGGCGATTGAGCATTGTAGAATGATGCCACAAATGGCTGGTTGTGAACCGTATCTAGATAATAATACTGAGAAATATAATGATGGTATTGAGTGGGAAGATGATATGGCAATGATGAATAGTATAAGTACAGATGAGACTTTGGAATGGGTGATTGAAGATGAGATAACTAGAAAGCGAAACAGTGATATTGATTGGTCTTTCAAACAGGGTGACTTAGTTAAAGTTAGGGTTTACAATGATGAAAATGGTATGCATCCAATGCAGCATCCACTTCACTTTCATGGGCAAAGGTTTGTGGTTTTAAGTAGAAACGGTGTATCTAATGATAATTTACAATGGAAAGATACTGTTCTTATTCCAAGAGGAGAAACAGTTGATCTTCTGATTGATATGAGCAACCTAGGAAAATGGATGGCGCATTGTCATATTGCTGAGCATTTACACTCCGGTATGATGTTTGGTTTTTCGGTTGAATAATAAAATTAGTTTCTAAAAGATAGTATTAAACTTAAAAACAAAATCCCTTTTAGGGATTTTGTTTTTTTATTGATAGTGTATATGTAGTTAATGATCTTTGTTATACTAATTTTATGAAAACTATTTTAGTTGATGCAATTTATTGTTTTGTATCGGATCAGGGTGAGGTGTTTCAGGAAATGTATGAGCTTTTGGAAACTTATCCAAATCCGAAAATTCTTCTGACCGGTGCCGATGATGAGCAATTTAAAAAATGGAATTTGACCGCCATGCCCTATGAAGTGTTTACACTTAAACATAATCCAGAAAAGACTAGTCCTGAATATTATAAAACTATGTTAGCTAAGTTTAATCTTAAGTCTGACGAAGTGATTTACTTTGAGCATAATATTGAGGCGGTAAAAAGCGCTGAATCAATTGGTATAAAATCTTATTTTTATGATGATGGTACTAAAGACTTGGTTGGACTTAAAAATTTTTTAGATACTAATTTATAGGTATACCAAATATATAATGGTAGATTCACAAGATTCTGTTATCTTTATTTGTGTTATACTCACTTTATGTCAAAAGAATTTGTAGTTAGATGCCGAGCGATTATTATGCACGAAGGTAAGTTGTTAGTAGTGAGACATGTTCACGATACTTCGTATATGTGCTTGCCGGGTGGTCATTTGGAGTTTGGAGAAGATATTATTTCTTGTATGAAACGAGAAATTGTAGAGGAGTTAGGAATAGAGCCTGAAGTTGGACAATTGCTTTATGTAAATACATTTACGGTTGGTGATATAAAGCAACCGGTAGAATTTTTCTTTGCGGTCAAAAATTCAGCTGATTATCTTAAGATAGGCGAAAACGAAAGAACTCATGCTCATGAGTTGGAAGATTTCGAATGGATTGATCCGACTACTGAAGAAAGGCTGTTACCTGAAAAATTTGCTGAGGAATTTCGGGCAGGTCATATTGATCTTGATAAGACTAAATTTTTGATGGGTTAAATATAAAGATTTGTAAATACGTTTGACAACTCTGGTATGATTAAAGCATGGAGCACACACATCATAGTGGACATGGACACGGTCCTTTAATGGGTCATGGTTCTGCCGAGACTTTTTTGAAACGATTTTGGATTGTAACTTTTTTGTTGATTCCGCTGGTGTTTGCGAACCAGATGGTAATGCAGGCGGTGGGGTTTGAAGCCTATACTTTAAGTAAATGGTTCGGCTTTCTAATCGCCACGGTGATTTTTGGTTTTGCTTTAGTGTTTTTTGAACATGCGTGGCACGAGATAAAGGCCAAACAGTACGGCATGATGACCTTAGTGTCGTTAGCTGTCGGAGCCGGATATTTATTTTCAGTTGTCGCAACTTTTGTTCCGACGCTAGAAGCGGATTTTTATTTGGAAATCTCAACTCTTATCTGGGTGCTTTTGTTTGGTCATTATTTGGAAGCTAAATCAGGAGCGGCGGCTGGTAATGCTTTATCCTTGGTAGCGAAACTTCTACCTAAAAAAGCCCATCGCTTGGTTAATGATAGAGAAGAGGAGATCGAAGTGAGTGAACTAAAGGTTGGTGATTTGGTATTGGTGAAGCCAGGTGAAAAGATTCCGGCAGATGGTGTGGTCGTGTCGGGTGCGGCAAATGTTGACGAGGCTCTTATTAGTGGTGAGTCAAAACCCTTAGAAAAGAAAGTTAATGATGAGGTGGTAGCTGGTTCTATTTGTCTTGATGGTTCTTTGACCGTTCGCTTGACTAGAGTAGGTGAGCATTCAACTATTGGTCAAATTCAAAACTTGATTACTAAAGCCCAATTAACTAAACCAAAGTCACAACGGTTGGCTGACAAGGCAGCAGCAATTTTGACCGCGGTAGCGGCTGTTACAGCACTTCTGACTGTTTTGGTGTGGTCGTTAATTTTAGGCGAAACCTTGGTTTTCTCGATTACTCTTGCGATCACGGTTTTGGTTATTGCTTGTCCGCATGCGCTTGGTTTGGCTATTCCGACGGTCACTACTATCACTACTTCAATTGCTATTAAGAATGGTTTTTTTATAAAAAATTTGGCTAAGCTCGAAGTACTTAAGAAAGTTAGTTATGTTGTATTTGATAAAACTGGTACTTTGACCACTGGTGAATTTGGTGTGAGTGAAGTGCTTTCGATAGAGGGTGTAGAAAAAGATAGTGTATTGGCAGTGGCTGCTTCTTTAGAACAACACTCCTCACATATTATCGGCCGATCTATAGTCGAGTACGCAAAAAAGAAAGATGTAAGATTGCACTCAATTGGAAACTTTAAAAATGTGGCCGGTAAAGGTATTCAAGCGGAGATATCTGGAGAAGTATTTTTGGTTGGTAACACTGCCATGATGAAATCTTTTGGAGTAGAAATTGATGTTATAAAAGAAAAATATTTAGAGTTATCAGAAAGGGGTAAGACAGTAGTTTTTGTAGCTAGGCAAAAACAACTAATTGGTCTTATTGGTTTGTCAGACACTATCAAAAAAGAAGCTGCTTTGGCAGTTGATCGTTTGCATGATATGGGAATTAAAGTAGCTATGTTAACGGGAGATAATCAGGCGGTAGCTAAAGCAGTGGCGGAAGAATTAAAAATCGATACATACTTTGCTGAAGTTTTGCCGGAAGATAAGTACCAGCGTATTAAGTCTTTACAGGAAAAAGGTGGAGTAGTGGTGATGATTGGTGATGGGGTGAATGATGCTCCGGCCTTAACTCAAGCTGATGTGGGGGTCGCAATCGGAGCCGGTACGGATGTAGCGGTTGAGGCGGGAGATGTGGTACTGACTCGAAATAATCCTGAGGATGTAGTTCGGCTTATAATTTTGGCCAAGAAAGTTTATGTAAAGATGGTGCAGAATTTAGGGTGGGCACTTGGTTACAATATCGTTGCTATTCCAGCTGCCGCCGGTGTGTTCTCGAGTCAAATTTTCTTTGGCGGTTTTCTCTTAAGACCAGAAATCGGAGCTTTAATAATGAGTTTATCAACCGTAATTGTGGTGGTTAATGCGCTGTTATTAAAGAAGATTAATTTAAAGTAAAAGTTTTTATAGGAATTTTAAAGCAATTACTTTTTTGTTTTTAAGTTAGTCAAGTATGAATTATTGTACATAGGGTACCCCCTATGCTATAATTTAAAAATGCAGAAAGAAAGAAAAGAAATTATAAATCATATCAGTCGACTGGAAGGGCAGTTGGCTAGAGTTAAGCAAGAATTGCAGAGTAGTGAGGTGGATTGTGTAAAAGCTAGTACCATACTGCTTTCAGCCTCTCGTTCGTTTGCTGGCTTGCGGCAAAAGTTCACAGAGGCATTTTTACTTAAATATTTTATTGGTTCAATTAATAGTAAAAACGAAGAGGTATTTGAAAAATTAATAGCTTTAATTAAAGGATAGTTCTATGAAAAATATTTCAGTTGATGCGTTTAGAGAAATATTGGACGTTGAAAAAAATAATCAAAGAATAGATTTTATTAATGTTTGCGAACCAACTGAATACAGGTCAGAAAAAATTAATGGAGTACGCAACGTGCCATTAGGTGAAATAGATAAACATTTAGAAGAATTTTCTGATAAAGAAGTGGTCTATGTTCATTGCAGAAGTGGTAATCGTAGTCAGAAAGCTATTGAGAAAATGGAACTAGCTGGGGTTAGGGCACGCTTGGTTAATGTGAATGGTGGTTTATTAGCTTGGAACGAAGCTGGGTTTGAAACGACCTCAGAAATGAATAGTGGTATTCCACTAATTAGACAAGTTTTTTTGGTAGCGGGACTTTTAGTACTTGTTGGTATCTTGGGGTTTTATTTTGTTAGTGAAACTTTTCTACTTTTAGTAGTTTTGGTTGGAGGTGGACTTACTTTTTCTGGTTTAACCGGACATTGTGGCATGGCTTTATTTTTATCTAAAATGCCATGGAACAAATAATTTATAAATAAACACTAAATTATATTATGAAATACGTCTTATTTTTTGTAGCTGCTGTAGGAATTTGGGTTACTTATCAATTTGTTAGTAATGAAGAGTCTGGGATGGTGAATAATGAAGGGCAATCTAGCGAACAGATTAATGTTACAAGTAGTGTTAATAAGGATAGTTTAGAAGAAGATTATGTAATTGATCGGTCTGATTTTGTTGATGTTTCAGCTATTGTGTCAGAAATGTCATTGGAAGAAGTTGTTACAAAAGAATCTGTATTATCAGAGACTGAAATTAGATGGCTTTCTTATATGAGAGAAGAAGAAAAGCTGGCACGTGATGTCTACCAAAAATTATATGAAATTTGGGATTTAAATATTTTTTCCAATATTGCCAAAAGTGAAGAGACACATACTGAAGCAGTTAAAGAATTGATTAGTCGATACAGTCTAACCGATCCGGTTTTGGATGATACAGTTGGGGTTTTTAGTAATGAAGAATTAGCTTTGCTTTATACTGATTTGGTTAGTCAGGGTTCAGTGTCTTTAGAGGAAGCTTTGGCGGTTGGAGCAACAATTGAGGACTTAGATATAAGAGATTTGCAAATAGCAGTTGAAGAATCAAAGCAAGAAGATATAATTGTCGTCTACAAAAATCTCATGAAAGGGTCAAGAAACCATTTACGGGCTTTTAATAAACAGTTAGAGAAAAGAACCGGAATACCTTATCAAGCCAAATATATATCCGATGAAGAGTTAAAAGAAATAATAAATACTGATACGGAAAGAGGTTATATTAGATAATCTAAATCATAAAAGTCATTAAATAAAATCTAAACAAGTAAAATTTATTATGGATTATAAACAGTTTTTAGAGTATGAGCCGGAAGTACAAGGTTTTTTTGATCCAATAACTAATACTATTAGTTATGTGGTGACGGATAAAGAAACTAAAAAATGCGCCATTATTGATAGTGTCATGGATTTTGATCAGGCTGGCGGTGGCATATATTTTGATCAGGCTGAATTGATGGTTGATTATATAAAAAATAACAAATATCAAGTAGAATGGATTTTAGAAACTCATGTTCATGCTGATCATTTATCAGCTGCTCCGTATCTTAAGGAGAAGTTGGGTGGAAAAATGGCAATTGGTAAATATATAAAAGAAGTACAGGAGATTTTTGGAAAAGTATTTAATGAAGGTACTGAGTTTGCTCGTGATGGTAGTCAGTTTGATAGACTATGGAATGATGGGGATCAATTTTCACTTGGCAATATATCAGCTTTAGCGATACATACACCAGGACATACACCGGCCGACATGGTTTATGTTATCGGTAATGCCGTGTTTGCCGGTGACACGATGTTTATGCCTGATTTTGGTACAGCAAGATGTGATTTTCCTGGCGGCAGTGCTAGGAGTATGTACGATTCAACTAAAAAAATTTTTGCTCTACCAGATGAAATGCGGATGTTTATGTGTCACGATTATCTACCGGAAGGACGAACTGAATACCAATGGGAAACAACCGTTGGTGAACAAAAGAAAAATAATGTTCATCTTAAGGCTGGAACTGAACCTGATCGATTTATAGAAATGAGAGAAAAAAGAGATTTAGCTCTTGGTATGCCGAGATTGATAATACCTTCTATTCAAGTAAATATGCGTGGTGGTAATTTTCCTTATAAAGAAAGTAATGATACTGTTTATTTAAAAACTCCCATTAATAGTATTTTTTCTAAAAAATTATCTAAAATTCAGCTCGGTAAAGATTAGGACTACTTACAAGTTTGTTGTATATTTAAGTTATTAGTTTTAACCACTTAAATTATGATTACAACAACAATTGATTATGTACCAAATCGAGAAATTGGAGAGCTTCTTGGTATAGCTAGGGGAAGTACGGTTCGGTCCAGACATTTAGGTCGTGATATAACCGCTATGTTTAAAAATATTGTTGGTGGAGAAATAGAGGAGTATACCAAACTACAAGCTGATGCTAGAGAGCAGGCTCTGCAAAGGTTGGTTAAGGATGCTGAAAGGCTGGGAGCTGATGCGGTAATTGGTCTTCGAATAACAACCACTGTTGTGTCTCAAGGGTCGGCTGAGATATTGGTTTATGGTACAGCGGTTAAACTTAAGTAGAAAGTAAATTATGTTTATTCCAGCAGAGGTTTTATTTTGGTTAATCTTTTGGGTAATGTTGGCTTATTTTGCTTGGCGACGATTCAAGGTTAAGGAACAAGAAGATTTTGAAGATAGAGATAATTAAGATTTAAGTTTTAAAAAAGCTGTATGTCTAATAGACATACAGCTTTTTAGAATTTGGTATTACTTTTTAGGTTTAGCTCTCAGCTAAACTTTTTTTTGACGACCATTCAGCTCTTTTTTCTAGTAAGTAAGTTCTTAACATTTTTGACAACTTGCCTAGATGCTTACAAGCTAAAAAATCTTGTACTGACAACTCAATTGTGTTTAGTACTTGATGTTGGTCTTTATTTTCAAGTATGTACAGTATAATGATGTTTTCTGATCGGTTGGTTGGCCAATCTATTTTTGTAACGAACTCTAACCCCTTTGTCATTTTTATGCCGGTTTTTTCTGATATCACTGCTTTGGCAACTTCATCCGGCTTTTCTCCTTTTGACATTGTTTTGTTTGGTAATTGGTAACGTTTTTTACCTTTGTCGGCTACACAAACTATTGATTCAGAATTGTTGTTAAATACAAGCACTACAACTGTTTTACAGGTTGGATTTGCGTTATTCATCGTACACCTCCTTTATTTATTTTAAAAATTCAAGGGACAATTCAATAATTTTTTAGCAAATTTTTGATAAAAAGTAAATGTTTTCCCTTTACTAATTTTTTAGATAAAATAATTACGGTGTAATTTAGTCTGTTAGGATATTTAACTTCACTTTTTTAACTATATCCTCTAAGCTACTATGAGCTTTTATAATATAGTCGACAATACCACCTTGGTGGGCTGAAGCGACGTTTTTTACGTCATCCATGGCGGTTAAGATAATCACTTTAGCCTTTTGTCCCCAATGATCTTCTCTTAGTCGGGTCAAAGTTTCGTGACCGTCCATTATCGGCATAATAATATCAAGAAGGATTAAATCAGGTTTTATTTCTAGAGCTTTTTTAAGACCAATCTCTCCATTTTCAGCTGTTTCAACCAAAAAACCAGCTTCAGCGATAGCTTCAGCCATGGCTTCCCTGATATCTGGCTCATCTTCTATAATCAAGATTTTTTTATTCATAAGCTTTTAATTTTTTATCAATAATAACATACATAATATAAATTATATTTATTGGATTACCGGCTTTGACTTGGTATGATTACTGGTAATGATGGAATACGTGCTTATAGCTATACTTATTTCAATATTACCAGTCACTTTTCTGGTTGGATTGAATGTTGATTTTTGGTTGGTTCTAATCGTGTCATTATTACAATTTATTGTTGGTATCATTTATATTTACTTCAATAAAAAAAATAAAGATGAATTAAATATAAAGCTAAACACTTTAACTGGTGATAGATTTTTATTTCTATATGAACGGAGTCCAACCCCTTATTTAATTATAAATCAGTCAGGTAAAATTCTTATGTCTAATCCGGCGGCGATTAGTTTATTTTCAGCTACTACTGATAGTCTGCCGGAGATAAATTTTTATGAGAGATTACATTTTGTAAAAGAAGTAGACTCAGAGGTGATTGAAGGTAAAATTAATTCTGGACAAACCATAAACGGAAAAGAATTACAAATAGAAACATTGGCTGGAGAAATGAAGTGGATTTCTATGTCGGTTTTTCGTTATGAAGCTGAAGAACAAAGACTGGTTTCTTTAATTGATATCACTAGAGCTAAGTTGGTGGATACAGCCAAGACCGAATTTGTGGCTCTAGCGACACATCAACTCAGAACTCCGATTTCTGCTATTAGATGGAATTTTGAATTATTACAAAAGAAGTTTCAAAATTCTATAACTGAAGAACAACAAAAGTATATGGGTAAAATTGAGCGGAATATTTTTCGAATGATCGCCCTAATTGATGATTTTTTGAATGTTTCAAAATTAGAAACCGGAACTTTTGCCACTGATTATAGAGATATAAATTTGACAGATTTTTTTGATACCATTGCTGATGAATATTTAGAAAAAATAACTGAGAAAAATATATCTTTGGAAAAATCTTATCAATTGGATAATTTAAATGTGCGTTCTGATAATCGCTTGTTACACATAATTGTTAGTAACCTATTATCAAATGCAGTCAAGTATACAAAAACTAACGGTAAGATATATTTTTCTTACAAACAACAAGATGGTTTGGTAAATATAACAGTGGCTGATGATGGTATTGGTATTCCTAAAGGTGAAATTGATAAATTATTCTCAAAGTTTTATCGAGCCAGTAATGCTCGGTCACATCAAACAGAAGGAACTGGACTTGGCTTATATGTAGTCAAGCAGTCGATAGAAAAATTAAAGGGTGATATAAGTGTTGTATCTGAAAATGGCCAGACTGTTTTTTCAGTTAATTTACCATTAAATTAGCACTGGTTAACTTCTAAAAACATGCTAGGATGGGCGAATGAAAACCGAGTATGAATACATATACGGCAAACATGCAGTAGCTGAAGCCTTGTTAAAATCACCAGAAATTGTGAAAGTGGTATTTTTGGACCAAAATTTTTCAGATGAAAAAGTACTAAAGCTACTTGATATTGAGAATCTTTCTATCAAACCTTTAAATTTAAAAAATCCACCACGAGGAATTTCTTCTAAAGCTAATCATCAGGGAATTGTGGCGGGAATTGTGGCGGAGAAGTTGATGGTTCCATATAAGGATTTTATTAAGAATATAAAAATTAGCCAAGATACAGCTTTGTTGGTCTTGGGAGAAGTGCAGGATCCGCATAATGTTGGAGCGGTGATACGTTCTGCTGCTGCTTTTGGTTTAGCAGGGGTTTTGATTCCACCGCATAATCAAGCGCCGGTAACCGGAACGGTGATAAAAGTATCGGCCGGAATGGCTTTTCAAGTACCGTTGGTTACTATTAGTAATGTGAATACTATATTAAGGGACTTGAAAGAGCGAGGTTTTTGGATTTATGGACTTGAAGGTGATGGTGATACTAAGACTACTGAAGAAGTCTTTGATAGACCTAGTGTATTTGTATTAGGAAATGAAGGTGATGGATTGAGGCAGAAAACAAAAGAAACTTGTGATTCACTTATTTCGATACCGATTCACTCACGGTGCGAGTCTTTAAATGCGGCAGCCGCAACAGCGGTGGTTTTAGCGGCTTGGAGCGCTAGACATCAGTCAGCTTTATTTTAGGATGATTGTTGACGGAGTTGGGTTTTCAGAAGTTTAAAGTATGTTAGTATAGCCGGAAGCATTAACCAAAACAGTGGTTATGACACGTTTATTAAGATTTAGTTATTATTTTGATTTATGGAGGAAAAAAAAGTAGATTCAAACGAAGTAACATCTGATTCTGTTTCAGGTGATAACACAGCTGAAGTAAATTCAGAATCAGTACCAGAAAAAAACGATCTGAGTTCAGATATTAAGGAGAACTCACCAGTATCAACTGAAACGATGTCGACTAACAGCGATAGCCTAAATACTTCTGGTGTAGAGACTGAAGAAGAGGGGAAACCTTTAGGTGCGGTTGAAAATAGTGACGTGACTACTCGTGATGATGGTAAGAAAAAAGTCAGTCTAAAATCATATGCTATCGCAGCTGTTTTGGTAATTATTATCTCACTAGGCTTATTATTTATGCTTGAGCGTGGCGGGTATGTAAACACCGGTTTGTTCGCTGCCGTGATTGAAAGTATGGAAACTAAGAAGCCGGCAGCTAAAGTAAATGGAGAGGTTATCACTAAAGGAGATCTAGATAGTGGGGTGAAGCAGTTGGTTGAAATTGCTAGTTTACAAGGTATGGATGTCAGTGATGATGCGATGAAAGAACAGTTTGAAAATCAAGCACTTGATACATTAATAAACGGAGAAATACTTAGACAAAAAGCTATCTCTGAAGGTGTCGAGGCTAAAGAATCTGATATAGATAATCGTTTTAGTGAAATAAGTGAAGGTGTTGGTGGTGATGAAGTTTTGGAAGAAAGAATGGCTGAATTTGGTATCTCTAAAGAGACTTTACGAAAAGATATTGAAAATGAAATCTTGATCCAAGGTTTGTTTGATAATCTTTTTCCTGAAACCATTGAAGTAACTGATGAAGACGTGACAACTTTTTATGAAGAGAATGGTGGTGAGGCAGGCGGATTGCCACCATTGGAAGATATAAAAGAACAGATAATAGAACAGATACGAGTAAATAAAGAAAATGAGCAGGTTGGACAATATATAGAAGAATTACGACAAGAAGCTGAGATTGAGATTTTGATTTAATACTTAAAATTTTCTAATAATAAAAAATAAAGGGGTATAACCTCTTTATTTTTTTATTATTAGTCATTTATAAATCTGTTATACTTTAGGTTATGGAAAAAGATTTATCGGCTGTAATAAAAGCTATTACAAGAGAATCAAGTGGTCGATTAGAAAAAATACGTCAATTACCACTGATTGAGCAGAGTGCGGTGTTTCAAGAGTTGTCCCCTTACGTTCAGCAATCCCTTTTGTCAAAAATGAGAATCAATCACATTGTTGAGCTGATTGATTATATGGATCCGCGTCAAGCTGAAAATATCATTACCAGAATTAAGGATGATAAAAAGCGCACAAAAATAATAAGAAGAGTAAAAAGTGAAGCTAGGGAAAAGATAGAGTTTTTTCTACGTTTCCATCCCAAGGCTACAATGTCATTGATTAGCTTTAATTATGTTTTGTTGTCCAGTCAGTCAACAATAACTGAGGCAGCTGATGCAATTGAAGAACACTATCATGACACTGGAAAGTTTCCGGAAGTGTTGGTGCATGAGAACGGAAAGTTGATTGGAGAAGTACCGATGTCTACTTTGGTCAGGCACCAAAATGGTGCGGTTCTAGGTAAGTATACGGTGTCTGTGCAGTCAATTACTTTCCAGGCTGAAGTGGCTGAGGTAATCGATGTTCTTACTGTATCTAAACGTAAAAAAGTGGTGGTGCTTGATAGTGATGAAAGTGTACTTGGTATTATTTATGCTGATGAAGCGTTAGCTTTGTTTGGTAAATTACCGGCAGAATCTTTTTATAATGTTAGCGGTGTTGATGAAACGGAACGACCGTTTGACTCAGTTTGGCAAAAATTTAGAAATCGCTATAAATGGTTAATTTTAAACCTAGCTACCGGTTTCTTGGCCGCTTCCATGGTCTTTATTTTTGCTGATACTTTAGCAGCTTTGGTTATTTTAGCTGCTTATATTCCAATTGTAGCTGGTATGGGTGGTAATGCCGCCAGTCAAACTTTTGCGGTAATGCTTAGAGGTATTACCTTAGGTACTATTTCTTTTAAAAATGGTTGGCCGGCCATAAGAAGAGAAGTGGGAGCTGGAGTCCTAAATGGTGTTTTAATTGGAGCGATTGTAGCAGTGATATCGGTGGTTTGGAATAATGATCCGTTGCTCGGGGTAGTGGTTGGTTTTAGTATGATTGGAGCGCATATCGTGGCTGGGTTTTTCGGTGCCTTTGTGCCGCTGTTTATCAAGTATTTAGGTAAAGATCCAGCTTCTACTTCAACTATTTTCATCACTACCGCTACTGATGTGCTGGGTCTTTTTATCTTGCTAAGTCTCGGTTCTTTGATAATGTTATAGTCATTTAAATTTATAAAATGATTTTATGGGCATAGAAATTTGGTTGGCGGTAGCAGGACTCATGTTGGTATCTTTATCTGGAGTTTTGTTTGTTCAAAAAACTATTCGTGGCGTGGTAGAAAACAGATTGCCTTTTTTGGTGTCTTTTTCGGCCGGAGTTTTTCTGGTGACAGCTGGCGCTTTAACGCTCGAAGTTTTTGAGCAAGTTTCATCGGTGTGGATGGGAGTATTGTTGGTGGTAGGTGGATATCTATTGGCTACACTTGGAGGTTTTATTATGCCTGAGGTACATCACCATCATGATGAATCTTGTGGTGAAAGTAAATCTTCCGCAAAAAAGTTAATGATTGGAGATGCTTTACACAATATAGGCGATGGAGTGGTTTTGGTTACTGCTTTTACTGTTTCGCCAATCTTGGGGGTAGCGACCGCAGTATCTTTAGCGGTCCATGAAACTTTGCAAGAAATTGCTGAATTTTTTGTTTTAAGACAGGCTGGTTATTCAACTAAGCAAGCTTTGCTATTAAATTTTTCCATTTCCTCCACTGTCATAATCGGTGTTTTAATTGGGTATTTTGCTTTAGATATACCCAATCTTGAAGTGGTGCTTCTAGCGGTGAGTGCTGGATTTTTCTTACAAGTAGTAGTGCATGACCTTTTGCCAAAGCGAGCCAAATACGAAGAGGAGAAAGAGTTTGGCCTTCATGTGCTTTTGGTTTTAGTTGGGGTGCTTATTATGGCCTTGGTATCAACGGCGCTTGGAGAAAGTCACTCGCATGGTGGTGATGTTCATGACGATGAGCGTGATGAATACTTACTCGAAATAGAAACGAATCACAACCAAGATCATTAATAAAAACAATAATAATATCGTATGAACGCTACACATAATTTTTATGATATCAATAAATTCCCAAAAGAGTACGGGATTATTGTTTTTCCTATTTCGATTGCAAGAGCTCAAAATGGTACCGGTCAGGATCCAAAACAGTGCTTAGAATATCTATATCACTTTTCTCCCTCTAAAGTGAGTGCTCCTAAAATAGGACTAAACGTAGTATATAGTGATTCTTTGTATCTGCATTCTGATTTACCGGCCGCTAGTTTAAAAGAACGTTTCTCAAAAATTATTTTAGCTCACAAAAACGCTCTTAGTCGCTTACTTGACAAAGATAGGGAACGTTTTCAGATACAGCACGCTTTTTCTTATGAGGTTTGGAACCAGTTATATCTTAGTTATCAAGGGGATTTTACTTCTGACTTCGCTCGATTTAGAAAAATGTATGATGCTGACCCGTTGTTTCAAAAATATGTGGCTGAGGACGCCAAATATGCCGGTAGAGAACTGGATGACAATCAAACCAATTTCTTTTTAGAAGAACACTTAATAGTATATTCTTTAAGTAAAAGAAAAATTTCTCTACCAAACGAATACATAATGGGGCGTGAAGAATGGGTTTTGGTTTGCTATCCAGGGGTTCCGCTTAAAGCACAGATATACACGATGCAAATGAATCCATTTAACCTAAATGACCAGACTAACCCTTACCAAAATCATTGGTATGACTTAGAATCCAGACGGCTAACTGACATGAGTAAAGTTGACTTGGAAGTCTACAACTATCAATATCCAAATTGATTAGCTGGCAAGCAAAATAGGTAAGAAATGATGTTTTTTGTTATACTTTAGGTTATGAGTCGAATGGAGATTTGGACTACATATATTTTATTGATCGTTTTCTTGGTTATGGGTGGTTTTTTTGTTTATGCTACATATCAAAGCGATGAAAAAATGATTGATATCGATAAAGGTTTAGACAATCTTGGCAAGTCTGATTTAAGTAATCAGTTTAAATCAGACTTTGCAACTTCTACTTTAGATAACACTGACCAAACCAACTGGCGAGAAATCTATCCAAACACTGTGACTATTATGATTGGAGAGACTATCGTAAATGCTTCTCTGGCTAAAACTTTACCAGAAGTAATAAAAGGTCTGTCCGACACTCCTTATTTACCAGAAGATGTAGTTAAGCTATTCATCTTTGATCAGTTAGGGTTTCATCCGATTTGGATGAAGGATATGAATTATTCTATAGACATTCTGTGGCTAAATAAGGATAAAGAAATTATTCATATAATAAAAGAAGCAAGTCCAGATAGTTTTCCAGAAACTTTTACTCCGGATCAAGAAGCTTTATATGTAGTGGAGACAGTAGCTGGCTTTGTTGATAATAATAGTATTAAGATTGGTGATAAGGTTTCTTTAAGTGAAAAAATTTTAAATTAAAATAAATCAATCTCCACAACTAAATAATAAAAATTAATTCATTTTATCTTTTAGATGCTAAACTATTTTAATTAGACAAAGTTAATTTTAATAAAAAATGGAACCAGATAATAATCAACAAGATGTTTCAAATGATGCTGATGTTTTAACTAAGCCGATAACTACACCAATTGCCTCACTTACCTTAGGGCTTATAACGGCTTTAGTTTTAACCACCACCTTAAATGGTTTTGTATCCTTAAAATACACTATTAACCAGTTAGCTTCTCAACAAAATAGCTATGCAGCGATATCGTCGGTGGCTAAAAATAAAGTCAAAGATAATAATTCTGTCGTTAATTTAGAATCAGAGGAAACTAATAGAGTAATTGTTAAATTTAAAGACGATGCTAAATTACCACCTGGTTTGTCAGTGGCGGCCGAAAAAGCTAATTTAGAAAAGGCTCAAGGACTAAATCATGTCTTAACTATCAATGGTATTGAAGCTCAAGTTTATGAAATATCAGAAGATGATACTGCCACTGAGGTAGTGCAGAGACTCTTGGCTAAACATAAGGATGTGATCGAGTACGCTGAAGTGGATATGTTGGTAGCGCCAAGTCTGGTGCCAAATGACCCTTATTATCCAAACGCTTGGCATTTACCAAAAATAGAAGCACCGGCTGCTTGGGATAGTATTCAGGGTGCTAGCGTAACAGTAGCAATTCTAGATAGTGGAGCCGATCCTAATCACCCAGATTTAAATTTTGCGCCAAATGTTGGTTGGGATTTTTATTACGGTAACTCAGATTGGAGTGATGTTTATGGACATGGGACAATTGTGTCTGGAGCAGCAGTGGCTACTATGGATAATTTAGCTGGTGTAGCTGGTGTAGCCGGAAAAGCATTATTAATGCCAGTACAAGTAGCTAATGATAACGATGGTTATGCTTTTTGGAGTTCTATGACCAGCGGTATAATTTATGCTGCTGATAATGGAGCTAGGGTTGTTAACCTCAGTTTTCAAGCCTGTGATTCAAACGCTCTCTCTGACGCTGCTGGGTACATGCGCGATAGAGGTGGGGTGGTGTTGGTGGCGGCTGGCAACACCGGAACAGAATTAACTTATCCGGTTTCCACCAATATAACCTGTGTATCAGCTACCGGTTCTGGTGATACGCGTCCTAGTTGGTCTAGTTATGGAAATTATGTTGATGTAGCGGCACCTGGGGTTGGTATTTACACTACTGTTAAAGGTGGTGGATATGGTGGAGCTAGCGGTACTTCACTATCAACTCCGGTTGTCTCCGGCGTATACGCATTAATGTTTAGTGCCAACCCTTCTCTAACTGCAGCTGAAGCTGATGCTATATTATTCCAAACCGCTCTTGATATTGGTTCTGCTGGTTGGGATATGTACTATGGTCATGGACGTGTTAATGCTTTCGCTGCAGTGCAAGCCGCTTTAAATATGCAAGGTTCTCAAGATACAGAAGCGCCGACTACTCCTGCAAATCTAAATGCAGACAACGTCACTGATAGGTCAGTTACTTTAAATTGGCTTAATTCTACCGACAATGTGTTGGTAACTGGGTATAATGTTTACCGCGATGGGGAAAAGATTACTACTACTTCAAATACCAACTACACAGATGTTTCATTGAGTTCAAATTCAACATATGTTTACGAAGTTTCAGCGATCGATAAAGCCGGTAATGAATCAGCTCGAAGTGCTTCTGTTTCCGTTAATACTCTAGATGTTGCTTTTGATATAGCTGGTTATTCAGTAATAAGTAAAAGTAATAGTGATGCCACAATTGGTGTTGATTTAACTAAGTTAGGTACTGTTACTGTTAGATACGGTACTAATAGTGGTAACTTAGATCTGTCAGTTGATAGTTCTGAGCTTAATACTAATCACTCCCTTAACTTAACCGGTCTTTCTTCTCGTACTACTTATTATTATCAAGTGATAGCTGTTGATCAATCTGGAGCTACCGTATCTTCTTCTGTATCCAGCTTCAAAACACCTAAAGGTGGAGGTGGTAGCGGAGGTGGCGGTAATAGTGGAAAGGGTAACGGAAAGCCTAGCAACCGCTAATTATTTCAGATACACAAATAACATAAAACACAAAAGTCCTGTAGGACTTTTGTGTTTTATGTGTTATAATAATAAAAGTGTGGTGGTTGCCCAGCCCTACTTTTTTCAATTACAATTATTTTAATAGTAATTGAAAAAAGTAGAGCTGGGAGGAAAGTCCGAACACGTCCCAGCTCTACTTTTTGTTGTTATTTATCATTCGTTACCATTTTTTGATTAATTGGTTATGTAATTGATGAGATAATTGAAAAAAGTAGGGCTGGGAGCAGAGTAGCGGGTAATTCCCGTCGCTAAGCCGTACTTTTGTAAATTTTAATTTGCATGCAAATTAAAATTTACAAAAATGGCACAAGGCTAGAGGTGCGAGCAGAGACGTCGGAAGCTAAAGCGAACGAATTCCTTATGGGAATAGCTTGAGTAGTAATACTTAAGGTGAAACGGCAAAATCCTTACTTGCGTGCAAGGCCGTGCCCAACCTCACTTTTTTATTTTTATTGAATTTTAATAAAAATAAAAAAGTGAGGTTGGGAGAGCCGCTAGAGGTAAATGGTAACATTTATCCCAGAAATATAACCATCCTGATTATTTAATATATTCAGACAGAATTCGGCTTATACACTAAGTAAAAACTCCCGTCAGGGAGTTTTTACTTATGCTAAAATATATAAGTTATTATGGAAGAAAATATATTTACACCAAAGGTAAATTCTGTTAAGCAAAGTTCTTTAACAGATTTTTTATATAATTTTGCTAAGTTAGCTTTTGTGGCAACTATTGGTTTGCTTCCTGTTTGGTTTGTACCAGAAGTCTACACTTCATTAGGTTTTACTAAATCATATTTTGCACTGTCAGGTTTAGTTTTAATCCTTATTTTACTAAGCTTGTACACATTTAGAAATGGGACACTAAGACTGTCACTACCTGTATCTGTCATTATTTTAGGTTTCTTTGTGTTGACTTCTCTTGTTTCGGCTTTACTGTCGGGAGACAGGACAGATGCTATTTTGGGTGATAATTTTGAAATTCATACTGTCGGTTTTTTTATTTTGTTGTTTATTACATTAGTTGTTGGTTTTATCTTTGGTAAAGATAAGGTAGTTATAAATAAACTTTTTACTTTTCTTAGTGTTGCAACCTTAGTATTACTTATCACACAGGTTTTACGTCTATTTTTGGGTCCTGAATTTTTATCTTTTTCATTATTTGTGTCTGAGACTCACTCGTATTTTGGTAGTTTTAATGATTTGGCTCTATTGGCTGGACTAGTAGTTGTCGTATCCTTGATGGTTTTACAAAATGTTTATAAAAGTATTGTCAGTAAGCTATATTTAATTACTGCAATTTTGTTGTCTTTACTAATCATGTCAGTAGTTAATTTCTATCTGGTTTGGTTAGTGGTTGGGATTTTTTCTTTGGTTTTATTGTTACAACAATTATCTACAGACACTTGGTTTGGAAGTAAAGATAAAAAACCATTATCAAAATTTAATACGACGTTAACTTTTATTGTGGCTTTAACTTCATTTATTTTCATAATTATCGGAAGTTATGTTGGAGAAAAGATTATTTCTAAAACTGGAATTAACTATCTTGAAATAAGACCTTCTTTTAGTACAACAGTAAATCTGGCTAATAATGTATTTGAATATGATGCCCTTTTAGGAGTTGGTCCTAATCGATTTTCTGACGCTTGGCGTCTTTATAAGGATCCAATGATTAACCAGACTGAATTTTGGAATACTGACTTCAATGCTGGTAGTAGTTTTTTATCCACTCTATTTGTGACTACCGGAATACTTGGTGGATTGTTATTTATATTTTTTATTCTCTCTTTCTTATATTCCGGATACCGAACTTTGTTTAAAAACGAACTAGAAGAATACTGGTATAAAATCGGTGTTGTTTCTTATGTGGTGTCCTTGTATCTTTGGGTTATGACTATTTTATATGTTCCAAGTAGTAGTGTACTGTTATTAACAGCTACTTTTACCGGAATGGCTTTAGCGGTTTATATAAAATCAAAAAAAGATAAGTCTGTAACCATAGATATAAATGCAGTTGTGAATAAACATCAGGGTGTTTTGTTGATTGTGATTTTACTAATCACTAATATAGCTATGATTTATTCTTACATTGTGGTTACTAAACAATATTTAGCTCAAACTACATACGCTAAAACTTTGTTAAATTACAGTTCTTATAATGAGACAGATATAGATTTAGTCCTACAGAAATCTCAAACATGGTTTGCACAGGATACTTTTGTAGCTGAGCGGGCAAAATTAAAATTGGCTAAAGTTAATAGTCTTTTGTCTATACAAGAACCAACTAAAGAACAGGAAGAGGAATTTAGAGTTACCTTAGCTTCTGGAGTGGCTTTGACTGAGCGGGCAATTATTTTGGATCCAACCAATCCTTATAACCACGCATTATTGGCAAGTTTTTATGCTCTTTTAAATCCACCTAAAGACAGTGATATTTCGATAAAAAAAGAAACTGAATTAAATCAACTGTTTACTTTAGATCCAACTAATCCGAGTCATTATGTTTTGTTTGCTCAGCTATCGGCTCGGTTTGGTGACGCCTCAACTACCAGACTGTATCTAAATAAGGCTATTAACCTTAAGAATGATTATACTGAAGCTTTATTTTTATTATCACAGCTGGATATTGCCGAGGGTAACACAGAGTCAGCTATAAAGACTACTAGAACCATTGCAAATGTAGAATCGAGCAATCCTACTAGACAGTTTCAATTAGGTATTCTATTATCCGCTAGTAATGATATAGATGGAGCGATAAAGGCATTTGAACGAGCGATTGCTTTAGATAATAATTACGCCAACGCTCGTTATTTTTTAGCACTATCTTATCTTGATAAGGGAGAGAAGATGATGGCTTTAGAACAGTTAAACTTAATTTTGGTTTCTAATCCTGATAATGAATCTTTAAAGCAAGTGATTAAAAATATTGAGGATGATAATTTTTCAAGTATCAACCAAGATCTTGGAGTTCCGGTTGAAGATGTTGATTTAGTTAATCAAGAAGAGGACGTAACTGTTTCTTCTAAATTTCCAGATACAGATTTGGTTACCTCTTTAAATCAGGGGGCGACACAAGAACAAGTAGTTGAAAAGGAAGCAGTAAATGATCCTGTAGTACCTGAAACTAAAAATGAGACAGATGAGTTGTAAAATTTTATGGTAAGACGGGTTTTAAGATTTGTTTATAGTGAAATACGTGGTTTACATCAAGCGGCTTATCTGCTGGCTTTATTTGCAGTTGGTTCGCAACTCTTAGCTTTGGTCAGGGATCGACTTTTAGCTCATAATTTTGGAGCCGGTAATGAACTGGACTTATACTATACTGCTTTTCGTATTCCTGACTTATTATATGCTTTGTTTGCTTCTGTCCTTTCTGTCTACGTACTTTTACCATTCGTAACCAAAGCTAAAGAAGAAAAA
This sequence comes from Minisyncoccota bacterium, assembly GCA_041389025.1. Lineage (GTDB taxonomy): Bacteria > Patescibacteriota > Minisyncoccia > Phycocordibacterales > UBA918 > OLB19. Next base: position 484,339 of record JAWKSP010000001.1, read on the forward strand.
GGAATAAAAGCAGGATCTAATATTTTAGGTCAGATGTTTACGATTTTTACTATCTCGTATTCCGTTGTGGCTTTACTAATTTTTATTTTCGCTCCTTTTTTAGTAAAAGTTCTGTTTCCAGGTTTAGTTGATGGTAATGAAACATTAGTTTTGTTGTTGAGAGTTTTAATGATACAACCATTTTTGTTAGGTGTATCAAGTTTATTAAACGTCGTTACACAATTTTCACAACGTTTTGTTCTCTATGCTGTTAGCCCACTTATCTATAATCTAGGTATAATTATCGGTATTTTAGGTTTTTATCCTATTTTTGGTTTACTTGGTTTGGTAGTTGGTGTGGTCTTAGGAGCGCTTGGACACATGCTTATTCAGTTGCCACATGTTCTAAAAAGTGAGCTATCATTTAAGTTTGTAACAAAATTAGACTTTTATTTACTGAGGTCAATTTTTTTAGTAGCTATACCAAGAGCTTTGACTCTGTCGATACACCAAATAATTCTATTAGTTTTAACCGGAATGGCGACAGTTATGGCTGTTGGTTCTGTATCAGTATTTCAGTTGGCCTTTAATTTGCAGTCAGTTCCTTTGGCGGTTATTGGAGTAAGCTATTCGGTAGCAGCTTTTCCGGTTTTGGCTAACTTGTTTGCTCAAAATAAACGTGATGTCTTTAATATTCATGTTTATACTGCTCTTAGACATATTATTTTTTGGTCTATACCAATAGTAGCTTTGGTGGTTGTACTTAGGGCACAAATAGTTAGAGTTATTTTAGGAAGCGGTTCGTTTGATTGGAACGACACGAGATTAACGGCAGCTATGCTGGCTTTATTTACAGTCTCATTGACCGCTCAATCATTTATGTTGTTATTAATTAGAACTTTCTATGCTGGTGGAAATACTAAGCTACCTTTATACATAGCTTTAACTGGAGCAACAACGGCTATTGTTTCTGCTTTTGTTTTGGTCGATATGTTCAATAATGTCCCAGAATTCAAGCATTTATTGGAAAGCCTATTTAGACTTGAGGGAACCTCGGGTACAGAAGTGTTTGTCTTAGCTTTGGCTTTTGTAGCTGGAGTCACGATAGAAATGATTTTAGCTATTACAATTGCAACATCTGTCTTTAAATTAAAGTGGCAAGGAATTGGTCAACAATTAGTTGATGCGACTTTGGCCGCTTTGGTGGCTGGCTTGTCGGCTTATGCCACGCTCTTGTTTATTGTCGACGGAGTTAATCAAGAAACTTTTGTTGGGATTTTGTTGCAAGGATCTATTGCAGGTTTAATCGGTATTCTTGGAGCTTTTCTAGTCTATCATTGGCTTGATTCTAAGGAACTAAAAGAAATTACCAGCTCATTTCAGTCAAGGCTGGCAAAAAAAGATACAATTGGACCACAATAATCAAGGTCTGGTTTTTGCGGTGATAGTAAGGTAGAGTACAGAGATAAATTTAGTTATGGCAAGACAAATCAGAAATTTTAGTATTATTGCTCACATTGATCATGGGAAGTCTACCTTGGCTGATCGCATGCTTGAATTAACCAAGACAGTTGAGGCTAGAAAAATGAAAAACCAAGTACTTGATTCTATGGAATTGGAGCGTGAACGTGGAATCACTATCAAAATGCAACCGGTAAAAATGAATTATCATTTAGATGGACAGGATTATGATTTGAATCTGATTGATACACCGGGGCATATAGATTTTTCTTATGAGGTATCACGAGCTTTAAAGGCAGTAGAGGGCGTACTACTTTTAGTTGATAGTACACAAGGAGTGCAAGCACAAACATTGACTACTTTGCAAATGGCTAAAGACCAAGGTCTTAAAATTATTCCGGTGTTGACCAAGATAGATGTTTCTCATTCTAGGGTGGAGGAGGTTTCAGAAGAAGTAATAGATTTACTTGGTTGTGATAAAGCTGAAATTATGACTGTGTCTGGTAAAACTGGAGCTGGGGTGGATGAACTTTTACGCCGGATTTGCTTGGATATACCACCACCGGAATTGAGTAAGCAAAATGATTATCGTGGTTTAATTTTTGATTTTCAGTATTCCAGTCATCGTGGAATTATTATCTTTATGCGGGTGTTTGATGGAATTGTAAAGAAGGGTGATATTTTAAAATTTAATGCTAGCGGTCGCGATTTTACTGCCCTTGAGGTAGGGGTAGTAAGACCTGAGGAAACGCCGGTTGATAGCCTTGCGGCTGGTGATATCGGTTATATTGTAACTGGTATAAAAGAACCGGGAGTAGCGATGGTAGGCGATACTTTAACTTTCAGTAAGAGTACCACTCCTTCCTTGTCTGGTTATATGGAAGCACGGCCGGTGGTGTGGGCCTCTATTTTTCCTAATGACCAAGATGATTTTACTATCCTAAGACAGTCACTTGAGCGACTAAGATTATCAGATTCTTCTTTATCGTATGAAGAAGAATCATCTGGTGTGTTGGGACGAGGCTTTCGTTGTGGTTTTTTAGGTATGCTTCATTTGGAGATAATTGCTGAGCGACTTCGTCGGGAGTTTAAAGTAGAGATAATCATCACCGCGCCATCGATTGCTTATGAGGTGACGAACGATAAAGGGGAAGTGGAACAAATATATGCTGCTTCACGATTCCCTGATTATGGTGAGAAATTTAGTGTTCGTGAACCATGGGTTTTAGGACAGATAATTCTACCACCTGAATATGTTGGGGCAGTTATGACTTTGTTATATGAACATGAAGCACAAGTAATAGACACTGAGGTATTTGGTGATGGGCGTAATCTTGTTTCTCTGGAGATGCCGCTTCGTGAATTAATGAGAAATTTTTTTGATAAACTTAAAAATGTTACCAGTGGCTATGGATCACTATCTTATGAGATAGCTGAAATGAGATCGGCTGAAGTAGTGCGTCTAGATGTTTTAGTAGCAGAAGAGTTGGTACCGGCTTTTTCTCGAGTGGTTGGCGAAAAACGAGTGGAGTATGATGCTCGAGCAATGGTGGAAAAATTATATAATACTTTACCAAGACAACAATTTGTTACCAAGATACAGGCAAAAGTAAAAGGAAAGATTGTTGCTTCAAGAACTTTGTCAGCTCTTAAGAAAGATGTAACCGGACATTTGTATGGTGGTGATATTACTAGAAAAATGAAACTGCGAGAAAATCAAAAGGCCGGTAAAAAACGAATGCTGGAAAGAGGAAAAGGGAAGGTGCAGATACCACAAGAAGTTTTTATGAAGATGGTAAAGAGTGAGTAGCTGGTTGTGCTGAAAACATGTTTCCACTACCGGAAAAAACAAATATCATACTTAGGATTAAAAGTACTGCAATAAAAGTCCATACCCACTTAATAATAGTTTTACCTCGTTTAGAAAAAAGTATACTCATAATGTTAGAATATTAGCATATGTTTGATTTTCAGCAAAAGCGTAAGCTGCGATCGGTTTTTAACTCTAGAATAACTCAAGTTGTTCTGATTATCCTGATTCTTTTTATGTCATGGAGTGCTTACGGACGTTTTTTGGTAGCTAAGGAGATGTCAGAAAAAAGAGTTATTTTGGAAAAAGAAATAACTAAACTGGAAGAAAGACAAAAAAGTTTAAGTGAAGAAGTTGAGTATATTTCCAGTGAAAGAGGAATGGAAGCCGAAATTAGACGACAATTTGATGTTGCACGTAAAGGAGAGCAGGTGGTGGTAATAATGGAAGATGAGGATGTGGCCACTACAGTTGAGCCTTTACCAAAAACCGAAAAAGAAGCATCAAGACCATGGTATAAATTTTGGTAAGACAAAGTGTCATTATTTTACATAATAGTGTAAAATATAAAGTATTAGAAAATTTAAAAAAAATTATGAACAAATCAGTAACTATTTATAGCACCCCAACTTGTCATTTTTGCCATGCGGCTAAAGATTTTTTTCAAGCCAATAATATTGAATTTACTGAACATGATGTGGCAGCCGATGCTGAAAAAAGAGAAGAAATGGTGGCTATGACTGGGCAAATGGGGGTACCGGTAATCAAGATTGGTGATGATATTGTGGTTGGTTTTGATGAAGCTAAAGTCAAAGAGTTGATTGAAAGCAGTAACGAATAATCAAAAAAGTAGCTTAGTTAAAATTAATATAAAAGCCCCGCGCCGTAGGCGCGGGCTTTTATATTACATATTAAATAAAAAAGAACCCACTTAAAATATTTTAAGTGGGGTGTTACCAACCGAGTTTATTTGTCTCAGTATGTAAAAAAAATAGATTTTTAGCTTTGGTAACAGAATCAGGCTGGATACGAGATTTTTTAAGTTTCGTTTTTGTTGGGTCTGTCACCTCTTCTATAGCAAAAACATTTAACATTTCTGAATAAACTAATAGTTTGTCATCATGGTCGCATATCCAACGAAGAACTGTTGTTTCTGGACAATCTTGTTGTATGTTTTCTAATCTATTTTCAAGATCTGCAAGTGCATCTAAAACACAAGGGTAATTAAATTTAGGAAATTGAATTACAAGATATTTTTTACACAACACTTGCAGTTCTTTTGTGTTACTGTAAGTTGCTTTTTTTCCGCTCACAAAGGTTAATAGGTCTCGTACCTTGTTATCGGTATAACCATGCATGGCATACAAAACTGTTAGAAAGTCGAATTTCTTCATTCCAAATCCTCCCTTTTAATGATCAGCTGAAAATATAATACAACATTTACTTTATTGAGTCAAACAAATTGTGCGCGAAACGGTTTATTGTGGGCTATTTATAAACTTTTTATTTATATTAACCGAAGCGTAAGCTAATCCAATAAAAATAAAACCAAGAATCACAAGAGAAATCGGCCAACCAAGTGAGTCTGAAAAATATTGATCGGTTATATAAGTAAAATGAGCGATTAAGAAAAATGTTCCAACTGCTAATATGCTGGTGCTTTTCATATAAACTGATAAATATAAAACAGCAAAAACTAGTAAGAAATAAAATAATTCCCAAAAACCAGAGTCGTATACTCGGGTGAAAGCAGCACCTAAGAGTCCTGTACTACCAAAAAAGTACAAAAGGACCAAGAGCTTTTTATTCCAAGTATCTTTAAACGAATGAGCTAGAAGTAAATACGATGCTCCAACTGCCATAGTTAGGTAAGCGTAAAAATCATCATGTTTATAAAATGGTCCATCGAGTATTGCTTCAGCTAATAAGTAAATAAAGGTAGTTCCATTTGCAATAGCAAAGAAAGTCAACACCGCGTGCTTGTGGTATTGATTTAAAAGTAAATAAAAGATAAAAATAGTTCCAAAAGCAAAGACGACCGGCCATACTGATGTAAGATCTATATTCATTTCGTCTAGTAACACCAATGAACCGCTTGGTATCAACACGCCACCAATAAAATGAAAAATCGGTCCAATATGATCGTTGGGTTTTTGGTTTAATAACATTGAACCTAGACCAGTAAATAGTAAACCTAGACCCAAAGTGACAAAAATGTGCCCAAATGAGCCAAGATCATCCCAGATTTGGACAACAAATATCACTAAACCAATAACAGCCACCACTGATCCTAAGATATAAAGCATTTTAGTAACCGAAAAACTAGACTTATGACTAGATGATTCTTGGGTGTTTGAGGTTGGTAGATCGAGTGAGGTAAGTATCTCCTGAGAAGTAATCTCACCACTATTTAGCTTTTCTTTCAGTTCATAAAATAATTCTTCTTTTTGCATATTGATTTTTTATTTTAACTTCTCCCTGGAAGTACCCAGCCAATAAATTGGAAGTTATTATTATACCTGTAGTAATAACGATCAGAACTATTTATTAAGTTTAATTTGTCTCGCTTATTACCCTTAACTAAGTAATAACCATAGTTTGATCCGGTGTCAAAAAATAAGAAGTAATCAGCTCCATTGTCATAGTTATTGGAAATAGTGACTCCGTCTGGTGAGGTTAGAAGTTTGTTTAAGTTCAGCTTCTGAGCTTCTTCAAGAGTAATTTCTCTACTTTCGTTATTAAGGGTGTCGTGTAAAAAGATGCGGTTGGTGTAATTTTCTTTTACATCTGGAACTCCGTCTTTGTCACTGTCTTGGTTTGGGTCTATATAATTATTAACTACTAATTTCCCATCAACGACAGTGTATAATTTTTTAAAATAATTATTACAATAGTCATAGGAATAATAATTAGTACCGTCAGTACAAACTGAGTAAATAAAATTATAGTTGGTAGACAAAAAAAGTGAGGGTAGGTAGGTGCTTAAGGCTACAATAATTATTAAAACAACTGGTAAAGTAAAAGCTGTAACCAAAGCCCAATTTTTCTTTAGTGATTCTTTCATATTGTTAAAATTATAGCATAATTATAGCATAATCAAATTCTGATGGGTTATAATCTTTACTATGAAATTAAATTCTGTCTTGCAAAAAGCTTTTAAGAAAACTAAGGATAAACTCAAAAAACATCGTAAAGAAATTGGTAAAAATCTTTTATACTTAAGCTCTTTATTGTTAATCGCCATGATTGTTATTGGGTTTAAATTGTTTTACCCGTATGAATTTTTTGTTGCTTTGATTTTCTTAACTTTGATTTTACAAAGAATTTTTAAGCTTATTTTACTAAGTAAAAACACCATAACACAATCCAAAGCATTTTCATTAATTAGAAAAATTAGTTTTAAGTATAAAAAGACAGTATTTTTACTACTGTTTTTAATTTTACTTTTCTATGTCTTGCTCAAGGTTTTACCTCAAGATAACCGACCTTTTGCAGATATGAATGAAGAAAAGGTTGCGGAATTAGTTGACACTAGTTTAGATATATCTGCCTTGGATTTGGATTATTTGGAAATTACTGCTAACACCCTGCTTGAAGGTGGTCTTTTGGACAAGGATGAATTAACCGCTGATGAGGTTCTAAAACTACATAGTGATTGGAATGAGTTTTTAAGGGCAATAAAACAATCTGAAGACCTAACCGATATTCATCGTTATTTTGGTCAAATATCGTATTTTTCAACACCAGAAGCTCATACCAAGTCTTTCTTTATTGCTTATACTTTGTATTTGAAAAAGTATGAAATGGTGCAAAAGGTAATTGCTAGAGTTGATAACAACGAAAGAGTTTTAAAATCCTTAAATGAATATTCAGAAGTTTATGGAGCAAAAAATTCTTTTTACAATATTCAATCACTATTAGTTAATAGAGATACACTTTTACGCAGAAATCTTGGTCGTTTATACGGAATATTCTTGTTAAAAACGATCGATACGTCAGATTTTGGTGAGGATTTTAACGCTTTGGTACGTTCTGGTAATAATAGTCATGATTATCTACTTAAAAACTCTAAACAGACGGTCAAGATATATACCTATAAGCTTAGTAGTGATGTAGAAAGTGGGTTGTTTAATAGTTGGTTTCCAATTCAGAAAAATGTGGCTGATGTGATGGGTAAGATTGAGTTATCTACAAGAAATGAGACTTTTATTACAAGAGAACAAATAGCAGATATGAAACCAAGTTTGCAACCAGGGGATATTTTTGTGCAAAGACGCAATTGGCATTTGAGTAATGTTGGTATTCCAGGGTTTTGGCCACACGCTGCTTTGTATTTGGGAACTTTAGAGGAAGCTGATAAATTCTTTGCGCCGTCATTCCCTTATCAAGGTTATGAGACATACAATGATCTTTTAAAAAATGTTTATCCTGATTTTTATGAGGACTATATAATGCGTGACACCAAAGGTGATCAATTGGCGGTAATAGAAGGTAAGGCTCCAGGAATTATTCTCCAATCTTTAGAAGAATCAGCGACGGCAGATTATTTAGGAGTTTTACGGGCTAAAAAATTAGAAAATAAAGATATTTTACAAGCTGTACTTAGAGCGATTGGTAATTATGGTAAACCATATGATTATAATTTTGACTTTGAGACCAGAGATGAGTTGGTTTGTTCAGAATTGGTCTATGATGCTTATCTACCGTCTGAAGGGAAGAGTGGGCTTCATTTTGACCTAACTATTTCTTCTGGTCGAAAAATAGTCTCACCAAACGATATGGTAAAAAAGTTTTATGAGGAACGGGGAATAGTAGATCAAGAATTAGAATTTGTTTACTTTATTGATGGCAATGAAGAGTTGAAAAACGCTACTCCAAAGTATGAAAACGCCTTTATGACCAGTTGGACTAGATCAAAGTTCTCTTCGTTGCAGGAGTAAGGTTAAATTACAGAAAGCCCTTACCTTCGGTCACCAAAAACTAGCTAAACGCTAGTTTATTTTGGTGCCCTCGGCAGGAATCCCTTTAAGGCCGGAGAAATGCTCGTAAACATCGCTTTTCTCTTCGATTCCTGACGAAAGCAAAATTATTTGCTTTCTCCTCAGGCACCATTAAAAATTCTTTTTAATGGTGCCCTCGGCAGGAATCGAACCCACATTTCCTCCTTAGGACGGAGTAGTTCTATCCATTGAACTACGAGGGCATGTAATAATATTTGCACAGAGTTCGATTCCAACGGAATCGATTCTTACAGAATCTGTACAGGTTGTCGGTATTTTACTTCCTAACGTCGTAAAATACCAGTCAACCTTCTTCGACAGTCTACTTAAGACTGTCTCAGCCCACACGTCCTCCTGATAGACGGAGTAGTTCTATCCATTGAACTACGAGGGCTGTCTGAAATGTTTTTGTACTTTATCATAATCTGGGAAAATTGGCAGGGGATTGTTATACTTACTAGACTATGTCTACATATCAAGATAATGATGAAAATGAAATTAAAGATTTAATCAAAGAAAACCAGCGTTTACTGATTGAAAATAATCAACTTCTGAGACAGATGCGCCGCCACTCCATCATTGGGGCAATCTTCCGTTTTTTATGGTTTGTCTTAGTGATAAGTATTCCTGTTTATATCTACTTTCAGTATGTTCAACCAAACTGGGAAAATTTAACTACAAAAATCAATGAATTAGAACAAACTTCAGCTGAGGTGGGGGAGATTAAGGAGTGGTTTAACTCACTTAATTTGCGACCTAGGTAAGCTTAAGTAACATAGATAAATGTTTTAAACGGTTGAAATAAATGCTTAAACAGGCTAGAATAGCCTGCACAGTAATAAAGAAAAGCTTGGGTAGCTCAGTTGGTAGAGCGCTTCCCTGAAGAGGAAGATGTCGTCGGTTCGAGCCCGACCCCAAGCACCAGTATATAAAATGCCTCCACATGGAGGTGTTTTATATACTGGTGCTTGGGAAGAAAGGTGTTAATACACCTTTCGTTCGGGCTCGCACCACAAGAGTATTTCCATTTTTATACTTCTTTCAGTCGTTAAAAATTAGGTCAAAAGCGCAGTCATGTCGCACGGAGCGGAGCGAGTACGACAGACGAGCTGGCTATGAAAAAGCTGTGAACAACTAAAATATTAAGTTTTCTAACCCTTTCTATTTTTTGATAAGATATTATGAGAGACTTTGGCAACACGAAGGTAATCAAGTATCCTTCACACTTGGTTTCGTAACCCATGCGGCTATCCGTGCTAAAAAGCACAAGGTGTCATACGTATTACGGGGTCTCAATCGGGGTCACGGTGTCACAGCACCACCCTCGCTACGAGATCTCCACTCTTCGTGTTGCCAGAATCTCCCATATCAGAAAAGGTCCGAAAGGGCTCTTTTCTTTTAACCAGATACCACATGATAGTGAGCATCTTTCGAGCTAAAGCAACCCGAGCCACCTTAGAACCCTTTTTATCTTTGATTCTCGAATAGAATGTATATAACCTACCGGCTGAAGGTCTGATCTGACAGGCTGCTTCCACCATAATAGATCGCAGAAACGGTGAGCCTTTTCTGGTAATGTGTCCAAATCGCAACTTCCCTCCAGAAGAATGAGATGAGGATACTAATCCAGCGTAACTCGCTAACTGTTCTGGAGTCTTGAATCTTTCAAAATCTCCAACTTCAGCAATAATGGTTAGAGCGGTTAGTTCAGCTACACCAGGTATACTCATCAATACCTTGGCACGTTCATCTATTTTAGCTTTTGATTTGATAATAACATCAAGTTCTTTGACTTCACTATTCACAAAATCAATGGTTTTTATTAATGATTCAACCTCTTTTTTATATAACTTATGGAAAACCTGATTCTTGATCCAGAGTTGTCCTTGTTTTCCAAACAGGTCAGTAACAGGACTTTCTAAACCATGTTTCCAGAGAATGCTATGGACTCGATTCTTAGTTCTGGTTCGTAAACGAATATAGAACATTCGCCAACGTACCAACTCACGCAGGTCTCTAACAGCCGGTGGTGCTAGGTATGCAGTGGCGATAAAATCTATACGAAGTAGTTCAGCGATAATTTCCGAGTCAACCTTATCGTGTTTAAGTCGACTTGCTGCAATAAGTTTAGTCTTAGCCGGATCTATCAGTTTAACTGTTATTCCAGTACTCTCCAGTACTTCAGCAAACCAACCCCATTGTGATACCGGTTCAATTCCGGCACATACTTTACTTATATTGATTGGTATCTGTTTTAGAGTAATAAGAGTATCTTGTTTGGTGGTTGGTACCTTACCTTGAAAAATTCTATTCTTATTTGAATCAATAAGTGTCCAATATCCGAAGGATTTATGCAGATCAATTCCTAAATAATATTCATTCATAGTACTAGTGTTACATTAATAATAATCAACTATTAATATCGACCTATGTATAGGCTAGCACTTTTTCATGACATCGGGGTCGAGAGTACTTAGTAAAATATAAGCTTGCGAAATATTTTACTTAGTAACTCGTGACCGAATCCTACCGCCGGAGCTAGACAAATTAAGTTTTTTATGATTTAATCAGGGTTGATTTCCATTTTCTAAATAAGAAGGAGGTGTACCTTGGAAATAATTAATTGGATAGTTATATCCACCATAATCCTACTGGTTTGGATAGTTAATTACAGTGTACTTGCCTGGAAACGGGAAGTATATCCAAATCCTGTGAGTTGGTTCGTATGGACTGTAGTTGGCTTAGCCCTTTTTCTCACTGCCGAAGCATCTGAAGCAAAAGAAGTTTACTTTGCTACAATTATTTCAGCAGCAGGTCCTGCTATAATACTTGTTATTATTCTCCTTCGTGAGACAAACAGAATCTACAGCTTATCATTACGTGAAAAATTATGTCTCACATTCGCACTTATAGGATATAGTTTATGGTTTATTTTAGGAGAAAACCCTGAATTAGCTCAATGGTCACTGTACTGGATGATTTGTGTTGATTTTATAGCACTTTGGCCTACACTTGAGCAAGCAATTAAAAAACCAGAATCTGACAAGCCTATTCCATGGATAATATTCGGTCTTGGTTACGGTATAACTGGATTAGCAATCATAGACCATACTGTGGCAAACTGGGCATTACCAGCCTATATGTTTGCAGGCTCATTGGCGGTAGCAATACCTCTGGTATTAATAAGGATAAAGAAAAGAGTCTTACTTAAAGAATGGTGGTAAAAGCCGCACCCTAGAAAACCAAATCTACGGAGGCGGTTTTCTTTTTTATACCATATTCCCCACCACACAAGTTCGAACACCCTCCACCCAGCGGAGCTTGACATAGAACTAATTTGAGTGTTTAATGACACCCAAGCAAACACGGGTGTGTTTGCATTTGTTCTACTCAAAATCGGAGGTATCCAATGGCAGTCAGTCAGGAAGTCAAGGATTTCAAAAACCCGTCTGGGTACTGGAAGCACGATGGTTCCTTCTCGGTCGAGCTGGTGCCAGATGCGGACAAAAGCATGGTGCCAACCTCGGCAGAAATCAGGGGCGACACCGTGCACGTCTGTCACGGACGTATCAAGCAAACGATGGGGAGTATCCAGCTCTATTCCTACGAATCCCAGTTCTGCTGGGGCTATCCTCGCATCAAGGTCATCCGAGATGGTCAGGGCAAGCTGTTGTGGGTGAACTACAACTACCGCTGAGTACACTGCACTCGCTCGTAAGAAGTCGTTCGCTTCTCGCGGGCGATTTCTTTTTTACACACTCAAGTTCTGAACCACTCTATTTTCAAACAAACCCAAAATACCACTTTGTTCTAATTCACGTTGTATACGAACCCAATTTACAGTTCTGAACGCGTCCAGCTGAGGGAGCATATAAAATCTTAGTCATGTGAAAGCGTGGCTTTTGATTTTAATGCTCCGCTGGAGAAAGTGCCCTGCGACACTTTCGTTAGGATTCGAAAAGCGCTTTGAGGTATTTTAGAGCTTGCGAACAAAATATCCAAACACTGCACCGTCCATGTAATGGAAGAATCCTACCAGCGGAGCAAATATTGACAAGATTACTTTTATACTGTATGCTATAAAAGTTGTTACTTAATTTCGAGGTGAACTATGTTTAATCCTTTTTTGGCTTCAGAAAGTGCTAAAATCTTTCAAAATCTTTTAAACAAAGGTGAAGTACAAGACAGTGAAGCGGAGTCTTTGATTATTGATTTTCTCACAAACAAATGCAACTACAAAGAAGTAACTCCTGAACTTAGGGAATTACTTGCCTTTGCCCTCGGATTCTTTTTAAAGGGCGCGATATCTAACAACGAAATAGAAAGAATTATGGGAATTAGATATTCTAAAATATGCTCAGACATTGCAAATGGACATATAAAATTAAAATAATAGAAAAAACAAGAGATAACACCTTCAGCAAAACATGGAGAACTACTCCTTCTGCTGAAGGTATTTACTTGAATACGTCACACAAAGATACATCATATCTAGTGTGGCGTTTTTTAAATCGAACAAGTTCGAACATCCTCCACCCAGCGGAGCATATAAAATCTTAATCACGCCCTTGCGTGGCTTTTGGCTTTAAAACTTTCACCAAAGAAAATACTTTGTAGTATTTTCGTTATAACCCAAATACTATCTGCACATCCATACTGATAAAACCATGTATAAGGAAAATAACAGATAGGCGACTTAGTCTCTTACGAGCGTGAGCTGAGTCGCCTCTCTGTTATTTTATGTATAAATTGATTTAGCATAAGTACTGTCCATAAAACTCATCTACCGAATCACTCTAATGCCAGATATGACTTAACTTTTTTTAATTTTAAATTTAGTAAATCTAAATATTCACAAATACTTTCTTGCTAGATGATTTAAAAAATGTATAGTATACTTTACATATGAAAACTATCAGTTACCAAGGGAGTATTCTAATATTCGGTCTAATTTTGACCGGCATAGCTACCTTAGTAGCAGGAACGATGATTATAGTAAGTAATGATAATATCTCCCCTGAAAAAGTAATTTATAACCACTCTACTAGCACAAATACTACAACCTTAGAAAAAACTGAATTAGAAACAAAAACCGAAGATAAAATAAGTACAGAAACACAAACAACTACCAAATTAGAAAAAGTTGTCTTAGCTGGTGGTTGTTTTTGGTGTACTGAAGCTTATTTTCAAGAAGAATTTGGTGTAATAGATGCTATCTCCGGCTATGCTGGTGGCCAAGCAGATACAGCTGACTACAAAACTGTCTCGACCGGAAAAACAGCCCATCGTGAGGCGGTGGAAGTAACTTTTGATCCGGAAAAAATTTCTCTTAAACAAATTTTGGATATATATTGGTCGCATATTGATCCAACCGATGCGAATGGCCAATTTGCTGATCGAGGTTTTCAGTACACCACTGCTATTTTTTATAATTCAGAAAATCAAAAACAAATCGCTGAAGATTCAAAAGAACGCCTAAATAAAAGTGGTCTGTTTGATGAACCAATCGCTACCACAATCCTTCCCTTCACTACTTTTTTCCCCGCCGAAGAATATCATCAAAACTATTACCTAAAAGCAGCTGACTACTACAATCAATATAAAAAAGCATCTGGGCGAACGGATTTTATTGAAGAAACCTGGGCTAAAGATGCGGCACTTCATTTTTTAAATGATAAAACTGATATAAAAACCGATAATACCAGTGTTGATATTTGGAAACCAAAAACATATAACGAGAAAGAGATTTCTACTTTACAAAAAAAATTACCAGAAGAGACTTATCATATAGTAGCTGAAAACGGTACTGAACCAGCCTTTAACAATCAATACTGGAACAACCACGAAGCTGGTATCTACGTCGATGTTGTAACCGGTGACCCCCTTTTCTCTTCTACTCACAAATATGACTCAAACACCGGTTGGCCAAGTTTTTACCAAACCATAAAAAACGCCCCCGTGACCGAGCATCAAGACCTAGATTATGGCCTTGTTCGTATAGAGGTAAGAAGTCAAGGCGGACACCTTGGTCATATATTTAATGATGGACCAAAAGAACACGGTGGCTACCGTTATTGCATAAATTCTTTGGCTTTAAATTTTGTGCCAAAAAACAAAATGCTTGAAGCCGGCTACGGCGATTATCTTTATCTATTTGACTGATAACTAAAATAGATAGAGGTAAATTTAAGATATTTAATAATATAAATTAAAAAAATAAAATTTGACTTATGGAAGAAAACAATAGTAACAAAGGTATTATTACTATAATAGTTGTACTACTAATTATTGGATTTATTGCTTTTATGACTCTTAATGGCGATGACTCAATGGAAGAAAATATACTAGGAGAAAGCGAAATGATGATGGAAGAAAGCGAAACTGTTCCCGAAGGAGCGATGATGGAAAGTACTGAAGGAAATACTGATGCCATGATGGAAGAAGAAAAAGGCGGTGCGATGATGGAGCAATCGAACAGTACAATGACCGAACACCAAACAGTAGCTGGATCTTATGAAGCTTATTCTACCGATAAATTAGCCCTGGCCAATGAGGGTGATGTAGTTTTATTTTTTCACGCCAGTTGGTGTCCGTCTTGTCGTGCAGCTGATAAAAGCATAAAGGAAACTGGTGTACCAGACGGCCTTACCATTCTAAAACTTGATTATGACAAAGAAACTGAATTAAAGAAAAAATACGGCGTAACTACCCAACATACTTTTATTCAAGTTGATGCCGACGGAAATTTGATTAAAAAATGGAGCGGAGCTTCAAATGTTGATGCTATTGTGGCTGAAATTATTTAAAGTCTTATGACCTTACTTATTATTTCTTTTATAGCTGGAGCATTAACAGTCTTAGCCCCTTGTATATTACCGTTATTACCGGTAGTGATTGGTGGCTCAGCGACCGACCATAAAAATCCTTGGAAACCTTATATCATCACCGCATCACTAGCAGTATCAGTAATTGTCTTTACCCTACTACTTAAGGCTACAACATTGGTTATTGATATACCTCCATCATTTTGGAAGTGGTTTTCTGGTGGTTTACTTCTGCTTTTAGGAATAATACTTATCTTCCCATCACTTTGGGAAAAACTTAAGTTCAACGCTGTTATAAATAATAGTTCACAAAAACTGTTAGCCAAAGGAAGTAACAAACAAAGTGTGTGGGGAGATATCCTCATGGGGGCTGCTTTGGGACCAGTCTTCTCGACTTGTTCACCAACTTATTTTGTGATTTTAGCGACCGTACTCCCTAGCTCATTTGGACTTGGTTTGGTCTATCTACTAGCCTACACACTTGGCTTGTCACTAGTTTTAATTTTAATTGCTCTTTTAGGACAAAAGCTCGTATCCAAGCTTTATGGAGCAGCCGATTCACGAGGCTGGGTTAAACGAGGTATGGGTATACTAATTGCCTTAGTTGGACTAGCGATAGTAACCGGTGTAGATAAAAAAATAGAAACCGCGATTCTTGATGCTGGCTTCCTAGATATAACAAAGTTCGAACAAAACCTGCTTGATAAAGTCGATGACAATAAAAATAGTGAGACTATGGATGTGTTAAAAAATACCAGTCTACCGACCAATCAAAAAATTATTGCTCCAGAGCTAACTGGTATTGAAAGCTATCTAAACACTGCCGAACAACCGATTACTTTAGAACAATTTCGCGGTGAAAAAATAGTTTTATTAGATTTCTGGACCTATAGCTGTATCAACTGTAGACGCACCATTCCCCACTTAAATGATTGGTACAATCGTTATCACGACCAAGGTTTGGAGATTATTGGTGTCCATACACCGGAATTTTCTTTTGAACAAAAAAGAGAGAACGTTGAAAAAGCAATAACCGAATTTGGCATAAAATATCCGGTGGTGCTTGATAATGGTTATGCGACTTGGCGAGCTTTTGGTAACAAGTACTGGCCACGCAAATATCTAATAAACGAAAAAGGTGAAATCATCTATGACCATATTGGTGAAGGAGCCTACGAAGAAACTGAAAAAGTGATTAGGGACGCTTTAGAAAAATTAGGTAGCAAACCAAAAGATAGAGTAGGTGAAGTAAAAAATTTGACTGAGGTAAATTTTAAATCAATCACTAGTCCGGAGATATACTTTGGGGCTAAACGTAATCAATATCTAGCTAATGGAAGATTAAATGAAGTTGGGGTACAAAATTTTTTCCTACCAGAAAATATAGAAACAAATAAACTGTATCTTAAAGGTGACTGGGAAATAACCAACGAATACGCCGAGAGCATGAATGAAAACAATGAGATAGTTTTTGAGTTTACTGCCAAAGAAGTATATATGGTATTAGGAAATAACTTCCCTACATCAGCCGAAATATTTATTGATGACAAACCAATTACTAAAGATAATTCTGGTGTCGATGTAGTAAAAGGTACATTAAACATAGAGGATGAAAAAATGTACCATATCTACACCGATATTGAGTACAAAACCCATAAGTTAAAGTTAAAAGTTAAACCAAAATTCCGCGCTTTTACTTTTACTTTTGGTTAAAATGAACACAAAAAACTTCCCGACAAAATAAAATTTTACGGGAAGAAAAATACTATTTTTTTATTTTATTTACCAATAATTACCTTGTGTTCACTAGCATCTCAAGCTCAAAGACTTGCCGTTCCAATCTTTGAATGTATACCATCTGTACCAATCTTAGTTGCTCTTCTAGTGTTTCAAGAATTTTTTCAGCCACAACCCGCTCTTGATTAGAGACATCTTCAGCGGTAATTATTTGTGCTTGTGCATTAGATACAGTTAGCCCCATTAAAGTTACTGTTAATACTACGTATACTCCTAATTTTTTGATATTTGCTGTCATATTTTATTAGGTTAAACTATTAACACCCCTCTATATACAGACTATCAGATACTAAGATTCTTACAATATCTAATTTAATTTAGAAAACCACAAAATTATCTAAGCAAAATTTATTAAAATAATTAAAATATTTTAATAAATTTTACCTATCAGTTCTTTGATACCGCCCCATCAAAATAGTGCTTTCTATAGCTGATTCTTTAGCAACTGTCTCAACCTCATCTAAAGTTGGAGTTTTTATAAAATTCAAAGTATTTGGCAAAGCGTAAAGGCGAAAAAAGTAGCGGTGTTCACGATCAGGTGGGCACGACCCCACATATCCTGTCTCACCCCGAGAGGACAGACCTTCATTTCCTACCTTCTCCCCTTCTTTTATTACGGTCGTGTCTGGAGGCATGTTGTATATCACCCAGTGATCAAATTTTTCTATTCCTCTACTTTCTTTCACACTATCTGGAATATCAGGATCATCCATTACCAAAACCAAAGAAACGGTCCCTTCTGGTATACCAGAAATATGTAATTCTGGATTTATGTTTTCACCATCGCAAGTGTATTTAGATGGGATGTTTTGACCATCAACAAAAGCTGGTGAAGTTAAAGCAAGTGACATAAGAGTATTTTCATTAATATCCTGATTAATATTTTCTATTTCTTGTATTAATAAATTATCTGAAGTTGGAGCATGAGCTTGTTTATAAAAAAATAAAGCTAGCATAACCACTAAAAAAACTAAAAACCAAATGTAAATCTTCTTCATATTTATAAATTTTACCATCAAAATATAAATATGAGAAAAGAATCATATACCTTAAATTTGTAATTATTTAAAATCTATTGTATAAAATTAGTCGCTTTGTACATATAATTTTTGAGGGATTAATATTGAAAAAAATTTATCAGTACGGTGACAAAAAAGCCTTTAAGAAATTTTCACCCTTTCCTATAACAATAAATAATAAAAAGAAATTTGGACGGATGTTTTTTGAAGCTGAACTTGTTTATGTTCATGGTCAAACTGACAATAAGCATAGCCGCTGGAAACCCGTACGTTGGCTCAGCGAAGAAGAATATAATAATTATAGGGGTGATAAAGATTGAAAATTCACACAGATTAGATTAATTAACCTTCAGGATCAATGTAATATGTAATTGATCCTGTTTTTATTTACTAAATATAGGGTGTTATACTAGCTACTATGAATGTTTACACTAACGGCAACCTGATTACACAACCCATCCCTAAATTATTACGCGCGATTGCTGTACCCGCTTCAATCGGCTTTTTCTTTAACACTATGTACAACATAGTCGACAGTTGGGTAGCCGGACAAATTTCCGGTGAGGCATTGGCGGCCTTATCGGTTACTTTTCCGGTATTTTTTATTATTATTGCTCTAGCAATCGGTATCGGTACCGGAGTAACCGCCCTTATCGCTAATGAGCTGGGTGCCGGCAACGAAGAAGATGCTAAAAAATACGCCACCCAGACTATATCTTTTGGTCTAATTACTTCCGTCATAATCACCATTGCTGGATATTTTTCAGCTCCAGCCATGTTTAAATTTTTAGGCGCCTCAGACTCTTACTTGGACATCACTCTTTTATACATGCAACCAATCTTCCTAGGTTCAATTTTTATTGCCATGGTCATCATACTAAACGGTATCTTAAACGCTGTTGGTGATACAAAATCTTATCGCAATGTTCTTATTGCCGGACTCTTTTTAAACCTACTACTTAGCCCAGCTCTGGCCCTTGGCTGGTTTGGTTTGCCCGCACTCGGCACCTTGGGTATTGCGATTGCCACCATCGTAAGTAACCTGTTTGGACTGATCTATATTGTCTACAAAGTTTGGCAAACTGGACTAATAGATCAAGCGTGTCTTAAATGCTATTTAAGTCCAATTAAAAAAATTTACTTAGACATTATTTCTCAAGGTTTACCAGCCAGTCTAAACATGATGACAGTAGCTATCGGAGCTTTTATCATTACATATTTTGTCAGCCAATACGGCAAAGAAGCGGTGGCTGGCTACGGTACAGCTATTCGTATTGAGCAAATAGTTTTAATACCAAGCATCGGTATAAACATTGCTGTCCTTACTCTAATAGGCCAAAACAACGGTGCTAAAAAGTTTGAACGTATAAAAGAAATAGCTAAAGTGGGGGTAAAATATATTCTGGCTTTAAGTACTTTGGGTACAATTATTCTTCTCTTGGGAGGAAAACCACTGATGAGATTCTTCACTGAAGTTCCCGATATAATAACGTTTGGAACCGACTATCTGGCTATCGCCGCTTTTATCACTTGGGCTTATGGTTTGATATTTGTCACCGAAGCAATTTTACGAGGATTTAAAAAGCCAATTTTTCCTCTGGTCTTAGGAGTGGTAAGACAAACAATAGTACCTCTTATCGCCTTTTATTTTGTTACGTTTGTGTTCATGTTTAGCATTATCGGCTTGTGGTGGAGCATTTTTACCATCGTCTGGGTATCAGCTTTATTGTCACTTTGGTACACTTTTAGGAAAATACCATAGTCTTTTAAATCGCTATATTTTGTTATTATATTATTATAGAAAACAACATGAGCAAGAATAAAAAACATAAAAGATTCACTATTCGAACAGTAAAGACAATCGGGGCTTTTATGGCACTCTCTCTCTTCCTAATTATTGTTACGGTTTTCCTTCAAAAAATTTTATTTATAAACCAAAATTCTCCAGATAAAATCGACAGACCAGAAATTATCGATTATAAATTTGAAACCGCTCCAGACAATCCTTTTCTCCATTCTGAGGAAGCTGTCATTATAGAAACCGGTACTTCAACCACACCAGAAATGTTACCGATTGATAAGGTTTTGTTTGAATACGTAGAAGTAACCGATGGTTGCGGACCACACTTTGAAGGTGAGTGTCTTTTGGTACGTTCTGGTCCAGGACAAGAATATCCGATAGTCGAACGGCTTAGAAACGGGGTTGTACTAAAAGTTGGCGGCAAAGTTGAACACGACAATATAACTTGGTTTAAAATTGTTTTTGATGAATGGTTGCGCTATCCGGAGAGAGTAAAAGGTGACTGGTATGTAGCCTCTGATTACGTTGATGTACTTTTAGATGAAGGCTCAAAAACGGTTTGGGATAAAGGAAAAGTTGAACAAGAAGCAAATAGCACAAGCACCGAACCAGTAACCAGCAGTACCAGCACCGAAAAAATTATAGTGGTAGACAGAAGCGACCAAACCCTAACCGCTTATGAGGGCTACTATATTTTTATGGAAACAAAAATATCCACCGGTCTCGAACTCACCCCAACCCCGCGCGGTGAATTTACCATATTTAAAAAAACTCCCAGCCGCTACATGCAAGGACCGTTACCTTATCTAAGAGACCAGCAATACTACGACTTACCCGGCGTACCTTGGAATTTATATTTTACCGAAGGTGGTGCAGTGATACATGGCGCATACTGGCACAACAGTTTTGGTAGTGCTTATTCTCACGGCTGTGTAAACATGCGACCAAATGAGGCTAGAAATCTATACAATTGGGCTACTTTAGGGACAAAAGTTATTGTCAAAGACTAGACAACACAAATCAATTTCAAGCAACCCAAAATTTGCGATATAATCATAAAGTTTTGAAGCGTACATTTATTACCGTAACCCTACTTGCGATACCAGTTATCGTCAGTGCCACATACAACCCCATCAAACTCAGTGAAGAAACTGTTTCATCAACCGACCCTAAAAAACCTTCACCGATATATGTTCAGATAATAACCTCAAAAGAATACGAAGAGGAGTTAAGGAAGAAAAAAGAAGAAAAAAAAGTTGCTTCCACTCAAACTAACGACGACAACACAACACGAAGCCTTACTCCTCCACTATCACAAAAAACAGAGAGTGTCTCCATCCGGCGCACGACCCAAAAATCTGCTCAAAGTGCTGAAAACAACTTCTTTGTTCCCTTTTACTCTCAATTTTCTGATATAACAAACCCTAGTCGACAAAAAATAGGTTGCGGTGTGGCTGGTCTGGCTATGATAATTGAATATTATAAAGGAGAAAAAGTGTCGGTTGATAGTTTGTTTGAAACCGGTTTAGAAGCCGGAGCTTACCTAGAAGACGCTGGCTGGATCCACTCAGGCCTGATAAACTTATCCAAAAAATATAAATTAGATGGTGAGAGTAAAGACTTTAGCTACTTAGACAAAGAAGGAGCTTTAGCTAAATTAGAAACAGCACTAGAAACAGGACCGGTGCTGGCTTCAGTTCACTATACTTTTGAACCAACCAACCCTATACCACATCTGGTAGTAATAAATGGTCTTGAAAACAACATTATCCATTATAACGATCCGGCTGAAAAAACTGGTGGCGGCACCATAAGTAAAGAAAAATTCTTAAAAGCTTGGAAAAACCGCTTTATTGAAATCAGGCCAGTTTAAATTTAAAAAACCACTTCTGTATATTAGAAGTGGTTTTTTAAGTTTAATCTAAATTAATTCATAACGATAATTTACTCAATAGCACTTGAAGCGTATTTAAATATAGTGTTATTTTGTAAGAAAATGTTATTGCTATATTCTTTCATTTCCTCCAGCACATCTTTTAGTTCGATATATTCGTTCGGGGTTTCGACTTCATTTCTTTTGTTGATATTTGTAAAAGTACTACTCAAAACGACATTTACTTGCTTATCTTTTACACTTACCGCTTCCAGAGTCGGAATATATCTTATATCAATCTGGTATCGCACCGGAAAGCCTTTCTTGTCATAAAAGAGGCTCAGAGTTATATTTTCGTTAATAAAATCGAAGGCTAGAGCTGAATCTGCTTTTTTCAGCTCTTCTAACACCTCTTCATTTCTTTCAATTAACGGATGGTCATAAGTAGCCAATTTTGCTGAAATATCTTCATAAAAGGTAACAATATTATCTCTTGAAAGTCTAAGTTTATACTCAGTTAATTCTCTTTCATCAACTATGACTTGATTAGAAGACTCAATCATAAATACACTATGTTTATCGGCTGTTTTTATTATTTCTTCAAATTGGGCTTGGTAGTCTCCAGAAACAGATTCACCGCCACCGCCGTTCAGTTCTTCTATAACTTCTTCAAAATCCATCAAACCAACTCCCACTTCTTCTTCCACATCGGCTTGAGTAAAGTGTATCCATTTTCCTTTATAATTATTAAAATTACCTAAAAATGCTGGAAATTTAGTGGCAACAAAATAGTAATCTTCAGCCTTTTTTCTAAATTCGGCCGCTACCGCAAACATCATATCACCAAAGGAAGCTTGTCCACTAACACCAAATCTCAAGTCAGTAGAATTTTCGACTGACTTATCAAAAGCCCCATCAACCGCAAATACCATTTCAGCATCAGAATTAACTATTAGTTCGAGTTCAGTCGCCCCATCTGCAAAAGCCTCAATTATTTTTGGATATTCCGGCTTACCGTCGAAAGAACGACTTGATACGAAACTATTTTGTTGAAACGTAACCTTCTTATCGTCAAAAATTAACGTATCTAGATAGTCGCGCTCCTTCAGACTGTTAATAGCACTATCAGTTTCAAATTCTGCAGTTAGACTAAAGGCTTCTCCTCCTTCAGTCAGTTCATACAAATAAGGCCGCCCAAACGGATCAGTGCTACTAACAGACAATATATCTAAAGTTAACGGAAAACTTTGACTTTCTTCATAATTACTAGCTACATCAGCCCTATAGGGATAAGCTCTAATATCAGACAATATTTCAGAAATATCATCCACTCTTCTCTTATCCCTGTTTAAAGCCTCTCTTTCTTCTTCACTGACAGTAAATACCTGATCGATTGACCGAGCATTTGCTTCTCTTTCATTTACAGACAAGCCAAACTCTACTTTATAAGCAGCGGAGTTTATCTCCGACATCTTAGCAAGAGTAGTACTTAAAATATTTTGGTTATTTAATTTTACAACCTTATTAAAACTGAATTGTTGATAAGCGTAATAACCAATAAAAGCCAAGCTGGCAAAACAAAAAACTGCTAAAAATATTATAATCAATACTTTGTATAGATTATTAGTTGGTTTTAAAGCTGTCGTGTTTGAAGTAGGATTATCATCTGAAACCTCTATTTCTTCAGATTTACTAAAGCCATAAACTGGTGTATCTCCTAGATTTTTAGTTTGACTGACTTTATCTAAATTATCGCTGTTTTTGGTTTCAACTTCAGACTTAAGAAATTCTGAAGCTTTAGAAATTTTTGGATCTTCTTCAATAGAATTATTAAAATTATTAGTTTCTTCCTTTTTAACAGACTCAGAAGACTCATTTTTTGGATTTATTAATTCTGATCCATCATCCATACCATCAACGTCAACCGATTCTGATGATTTTGAAAGTTGTGATGATTGTGATGACACAAAAGCTTGTGGTTTAGGAGGCTGAACAACATTTAGTTTTTCTGTTTCAGTTTTACCTTTATAAAGCGCAATCGCTTCCTCTACCTCATCAAAACTCCAGTTAGCATTAATCAATAAATTTTTTAAAGTTCCTTCTTCAACGTCCGGATGAGTAACCTTAAGGGACTTTATATAGTCTGATTGCTCTTGATTTAACATACTTATTATAGTGAAGTGTACCATTATCTAAAATCATCTATTAACTAATTACCCACACCGCTTTTGAAGGCTAATACTTGAAGAAAATTTTATTTGTTGTATCTTACCAGTGGATTCTATAGTAGTGAGGTCTATAAATGCATACTACATACGCTTTTCTAAAGGATACAAAAAACAGAATTTGCTTTGGGCAAAAAATGATTTCTTTCATTAAAAATCTTTTCGGTTCAGAGTTAGAAATAATGACATGGAAAGACAGTTCTTCTAAACTGGGATATAAAATTATTTTAACACCTAAATCTGGTTCAAGTCCTTTTATTTTGGTTAGTCCAGACAAATGGAATAGAATAACAATACCTCAAGAAATAATGAATATACCTAGTTTTAGTAGCGTTAAGAACAGGAGAAAACAGGTGGCATGTTGGATTGAAAAAGATAAGAAATTAATCATAATAAGATTTCAGTAAATCTTCCCGCCAGAAATTTGGCGGTTTTTATTTGCTTTTTTGATCAATCGCCATACAATAACAATATGCCAGAACTACCAGAAGTCGAAACCGTTCGACTACAACTATTAAATAAAATTATCGACAAACCGATCAAAAAGATTGAAGTATTTCACCCCAAAACAGTTGCTCAAGATAAACACTTTACAAAAAAACTTATAGGTAAATCTTTTTCCGGAATTGATCGTGTCGGTAAATTAATGATTTTTAACTTTTCCAATGAAAACAATCTTCATCTTTTGGTGCACCTGAAGATGACTGGGCAATTTTTCTACGTCGATAAAAAAGGTATTTTAGGCGGTGGTCACTTTGGTTCTGATAAAGACAGTCTGGGTTTACCCAACCGTCACACCAGAGTGGCTTTTCATTTTACCGATAACTCTTCCCTATTTTTCAACGATATGCGATTGTTTGGTTATGTAAAAATTACTGATACAAATGAAACAGAAAGAGCAAAAGCCAAATTTGGACCGGAACCAATCTCGGACAATTTTAATTATGAAGAGTTCGCTAAGAAATTAAAACAGAGAAATACTAGTATTAAAGCAGTACTTTTAGACCAATCATTTATTGCCGGTCTTGGTAATATCTATGTAGACGAAGCTCTATATTTAGCTAAAGTTAGACCGACTAGAAAAGCTAGTCAGGTTACCAAAAAAGAAGCGTTTGCTATCGCTGAAGCTGGTGGTGAAATAATGAAAAAATCCATTGAGGTAGGCGGTACCACCTTTCAGCATTTTGTCGATACTGGTGGTGAAACTGGAAACTACACTGATTATCTAAAAGTGTTTGGTAAACAAAACACCGAGTGCCCCGTCTGTGGTACCATCATAAAAAAGACTCGAGTAGCGGGACGCGGTACCCACTACTGTCCCAAGTGTCAAAAATAAGTATGAACATAAACATTGAAACCAGTTGGCAAAAAACTTTGACTAAAGAGTTTGAAAAACCGTATTTTAAAAAGCTGACTGACAAAGTTCGTGAGGCTTATCTAAAAGAGGTTATTTATCCGCATCCTAAAAATATTTTTAACGCTTTTTCTCTTTGTCCATTTAACGAGGTGAAAGTAGTAATATTAGGACAAGATCCTTACCACGGACTTGGCCAAGCACACGGCCTTTGTTTTTCGGTACCAGACGGTGAAAAAATTCCACCCTCACTTAAAAATATTTATAAAGAAATCAATAACGATCTGGGAAAAGAAATACCGGAATCCGGTAATTTAGGAAGGTGGGCTAAGCAAGGAGTGTTACTTTTAAACGCTACTTTGACTGTGCGAGCCGGCTACGCCGGCTCGCACCAAGGCCTCGGCTGGGAGACTTTCACCGACACAATCATCAAAACCATCTCTGAGCAAAAAGAGCACGTGGTCTTTCTACTTTGGGGACGCTACGCTCAAGCTAAAACTAGTCTAATAGATAAGAACAAACACCTCATCCTCACCGCACCACACCCCTCCCCACTTTCCGCTCACAACGGCTGGTTTGGTAGCAAACATTTCAGCCAAACCAACATCTACCTAAAAAAACACAACCAAAAACCAATTGAGTGGTGATATTTATATAATTTTCTTAAGTTTTTTAAGCTAACCCCGGGAAGAAATCTCGTACGATTTGTTTACTTGGAACACCAAGTTTCTTGAGAAGACCCGTATAAGCATCCACCATACCGGACGGACCGGATATGTACCAAGTTCGCTCTAGATAATCCGGTAAATGTTTCTTGATTATTTCTTCTGTTACGTACCCAGCTTCACAACCGGCTATATTTTCTTTTGCTAAAACATTAACTACTTTGAAAGGCAAAACTTCCGTTAAACTATCTAGCTTATCTTTATAAGCAATCTCTGTAGCAAAATTGTTACAATAGAATAAAGTTGTTTCATGTTTATTTCCGTTACTATTCATTGCTTCTAAATGACTCAAAAATGGTGTAATACCAATACCACCAGCTACAAAAGCTAATTTTTCTCCTGACTTATCCGGTAAAAGAAAATCTCCAGCTAATTGACTGGCAATAATAGTATCGCCTATATTCATGTCCTTTAGTTTTGTTTTGTAACTACTAACCTTGTCACCAAACCGTACAGCCATTTTTAGAAAGTCTATGTCAGGAGCAGAAGCTATAGTAAAATATCTTCGAATACCTCGACTGTCCATATTTTCATGTGGTAACATCCATTCCAAATATTGACCTGCCTTAAAGTCCATACCGGCTGGTTTTTCAAATACAAATTCCCAAGTATTTTTTGCTACCTCCCTTTTCTCTACCAACTTCAAAACTAGTTTCTGCCGTAGTCTGGTACCATAAAAAACCAAATTACCGATAATAAGGGCTAATTCTGGAGTAATCATGATAAATGAAACAAATAAAGCAGTTTGTGACAAAAAACCTACCAGAGCCGCGTAAGTTATTTGCATCTTTTTAGTTGACGGCATCGTAAATGGTTCGGTCAACATATAAAGAGCTAAAAACAGACTAGGGCCCATCAACCAGAAGTTTAACCAAGTTTCAGTAACATCAAAACCAAATCGCCATTCTTCAAACAAAAAAGTTACAAAAGCAACCGCAAGAAAAGTGAGTACCGGAACCCATTTTCTTACTTTAAGAACCACCGCACTACCTACTAACAAAAGTGGAATAAATAAGGCTGGTGTACCAACCCACCAAGCCGATTCAAAATACCCAAACGATGGAAATATAAGAAAAAGCAAAGCCAAAGCAAATACACCAAACGCCGCTGGATTAAAAATATGTTGGCCTTTTCTCGCCACTACAAATTTTGACAAAATCGCCAAAAATGTAACTGCAGCAATCAACCATAAATCACCTATTTCTGATAACTGAGTTGGTAAAACTAGGAAGAATATAATAAGTGCAGTAATGATAGCTGACTCATTATTTACATGTACTTTAAACAACTTACCTAAAATGATGTTTACCACCAGAGCCACCGCTAAAGCAGTAATCAAAGAAAGTACCTGTTCCAGCCCGCTATATGCTAAAACACCAAAGAAACCTAATATTATTGAATAACTGGCCAATATTGATAATGACAAAGTTACCGTTCGATACATCGCTATATTGTCTAGCTTTGCCTTAATTAACTGAAATATTTTTTTCACAAGACCGTAACAAGATTTAACGTTTAATTGAATAAGTTGATACATTATAGTATAAATATACTAACTTTAAAATTAATATTTTCATCACCTTGATATGCCAATTGTTTTTATAATTATCGGAGTAATAATCCTCGCTTTGGGTTACACTTTCTTTTTCAGTAACGACACAAAGACTGACGATACAACAGACACAAAAACAGAAGTAAACACCACAAAAGAAAACAACGTAGGTGACAAAACCTTACCAACAAGCTCTACCCCACAAACTTTCACTCAAAAAGCCACTTACGTAAATCCCAGCCGTAAAACTCAAGAAATTGAAATTATTTTGGAAGTAAATGATGGTATGGTAACCAACTCTCAAGTAAAATATGACGGCAAAGACAGTGGTTACGCCAATAAATACCAAGAGCGTTTTGATGAAGTATACAAATCTGAAGTGATTGGCAAAAAACTTGACCAAATACACCTGTCTCGTGTTGGCGGAGCTTCTCTTACTTCAGAAGCTTTCAACAATGCAGTAGCTGACATCATCAGCCAAAGCTAAATGTCTACGATACTACCGGAAATCAAAGCTTTAGGCACAGTCTGGTGGATTGAAATTTTTACTGATTTGGACGATAAAAGAACCGAGACCGTCT
This sequence comes from Minisyncoccota bacterium, assembly GCA_041389025.1. Classification (GTDB taxonomy): domain Bacteria; phylum Patescibacteriota; class Minisyncoccia; order Phycocordibacterales; family UBA918; genus OLB19. The sequence goes on from JAWKSP010000001.1 coordinate 512,340, forward strand.
ACGACGGTCTCGGTTCTTTTATCGACATTTTTGAAGCCAAATACTCTCGCTTCAAACCAGATTCTTTGATAACCAAACTAAACACTACCGGCATTCTGGAAAATCCAGACCAAATGACCATTGAAATATTAAAATACGGACAAGATTTATATAGACAAACTGACGGCTTATTTAATTTTCTAATTGGTGAAATATTAGAAAATCGCGGTTATGATGCCTTATATTCATTTAAAATAAAAGAAACCAAGGTAAAAATTCCCAACCCTTTAACTGATTTAGAAATTAATGATGACAAAATTATTTTAAAATCCGGTCGAGTTGATCTGGGTGGATTTGGTAAAGGTTATTTAGTTGATTTGTTGTCTGTTGAGCTAAAAAACATTTATCAATTACCTTATTTTTTAATTAACGGTGGTGGGGATATTTACGCTAGTAGTGACAATGGAGAACCGGTAGAAATTTATTTAGAACACCCGATACAAACCGGCACATTTATTGGTAGCACCACTTTACTAAACCAAGGCTTTGCCGCCTCCAGTCCTCATAAAAGACAGTGGAAAATAAAAGATAAAACCTACAATCACATAGTAAATACGACTCAAAAAAATGACAGTGATAATAGTGATGATAAAAATAATGGAATTGACGGAACTTTTGTAAAAGCAGAAACAGTGGCGAAAGCTGACGCTTTCGCCACTGTTTTCCTCCTTATCAACCCCAATCAAATTCATAAAATAGCAACAGGAAATAAAGTAAAAGCTTGCTATCTTTTAGACAACAAGCTTTTAACAGAAAGAGGTTTTAATCATATCTTACCTTAACACAATATTTAAAATTTACTTGGTTAAGATTATTTATTATCATTATCTCGGCAGCATAGAGCTCTCTGCCTAATAGATAACTGATTGAATATGGAGAAGTCGAACGATTTTTAAGCCAACACAAATAAAATATATATTTTATTTTTTCCCTATCCAAACAAAAGGTTAACTCGCTTAGAAAATCATGAAAATAATTTCCCTCACATTCTATATACGCGTAACTAGATAACAAACATAAATCTTCAACTACTGTTCTAAAAATTAACTCATTTTTTTCTTTAATTTTTTTCTTATACAAGAAATACAAAAAGAAAACGAAGTTTATCATTTTTATTACTCCTTAACTAAATTATACAAAAACAACCCTAAATATATAGTAATATTACACATTTGTACACACCAAAAAAGCGTGTGAAATAAAATGTGATTTTTAATTAGAATCAAGTTGTCAGTTAGCAGCTAACGACTTTTTAATATCTAATAATTTCTTTTTTTCTACCCCTCCTTCGCCACAATCATTGCTTTTACTCTCATAGTAGACACCACCGCGTCACGAGCACGTTCGTCTAGTTGCATAGAGATGAACTTAATGGTTTCTTGTAGGTTTGGTATCATCACATTCTCCAAAGCCGATACACGACGGCGGGTTTTTTCAATTTCATCAGCTAGATTTTCAGCCGTTTTCTCAAGTTCGGCTAAGCGAATAATATCAACAAAGACCTCGTCAAATTTACTAATCGCATTATCTAAATCTCCTGAAGTATCCAAAAAACCATACGAAAAGGCGGAACCTTCTTTAGTGATCTTAAACTCCGGAATCTTTACCGACATCACAGTCTTGATATCGACTTCAAGTGAAGTCTTAGCATTTGGTACTAAAAGAGCCACTTCTTGAGCTAATCTAGAAGTCATTGCACTTGATCGTTGATAAGAATCAAAAGCCATACCCAAACGCTCCTCGACTGAACGACGAAGATCACGTGCTTCATAGATAATCACCATGAACTTTTTGATTAGTCCATCTCGCTTATCTTTTAGCAACTTATGTCCCTTCTTAGCCACTTTCAATTCTTTTTTAAGATTCAAAAGTGCGATTCGGGTTGGGCTGACTTTTAATATCATAGTCTTAGTTTAACAAAATTAAGCAGTAGTTTTCTCCCCAGTCTTTGGCATGTATTTATCCACCATATCAGACTTTACACGCTTTAAAGTTTCGCGTGGAAGCATGGCAAGTAATCTCCATCCAATATCTAATGATTCTTCAACTGAACGGTTTTCAAACTCTCCTTGCCCAACAAACTCTCTTTCAAAAGCGTCAGCAAAACGTAGGTGGGCTTTATCATTTTCATCAAGTGAAGCTTCTCCTAACACAACCGCAAGCTCTCGTACTTCACGACCAACCGCGTAAGAAGCGAACAATTGATCCTTGAGTTCTTTATGATCATCACGAGTTTTTCCTTCTCCTACTCCAGCTGACCAAAGTCGTGACAATGAACCTTGTACGTCCACTGGTGGAAAAATGCCTTTCCGGTAAAGTTCACGAGAAATCACAAACTGTCCTTCAGTGATGTATCCGGTAAGGTCCGGCACCGGATGAGTACGATCATCATCCGGCATACTGAGAATCGGAATCTGAGTGATAGTTCCCGATCGACCTTTAATACGACCAGCTCGTTCGTAAATGGTAGAGAGGTCAGTATATAAGTACCCAGGGTACCCACGACGCCCCGGTACTTCTTTTCGCACTGAAGACACTTCACGCAAAGCTTCACAGTAGTTGGTCATATCAGTTAGAATTACAAGTACGTGCATATCTTTTTCAAAAGCCAAATACTCGGCTGTAGTTAAAGCCATACGTGGTGTAGAAATACGTTCTACCACTGGGTCGGCAGCGGTGTTGATGAAAAGTACACTTCGCTCTAGCGCTCCAGCATCTTGGAACTGACGCTTGAAGTATTCAGCTTCTTCAAAAGATACACCAAGAGTAGCAAATACGATGGCAAATTCTCCGCCATCTTTCACCTTTGCCTGACGAGCGATCTGCGCTGCTAGACGTGAATGTGGTAAACCAGAACCAGAGAAAATCGGCAGCTTTTGACCACGCACTAAAGTATTCATTACATCAATTGAAGCAATACCAGTTTGAATAAAGTCATTTGGAAACTCACGACTGTATGGGTTAATCGCGTTACCGTTGATGTCGATCTTCTTTTCTGGAATCAACTCCGGACCACCATCAGCTACCACACCAGCACCAGTAAACACTCGACCAAGCATATCCTCTGTCACTCCAAGCTTAAGAGTTTCTCCTCGAAAACGCACCTTAGTACCTTCGGCTTGTACTCCAGCCGTCGGATCAAACATTTGTACCACCGCCTTATTCTCTGACACATCAAGTACCTTTCCAAAGCGAGTTTTAGTTTCTCCTGGCACACTTACTTCTACTAACTCCTCGTATTTTACCCCACTCACTCCTTCAACTACCAAAAGCGGTCCGGTGATTGATGATACTGTTTTGTATTCTTTTTGACTCATATCTTTTTCTTAATTTATCTTTATTTAGGCTAAAGTGTTTATTTCTTCTTTAACTCTTTGCATAAATGACTGATAAGCTACCTCTTCTTTGTTTTCTTTCAATCGACCAACTTCTTTAAAAGTTTCCATTTGTTTAAATTTAGCAAAATCAAAATCTTCCTTACCAACCACCACTTGACCTTCATTATAGAAAGTAACAATTGATTTAAGAAGATTATACTGAATCTTAATTGACATATAAGCATCTTCCGGATCAAAAGCGTTTTGCATCAAGAAGTCTTCACGTAGCATACGCGCTACTTCAAGAGTAAGTTTGTCAGAGTTAGACAATGACTCCATACCAACTAAGCGTACAATCTCCATCAGCTTAGACTCCTTTTCCAGAAGTTCCATGGCTTGCTTGCGCACCTCTGCAAAATCCGGAGCTACTTCATTTTTCCAAAAGTCAGTAAAGTTATCAACGTACAATGAATAAGAAGATAGCCAGTTAATGGTTGGAAAATGTTTCTTGTAGGCCAAATCAGCGTCTAGTGACCAGAAAGTTTTAGTCACACGTAAAGTAGCTTGTGATACTGGTTCTGACAAGTCACCACCAGGAGGTGACACAGCACCAATCACAGTCAATGAACCTTGTCGCCCTTCTGAACCCAAAGTCTCTACTACACCAGCCCGTTCGTAGAACTGAGCAGTACGTGAAGATAAGTAAGCTGGGTACCCTTCCTCCCCTGGCATTTCTTCGAGACGTCCGGATATTTCACGCATCGCCTCCGCCCAACGTGAGGTTGAATCCGCCATCAAAGCTACGTGATAACCCATATCACGGTAGTACTCAGCAATAGTAATACCCATATACACAGATGCTTCACGCGCTGCCACTGGCATATTGGAAGTATTAGCAATCAAAATTGTTCGTTTCATTAAAGGTTCACCAGTATTAGGGTCAATCAGGTGTGGAAATTCAGACAGTACTTCAGTCATCTCATTACCACGTTCACCACATCCGATATAAACAATCACTTGCGCATCACAGTACTTAGAGATTGACTGTTGAGTCACTGTCTTTCCTGCTCCAAACGGCCCAGGAATAGATCCTGCTCCACCTTTAGCAATTGGAAAAAAAGTATCAATCGAACGACCACCAGTTAGAAGAGGACGAGATGGGAAAATCTTTTTATTCTTAGGACGCGGTTCTCGAATTGGCCAGTATTGCAACATTGCTATCGACACCACTTCTCCACTCTCAGTTTTTATTTGAGCTATAGTTTCTGTAATATTAAAACTACCTGATTTTACTTCAGTAATCTCACCGGAAACGTTTGGTGGTACCATCACTTTATGTACAATCAATTTAGTTTCATCCACTTCACCCAAAATATCTCCACCCGTCACTTTATCTCCTACTTTAGCGGTTGCTTTGAAATCCCACTTTTTGGTTTTGTCCAAAGCTTCTGCATCAATTCCGCGTTTTATATAAAAAGTACCAGAAGCGTCTTCAATACTTTTAAGTGGACGTTGCACTCCATCGTAAATAGACTCAAGCAAGCCTGGAGCCAAAGCAGCTGACATAGTTTTTCCGGTACGATACACCGCATCCCCTGGACCAATACCGGTAGTATCTTCGTATACTTGAATAGAAGCCACATCACCATGCAATTCAATTACTTCACCAAGCAACATTTCCTCTGATACTTTCACCAATTCGTACAGTCTAGCTTCAGACATACCATTAGCCCGTACCAACGGTCCGGTTACACGGACGATTTGTCCGGTTTTCATTTCTGTATTTGTTTCTTGTGTATTTGTTGAATTTGTCATGGTAATAAAATTATTATTAGTAAAATCTTTTAAATATTAAATAATCGCTGCCCCTACCGCTTTCTCAGCCAACTGTCTAAGTCTAGCTTCAGCCAAGCCTTGACTACCTTTAGCACTCGGTAAAATAACCACTGCCGGCAAAGGCCCAGCCACCACCCTACTATACTCTTTATCGTCAATTCCTTTTAATAAATCTTCAATGATACAAACCACTGCATAAACCACTCCCCCGCCAGTAACAGTCGCTTGTTTTATTTCTTTCAGTCTATCTAGCATTTCACTTGCATCATGAGCTATAATCGCCTCTACTCCCAAGGCCCGAAATCCTGACACAGTATCTGCAGGACCAATAATGGCCACTTTATATACTAGATTTTGATCAGAATTAGACATAAGCTTTGGTTAAATGTTTTAAAATAAACTCATTATCTTGTCCGTTTTCTTTCCCGACCAAGATAGTTTGGAGTCGTTTGGCACTATTTTGGCATTGCCAAAAATAAAATACCAAAGAGGCTGGAGAAAATATATCATGACTTAGGTCAGCTACCGCATCGGTAAAGTACTCATCTAAAGCCAGCTCTATTAAAGTTAAATGTCCAACCTGATTATATACATCAAAAGCTTCTCTATACTTAGTCTCATTACCGAACTGACCAATCATAGACACAACCTGATCTTTTGTTTCTATTTGTGCCAAACCGATATTTCCTCCTTCAACAAACCAATCGTCTGAAGATTGATTGATTTGTAAAGTTCTTAATCTGGTCTTGAGATTGTAGACATCAATTTGTAGTCGCAATATCTTGTCTAAAGTTAAGTCCTTAGTTGCTGTAATCATTCTTTTAGCTAGACGAAAATAATTTCTATCAATGACAAAATCTGCTTCAGCCAACCCTTTCTCTTCAGCCGTCTTGATAGCTTCTTCGTAAATATCAACTAATTCTGGTTCCAATCGATTAAGTGTATTATTGTTTACGTGTTCAAGCAAAGTTTCTGGTTCATACTTACTTAGTCTTGACCAACTATTTTTAAAAGTTTCTTCACTTAATCCAACTTTTTTAGCTTTTACAAAAATCCGTAAATTATGCAAATCATAACGTATCCACAACCAATCAAACTTACTAGTCTGAGGAGCAATACTTGATATGAGATATTTAGATTCAAACAGACTTTTGTCCAAAGCTTTAAAAATATCTTCATTTTTTTCACCCTCTAAAAACTTTACCAAATAAGTTTCCTTTACTGCTTTAACAAATTCTTCCCCACGTGAAGTAGTAAGTAGACGATCTACATCAGAATCACTTAATAACTCTTTAGCAAGAGCTTTGACTCGACTGACACTGTAGATGTAGGAGGTTTCCATGTAATAAATTTAGTAAATTAATTATGATTATTTACTACCTGAAAATAAAATAGCAGCAATTTCTGTTTCAGATAATAAGCGGTCTTCAGCAAACATTTTTTCTAACGATAAGTTAAACTCAAAATCCTCACCCACCAAAATACATCCGCCTTTTAATTTATCATCAGATTTTATTTCAGCCGACCAACCAAGGTCGCTTGCGACTTTTTTTGTTTCTTCAAAACGACTGTTAGGAGCTAAAACAAAAGAAATTTTTGCATCAGACGGTACCACAGATCGATATCTGTTTTTTAGTAAAGATATATAATCTTCACTGGAAATATTTAGTAGTTGTTTTAAAGCTTCATCATAAACCTCATCTAGCAATCTCCTTTTTACTGATTGTTTTGCTAAGCTAGTTTTTTGCTTTTCAAGGGAAGATACTACTGATTCTCTTTGTGATTGTTCTTTTTGTAAAAATTTCAAACTTTCTTCTTCAAGACCAGCTACCTGCTCCTTGGTTTTTTTGTCTATTAAAACCACCTCCTCCTCAGCTTTCGCTATGATAGAAGTTGCTTCAGCCTCAGCTTCTTTTCTTATTTTGTTAGTAATTTCTTGTAGCGCCATTTAGTTGTAAGTTATTATCTTTAATCTCTAGATAGAGATAAGTAGAATAAAGCTAATCAAAACTCCAAAGATAGCCCAAGTTTCCACCATTACAGACAACACAATCGCCCGTCCCATATTTGTTTCATCCTTGGCAATCATTGAGATACCGGAAGCAGCCACAATTCCCTGAAACATTCCAGAAAAGTAACCAGCAATACCAATTGGCAAACCAGCCATCAAGTATTGTAGTCCGGTAGCGGTATCGATAACAGCGGTTCCGTCACCACCCAATACTCCTGAAAAATTCAAAATCAAGAAAGCTCCCACTAATCCGTAAATACCTTGTGAACCAGGCAAAGCCTGCATCAAAAGCATTTTACCGAAAAGTTGTGGTTTTTCACCCAGTACTCCGGCCGCCGCTTGTCCAGCATGCCCCATACCAATCGCTGAACCACTAAAACCAAGCGCTGCAGCAATCGCTGCTCCGGCAAAAACTAATCCCATTCCTAATGTTAATTCCATAATTTTATTTACTAATTTTTATAAAAAATAAAGATACCTCGCAAAAACAATTATCCACTGTCTTTTACGATAGTAATGTAAGACTCTTCTCGTTTTAACGGTTTAAAAGTCCTACCAGTGCCGGAGATAAACTTACCAAAGAACTCCACAAACTGCAAACGAGCACTATGAATGAACGCTCCTAAAGTATTCACCACTAGTGTAAACAAATGTCCAGCTATCAATATAAGAACAGCTAACACCGCTCCCACATAAGGAATCATATCATTAACAATTCCAGCAATTAAATTAACTGCAAAAGCCAACGCACTGGTCGCTAATCCCAAAGCTAATAGACGGGAGTATGACAAAATATCCGAAAAATAACCGATACTATTATATAAACTAAGTAGACTCATCTGTATTTTTCCAAAAACTCCTTCACCATTTCGACCACTAGCTACTACCACTATTGCTACCGCCAGATATACCAAAGTCAATAACGAATCAGCTGAGGCATTTAGATAGCCAATCTTAGCAGCTCCGAAAAGAATCAATGAGACAAATAAAAGTAACCACGGCCCCTGATCCAGCAAACCAGTAAGTAGGCGTTTATTTCTAGCCTCACTATAAATCTTTAGCATCATACCAAACATTACTTGCACCACTCCCAACGATAAAGCCAAATAGAAAACCGGTAACGGGTTACCAATAGGATCAAACTGTTGAATTGCTTGTAATGGAGCCGGTAATTTTGATGACTCTATACCTAAATATCCACCAAATAATAGACCTACCAAAGCTGAGGATAGTCCCATTAGAAATAGTAGCTTTCCAAATAATTTTATGGTCGGAGGTACCTTAAAATAAAATAGTACTAAAAGTGCTACTGCCATAAGGAAAATTCCATAACCCACATCAGTCAATGACAAACCAAAGAAAAGGAAGAAGAAACCGGCCAAAAATGGTGTCGGGTCAAGATCTTTATGAGCTGGTAAACCATACAATCGAGTAATAATCTCAAACGGTTGAATTGACGCACTGTTTTTTAATTCTACCGGCGGTTCTTCTCCTTCCTGTAAAGCGATTTCTTCTAAAGAGTAGACTACCTTGCCTCTACCTAATGCTTCTTTAAGTTTTGGTAAAACTAATTCATTACACCAACCCTCAAACGCCACTACATTTTTAGTTGACTTGGCTACTTTAGTTACTTCATGACGAGCTTGTCGCCACTTATATATGTCATGAGTAATTTTTAGATCATGTAAATATTTTTTTGTTAGTTCTTTAGCTCTATCTTCCAATTTGTTTTTTTCTTCCAACAAAGAGCTTTGCTCTTTGTCCAATCGTTCAACCAACTGAGCTGATGTTTCTTCACTTTTTGGTAACTGAATAAGTTCTAGTTTATTTTCTTTTATAAAATCAGTTACTAGAGATTCAGTTTTTTCATCCTTGAAGACAGTTAAAGCACAACGCTTTTCATCAATTACCTCAATATTACTTACTACCTTATCATTAGAAAAAGTTGCTTTTAAAAGCTCAGGTAATACACCAGAGTTCTTATTGGTTTTTTCTACACCGATTTCTTTTAACTGCAGAAGGTAGGTTTTAGTATTCTTGGTGAAAAGACTATTTAAAGGAATAGTTAAATTTAACCAATCATTTAACAGCTCTTTATCTTCTTTAATTTTACGCTGCTTTTCGTTTACTAACCGCAAATCCTCTTGCCAAGTATTAACTTCATTTAATATTACTCTCAACTCTTCTTTATTAAGTCCGGCTTCCACTAAGTCTGCTTCAGTTAAATCAATGTTGGTTCCTTCAACCAACTTTTTTATAGTTCCAACCACCTCCGCATACGGAGTAAGAGCTGTCACCAAATGAGAAACGGAAGCAAAATCAGCCGCATCCAAAGCGGAATCTTTATTTATTTCCGGCACAAAACCATCTGCTTCTATTATTTCCTGAAACTCCAGCACTTCTTTAGCTTGGGCAATAGCCAGCACTCTCTCAGCATCAGCACGATGCACCAGAAGACGAACTTTTTTTACTGGAATAACAGACATAATCTAAAATTATTTGAAACGTGCCACCACACTATCAACTACTTTCTTTTTATTTACCGAAATAGACTGTTCAAACTTTTCTAAATCAGCTTTTGTTTTTATCTCATTAGTTTTTGATTTCTCTACCAAAGCAACCTCAAAAGTTTGTAACTCTTGACGGTTTTTCTTTTGAAGATTTTCTTTAGCTTCAGCCACTGTCTTCGCTTGTAAAGACAGAGCTTCAGCTATTAGTTGCTTAGCTTTTTCTTTTGCTTCATTAATGTTATTTTCAGCTTTCTTTTCAGCCTCAATGATAGTATTAAATGACATGATGTTTACTTAAAAATATATAGAAAAATTATCACTTTTTTGACTTTATAGCAGATTAAAAACCAAGCCCAGTCATAAGTGGCACCATCTTACTATTTATAAGTGTGGTGTCAAGCAAAAAATGTTGGTATTTTGCTATTTTTAAAGACAAAGAAAAAATTGGTGACGAAATTGTAAGAAATTTGTTAAAAAACCGTCTTAAAACCATCGTCGGCACAAATTGTACATTTTTTGCCGATGAAGTTCTTTAACCTTTAGAAGGAGACAAAAAATTGACTTACCGAGTAAGTTTTAATATCCTTTTTGCTATATTTATATTTTGCATTTGTGCCTTGGCGTTGCAAAACCAATCAAAATTTACACCAAAAAACACTGATTTTGATTTAAATTTTGATTGGTACTGGACAAACAATCATGAGCAAACCTTTACTTTTGATTGGAACTGGTTTGTCGACTGGCTAACACCAGAAGCACCGAGCGTTCCCTTACCCCCATATATAGGTAAGGTAATCGCTCCAGCCAAAAATAGTTCGTATTATACAATACTAAAAACCAAGCAATATTTTCCGGATGTTGGAATTATGCACGAGATTTCAAAGTGTGAATCAAACCGAAGACATCGTAGTAGTGATGGAAAATTACTACCAGACAGTTTTGGAGGATCTTCTCGAGGTGCATTTCAGTTATTATTAAGAGTCCATCATTCTGATATGAGAAAAATGAGGCTAAGTCCTTTTAAGGACGATGACCATTTTATCTATCTAAGATACCTTTATGATACTAAAGGTACTCAACCTTGGTACATGTCGAAACATTGTTGGGAAAACAAGCAACACAATGCATGATTTGTGATTATTGCAAATTTATAAATTTTAAACGGTGTTTCCCTTCGGGAAACACCGTTTTTTCTCGCCTTATTCACGACTATATCTTTAAAAAACCAGTTATAACAATCTCTGGCCTACTATATACTGAAGTATGATCATAACCATGAAGCTGTTTAAGTTTTATGCTATAACCTTTAGTACTTAATAACTCATCAATAGAAGCAATATCATCTACATGCGGCTGACAGTGTTTTTCCCGTAGTAATAAATCGTGGTTAAAATAAAACATTTTTTCAGCTGTTTTTTTAGCTTCAACTCTATCTAAAGCAATGACAAAAATTTGCCTGTGTACTTCTGCAAAAATATTTTTATAATAACCACCTAGATTAACAAAAAATAACTTTTTATTCGGATCTATATCTTCTATAGGAAAACTATTGCATTCATCCTGGATAACAACCCTATGACCACAAACCTGATCGAGACACATGTAGGCATCTATATGCAAAGTTATTGCCGATCTCCAGAATTCCTTAGCCATAACCTTCACCTCTTCAAGGCTACCTGCCACACAAAAGAAATATTTATGTTGCTCAAAAAGATAACCTTCTTCCCTACCACCCAAAAGAACTGTATATAATTTTAAACTTTCAGAATTCATCAGTATTTTCTCCTGATTTATTAGTTACGAATTTAACAAAAGATCCATCGCTAAATTACATAAATAGATATAAGTTGTCAAAATTTTTTTTGACAACACACCATCAAAGTGTTACAATCCCCTCACCTTAAGATTCTCGTGTGGGGCTCTTGAGCCACCATTTGGAAAGTAGACAAAACTTGTGGTTTTGTTGGAAAAATTAAAAAACTCAATTTTTTGTGAGTGATGAAATTTTTCACCGTTTGGACCTTACTTAATTTCACACACCAAGAGACAATCTCTTGCGTTAATACAAAACAAAAAATAAATGAATAATACAACTTATAGTGCTTCTAGAAGCAGTTCTAGATCAAGAAGTACTTATCAATCTAACGGAAACCGAAATTTTGGACGCAGTTTTTCTGGTCGCAGAGCGGGTTCTTCTTTTGGGCGACAAAGTCGTCCTTTTAACGGTGGTCGAAGTCGCTTTTCTAGCGGAAATAGACGTCGTGGTTCAAACCGACAAATTTCCACTTTTGATGTTTCTAAATATATAAATCTAAATCCTGTTAAACAAACAAAAGAGATTTATACTGCTAAGCATAATTTCTCAGATTTCGCTTTAGAGAAAGACCTGAAAAAATCCATTAACGACGCTGGGCTAATTACCCCAAGTCCGATCCAAGACCAAGTAATTCCACTTATTCTTGAAGGCAAGGACGTGGTTGGACTAGCCGAGACTGGTACCGGAAAAACCGCGGCTTTTCTTATTCCAACCATTCAAAAAACTTTGGAAAATAGAAGTAATTTGACTCTAATCTTAGCCCCGACTCGTGAGTTAGCTATACAAGTGGAACAAGAATTAAGAAAATTGACTCCTAAAATGGGAATCTACTCAACTATTTGTGTCGGTGGTATGAACATAATGCCGCAAATTAAAAATCTTCGTCGTCGTAACCACTTCATTATTGGTACTCCAGGGCGAGTACAAGATCTAATCGACCGTGGTTCAATCAAACCTGAGAAGATCACCGGTGTAATTCTTGACGAAGCAGACCGAATGCTTGATATGGGATTCATTCACGATATTAAAAAAATCTTAAAAGATGTACGTGAGGATCGTAGTACTCTTTTCTTCTCCGCTACTATGTCAAAAAGCATTGAAGGGTTGATCAATGACTTTCTTCGTGACCCAATCACTATTTCAGTTCGTAAAACCGACGTAGCCAGCAGTATTTCACAAGACGTGGTTAAGTATGAAAGTCACCACAAATTTGACACTCTTACTCTGCTACTTAAGAAACCAAACTTTGAGCGAGTAATTGTTTTTGGAGCAATGAAACACAGCGTAGAAAAACTAAGTCAAGAACTAAACCAAGCCGGAGTCAGAGCCGACGCCATTCACGGCAACAAGTCGCATGGTCAACGCCAACACGCTCTAAAACGCTTTAAGAGCGGACAAGTACAGGTCTTGGTCGCTACCGATGTAGCTGCTCGCGGTATTCACGTGGATAATGTTTCGCACGTAATCAACTATGACCTGCCAAATACTTATGAAGATTATATACACCGTATCGGTCGTACCGGTCGTGGCGATAAACGAGGTGAAGCTTTAACATTTGTGCCAGCTTAATCTTAATTATCGACAAATTTTTTGGTATAATATTTGTCTTACATGCAAATTATTTTAATTGCCATCGGTTTGTTTATCTTACTCATGATTATAAACGCTTTTTGGGGTGGTAACCCACTTTAATCTACATAATGGAATACTTACTTTCAGCAATTTTAATTGCTTTCTCAGCTTTATTTTCAGGCTTGACACTTGGCTTCTTTTCTCTTAATCCGCATAATTTGGAACGCCAAGCTAAAAATGGCAACAAAGAAGCTTTGGCTATTTACCCTTTACGATCAAAAGGTAATCTGCTTTTAACCACTCTACTTTTAGGTAACGTCGGTGTAAATACCGCTTTATCTATTTACCTTGGCTCACTGGTAAGTGGTGTGTTAGCTGGTTTTATCGCTACTTCACTTATTTTTGTATTTGGTGAAATTCTGCCACAAGCGACCATGTCTAGACACGCCATGTGGTACTGTAGTCGGCTAGCTCCACTAATGCGAGTAATTATGTTTTTACTTTTACCAATTACTTATCCGATTGCTTTTATTCTAGACAAGCTGTTAGGTAAAGAAGTACCGGTACTTTATTCAAAAAGCGAGTTAATGCAAATCGTATCCGAATTGGAAGATTCAGAGCATAGTGATATTGATGCTGATGAAGAGAGAATTATTCATGGTGCCCTACAATTCTCACACACTATGGTGCGTGACATCATGACTCCTAAGGAGGAAGTGATTTCTTATGATGAGCATCAACGATACGATGACGAATTTATAAAGATTTTATCTGAATCAAACTTCTCTCGCTACCCAATCTACAGTGGTAATAAAGAAAATATTGTCGGTATTTTATTTACCAAAGACTTAATAAATGAAGATCAAGACACGGCTATCTGTGATACAAAAGAAGCATTTGTTAAAGATTTCTTAGAAGTACGCCCCGGACAAAGACTCGATACCGTCCTTACCATGATGCTAAAACGTCGCCAACACATGGGAGTGGTAATGACTAAAAACAAACAGTTTCTCGGAGTGATTACCTTGGAAGATATTATTGAAGTGATTATACAAAGTGAGATTAATGATGAAGGAGATGAGGATGAGGATTAATTATGTCTGAAAAAACTGAGAAATACGTAATTTTAGAAAAAGCAGTTGGTGAAACACCACTAGAATGTACTGAAAAGTGGCGTAAGACTAGACCAGATTTAGCCGGAGTGCCGTTAGCTTACGCCGGTCGTCTCGACCCAATGGCTTCGGGACAACTTTTAGTGTTGGTTGGTGAGGAGTGTAAAAAACAAACTGAATATCATAACCTTGATAAAGAATATGAGTTTGAAATTTTGTTTGGTGTTTCTTCTGATTCTGGTGATGTGCTAGGTATCATTACAGAGACCACTAAAAAAGTTATTGATGAAAATGAAATAAAATCCGTTTTAGAAAATATGATTGGTGACATTGAACTACCCTACCCAATCTTTTCCTCAAAGACAGTTAAAGGTATACCACTTCACACCTGGACTATGGAAGGAAGATTAAATGAAATAGAAATTCCCACCCGCAAATCAAAAATTTATGAACTAGAACTTTTAGAAACAAAAGAACTAACAAGAGAAGACATAGCTAAAATTACTCTTGAAAAAATTGAAACTATCCCCCCAGTCACCGATAAAAGAAAAGCTCTGGGTAATGACTTTAGAAGGCCGAAGGTGCGGAAAAGTTGGCAAAGCTTTGCCAACTTTTCCGCACCCGAAGACCGCTTTACTATCGCAAAAGTCCGCTGCCTTTCATCTAGCGGAACCTACATGCGCACTTTAGCGGAAGTTATAGCTGAAAAACTAGGTTCAAAAGGACTAGCTTTTAGTATTCATCGAACACAAGTATTTTTAACTAATTAAACAAAAAAACATTTACTTTTCTGGAGATAACATAACCCCTACCCTCAAGCTTTCAAAAACTTGAGGGGATTTTTATAAATACAAAAAACTTATTTACTTAACTCCTCCACCTTCTTTAAATAAGCATCCACTGTCATCACATACTCGGCATGACTCCAGATCAAAGGGGCAGTTGATAAATGTTCACGGGTATTGGGATGCATTTGCTCCGCTAAAACACCACCAGTAGTAGCATGGGAACAAGTCCACTCCAATATATCCAAAGGATCTTTTAAATCACTTAGTTTCTTGGCTTTTTTAATCATATATTTTGCCATCCAAAGTGTAGTAATAACCCACGGATTTGGTGACTCAGCATCATGCATACGATAATAGCTGTCGTTTTCATAACGCACATAACCTTTACTATTTGATGAAGATAATTGTAGTTTCTCCATCACCGTTTTTACAGACCTCTCTATTCTTGGATCATCAATGTCAAACACATCAAAAAACATTGGTCCATAAAAACTACTAACATCTAAAGTTTTATCAAAAATTAATTCTTCATTTTCGTTATATAAAGCATGCTTCACAAACATACCCAACTTTTCATCATACAAAATATCTCCAATTGCTTTTTGCATTCTTTGCGCCACCGCTTGATAAGTACGAGCATCATCATCCTTACCTAAAATCATTGCAAACCGCGAAGCGGCCAGTAAAGAACCGTATACCGACGAAGCTGTATAAGTAGAAATACCATATTTTTCTTCCCATAAATCATAAGAAGCCTGCGGTAAACCAGTAGCTGAGTCTATGTACTCACACATAAACCTTGCCGCTGGTTCAATAAACGGATTATAAAGTGATTCAATAAATTCTAAATCACGATTTTGCTCGTAATGTTGCCAAAGCGCAAAGACAATTGAAGCAGTCTCATCTTCTTGAATCGGTAAATGTGGTTTTCCATTTTGCAGCCACGGATGCCAAGAACTACCAAGAGCTCCATCAGACCGATATTTATGCATTAAATACCCTCCTGGTTCAATTAAATTGGTTATAAATGAATAAAAAGATTGAGCAGTATCACCATAACCAGCAATATCTAAGGCCATTGCCACAAAAGCACCATCACGTGGCCAAACATAACTATATGTATCACGCCCGTGATGTAACATATCTGTATCGGAAGAAGCGATAATACCGCCACGATTGTCAGTATGTATTCTTATAGTAATTAAAGAGCGATCAAATAATCTTTGCAACGGCTTTGAAAACAGCGATAAATCTCTCTCCTCTTTATCAATCCAAGCCTTCCAATAAGCTTCAGTTGAAGAAATAAGCCGGTCAGGATCTTCTTCTATAACATACTCATCTAAAGTATGAACCTCTGCAACTGACTCACCACAAACCACCCAATAATAACAATCAGCACTACTTTCAGCTGATATATTGGCACTTAAGCTGATTATTGAATCAACTGAACCGTGTTCAATTGGATTTCTCTCCAACTTACCATCATAAGCATCAAAATAGGTTCCTTCTTTATTTTCAATACCAAATAAACCAATATTGTAATCTGAAAATTGTTTGCCATTTACAAAAGCATTTACCAAAAGCGTAACTTTACCTTTGTAGTGAATAATAGCTTTAACTCTTGGATCATAGAATGCCGTATCCCCGCGGCGCGATTCAGAAATTCTAAATTGTTGTGATAAAAATAATTTTATTTCCCTTTCTTCATTACCGTTATTGGTAATAGTAAATTTACGTAAAAAAACATTTTGTTCATTATGGACAGTGTCTTTACTAGAAATAGTAACTGCTAGTTTTTTGTTTTCCGCTGTCATTTCCCCAACACAACCTTGGTGCACTGAACAAAAATCAACCTGCCAATCACCATCATCCAGCCATGACATTTCCCCACCAACGAAGATCCCAATACGATGTACGTAGTTACCACTAGCCCCACTGACATGATTCGATTCACCAACAAACGGATAGTAAAGATCACGCACTTGGCCCTTATGATCTAGGCCAATTAGAAGATTACCATTTCCAACTGTTACTGCTCGAGCCATGAAAAATTAAACTGTATAGGTTTTTAAGTGTTTAGCTACCACCTGACAAGCTTTATCTCGCCCTTTAGTTTTTCGTAAATCAGTCGCACAATCACTATCACATAAAACACCATCTACCCAATCGGCAAAATCATTTTTTTCGCTGTTGACATGATAACCAAAAACTTCTTGATCCATATTAGTAAGCGCTTCTTGTAGAGCCATTAAATTATTTATTATTTGTCCATCATTTACCCAAAATGACTGATCGTCACTGGCATAAACTAAAACCTTTACCGTTACTTTGGGTTTAGTGTTTTTTGAAACTTTTTTTGTAGTTGATTTTGTGGTTTTTTTTGCACTAGTTTTAGCGACCTTTGTTTTTGTAGCGATTTTTTTAACCACTTTTTTAGCAACTGGTTTTTTAGCTGTTTTCTTTGTTGTTTTACTTGGCATAAAAATAAGAACTAATCTCTTCTTCGAGAACTAATAAAGAACGATACTAACTTGGTAAACCATAGTTTCAATTTTGTCATGATTTTTTGCCACCAAGATGTAATCGCTTCCTCCTCTATAACCTCCAAACTCATCCCCACCTCAGCTTTTACCAGTTGTATTTCTTTATCATCTTCCACTTCTAAGGAAGTTTGTTTTTCAGCTTCATCCGCCACTAAAGCTAAAGTGCGACTTACCCTTAATTGTAAATCACTTAAGGCATTCATGAAAGCGATATATGCGTCATATGGGGATTGGTAAGGACTGAAGTAAGCGTGCACATCGCCATCAGCTGACCACTTGGTACACATGTAATAAAAATGATCAGAAGTTTGCAGACGACGCCAATCTTCTGTTAAAACATCATCATTAATCTTCATAACCTGATCCTCCATTCCATAAATAGCTCCGATGGCATCACGTTGAATATCGTTACCGATCCAAGCCGTTAGATCACGATCCGTGTCAGCCCAAGTCAATATATCTGGCACATCAAAATCCCCAACAGTGTCGTAAGCCATGACAGTCTCAGTTGGAGTCTTAAAAGAAGTATCAGGATGTCTCATTAAGATATCTGGTAAAGCATGTAGAAAATCAAAAATACCAGTATCCTCCCATTGATGTTCACCAAAGGTCTCATAGTCCATAAATAGATTGATAGTTTGACCATCGCCATGATGTGAATGAATCCAGTTTGCATAAGTTTCGGCTGATAAAGGCCAACTCTCCCACGCACGATTACCAAACCGAAAAGCAACATCATCAGATAATTTATAATTTTTTAGTAGGACTTTTATTTTAGAACAACCAGTTGGGCGATAAAGAAAGTTTGGACTACGCCAACCCAAATACTTATCCCAACCCTCAGCCATAATCCCTAAGTAACCATTATCCTCACACCACTTAGCCAAGTCATTCCGGTAAGACATTTCGGTATTTCTAAATATCCGTGGTGTCACTCCAAACAATTGTTCAATTCTCTCACGGTGTCGATTCACCTGTCTTTCAAATTCCGGCACTGAATAAAAGAAAGCCAATGAGTGGTAATAAGTATCGGCCAGTATCTCTACTCGACCACTAGACACTAGACGTTGGAAAGATTCTAAAACGTCCGGGGCATATTCTTCGAATTGATCTAAAACTGTTCCAGAAAAAGATAACGCAAAACGAAATTCCGGATGATTGTCTAAAAGACTTTGTAAAACAGCGTTAGTTGGACGGTAAGATTTATTGGCAACTTTTTCGATTATTTTTCGGTTATTTAAATCAGTCTGGCTGTTATCATTAAAATACTGCTGGTCGTTACCAATATCAAATATCCGGTAATTTTTTACGCGGTAGGGTTGATGAACATGAAAATATGGACAGACAGTAAGCATAATTATCTAACTAGCATATTTTAACAGATTTTGATAAAGCTGTTTTATTTTATCCGCTACAACTTGCCAATTTAGACGTTTTAGCTCGAATCGACCTTCTTTTTTTATTTGTTCTCGCATCACTGGATATCTAAGGGCGGCTAAAATCTTATTGGCCATTTCTTCGACATCCCAAAAATCTACCTTTAGTACATGAGTCATTACTTCTGATACCCCAGACTGTTTACTTATAAGTGAAGCGGTACCGTGTTGCAAAGCCTCAAGTGGCACTAAACCAAACGGCTCAGATACTGACGGCATAACCATCAGGTCAGCAGTTTGATACATGCGGTCACGTTCTTTATCCCATAAGGCACCCGCAAAAATAACATTCTGTGATAATGACAATTGTCCTACCAACTCGATAATCTTATTAGTCATATCACCAGATCCAGACACCACAAACACTACGTCAGGGTCAACATCCACCACCAACCTAGCTGCTCGCACAAAATAATCTACTCCTTTTTGAATCGTAATCCGACCATGATATAAGACTATTTTCTTTCCCTGCGCTTTCAAATCAGCTAAAGCTGGAGCATGGTGTTCTGGTTCATAAGTATCACAACCATTATGTACTACCTCAACTTTATTTGGGTCTATTCCGTGTTTATTGACAATAATATTTTTAGTAAATTGACTAACTGCAATTATTTTATCAGCAGCCGCAAAACCTTCTTTCTCAATTTTATAAACCCGCGGATCGACATTATCACTAGCCGCTTGATCAAACGAAGTGGCATGAACATGAAGAATCAACGGTCGACCACTAGCTAGCTTGGCCGCTATACCAGCTAAGTAAGAAGTCCAATCATGAGCATGAATCACATCAAAAACTTCTTCTCGAGCAATCAACGAAGCTTGGTGGGCGTACTTGTGCACTTCATCAATAATGGTACTGGCTTTTATAATTGGTTGACCACTTTCATCATAGCCAACAATAGTACTTACTTTACTCTCGGCTGATAAGTAAGGTTTAATAGAAGACTCGACCTCTCGTACCTTTACATTAAATCCCTTGTCAGCAAAAAGAAACTTGGCATGACCCATAACCTTTTGCTGTTTTGGTAATACAAAAATAACCTCAACTCCTTTATCTAAAAGCTCACGAGTCAAACCAAAACAAGCAACTCCAAGACCACCGTTATATGACGGTGGAAATTCCCAGCCAAAGGTTAATACTCTCATAAATATTTAAAGTAAAACCACTACACAGGACGCAAACCAACGGCGTAGTCAGTTGTTACTATGATAACATTTTGTTTTTTGTTTTTTTAAAACAAAATTGAATTATGTTGATTAGCTAATCACAAACAGTCGCAAACTCTAGACCGATGCGTGATACTATGTAATAGTATTAAATTGTTTGGTTTAATTTTCAAACTATGACTAATTTTGAAGCAAATTCAATAACTGATTCTATAAATAACTCATTTGAAACCAGCGAGAAGAACGCCAGAATAATTGCCCAAGGTGGAGATTTTTATTTTATAAAAGAAAAATTAACCACAGCCGACTTGCTCGAAAAAGAAAAAGAGCGAGTTAAAAAAGAATATCAAGAACACTTAGATAAAATACAGTTTTTGACTGATAGCGACCTGGAAATGTTCACCATCATCGAGTTATACGACAAAAATCTAGCTCTCCATAGTCTGGAAACTTTCCTTCTAGCCAGGAGTAAGGCTGAACGACCACTGGCTTTTAATATTGTCCTAATCGACATTTTCGCTACTGAAGATGTCACTCCAGAACAATTTTTCCGCGCTTGTTTTTTGCATGATGTTGGTAAAGTCTATGTTCCAAATTTTATTTTAAATAACGAAGCCAGTTTTCATGAAATAGCCAATATCTTAAATCAAAAACTAAGTGAAGGTGATAACGATACTTTAGCTAATATTGCCCGCAAAACCGGTGAATCAACAAAAGACAAGACCAAAGAAGAACTACTTCAAATACTAAAAAAACATTATATACGACCAGTTTATGTAGTACCGGTAAAATATTTACTTAATGAAAAAGAAAATATTGTAGCTAAAAATTCTTATCATTTAAATACTGACTTTTCTTTAATGGATATTATTGAGACTCACGAAAAACACTCCGGTGATATTTTGCGTCAAGCTGGTTATGAAATAGAAGCTGACTTGGCCGGCGCACATCACAATTACCACGGACGAGGATCAAACCACCCTAAAACCTTAGAAGCCTTAAAACTCACCATCGATAGCGTGGAACTTCTGCGTATTGCCGACATTACTCATGCACTTGGCGACTCTCGCTCGTACAACAAAACCGGATTTTCCAAACCAAAAATTTGGACAATTATACTTGAAGAAGTAAACGCCGGTAAAGTCAGTGAGGTAATGGCTTATCTTTGGCTTGAAGATGAAGTGAAAGTTTTTGAACAGGATAAAAATAACCTTGAAAACTTAACAATTGAAGGCCAAGCGCACCTCGAGTCCGTTAAAAAAGAGTTGGTGAAAATGTATAAAAATATCAGTTCTGAAGGTGAAACCGAGGAGTTTATGCATCCTAAAGCAGCTTAGACGACAGATAATTGCACAGCGGGAACAGGGCGAAAATCAAAGATTTTCGCCCTGTTGTGGTCTTTAACACCTCCTCTTGACATAAGTACTATATTATGGTTATAATACTGATAATCAAGCATTTGAAGCTTGGGAGTTTCTTTTTGAATCAACTATTTTGACTGGCGACCGACCAGTGCATAGCTGGCGTGATCAAAGGCAAAGGAGAAAACATGTCTAATACAATAAGAGTTTATCTTAATGACAACCTACTGAGAAAAAAAATAGACCAAGACTATCCTTACATATCTGACGATTATATTTGCTTCGGTACAAACACCAATTCAACACACAAAATCTTTGTAAGCTACGACGTTAAAAACGGTTTCTATGTAGCAGTACCGTACGAACCAAAAGAAACATTAACGTTGAATAGTTTAATCATACCCAACATCAAGTTTATATCATTCGTCTTCACTGACAAGGAACTGCTGTACAGTAAAGGTTCGTATCAAAAAGGAAGTCTGACCTACAGAACTGAAAGGGATGTGATTCCCGATAAAAAAATTCAGTTTGAAAACAGTGACTTGACTGAAAAAACCGGTAAAGTTTGCGTAAAAGCAAACACCGTTGAGGAATTTAATGTCTTAATGGATAAATTTTTCAAAGGTGAACTTGTGAAAGATGGTGTGGACAAAACCGCACGAGAAATTGCGGTTGAGTACCAACCACGACTCCAGGCCAAAGCTTTAAAGTTAGAAAGTAACTTGTGGATAAAAATAGGATATGGATTGGGACTTATTCCCGACAACACAAAAAGAAAGCTTTCGGAAGAGGAACTACGAAGCGAAGGTACGCCCTATTTATATATAGTAAGAAATATTCATGGCTTGAACTCGTATATTTCTAAAACCATGCAGACTCGCTGGTATAGAATTGGTTGTCTTTTAAGATTCTGTTAAACCAGTAACTAGACTAATCTTTTAGTTAAGAAGCGAAACCGGCTTATTTGGTTTCGCTTTTTATTTTTTAAATATATCACCTCCTCCCATCATAAGCCCAATGCAACAAAGCCTGCCGTTGCTTTTTTCGACAAATTAGATCGCCTTTAGTACAATTATTTATTATTTGACTGGCGTGACGTTTCATATTTTTCCAGCGCTTAATTTGCCTTTCATCTTCCCCGTCACCAAGCCTTCTTCCTAGATAGTAGCGCGCATACCACTGAAACCACCCATGCGGATCATTTCTATAAATCCAACCTTTCTCCTGCCACACCTTGAGTGACTGACTGGCGTTTACCTTAAAATAATTTAGCTCCTTGTTTGACTCTTCGACTCCTTTCGGTTGCAACTTAGCTTTTTCAAACCAACTATCCGGAAACTCTTTTTTATCTTCTCTAAAATAAAGTCCGCCAAATACTCCCAGCTCTAACATTTCTTTCGGAGTAAGTTCGGGCTTGAAATCAGGATGAAAATTTCGTCCAACTGGCTCAGACAGCTCGTAAATATATCCTTTAGGACTTCGACTCTTGATTTTGGTTCCCTTTTTGTATTTAGTCATAAGTTATCAATATTATACCTCCTACCGTTGACTATTTATCAAATTTTGTTACTATTCTAGCCATTATGTCACAGGATTTATTGGTAAAGCTGGTTTCCGCCGGCGACAAAAATGGCGTTGGTAAAGGTCATGTTTACTACACTCGCTATAACAATAAGGTTAAAAAAGACCCGAGTAAGAAGTACGAGACAACAAAATTCAATCCAATAGCTAAATGTCATACTGTTTATAAGCAGAAAAAATAGCTGGAATTAAAAACACCCCTTTAAGGGGTGTTTTTAATTCCAGCTATTTTCTTACCACCTATTGCAATTTTTTATCTTTCGTTCCATCATATTTACCTTGACTAGCTAAACTATTCATTCGGCAAACATGTAACAACATTTTTTGGGCTTCCTCGGCATTTTCTGGCTTTCCACCCCAAGCATGCAAGAAAGGTTCTTCAATCGCCCGTGAATACGAAAAAGTGATCGGCCATGGTTGATCACCAAGTTTAGCAATAGCATTTAAATTTTCAGTAGCACGCTTGGGAGTTTGTCCGCCAGACAAAAACACGATACCTCCCACCTCATGCGGTACCGACATATGAAAAGTTCTTAAAGTAGCATTGGCAATCTCTTCTGGAGTGGATTGTTCTGGATACATGTCACCAGCCAAAACCATGGAGGATTTTAGTATGACACCAGATAAATCTACTCTATAATCTATTAGCGTACTAAAAAGTATCTGTAAGGTACGCGTGGTCACCTGCTCTGCTCGCTCAATAGAATGATCCCCGGCGTAAATAACCTCAGGCTCTACCATCGGCACGATTCCCACCGACTGAGCCAACTGTGCGTAGCGAGCCAAAAACATAGCGTTCATTTTTATAGAAGCATCAGTTGGAATTTTATCTTCATCAATAGTTATAACCGCTCGCCATTTAGCAAAACGTGCTCCAAGATCATAATATTCTTTAAATCGCTCAGTTAAATTATCTAAACCTTGCGACACTACCTCACCTTTAAAACCGTGCAAATCAACTGTCCCCAGATCCACTTTGATACCAGGTATAATCCCTTTAGAAATTAAAACATCAGGGAAAGGTGTGCCATCATCAGTAAAATTTTTGATTGATGAATCGTACATTATTACACCAGATAGATACTTTTCTACATCAGGAGCAGTAAAAAGTAACTCACGGAAGTCTTGGCGGTTTTCTGGCTCATTTGGTAGATGTACCATTTCTAGTCGTTTACCGGCTGTTTTATTACTCTCATCAGCAGCCAAGATACCTTTACCAGAAGCCATCAAAGCCGCGACTGTTTCATATAATTTAGCGTTCTTTTTCATATTAGATATAGTGTAACAAAATAAAACAGCTCGCGCGTGCGCAAGCTGTGAAGAAAGTAAACAAATGCATTTACTGATTATTTATATCATTAATTCTTTTATTGTTAACCTTTCTTAATTCAATTAACCATTTTTTAATTGCTTTTAATGTCTCTTCCTCGCCAGTACTCACTAAAATATTAAAACTCTCTCTGTCACATTCCATTTTCTGAAACAAAAACAATAAGATTGTCTTGTTCTTTTTCACTAAACCAATGACTATGTCTGTGCTAATCTTTTTTTCTAACCCACACTGAACTATACTTATCAAGTTATCCAAGAGTCTATCTCTCGCCTCTAAATAACTTAACACAGCGCTATTAAGCCTAGTGGCATCAGCTCCAACTTTTTTAGTAAGACTTGCTACATCTTCTTGAGTCAGCATGGCAACTCCTTAAAATTTGCGATAATTATTGACAAAAAACTACTTTACCAGCATAGTACTACTAATTTATGCTTAGTCAAGAGGAAGAGTGGTTGCTTAAAGAAGGTTTTCAAGGCGAAAAAAGCGAAGCTTTTTTCGCCTCCGTCCAAAAACTAAAGTCCGGCACTCCCCTTGCCTATCTTATCGGTTACACTCCTTTCCTAAATTGCCAAATCTTTCTAGACTCTAAACCGCTCATTCCTCGTCCCGAGACCGAGTTTTGGGCAGAAAAAGTCATTATAGAAATAAATGATCTGTCAAAAACCACAAACCGCACTATCGACGTTCTTGATCTATGCGCCGGCAGTGGTTGTATCGGGGTAGCTGTAGCAAAAAACTGCCCATCAGTTAAGGCTCATTTTTCCGAACTAGAAGAAGCACACCTAAAGACAATAGAAAAAAATTGTAGAGAAAATAATATACAAAAAAATCGATACAAAATTCACCAAAGTGACCTTTTTACAAAACTTCCAAAAATCAAATATGACCTTATACTATCCAATCCTCCCTACATCGACAAAAAACTAAACCGCGCCGAAAAATCAGTTGTAGAAAATGAACCGGAATTAGCCCTTTTCGGTGGTAAGGACGGCATGGAGGTAATCGGAAAAATAATCACCAGAGCACCAGACTACTTAAAACAAAATGGTGAGCTATGGCTTGAACATGAACCGGAACAAACGGAAGACATCAAAGTTTTAGCCTCCAAAAATAACTTTAAATTTCACAATCACAAAGATCAGTACGGCGTGGAGCGCTTCTCTCAATTAGTGGTACAATAAATCAACATGGATTTAGATATACAAAACTTTCCTCTTCACAACATTATCACCCTCGCTTTTTATGCGGTTGCTTTTTTATACGTTCTCTTTTCTGCTATTTTATATTACCACTGGAACGAATACAGTGTTGAGCCAACTGTCACCAAAACCACTCTCACTTTCTATTTTATTTCTACTATACCGTTAGTAGTAATAATGGGTATTATGGTTTTAATTATTTAATCATGCTTTACGAAAAGATACATTTAGAAACTGATGAAAAGGTTTTAAAAGTAGTGCGAAAGCATTGGTTCATTATTGTTACTGAATTATTTGGTGCTTTTTTAATGCTTATCACCCCATTTCTAATTCTCTCACTACTCACTATCATGCCCCCAGAATTCATACCGACCCATATACATGTTGAAACCTATATGCCTTTTATAATTTTTGCTGTCGCTTTCTGGTTTTTGATGGCTTTGATGACCGGTTTTATGATTTGGACTCATTATTACCTAGACCTTTGGGTGATTACCGACCGTCGCATAATCGTAATCGACCAAATTGCTTTTTTTAATCGAAAAGTTAGTAGCTTTCGTCTGGAAAGACTACAAGATATCAAATACTCTATCGATGGATTGATTGCTACTTTCTTGAAATTTGGTACCGTTCGTGCCCAAACCGCCGGTATGGGAGAAAATAGTTTTAAGACTACCGGTCTACCAGACCCACAAGAATTACAATCAATTATCCAGCAAGCTACGGATGCTCGCCTTCAATATTTAAAGAACCATCACAATCACAGTGTCTAAACTTGCATACCCGACCCTACTTTCATACAATCATAAAACTAATCAACATCATGAAAAACAAAAAATTAAGTACCGAATCATACAAAGGCGTGCGTGACTTCTATCCGGAAGACATGGCTATTCAAAGTTATATTTTTGACACCTGGAGTGACACAGCTGAGTCCTTTGGTTTTCAACGCTACGATGCTTCTATTCTTGAGCCAGCCGAACTGTATAAAAGCAAAGGATCAGAAAATGAGGAAATAATAAATGAGCAGTCATACACTTTCACCGACCGTGGCGACCGTGAAGTTACCTTACGTCCGGAAATGACCCCAACCGTCGCTCGCATGATTGCCGGCCGTCACCGTGAACTACACTTTCCAATCCGTTGGTATTCGATTCCAAACCTTTTTCGTTACGAGCGCCCACAAAGAGGCAGACTCCGAGAACACTGGCAACTAAACTGCGACATTTTTGGTACCACTGACTATATAGCTGATGTTGAAATAATCGCACTCAGCTACCACACTCTACTAAATCTCGGCGCCACTCCAGAAATGTTTGAAATCCGTATCAACGACCGCTCTCTTATGGAAAGAACCTACCACGCTCTTGGTATAAAAAAAGCCGAAACCATTAACCAAATCACCAAACTAAACGACCGTCGCCGAAAAATTTCTGACAAAGAATATCGCACCGCACTTTCAAAAATAGTAAATGATGAAGTCTTAGCGGAAGAAATCATCATGATTTTAGATCAAACCGATGAACAATCAGACGTAGTTTTAGGACTGCAAGAACTTGGTATCACCAATGTAGTTTTTGATAAAAGTTTGGCACGTGGCTTTGATTATTACACTGGTACAATTTTTGAATTTTTTGACACAAATAAAGAAAACCCACGTGCTCTTTTGGGTGGTGGCAGATACGACAACCTGACCGCCATGTTTGGTGGTGAACCGATTGTCGGCGTTGGTTTTGGTATGGGTGACGTTAGTACCAGAAACTTCTTGGAAACTCATAACTTAATCCCTGAAAGTATACGCTCAAATTCCACTGATCTAGCCATAGTACCGACCGACCAAACTCTAAATTTAGAAGCAGAAAAGTTAGCCTCAGAATTTCGTAAACAAAAAATAAAAACTATCACTTCTATAGGTACAAAAAAACTTGGCAAGAAAATCAGCGACTTAGCTCAGTCCGGTACGACTTTTGTTATAATAGTCGGCACCGACGAAATTGAAAGCAAAAAATACACCTTAAAGAACCTGCAGAAAAATTCTGAAAAGACCGGTAAACTCCGGCAACTAATTAGCGAAATTAAAAATCACCGAAAATAAAATGCGCTACATAATATTTGACTTAGAAACGCAAAATATTTTTCACGACGTTGGAAGCAATGACCCAACCGCTTTAGATATTTCGGTTGGTACTTTTTACGACAGCCTAGAAGACAAATACACTACTGTCACCATCGACGAACTACAGACTGTTTGGCCGATTTTAGAGCAAGCCGACGCTCTGGTTGGCTACAATAGCAACCACTTCGACATTCCACTTTTAAACAAATATTACCCCGGAGACTTAACCCACATAAAAAGTATCGATTTGCTGGAGGAAATCAGAAATTCACTTGGTCGCCGCCTACGTCTAGACAGTGTAGCCGAAGCTACAGTTGGCGCTAAAAAATCAGCCCACGGTCTACAGGCTGTACGTTGGTGGCGTGAAGGAAAGATAAACGAAATCAAAAAATACTGCGAACAGGACGTAAAAGTAACCAAAAAAGTTTTTGACTACGCTATGAAAAACGGTCACGTTAAGTTCAAAGACGGCTCCCGCAAACGCGAAATACCGCTTGATACGAGCCACTGGCTGATAAAGGAAGAAGCGGCGATGACGCATTCATTGTTGTTTTAAGACTTAGAATGTAAAATATATTTATGAAAAAAATATTAATATTAATTTTATTAATAATTGTTACTGGTCTAATTTTTGTTACCTTCTCTAAGAATAAAGAATTGGATTCAGACCCTAATAAAAACGAACCAGAAAAAGTAACCGAACCACCTGAAAAAACTATAGATTTATCTAATGTTGAAAAACCAGCTAGCTTTGCCAACGTACCAATGACTACTTATAAAAGCGCTGATTATGGTTATGAGATAACTTATCCGGAGAGCTGGGATACGGTATTGACTCCTAAGGAAGTTACTAATGGTCCTGATTTAGAAAATTATGTTATTTACCCAATTTATATAATGTACGGCCCGTCACCAATACTTGATATAACTTATTATGAAGATAAAGTTAATAACTATATAGATAGGAAAGTTGGTATATTTGACATAACCAAAATATCATTAAATGGTTTAGACGGATATAAATACACTTCCGGTACTGAAAAAAATCATACAAAAACCACTTTCGTCCTTACGGTTAATAATGAACATATACTAACAATTACCTACTGGCCAAATGAAGAGTACAATACCACTGAAGAAGAGGCCCTATGGGTATTATCTACCCTTAAATTGACTGATAACTAAAACCTGAAAACGTATGTGTTATACTCTATCCTGTTGATAAATTTGATTTATTGACAGGATAGTTCCTTTTAAAATCTTAAATCATTCAGGAGGAAATTCTAGTGAATAATAAACTGTTTGTTTTATTTTTGTTGTTATTGATTAATAGCTATGCTTTTGCAGTTAAACCAATTGACGGTTTACCCGACTACAACGGTACGTACTTTGGTAGTCCAAATACCGGTAGCTTGTACGATGAGAGTTCACCAATCTTTACCACCCTATGGCGAGATAATTATTATCGTAGTACCGCCAACTGTGCTGGAGAAGGTTGTGGTAAACATCCAGGAGTGGATATTGCAGTACCGAGCGGAACTGAAGTTAGAGCATCTTTATCTGGCAGAGTACACAGAAAATTAGATTGTGACGCTGGTTGGGGTGGTTTAGTGGTAATAGAAGCCGATAACCCCTATAAATCCGGAGAAAAAGTGTACATCAGCTATGCACACCTACGGGACATCTTTGTTTCATTGGAGGATATAGTTTCAACCGGTGACATCATTGGCGAGTCCGGCGGTGCACTTACCGACCCTTGTCATGGTACCAGCACCGGCGCTCATTTGCATTTTCAAGTTGATAAGCCACATTCCGGAAATTATCCATGGTATCCGTTCGGTCGGTCTGAATATCCTGATAGCGATTTCGAGGTAACAGAAAAAACCTATAACCCACTACCTTTTGTTCAAGGTTATGGTTATCATTGGACCTTTGGTGAAGATGGCTTTAAGGAATTATGGGGAGCCTATAGTGTTAACGACTATGGAGTTGACAATAGCTACCTATGGATAGACAGCGAATCCACCTATGCTTCAATAACCAGATCTGGTATGGCTTCTAGCTGTGCCCATGGAGATGGTTACCAATGCAGCCGCTCAGTCGCTATTGAAGCTGACTTATACAAGCTATGGGTCTTAAATCTGGATTTTGAATGTGATAATAATCCTGTTGTTGTCTACTTCAAAAACTCTGACGGAAAATACGGTGGTCTAGCCTTCAATTATGATAGTGCCAGAAAATATTACCTACCAATGAATATTCACAGTTTATGGACTGGCACAATTACTGGGCTATGGCTTTTCCCATCAGACGGTTGTTCAGCACCCTCTGGTAACAGGGAATTTTATATTCACCAAATGTATTTTCTTCACTAACCAACCAATCTGATAGAGAGGTAATAAAATGTTACTAAAAATATTTAAGTTCTTTATATTGTGTTCTTTATTTTTTTCAACCCAAATCTTTGCTGGAAATGATATTTCTGAACAAAGAAAAAATCACGGGAAATCACCAAAAATTGTAGTCGAGGACGATGACCCAAGTGTTGAAAAACAATTTTCAAACACACACATACCGGAAAAAGTGTCGTTGAAACAAGAAGACGAGAACAGTGGTTCTATGGGTGAGATTATGAGACAAAGATCTCAAAAATACTAAAAGGAGTAAATTAAAAAAACCTCGTAATTTTAATTATTACGAGGTTTTATTTATTGTTTACAAAAAAAGCACTAACATCGACAATATTAAAAGTATGCTAAACTGAAATCATGTTTAAAAAATATTTTCATACTACTACATCCAAAGTAATTTTATTATTCCTAATACTAATTGCTTTACAATGGTTCCCTTATACTGGTATTTTTTTGATGTTTACTGCTTCTGCGCTATGGGTTGGTTATATGCCACATATAATTGTTTTAGCTATTATTTACGATGTGTACAAAAAACAAATACCTACATATATATTACTTATTCCCTTATTTTTGATAGTCGGATATTACACACTATATTTTGCTGAAAATCCAAAAATAGCAATAGTTGAAAATGAATTAAAGGCTGAAAATCCAACTATTTTACTTAAATATGACGATAATTTACATTATATAATCAGTGACTACGATAGTGAAGAACTAGTAAAAAGATACAAAATACCTGCTGTATTCAAACCCAGTAAGGGAAACGTGTACACTTCTTACAGAATAGTTACCAGACAATTATGTGATGAACTAAGAGAAAAAAATGTCAGTAGTCTAGATGGTTTTTATCATGCCACCAACATGTACTGGGAAGATTATTTTAATCCAGCAAATAATCGAGCATGGAGAAACTTATGTGTTGTTACTATGCCAGAACAAATTCCTGAACATAAAAAAAGTATATCTATGGATAGCACAGATCTGGAAAGTAACAACGAAAAAGTGCATAAAGGAATTAATACTTTCTTCTTAGATGGAGAGAAGATTGGAGAATATATAAGTGCCTCTTACACCAGACTACCTGTTTTCCCTAAATTTGCTATTGGTTGCGGATTAAATTCTTCAGCAGCGTCGTGGGATTGTATTTTTGATTTTAGATATACCAGGCAACAATTAGATACCTATCCAGGAAACTTTAATAGAGATAAATTTAAAAATACAGCAATCTCATTAATGCTCAATATTGAAAAATATCAAGAATCAGACTTAGAAAACCTCACAGACAATCCAGAGACAAAAGAAATACTTGATAAACTTATTGAAATAAAAAGTAACGAAACACCAGATGACTTCGATAAGTGGGGTATTAGAAAAGATAGTATTTATTCACCTAACATATATAGTATTGGTGAAATTAACGCATTTGAAGGTACAATTGGTAACTTTAATAATGGACTTCCTTTCAATGAATTTATAAAGGAAAATATGGGATCTGTAGTCTTTATAAAAGCAAACATGGGAAGCACAGTGTGGGAAAACGGCTTCTATACACGGATATGTGATAATAAACATGAGTGTGAAAACACAGGTTACACAGTACATAATAACGGTGACTCCTCATACGTCTATAATGATAATGACACAGGAACTATAGAAGGTTACTGGAAGATTAGTAAAAAAGAAATAGTTCCTTATGATAGAAAAAGTGTCCCAAACACAATAGAACTGACAGGTGTCTCGTCTCAAGAAGTTTTTGATTTTACTAACCAAGAAGATTTATTGCAACATATAACAAACAAAAAACTACAAGAAGAATCAGATAAAATTTTGAAAAAATACAAACCGTTAATTCTAAATACCTCCAATAGTTTACTTTCATTTAAAAATTATATAAATGAGGAAATTGGAATTTATTTTGAATATCCAGATATTTTTAAAGAAGTAGACATAGATATAAGAAATGGTATCACTGGCCGAAAATTCTATGGTATTTTCGAATTTTTTTCAGGTAACACCATATACCTAAGTGGAATGACAAAAGATTATACTGGAGAATATGAACGAATCAGTGTATTAGATACAAATAAATATACACAAAAAAGTATAAGTAGCTATATAGACTCCAGCTATAAATATATTGACGATACATTTGAACCATGGAAATGTAACGGTGAAAGTCGTTGTGCTTCCGTTATCAAGAATACATACGCTCATCCAATATTGACCGAGGATCAAATCGCTGTTTTTATTTTTATACCTTATAGCCAGAATAAGGATTTCAGTAATTTAACATTCCTACTTACGCCGACAGAAAATGACACTAATGTATCAGAGGCCGAAATCGAAGCACTTCGTAGTATAGTAACCTCAATTAAACTTGAACGTCCTGATGGATACTAATTTTTATAATTTTACAATGACTCTTGACTCAACTCTATAGCCTTTTCTCTTATTTCAGACAAAGGTATAGGTTCTGTGTCAGAATAACCACCACCATAAAGATATTGCTGATATGGCAATAAAATATCTCTAATCAAAATCTGAGAATTATTATTTACAAAAGGTATTTTTGTCAAAAAATAGCCATGTATTTCCCTACCAGCATTACTACCTACCGTACTTTGAGAAAACCACAAATTACTGCCGTTCACATAAACTAATGTAACATGATTAGACATCTGTTCATCTGGTATTGGTGGCAAATAATACTCTAGACTTATACTTGGTGGTACATTTACTGTAGTAGATGAATGTAATTCTGGAAGTTGTAAAAACAAATCTTTGTCTTTCTCGTCCTCAAATTCAAAACCCCGCGCAAGCATACCAGTAAACTCAAAACCTTGAGTTGCTGTGTTTTTTAATTGATCGTAAGTAGTTATCATTTGCTTAACGTCATCTGTTAATTCAATCTCATCAGCTATTTTTATATATTCAGGTAACGTAAAGTTTTTATAATAATTAACCGTGTAAGATTTATAGCACCAGTTAATGCCGCCACACGAATGTTGAGCCGGATAGCTTTCGGCTTCTCTGTAAACACCAAGACAAACACAATCTTTAACTGGTGTTAGATTATCGTCTCCGTGTAACCATATTTCTTCAGTATAAAAATAAGTAAAGAAAGGTAGGTTTATTAATAAAACCAGCATTAAAAAAAACAATATTTTTTTCTTTGTAAAATACATCTTCATACTTAATTCATAATCTAAACAAAAAACACTACATAAAAAACCAACATCGACAATATAAGTGTATACCAAATAAACGGCCACAAAGTATAACGACGAATAAAGGCTAAAAAGAAATGGATTACTATAATAGCCGAAACAAAACTAACCACCGCTCCCACTAATATCATTCCCCATTGTGCTTCACCATCAAACACAATAAGATCCAGTAATTTTTTAAAACCTAAACCAAGCGTAATAGGTATCGCTAAAAGAAAGGAAAAGCGCGCTGACTCATAACGAGATAAGCCGATCAACATCCCACCCGCCAAGGTAGTACCTGACCGTGATAAACCAGGAATTAGGGCTAAAGCTTGAAACAAACCTACCAATAAACCACGTCTGACTGTCAACTGTCCTTGTGGTGGGTTTAAATAATATTGCCATTCAGCATACATAAAAAATATTGCTCCAAAAAATAGACCGATCGCCACCATCAAAGCGCTATTTAAATATTTATCAAACACTGGCTCTAATAATAAACCTAAAATAACCGCCGGAATAGTTCCTGCCATTAAAGCGTAGAGCATCGTTAAATCTTTTTCGTTAACAGGTAAGCGTCCAAGTTTACGCATAGCCGTCTGTACCAAAACCCATAAGTCTCGCCAAAAATAAACAATCACAGCCAAAGTGGTAGCTAAATGTAAAATAGCACTCATTGCTAACTCATTTACTTCACTGACATTCAGTAAATCTTGCACCAATACCAAATGACCGCTAGATGATACTGGTAGAAATTCTGTAATACCCTGAACTAAACCCAATATAACTGAAGTTACAATATCCATGACACTAACAGTATAACATTAAAAAACATTAATTTATGCTATAATACGGCCATTAAATGTAATTTTTTGTAATAATTATGGAACCACAAGAACAGACTTCTTCCTCATCAGTCGCTATTCCAATTGCTATTGTTTTTGGTTTTGGCTTAATCGCTTTGGCGATTTTTTTTAGTGGTGGTAATAAAAGTACAGTTGATGACACTCCAAAAGTTGATGAGAGTAATTTAGCAGTGACTGGAGACATTAGACCAATCGATGAGACCGATTACATAAGAGGTAATCCTAACGCACCGATTTTAATTGTTGAATACTCTGACTATGATTGTCCGTTTTGTAAGAGTTTTCACCAAACCATGAATCAAATCATGAACGAGTATGGTGTAACTGGAAAAGTCGCTTGGGTCTATAGACAATTTCCTCTAGCCCAACTTCACCCCAACGCACCACGGATTTCTGAGGCAGCTCTATGTGTCGGTGAGCTTGGTGGTAATGATGCTTTTTGGAAGTTCTCTGACCAAGTCTTTGAGAATCGTGGTGTAAACGAATTAACCAATATCAGCAATTTAGCAAACTACGCTGAAGAAAGTGGTGTTTCTAAATCCGACTATGAAGCTTGTGTTCAAAGCGGTCGACATGAAGCATCGGTACAAGCTAGTTTACGCGACGGTGCTCAAGCTGGTGCAGGCGGTACACCTCATTCATTTGTT
The DNA here is from genome assembly GCA_041389025.1 of Minisyncoccota bacterium. Lineage (GTDB taxonomy): Bacteria > Patescibacteriota > Minisyncoccia > Phycocordibacterales > UBA918 > OLB19. The sequence goes on from JAWKSP010000001.1 coordinate 547,216, forward strand.
TTGATCGGTAACCAAAAGGCTGTAATTGAAGGTGCACAACCTTACGCTGTAGTGAAGCAAATTGTTGAAGGACTGATTGCTCAACTCGAAGGAACAGATACTGGTGTGCTGATAGTTAGTGAAAATTAAAAAGATAGAAAATGGCCACGCTTCGCGTGGCATTTTTCATCTTTTATTTTTTATCCAACTAAAAACCTATCCACTAAATGACAATACTGACACTTCTTATCATCACAAACTTGTTTCATACACTCACCATTCACAACATTTTTTGTCGCTTCAATAATAGATAACTTTAACTCTTCAATTTCCTCAACACTAATATTATATGACTCTTCTCTTAAATTACCTTTACTATCAGGCTCAACAAAAGATAGGACCATATCACGGCTATGTAACTCAGACTGAGTTTGCAAAGACAGTAACAAAGCATAAAAAACCAACTGTCGCTTGTATCCACCATCACTATCTTTGGTTGTTCCCTCTATCTGTCCTTTTGTTTTTGGCTTACCGGTTTTATAATCTGTCACTTTTACTATCCTCCCCTGCTCATCAAAATCAACTCGGTCAAATTTACCGGTAAGCATAACTTCCGGAAAATCTTTAAGATCGGTTTCAAGCATAGCTTGTACAGCATATTCTGTTTGATATCTGTATCCAAGCGAACTTTTTAGCTTGGGTAAATATGACATAAGCGCCAAAAAAGCACGTTCGTGTAAGGTAACAAATTCCGAATCAGACAATGGTAGATTACCCAACACATCATCAAGCATGGTTTTGACTTCCGTATCGGAATACTCAATACCATCAGCCATTTTTTTTACAATTTTCTCCAAAACCAAGTGAACCGCACTACCGAACTGTAACTCCGGAGTTTTTATACTCGGTATTTGCAGTGCGTTTTTAAAGATGTATTCCCAAGGACTCTTACAATAATTATTAAACGAAGTGGCCGACCAACCTCTTTTATCTAGAGCCAAAGCAAGGAAACCTGAGTTTAGAGACAGGTTCGGTACCGTCCGCAAACTATCAGTCGGATTAAAATCACCTTCAAACGAAGACATATCTTTATCTTCAATCTCACAATCTTCCAGTCCCAAAAGAAAACGTGATGGTACCAATTCCTTACCTTCACCATTTGTGTCAGCATACGAAAAGCTCAATATTCGTTTTGCTCTGGTCACTGCCACGTAAAAAAGTCTCCTCTCATCATCTTCGGCTTGAGCCTTAAGATCATCTACCTCATGCTTTACTATTGGCAAATCAAAAGTCGCCGACCGCACTGATGCTCCCCAAACATTGTCGTTTAAATGCGGGACAAAGACTGCCTCAAACTCCAACCCTTTAGACTTATGAGCGGTCATAAGTTGCACAGCTTCTTTATTTACCTCCACCGCCGGAGCGCTTAAAGAGACATTATGTTTTTCGCTAAGCTCCAAGCGCTTCAAAACAGAAGATAAGTCCAGAGCTTCTTTCTTATCATACATTGTCTCCACCTCGTCATACACTCGCCTCACCACCCTTACACCATCATAGATATCCGCCTTTAAGACATAATCTAAAAAACCACTTTCATTTAGTAAATATTCAAGTAATTCAGCTGGGGTTTTGGTCAGACTAAGTGATTGTATACTTTTCACTAATTCACTAATTTTCAAAACCATCTCAATCTCCCCAACCCCAATCTCTTTCAACTCTTTTTCATCGGTAATTAGCTTTGCCAACGGTTTCTTATATGATCGCGTTTTAAAAATATTTATCAAATCATCGGCCGGTATATTCCAATATGGAGCAAACAAAAGTTTTGCTAGTAGTGCTTCATTCTTAAAATCAACCACCAACTGGATCAATTCTTTAATGTTAATAAAAATCGGATGAGTTAAAACATCACGATCAGCTGACGGTACAACCGGTATATCATATTTTCTAAACAAAGTGGCTAACTCTTCAACTTCCTTGTTGGAACGCACAATCACCGCTATCTCAGACCAATCAACCCCTTGCTCGTGCGTAGCTTGCACTTCCTTTACCAACCAATCATTTTCCACTGCTTTATGTGAAAAGTTTTGTTTGGTAATGGTTGTTTGCAATTTTTGATTAGCAAAAAGAGGCACGCGCAAGTCTGCCAATAACGGATCATCGGACTTTATACTTTCATGAGCCAGATCGAGAATTTTTTGATCAGAACGATAATTATTGGTCAAAGAGATAGTCATTGCTCCTTTAAATATATTTTCAAAATATAAAAAGTTATCCAAGGACGCTCCTTGAAAACGATAGATAGCTTGTTTTTCGTCTCCCACTACAAATACATTGGGGTTTTCGTGATAAGAAGCCACCAGCTCAATCAGGTGGTTTTGACTTTGGTTCACATCCTGATGTTCGTCAGCCAAGATATATTGATATTGCTCCTGTACATCATAGAGCATTTCCTGATTTTCCTTCAGTGCTTTAATGGTATCCAAAATCATATCCTCAAAGTCATACAACCGTAGTCGTTTTAACTCCGACATATATAAACGGTATATTAGTAGCAACTCTTGGTTGCGATTTAAAAACTTTTCAGCCGTCAAGTATTCACCACGCACTTTCCCTTTATGCGCTCCCTTACTGTGATACTTTTCAATCTGTTCAAGATCGCTGTTTTTTTTGGCAATATGTTCTGCCAGCTTATCCGGTGAAATATCTTCACGCTTTAGTGTGGTAATGGCATTTAAAATTTTTCCGACGTAGTAGGTGGGGTCGCCGGTCGGCCTAAGGACTTTGTATTCACCACTTGAAAGCAAATCCTCGATCACCATTATCTTCTCCAAGTCCGTGGCTGGTCGGCCTCCTACAATATTCTCATACGAATCCGGATAACGTCGTATCAAATCTCCGGCAAAACTATGAAAAGTATGAATCGGCACACGATAAGCATCCGCTCCAATAAAACCAGACAACCGAGTTCGCATCGCCCGTACTCCGGACTCAGTAAAAGTCAGCGCTAGGATATTTTCTGGTTTTGTATCAGTCTGACGTAGAATATTAGCGATACGTAGAGTCAAGATTTGTGTCTTACCGGTACCAGGACCAGCAATCACCATCACCGGACCTTCAATAGTATCTACCGCCTTTTTTTGCTCGGTATTTAGGCGGTCATATGCTTCCAGAAACACTCTTTCATTCCCCTCTTTCTTATCGTTAGTTTTTCCTTGCATGGTGAGAGTATAGCATTTTGAAAAAATAATCACCTTTTATTTACACTTTCTACCGCTACCCACGATAAACCTAGTGTAAAACCGCAGTTGACAGATAAAAATCACAGGAGCATAATGCAAACTTAAATTATAGGCTTGTCCGCCTATTTTAGTCATTAAACATTTCAATATTTTATGCTTACCGCAGAAGCTACGTTGGCTATGTTTGCCATGTTTGGTATCTCCAGCTTGGCAATTTTTTGGGCTAAACGTTTCCGTATTCCGCATACGGTATTTTTAGTTATTGTTGGTCTTATAATCGGGTTATTATCAAACTTCTCTATTTTCGGTTTTTTCACTGAGTTTGAATTTACCCCCGAGCTTTTGTTCTTCCTACTCTTACCAACCCTGATTTTTGAATCAGCCTATAACATAAACATCAGAAGAATCGTCGACGACGCCGGTATCATAGTGCTTTTAGCCGTAGTTGGTCTCTTGATTTCTACTGTCATCATCGGTACCGCTATCTACTTTTTACTCGGTCTCTTTGGTCTTTATGTACCGTTTATTGTTACCTTGCTTTTTGGCGCACTTATTTCCGCCACCGACCCAGTAGCGGTATTGGCGCTGTTTAAAGAGTTTGGTGCCCCGCGTCGACTTTCACTTATCTTTGAAGGAGAAAGTCTTTTCAACGACGCAACTGCAGTAGCTTTATTCTTAGTGTTACTCGGTGTAGCCAGTTCCGGTTTTCACGGTGGCGAAACCATAATAGAAGGTTTGGTTAGTTTCACTTCCATGATGATTGGCGGTGTGGTTTTTGGTCTTCTCATGGGTTTGGTTTTCACAAAACTCATCGGCTACGCTCGTGAAAACGAAGTGGCCAGTATCACTCTAACCATCGTCTTGGCTCACACCACCTTTATTCTGGCGGAAATTATTTCCCATCACTTTACCTTGGGAACATACCATTTTCCGATTTCACCGATTATCGCAACCACTATCGCCTCTTTGGTAATGGGTAATTATGGACGAAGTAAAATTCATCCTAAAGCTGAAGAATTCGTAGAAAAACTTTGGGGTCAACTAGCTTTCTTGGCAAACTCACTAATATTCATTTTAATTGGTATTTTGGCGGTTCCGGTCTTACGTCTTGACATGACTATGATCACAGTTATTTTGGTTACTATTGTTATAGTTGCTATCGCTCGCGCTATTTCTATTTATCCAGTGGTTGGTTTATACAATAAAACTATTCCGGAAAAAAGGAGGTTACCAAGATCTTGGCAACACTTACTGTCTTGGGGATCGCTTCGTGGCGCACTCGCTGTCACCATGGTACTTTTGATACCAGATGATTTCACTGTTACCAACTGGACACTCTCGATGACTCCAAAAGAATTTTTACTTTCCCTAACTGTCGGCTGTATTTTTGCCACTTTGTTTATTAAGGCCACCTCAATTCAACGGGTAATGAACAAATTAAAATTAGATTCATTAACCGAACTAGAAAAAGTGGAAATACAAGAAGCCAGAGCCATTATCCACCATGAAGTAAATGAACGTATCGCTGTCTACCAAGCTCGAGGTTATATAGACACACCGGTCGCCAATGAATTGGCCGAACAACATAAACAACAATACGAAAAAGCCTGCGGCAAACTCTGCTCACCAGATATGAAAAGATTATCATTACGTGTATTACGTATGTATGCTATCGGTATTGAACGCAAACACTTAAAGGAGTTGTATCACCACAATGAAATAAACGAAAAAGTTTATCGACGCCTATCTGGTAAATTACAATTACAATTAGAGGAAGTAGAGTCGGGCAATCTATCACCAAACATGACTTTACACACTGATAATCGTGATGTATTTGACCGACTAGAAGCTTTCTTCATGAAATTTTTTGGTAAAGATATTAACAAACAAACAATTGATGACTTGTTTATGTATTATAGAGCTCAAGCTATCATTTCCCGCAAGGTATTAAAAGAACTAAGTGTTATCGACCAACCTAGTGCTGAAGATATTTTTAGTAAAGAAGCTTTAGAACACGTCACCGAACTTTATACTTCTTTTAGGAACAATTCAGAAAAGAAAATGAACGACACCGCTGAAAAACATCCAGAACACTATCAAAAAATGTCTTACGTCTTGGCTACTCACGGGGTGGAAAAGATTGAAGAAAACGTACTTCATGAACTTTACGAACGAGATTTGATTACGCCAAAGTTGTATATTACACTTTCCGACGAATTACACCAAGGTCCACAAAAATCATAATTGCATAAAACAAAAAATCCCTGCTTTAAAAGCAAGGATTTTTATTTTTACTAATTTTATTAGTCTTGCAGGTAATAATGATACTCTAAGGAACAGATAAATTTCTTAACCTTGTCACAACCTCCTTATTACTTAACCGCTGACATATTAATGATTTTAAAAGAATTTGGATCAGCAGTGTTCACCAGAAAACGTTTTTGAACCGAAACTATCCAAGATGCGTTTGTAATTTCCTTTTGTTTTAGTGTTAATTCCACATAACTTGGTATCAATGATGAGTCCAAAACTACAGTCTCGTCAATTGTTACTGCCTTACAATCATCTAAAATAAATTCTTTTGTCTTTCTGTTTCCTAGATGAAGATCAAACTGGTGATCTGGTGCATTAATACAATTTATTGGTGATTCTAACTGGCCGGTAATTTTAATGGTTGACGGTGCAGTTTGAGTGACTGAAATGTCACCAAAAAACTTTGCTTCATTGGAAAAAGAAGAGAAACCTACATTACTTGGATAATAAATTTCTGTTTGCTTATTTATGATATCGTCAAATATATTTCTCAAGTAATCATAATTAACAGCTCCTAACAGTACTTGTTCTTTTCCTTCCTCATCAATGATTATACTATGAGGTGTTCCGTTAATTCCTAATTTAGTACCTGACTCCATATCATCATCTACCCTATACATAAATCTTTCTTCTGTAATACACTGTTTTATATCTTTTGTGTTTAGCTTATTCTCTTCCAAAACTTGGTTGATTAACTTTTCAGTATCAGCTTCTGGTGAATTTTTTCTAGCTTTATAATAGAAATCTACAAACGTCCAAAAGGAACTATTACCACCATATTCATTCACGCACTCTGAAGCCAAAGCGGCTTTCTTAGAACTAGGATGTACTAACACTAAAGGAAAGTGGCGGTAAACCCAAGTAAATTTACCAGATGAAAAATAAGCAGATGAACCATTTATTAAAGACTGATGAAACGAGGAACAAAATGGACACTCCATATCACTGTAAACAATAAATTTATTTGGAGCAAAAGGATTACCTCTAATATGGTCATCTTTTTCAAGAGTAGATTGTGATGACGCTTGTGCCTGTGTCTGAATCTGCGTCTTTGTATAATCATTATTGTTTTCCAACCTTTGTCTTTCCGTCAGTGTAAGCTGTAATTTTTTTACAACGCTCATCAACTCAACTATCTGCGACAACAAATCTTGACGTTCTTTATCTGTTAGAGTACTACCCACCACCTGAGCTGAAGCAGTTACTGATGAACCATTGAAACTAAGTACGACGACCAACAAGAAACAAAATATGCGTAACATAAAAAATATTAAATTAAATTATCTAATATATTATATCACAACCAACCACTACTCATTCCTCATTAACAATAAAAAAGATTTTAAAATATTTTATATAAAATCTTATCTTAACTTTAATAAGACTTCAGTCTACGAGCTTTTTCATGCTGTCTTATTTTCTCCAAAGCCTTAGCTTCAATTTGGCGAATACGCTCTCGAGTTACACCAAACTCCTTACCTACTTCTTCAAGCGTATGATAAGTACCATCAAGTAATCCATGGCGCATTTCTAGAATCTTTCGCTCTTTCTCAGATAAAGTATCGAGAATCTCGGTGATTTGATCGGTCAAAATACTATGAGCCACTTCTTGATCAGGCGAAACCACCTTGTCGTCAGAAATAAAATCAGACAAACGAGACCGATCATCTTCATCTCCAACCGGAAGCTCAAGTGAAATAGTGTCTTGGCTAATTTTTTCAATCTGATAAATTTTCTCTACCTCAACATCCATCTCAGTAGCGATCTCCTCTGGCATTGGTTCACGTCCTAAGTCTTGAGACAGACGACGAGACACTTGCTTGTACTTAGCCATAGTCTCCACCATATGCACCGGAATACGAATCGTTCGTGACTGGTCGGCCAAAGCGCGAGTGATGGCTTGACGAATCCACCAAGTAGCGTACGTGGAAAATTTGAAACCCTTTGTAAAGTCGAACTTATCTACCGCCTTAAAGAGGCCGAGGTTCCCTTCTTGAATCAAGTCAAGAAGTGTAAGGTCCGGTGAACGACCGACATATTTCTTAGCAATCGACACTACCAGACGTAAGTTGGCACGAGCCAATAAGTTACGAGCTTCTTCATCACCCTCAACAATTCTTTTAGCCAGCACTTTTTCTTCGTGAGCGTTTAAAAGCGGGTATTGACCAATCTCACGCAAATACATCTGAATAGAATCATAACTACTATCACTTCTTTTAAAAGCGTTTTTTTGAGCGATTATTTCTACACTAGGATCATCACCCAGCATTCCACCACTTTGTAGCACGTCAATTCCTGCAATTGAAAAACGTTCATACAAACGATCCAAAAACTCTACGTCTTTTTCTATTTCTGGAAACGAACGCAACAATTCATCATAAGTTACATAACCTCGCTCGCGACCCATCTGCATTAGTTCAGCTGCTTTTAGCTCCATTATTCTTTCACTTTTTGAAAGAGTTTTTTTAACTGGTTTTGTCGTCTTTGCTAAAGTTTTTTTCTTTGGTGTTACTTTTGATTTTGGTTTTGAAATAACTGTGGTTTTACTGGTTTTTTTAGCCGTTGTCTTTTTTGTAGTTTTCTTTACTACTTTTTTAACCGGTTTCTTAGCAATTTTCTTTACTATCTTTTTTACATTTGTTTTCTTAGCTGAAACTTTATTTTTGGTAGCAGGAGTTTTTTTAATCACTGCTTTTTTGTTTGATTTGCTTACGGTTTTCACCGCTTTTTTAGTAGTTTTTTTAGTTGTCTTTTTGCTTGCTTTTATAGCCATAACCCTACAACTATACATAAAAACCACAAATAGTCTAGTGTTTTTAACCACTACTATATTTAAAAAAATCACCTTTGGTCAAAGCCTTACTTTAGTATACTTTCATCAAAATTTGGTTTTTGTTTTTCTTGTTGTAATTTACCCACCTCAGTCATGTAAATCATTACTTTTTCTGATTCCCCCAATCTTTCCGCCTCCAACATCTTTTGTCGGTTTTCATTAAGTTTACTTTTAATAACCACTTCCTTCAACTGATTTAAAGCATGCACCACTTCACCTTCAAAGACTTTTTTTGGATACTGATCAACCATTGCCTCAGCTCGAAAAGTCACTCCGGATAAAGTACTCTGATCTAATTCTTTTTCTAAATCTTCAATCTTTTCTTTGGTAATATCTTCTAATATTTTTTTAACTTTAATCACTTGGTTATTTTCAAGTATAGGAATAACTCCGATTAAATAAGTCATGGTTGTTTTATAAAGATTTTTATCGATATTTGGTTTTTCATTTTTGATAAAAACTTTTGTTTCTTCATGGTAAACATCTTTTTCGTGTCCGGTTTTTTCTTCTAACCTTTCAAGCTCATAATGTATTGCATCTTTTGTGGTATGAAGCTTTTCCGCCACCACTCCCTCAAAATGATCTTGGTCGATTTTGTTTGGTAAAAGTGCCAAATACGGAATTACTTCTTCTCGAGCTCTTAATTTAAAAGTTCTCTCGGGTAGATTTTCTTTTTGCAAAACTAAAAGCAGAAACTCTATCACGTGCAGTGAATGTCCTATTGTGTTTTTAAACTGCTTTGGGTCATTTTGAATCATGTCGGCTGGGTCTGTGCCTTCCGGCATTACCGCCACCTTTACGTCCAGTCCCCGACGAAGCATTAAGTCCGCCGCTTTTTTTACTGCCGCCACTCCGGCCCTATCAGCGTCTAAGGCCAAAACAACTTTATCTGATAAACGCTCAAGCATTTGTACATGTTGTGTAGTGAGAGCTGTACCAGATACCGCCACCGTATTGGCATAGCCAGCCTGATGACTCATTACCACATCAAACTGTCCTTCCACTATAAGTGAAAAACCTAGCTGTCTTATACCATGTTTGGCTTTATGATAACCATAAAGTATTTCTGACTTCTTAAATAATTCAGTTTCCGGTGAGTTCACGTACTTAGGAATATCATCGCCTTTTTCTAAGGTTCGCCCCGAAAAAGCCACTGGACGACCGGACTGGTCGAAAATCGGAAACATCACTCGATTACGAAAAACGTCATAACTCTGCTTACCATCTTCGCCACCTTTAATCAGACCAACTTTTTTTAATTCTTCTTCAGTAAATTTTTGTGCGGTCAGATGCTCTTTAGTCACTCGCCAACCAGCTGACGGTGGCCCCGGAGCAAATCCCAACCGCCAAGTAGCGATGGTTTTAGTGGTAACCCCTCTCTTTTCCAAATATTTTCTGACTTCGGACTCCGGCTCAAGATTACTTTCATAAAAAGCAGTCGCTTTCTCTAAGGCGCTATACATACGGTCTTCAAGTCCTTTTTTCTCGGGCGACACCGGTGTAAGTTCAACGTTAGCTTTTTCAGCTAAAATTTTAAGCGCTTCTTTAAAATCAACTTTTTCTATCTCTTGAATAAAGGTAAAAATATCACCACCTGCCTGACAACCATAACAATGATACATCCCTCGCTCCGGCGAGACATTGAAGGACGGGGTTTTTTCGTTATGAAAAGGACAACGCGCTTTAAAATGTCGCCCGGCTTTATGAAGCTCCACATAGGGCGAAATCACGTCAATAATATTTAACCTGTCTTTTATTTGTTGTACCGCATCACTCATAACTTAAGTTGTAAGCATTATACTGGAAATTTAAGATTGGCGCACAAAGGTGAATTTAAATACCCGAATTCAAAGCCTTGACTTTTTACAAAAAAAGTATATAATTTGGTTGTTTTCACCTTCATAAAGGAGCATTTCTATGTTTGATGATGTGTTTTGGAAAATATTTTTTGGTAGTTTTTGTGCGGGATGGGTACTACTTGGAATCGTCTCATATTCTGCAACTAAGAAAATTAGAGAAGAGTCTATGATTTCAAATGTAGGTATTTCATTACTATCTTTAATTACAGGACCAATTATGATGGGGTTTCTTTATATATCATTACAGGAAAAAATCGAAAAGAAAAAACCCCTGTAGCGTCTCTATTCTAAAATTATTCAGTCGGTTTGCGTATTTACGTAAACCGACTATTATTTTACCCCTTTACTTCTCTGTATGACTTGGTATATTTGGGGCTGAATAATTTTTAAGAGGACGTACTCATGAACCTTGAACCTTTCATGATTTATATTAACTCAATCAGTACCGCTAGTTGGTGTCGCTTAGGGGCAATTCTTTTTCTGTTTTTAACTCCAGTCTCAGCGGTGTTTATTAATACATTATATACACCAATTACACTAGCTGTAATCGGCATTTGTCTTTTCTTGGTTAGTTTCAGGTGTAAAAAAGGAATGGAATTATAAAATTGTATACAGAATCTTAAAAGCCGGTTCGCTTCGCGAACTGGCGATTTTGTTATTTATTCACTCTACAATCACAAACAAAAGAGCGGCGTCGTAGGCGCCGCTCTTTTTGTTTTTTGTTCAGTTAAAACTTATTAGTTTCTATTTTCCATCCCCTCAATCATCTCAAACTTCTTACTTCCCTTGAATCCAGAACCAGCTGGGATAAGTTTTCCGATGATAACATTTTCCATTAGTCCAGCCAGATTATCATGACTTCCCTTCACCGCCGCATTTATAAGGACACGAGTAGTATTTTGGAAAGAAGCCGCTGATAGGAAACTCTTTCGTGAAAGAGAAGTTTCTGTGATACCAAGAATTAATTTCTCAGACTTGGCCACTTCTTTCCCTTCTTCCTTTAACTTGTTATTAGCTTCTACAAAAATCCATTCTTCCACCACTTCACCAACTGTAAAGTGACTGTCTCCAGAACTAGTGATCTTCACTCTAGACATCATTTGTTTTACGATAAGCTCAATGTGCTTACGAGCAATCGTTACACCTTGAAGCTCATAGATTTTGTTAACTTCAGAAATAATATATTCTTGAGCCACTTCCTGACCACCGTACTTGAATAATTCTGGTAACAAAGCCGAACCGTCAGTCATAATCTGACCAGCTCTCACAGTATCACCTTTAGACACAGCTACTACACGACGGTAGTGTACTTCGTATTCGATATTATCCTTTTTCTTTGGCGCACCTTTTGCGGTCATATCAGGAGCAATCACAATCACCTTTTCACGACCCTCAGTTCGTATATCAACCACCTGACCTTCACATTTTGAAACCACCGCCGGAATCTTTGGTTGGCGCTTTTCAAATACTTCTTCCACACGAGGCAGACCCTGAGTCACGTCTCCGCCTTGTGACGCAGCACCTCCGGCGTGTTTGGTGTTCATAGTAAGCTGAGTACCCGGCTCACCAATTGCTTGTGCTGCCACTGTACCAACCGCTTCTCCAATGTCTACCAACTGATTAGTAGAAAGATCAATACCATAACACTTCTGACACACTCCACGTAATGTTTTACAAGTCATTGGTGAACGTACCACAACTGACTCACAAGTAGACTCCTCTACTGCGATCGCATCAAGTCGAGTAAGTAGATGGCCTTTAGAGAAGATTACACGACCCTTAGTATCAACCGCGTCTTCCGCTAAAATACGGCCTTTAATCGCTTTAGAAAAAGCAATTTCAATTCCAGAAGCTGAGATACGATTTATTACCACACCTTGCTTAGTCTTACAGTCTTCTTCAGTCACAATCGCGTCTTGCGCTACCACGAAGAGACGTCTAGTCAAGTAACCGGCCTTAGCAGTCTGCAAAGCGGTGTCAGCCAAACCTTTACGTGAACCGTGAGTAGTAATGAAATACTCTATGGGTGTCATACCTTCTTTCATTGAAGAAAGAATTGGGAATTCAATCGTTTCACCTCGAGTGTTTACAATCAATCCTTTCATACCAGCCATCTGAGCAATCTGCCCTAAAGAACCACGAGCTCCAGACTTCCACATTTCATAAGCTGAACCATTTTCATCCAAAGTCTCCGGTAGAATTTTCTCAATTTCAGTCTTAGCTCTGTGCCACACTTCCACAATCATCCGTCTTCTTTCTTCTCTGGAAATAAGTCCTTCGTTAAAAGCCTCCCAAACAGCCATTTCTTCACCACGAGCTTTGGTTAGAATATTTTCTTTACCTTTAGGTACACTTACTTCATCAATTCCCCAAGTTACACCAGACTTAGTAGCATAACGAAGACCAAGTTTCTTTAGCTTATCGACAATCGGTGGTACCGCTTCTGGACCACGGGCATCAATGATATCAATAATCACGGTAAACAAAGTCTTTTGTACAATAACATCATTAATGAAATGATGGTCAGACGGTAATACACTGTTAAAGATTAGTCGTCCCACACTGGTTTCAAATAGTTTACCTTCAAATTGTTGATATTTCTCTGTATCAGTTGCCAAAACTTTTACTTTAGCTCTAAAATCAATCAAACCATGGTCAAAAGCGTTAATAGCATCATTTGGTGATGAGAAATATTTATCTTCACCTTTTGCTCCTTCAATTATTTTTGTCATCCAGTACGCTCCAAGCGCCATATCTAGAAGCTTTTCTGATACTACCGGCTCTGAAGAACCTGGTTTTAGAATGTTTTTGTTGGCAGAAATAATTTCTTTAGCTTCAAGCTGTGCCTCCTCTGAAAGTGGCACGTGTACCGCCATCTGGTCACCGTCAAAGTCAGCGTTGAAAGCACGACAGACCAACGGGTGCACTTGGATAGCGTTACCTTCGATCAACACCGGACGAAAGGCTTGAATACCCTGTCGGTGCAGAGTCGGTGCACGGTTTAGAAGTACGTGACGATTTTTAATAACATTTTCCAAAATCGCCCACACCTCCGGAACCCCGTCTTCAATCAAACGCCCAGCGCCACGGATATTGTATGCCAACTCCTGCTTTAAAAGATCAGCAATCACAAACGGACGGAAAAGTTCTAGGGCCATGTGTTTTGGCAAACCACATTGGTCAAGGGCCAATTCTGGACCAATCACAATCACCGAACGTCCAGAATAATCCACACGCTTACCAAGTAGGTTCTGACGGAAGTACCCTTGCTTACTTTTTAAGTAATCAGACAAAGATTTCAACGGCCGACGTTGTGCTTGACTCATGGCTGAATAAGCTCCACCACCATGACGAATAGAGTTATCAACTAAAGCATCTACCGCTTCTTGTAGGATGCGCTTTTCATTACGCAAAATCACGTCCGGAGCTTGAATATCAATTAGTTTCTTCAGACGATTATTACGGTTGATTACTCGTCTATACAAGTCGTTTAGATCTGATGAAGCATGACGCCCACCTTCTAGAGCTACCATCGGGCGAATAGCTGGTGGGATTACCGGAATACGAGTAAGAAACATCCATTCCGGACGAACTCCAGCATGAATCATACCGCGCACCAAAGACAAACGTTTATCTAGTTTAGCCCGTTCCATCGCTCCGGCAGTTTCGCGTTCTTTTTCCAATCGTTCAAGCAAGGCTTTTAGATCAACTTGCTTAAACAAGTCAAAAATTGCTTCAGCTCCAATCTTAGCTTCAAACAAAGTGCTGTACTTGATAGAAAAACGATGGAAAGTAAGTTCATCAAGAACCACACCAGGAACCACTCCTTCAATCTCCTTTTTCATTTCATCCATGCGAGATTTCAGAGCTTCCTTGGCTTCGTCATTTTGCAATGCCTTTACCTTAGTCTTATATTCAGTTTCTAGTTCTTTTAGTAACCGAGCTCTATCTTCATCACTAACTTTAGTTACTATGTATCCAGCAAAATAGATGACCTTCTCAACCGCAGAAGCTGATATACCTAAAATCATTGCAATCCGACTTGGTACGCCACGCAAGAACCAAATGTGTGAAACTGGTACACAAAGATCAATGTGTCCCATTCTCTCACGACGCACAATAGCACGAGTAACTTCTACTCCACATTTTTCACAAACAATTCCTTTGTAGCGAATACCTCGATATTTCTTACATGAACATTCATAATCCTCAACCGGACCGAAGATTCGCTCATCAAAAAGACCATGCTTTTCCGGACGTTGAGTTCGGTAATTAATAGTCTCAGGCTTTGTCACTTCACCATGTGACCAATCAAGAATAGTTTCCGGTGAAGCTAAACGTAGACTAATCTCAGTGAAGTTAGTTGGAGCCGGAGTCTGTTTTGTGAAAGTTGTTTTTGTTGACATAGACATATTTTAATTAATTACGAGACTCATAATTACGTTTAACCTCATCCCTCTCCAGCTTTACATCAAGAGACAGTCCGCGTAGCTGGTTAACTAATACATTGAAGGCAGCCGGAGTATGCGGGTGACTGATTTTTTCACCCCGAACAATAGCATCAAAAGCAGCGGATCGTCCGACGATATCGTCTGACTTAATAGTTAGCATCTCACGTAAAGTATAAGCTGCTCCATATCCAAGAAGTGCCCACACCTCCATTTCTCCAAATCTTTGACCTCCAATTTGTGCTTTACCACCCAGTGGCTGTTGCGTAATAAGTGAGTATGGACCGATTGATCGCATGTGAATCTTGTCTTCCACCATGTGGTGCAGTTTTAGAATATACATGTATCCAACTGCAGTTTTTTGCGAAAATTCTTCACCAGTAAGACCATCACGAAGCTGAATTTTTCCATCCTCCGGTAAACCAGCCGCTTTTAATTCAGCTTTTACATGATCTTCAGTCGCTCCAGCAAAAGGAGGAACAATAGCTTGATAACCTAAAGTGTTAGCAGCCATACCAAGGTGTAACTCAAGAATTTGACCCAAGTTCATACGAGATGGCACACCAAGCGGTGTTAGAAGTACGTCAATTGGACGCCCATCTTCAGTAAACGGCATGTCTTCTTCTGGGAGGATTCTTGAAATCACACCCTTGTTTCCGTGACGACCAGCTAACTTATCACCTACTGATACATTTCTAACTTGAGCAATAGTAATGTGAATTCGTTTTATTACTCCACTTTCTAACTGATCACCATTTTCTCGTGAAAAAATCTTTACACCAATCACTCGACCTCGCTTTCCAGCCTCCAATCTAAGTGAAGTATCTTTTACATCCTTAGCTTTCTCACCAAAGATAGAGCGGAGCAATCTCTCTTCTGGAGATAATTGTGTTTCACCTTTTGGAGTTACTTTACCAACCAGTATATCCCCAGGACGAACTTCTGCGCCAATTCTAATAATTCCATTTTCATCTAAGTTACGAAGTTTAATTTCAGATACGTTTGGAATATCAGATGAAGTCACTTCAGGACCAAGCTTAGTGTCACGCACAGACACCTCAAGCTCATCTAGGTGCACTGTTGAAAACTTGCTTTGTTTTACTAACCGTTCAGATATTACAATCGCATCTTCATAGTTGGCACCATTCCAGCTCATAAAAGCAACTAAAGCATTTTGACCAACAGCGATTTGACCATTATCAGTAGATGAAGTGTCAGCCAACAAATCACCTCGTTTTACCTTATCTCCAACAGTTACCGCTGGACGATGATAAAAGGCCGAAAAATCGTTGGTCTTTTGGAAGGAAGACAAAATGTACTCTTTCTTTTTACCATCTTTATTTTTAACCACTACATGCTTAGCATCACATTCAATTACCTCTCCAGCTTCTTCAGCATATATAACACGATGAGTATCGCGAGATACCATTCCTTCTACTCCAGTAGCCACAATCGGTGCTTCTTGTACGATACACGGAGTGGCCTGCTTCTGCATGTTTGAACCCATCAGAGTACGGTTAGCGTCATCATGATTCATAAAAGGAATCATTGAAGTCGCTACAGAGAAAGGTTGGTTGGTTGCAATATCAATATAATCTATATCTTTTTTTGAAAGAAGCATCGGTACGCCATTTTTTCTGGCTTCGACCATATCACTTTTGATTTTTCCGTTAGCATCAGCCTCTACTGCCGCGTGAGCAATATTGAATTTTTCTTCTTCATGAGCGTTCAGATAATCAACTTCACCGGTAATAACTCCTTTTACCACCTTAGCGTAAGGAGTTTCTATGATTCCAAA
Organism: Minisyncoccota bacterium; assembly: GCA_041389025.1. GTDB lineage: Bacteria > Patescibacteriota > Minisyncoccia > Phycocordibacterales > UBA918 > OLB19. The sequence goes on from JAWKSP010000001.1 coordinate 563,688, forward strand.
ACGGTTTACCCGTGAGTACATTGAAAGACGAAGAATCAAACCAATGTTTGGACCTTCTGGTGTATGAATTGGACAAAGTCGTCCGTAATGAGACGGATGAATGTCACGCACTTCAAAACTAGCACGCTCACGAGTAAGACCACCAGGACCTAAGGCAGAAAGAGTTCGTAGGTGTTCAATCTCAGACAAAATATTTTGTTGTTGAGAAAATTGTGAAAGCTGGTTAGTAGTAAAGAATTCTTTAATAGCAGCTTGTAGCGGACGAGGGTTAATAATCTGCATTGGCAAACTAGTTTCCGCCTCAATAGTAGACATTCGGTCCTGAATGTTTCGCTTCATACGAGTCATACCCACCCGAACCCGTTGTTGTAGCATTTCACCAAAGTAACGCACCCGACGAAAACCAAGATGATCAATATCATCAGCAACCGCTCCTGGTTCGTGATTTTTTGTCACTATATGAGTCAATATCAAACGTAAATCCTCGACCGAAACAGTTCTTTCGTCGGTAGCCTTCTTATCAATTGGACGACCAAAACGTTCGTTGAAATGATGACGTCCAATCTCAGATAAGTCATAACGAGCAGAAGTAAATATAGAACTAATAAACTCACGAGCATTTTCCACCGTAGCTAAGTCACCATCACGTAAACGTTTGTAGATTTCAATAAACGACTCATCGGTGGTTTTGGCTGGGTCTTTAGCAATAGTTGCCTTCATATATTCCTCACCACGCTCCACTCCTTTAAGGAGATCGATCATTTCTTTATCTTTCTCTACTCCGACCACACGAAGCAAAGAAGAAATTGGAAATTTTTTCTTGCGGTCAATTTTTACATAAATCACTCCATCAGCTTCTGACTCAATTTCAATCCACACACCACGGGCCGGAATAATTTTGGCACCAAACATCTGTCGACCTTTTGATTCAGTTTGAGTAAAGAAGATACCATAAGAACGAGCCAACTGTGGCACAATCACCCGTTCTACACCATTAATAATAAAAGTACCATGCTCAGTCATAACTGGGAGGTCAGTCATGAAAATCTCTTGATCTTTTTCACTTTCAAAAGTCTTGTTCTTTAAAATTACATTAGCTCGAAGTGGAGCTTCGTAAGTAAGCTTGTTTTCTTTAGCAAATTCTGGAGTACATTTTGGTGAACCTAGTTCATACTTCTTAAACTTAAGTTCAAACTTTTTTTCTGAATAGTCGGCGATTGGTGAAAATTCAGTAAAAATTTCTTTAAGAGCAGTCTCAACAAACCAACGAAATGATTCTCGTTGTGGCTCAATCAAGTCTGGTAGTGGAATTTTTGGATCCGCACTAACCTGAAAGCGCTTTTGCGGCATTTGACCGACTGATCTATTTACATCCTTTGTTTTTGTTGCCATATAAATTATAAATAGTTACCTCCACCAAACATACGACAAATGGCGCAATAATTGCGCTTTATGTAATATATTTGGTTTTATCTGATTAATATCGACATCACGTGTTCGTGATTACCTCCGCGATATGAAAATCTCCCAACCACAACTCATTCGAGACCCCTTTGCGTATGGCGCGGATTATATCAGATTACAGATTTTCTGCAATAGTGGATATTTAACAACTCAATTGCATTTTTTTTGGTATGGGATTTTAAGCACAAAAACAAGCTTTTCTATTCTTCCCTTTGCCATCTCTCTATCAAGGCTGGGTTACCACTGAGTAAAACTTCGGGAACTTTATATTCCTTCTTCTTGTATTTAAGAATCTCCGGCCTGGTGTAAACTTTTCCGTTGGTTAACCTCTCGTCTTCCAGTGAATTGATTTCACCAAGCACTCCGGGGATTTGTCTAGCCGTAGCATCTATTATGGTAAGAGCCGGCAACTCACCACCGGTCAGAATATAATCTCCCACCGACACTTCTTCCGCTTCGGTAATTTCTTTCACTCGATAGTCAATTCCTTCATATCGTCCACTTATCAGCACCAAGTGGTCGTATTTTTTGGCGTATTCTTTCGCCAAATCTTGAGTGAATTTCACTCCTCGCGGTGACATGATAAGAGTTTTAATCTTTTTTTTATTTTGCTTACGACCAACCACCTTATCCCAAGCTTTTAGCACCGGCTCCGCCTGCATCACCATCCCCGGTCCACCACTGTACGGCTTATCGTCTACTTTGTGATGTTTGTCTTTAGAAAAATCGCGAGGATTGTAGTACGAAACCTCAATTTTCTTACCACGCATCTTAGCTCCTTTTCCCTTATCCGTCTTCTGCGCCCGCCCCAGAATACTAGCGTCGGTGTACGCTCGGCAAACATCTGGAAACAATGTGATGATATGAAAATGCATAATTCTACATGATATTTATAACAGATATAGTGGTTTTAAAAAAGAAAATAACCACCAAGTGTTAGTTGGTGGTTTAGTTTAAAATCATAATCATAAATATTATTGGTATATATTTTTAAATACATAGTCCAATATATCGTTATATGATTCAATGCGAACCAACGCATCGTGTCCATATTTCAATGAAACGAATCCGTATTCAGGTCCATCTCTTTCTTCTGGTGCTTGATAGTAGAAGCGACCAAGTATTTCTTCCCGACCTTTATAACGCACAAGCAAAACAGGTGGAGCTAAAGTACGGCCATTTTCTTTTAACCATCTAACTGACATTAACTCAATATCACGCAATCCTTCAACACAACTATAGTAAACATAACGGCTCGATACTACAAAAGGCTGTTTACTTATGTCCCCGTTAAAAGGTGTTTTTTTATTATTAGAGAAGACCAACCATGCGATAAAAAATCTTCTGAAGTAGAATAATTTTTATCTTTAACTGGATCAATCCAGTACCTATTTTTCTCACTCATCAAACACTCTCCATGTATGTTTATGTGAAATAAGACCAATATTGTATGACAATATTTAAAAAAGTCAACAGCACCATTTAGACTTTGTCTAAACGGTGCTATTGCAACTTTAAAGTATTTTAACTATATCTTCAAATCATCAATCGCTTGATCTAGAGATTTTGGTTCGGTAGCTGGATTGTCTTCATTCATAGCCTCAGACATTTCTCTATCCATACCTCGACTTCCCCCTTCCGGTTCATTAATCTTAAGATTAACCCTGGCATCATGCTTCATTCCCACCACTCGTAAAAGGGTGCGGATAGCCTTGGCGGTATTACCGGAACGGCCGATAATCTTACCCATATCATCAGCATGCACGTCTAGTGTAAGTAATACACCCATTTCATCTACAGTACGATTCACCTTAACACTCTCAGGATGATCTACAAGAGATTTTACTAGGGTTTCTAGAAACTGCTTATCTTCATTAGTGTCCATACATCAACTTCTTAGCTTAACTGTTAAGCATTCGCCTTAATAGCGCTTGCTACTCTTAATAATACGAAAAGCCTAAAGAAACGTCAACAAAAACTGTACACAAGAGGTGTACAGTTTTGGAAAAAACAATAGACTTGATGGATTAAGCGGTAGCTTTTTCTATCTCCTTAGCTTCCTCAGTGGCTTCTGTCTCAGCCGGAGCCTCCTCAGATTTCTCAGCCTCAGCCTCTGCTTTTGGTTCTTCTTCTACTTTTGCCTCAGCCTCTGCTTTTTCTTTAGCTTCCTGTTCAGCCTTTTCCTTAGCTTCTGCCTCTGCTTTTAGTTTAGCCTCATCAATAATTGGAGATTTTTTAGGTAAAACATTTTTCTTTTTACCGTCTATAACCTTTTGTGACACTAAAATATTGTACATAGTATCTGAAGGTTGTACTCCTTTTGAAAGCCAGTCTTTAGCCTTGTCTTTATCAAGCTGAACGTGATTTAATTTTGGATTATATGAACCTAAGTGATCCACATGTTTATTACTCTTAGGACCAGTTCGTTTATCCACCACCACGATTCGGTATGAAGGGTCGTTCTTTCGACCAACCCGTTGTAATCGCATCATTAACATAAGTGGAGCTAGAGTAGCAGATTATATAAGTTTGGTCAACAACTAAACAGTTAAAATAACCTAGCTATATTTAGTCCTATTAAAGCCTGAGTAAAAAAGTTAATTAATATGTATTATCACTTCTCTTTTCAGCCTTCATTATGACAATAATCTCATTATCTACATCCAATTGATAAAGAACACGAAATTTTCCCACTCTTTTTCGATAGGTAGTAGGGACAACTCCTTTTAGTTTTTTAAAATCACCGTTTAAAGGGTTTTCTTCAACCTCTTCTAAAGCTTTAATTAATACTTTTGACTCAGCTTTATTTAACTTTGTTACGTGCTTTACCACGTTCTTCGGAATTATTATCTTCCAAGACATCTTTTAGCTGATTAAGTGTCAACCCTTGCTCTAAAGCGTATTCTTGACCACTGATTTTTATAGCCTCTAAATCGTCAGCTTCTACTATCTCCTCAGGAGTTCTAGCTGAAATGTAAGCCAATAAAGCTCGTCGCATGATCGAAGACCGAGACCGGTCTTCGATCTGGCCTAGTTGGTCAACCTGCTTTATAAGCGCTGATGGGATCGACACACTTATAATGTTTTTTTGCATACCTATACTTATACAATCTTTTTTATATTTGTTTAATAATGACTTAATGCTGTAACGCCTAAAAAATGGCTAAAAAATGCTGATATTGTCATAAGTTACTAATTTTTATTAAAAGTTAATAACTTTTAATAAGGTATCACCTATCTGATCTATTGTCAACAGATTTATATATTCATACCAAAACAGTGGAAATATTAGTAGTCAATGCTATACTCCGAAGCATGAACAAACTAAAAACATACGAAGGGATAATCATGATCCGCGGCAAGGGCACCGGCTTTGTGAACCACCCTGACTTCGAGGAAGATATCGTGATCGAGCGCGAAGCCTTAGGCTTCGCGCTCGACGGCGATGTTGTAAAAATCGAAATAAAGAAAAAAATCCCCGGCAGACGACAAGAAGGAAAAGTTTTAGAAGTAGTAAAACCTGCTTATCGAGAATTAATCGGTACCGTTAAAGAAAAAGACGTAGATGGAAAAACTATAAAGTACCTCCACCCAGATAATAGCCGTATTCATATAAGACCCATTCTCCCAGAAGCAACCAGTAACGACTTAAACATGAAAGTGGTGGTAGAAATTAGTAAATGGAGTAATCCTACTCTTGACCCACTAGCCAGAATTACTGAAACTATCGGTCACGCCGGTGATCATGAAACCGAAATGCAGGCCATTATTAGAAGTGGTGGCTTTGCTAAAACCTTCCCAGAATCAGTACAAAGAGCAGCTCAAACTCTACACGACAATCAGGCTCAGATTTTTGCCGACGCTCTCAAAGACCCAAAACGTCGAGACTTTCGTGGTATTACCACCCTAACCATCGACCCAGCCGATGCTAAAGATTTTGATGACGCTCTTTCCTGTCAGGTTTTGCCCTCAGGAAATATTGAGGTCGGTATCCATATTGCTGATGTATCACACTATGTACGAGAAAATGACGATATAGACACCGAAGCTAAAGAACGTGCCACTTCTGTTTATTTAGTAGACCGAGTGATTCCTATGCTACCGGAAATCCTCTCTAACGACCTTTGTTCACTTCGACCTAATGAAGACCGATTAGCTTTTTCGGCTGTCTTTGAACTAACCAAAGACGCCAAAATAGAAAATGCTTGGTACGGTCAAACTATCATACACTCTGACTATCGTTTTAGTTATGAAGATGCTCAGAAAGTATTAGATGAAAAAGATGGACCATATCTAAAAGAACTACAGACCATGATGGATCTGGGCCGTATTTTACGCAAAAAACGCTATCAAGCCGGTGCTATTGCCTTTGAACAACCAGAGGTCAAATTTGAATTAGATGAACGAGGTTCACCAATTAATGCCTACAAAAAACACCGAACTGAAACTATGTTAATGATTGAAGACTTCATGCTTTTAGCCAACCGTGAAGTTGCCACTTATGTCTACAACCTTTGTCGCGACAAAGGTCGAGAACAAGCTTTTGTTTACCGTACCCACGACACCCCTGACCCAGACAAGTTAGAAGAATTAGGTACTTTCCTTAGAGCAATTGGTTATGAATTTGAAGTAAACAAAGGCACTGTTAAAGCTACTGCCATTAATGATCTTCTAAAAGAAATTGAGGGCAAATCAGAAGAAAATTTAATCAAAACCGCCACTATTCGCTCAATGGCTAAAGCCATTTATTCCACCAAAAATATTGGGCACTTTGGTTTAGCCTTTAAGTACTATACCCACTTCACTTCTCCAATCCGTCGCTATCCTGATCTTATGGTGCACCGTATGCTTCGCCGTCACTTAGATAATTCAACCATTGGATCAAAAGAATTAGCTAAATACGAACAAATGTCTATTAAGTCCTCACAGCGTGAAATGGAAGCTGTTTCAGCCGAAAGAGATTCAATTAAATTTAAACAAGTAGAATATTTAATGAATAAAGTTGGTGAAACTTTTGAAGGCGTCATTACCGGTGTAACCGACTGGGGCATCTACGTCCAAGAACAAAATACCTTAGCAGAAGGTATGGTTAGACTATCTAGTATAAAAAGTGATTACTTTGAACATGAAGCCAGCAAATACCGTATTAAAGGCCAAAAAACTGGCAAGGTTTATCAGCTTGGAGATGCGGTAAAAGTAAAACTCACTCGCGCTGATAAAGATGAAAGGCAATTGGATTTTGAGTTGATGGAGAAATAGAGAAGCCAGCCAGATATAGACAATATAAAACACTATGCCCGCAAACCTAAAGGTTTGCGGGCATAGTGTTTTATTAAAGTTTTAGTTTTCTTGATATTGTAAACTTGTGTGTTACACTGGCGGTTGCACATGTTCATATGATTTTTTGACAGGAGATTCAAATGACAAAAGCAAGTTTTTCATCATTGAAAGAATTACAATCCAAAGACCCAGAATATAAATGGAAAATTATGTACGCTTCTTTTATGTTTCCAACACAAAAGAAAATTTGGTGGGTTTTTTCAAGCATAGAGCCTGACGAGTTTTACAACGACTCCATAAATTTAAGTACTCGTATAGATATTATTTGCGAACTGATTAATACAGAAAAGTTAGAGGTCAATAATATTAGACTATTTGATCTCCAAACAAGTAGCTATTATCCTAATATACGTTCAGGTGAATTTGCATTTGAGGAGCAGTTAGACTTTGAAACACCGGAAGAGTACGAACGGGTAATTGGCTGTCCCAAATTAGTGCAGAATGTATTTAAAGATTTAATTGGTAAAAAGCTTCAAAACAAAATTACAAAATTAACAGCCAATGACACTGAAAATCTTCTTTTTTTATTTAAAAAATGTACTTAAAGTAACAAAAAGAAGATTTGTGGTTTCTACTTAATTCATTTTTAAAAGCATCTTTTGGTAAGCCAAAAGATGCTTTTATTTTTTGTATTTTGCATATAGTTAAAACAAAGTGATGATGTGCCGATGATTTTTCTAGTGGTGAAAAATCACTGGCGAAAATTCGCAATAATCGCTACGCTCATTTGCTCATTTTACTTCGCCACCGCTACCGCTTCATCCAACTTCACCGACAAGAGTTTAGATACACCATCTCCACCCATTGTTACCCCATACAAGATACCGGCTCGACTCATTGTCTCTCGATTATGAGTAATAAGTATAAGTTGTGACTTCTCAGCTAAAGCTTCAATCATATCGCCATAACGGCGACTATTCGCCTCATCAAGTGCCGCGTCGGTCTCGTCAAGAATAATAAATGGCGGTGGATTAACTTGACTCATCGCAAAAATAAGAGCGATTGAGGTTAAAGCCCGTTCTCCTCCTGACAGCATCTCGAGTCCTTTTACTCGTTTGTTTGGTAACTTTACCGAAAGTTCTATTCCATTTTGACCAATTTTTGACTTATCTTTTTCGTTATCAATCTCATCAACTTCATCATCTGTATTATTTGATTTTATCTTTACTTTGTTTAGACCAGCCTCACCGCCACCAAACATTAGAATAAAAAACTTGTTAAATTCAACCGAAATTTTATCAATCCCTTCATTGAATTGAATTTCTAACTTTTCATTTAAATCATCGATTAATAAATTTAATTTCTCAATCGATTCTTCCAAATCGGTTATCTCCTTAGCCAAAAAAGCGTCACGTTCTTTTGCATCATTAAATTCTTTTACCACATCTTCAGTCGCACCAATTCCTAACTCTTCTAAACGAATTTTTAATTTTTCCAACTCATGACGACGTTCACGCTGTTTAGCTCTATCCTCTTCAATAATTTTTTCTTGCGGTATTATCTGTCCGTCTTTATCTTTAACAACGTATTCAAAATAACGAGAAGCACCACGTCCCAAAAGAGTTACTGCTTCTTGTAATTCTTCTTTAAACTCTTGCCTGTCTCTTTCTAAAACCGACAACTCACGGTCGATTTTTTCCAACTCAGATTCAAGTTCACGCTCTATACCTACCAGTCGAAAAACTTCTCTTTCTGTCTCTCGACCCTCAGTTGCTTTTGTCGCCCTTTCCTTTTCCAATTCAGCATACTCAGACTTTACTTTTTCTTCATGATTACTAACTATTTCTACTTTTTTAGCTAATTTTTCTAGCTCTTTTTGTAGTTTATTGAGTTCTTCTTGATCTACCTCTTTAGTCGAATCAATCTTCACCTCAGACCGTTCAACAAAAATTTTTAACCGATGCACAATGTCAGATAAAGCTCTTTGCAATAATGAAACATTCTCCTGCTTACTAACTTTATCGGTTTGTTTTTCGATATCAGCAATTAATTTTTGTAATTCTGAATAAGCAATGACTTTATTATTAGCAACACTCTTTTGCTTCTCCATATCACCCAAACGACGCTCCAAAAAAACAATTTGTCCTTCACATTTACTGTACTCATTTTCAACCAGTCTTCTTTCTTCCATTGCTTTTCTAACCGCCTCTTCAGCTTTAATCAATGGTTCTGAATCTTGTTTTGATTCGGTCTTTTGTAAAATTTCTTTAGCCCTAACAACCGCTTCTCTGGTTTCTTTTAATTTAATTTCCGGATCATGACGTAATTTTGTCAGGCGGTCGTGATGAAAAGCGATATAAGTATCCTCACGGCGTAAGTACTCAGCGTAGACATCCTTTAGTTCTTCTTGTAACTCTAAAGATTTTTCAATTTTTTGTACTTGTTTTTCTAAATATTTTAAATGTGGAGCCGCTTCACGTCGCAAAGATTCTACTTGAGTAACGTTTTCTTTGGTTTTTGAAAGTTTTTTCTCTGCCTCTTGTTTTTTGTATTGATAAACTTTAAGACCAAGAGCATCCTCGATAATTTCTCGTCGTTCTTTCGCTCCAGCTGACAACACTCGATCAGCTTCACCTTGTGAAATAATATGATGTCCAGTAGCTCCAATATTGGCTGAAGCTAATAACTCTTGAATATCTTTTAGACGCACCGACGAACCATTTAGCAAATATTCGTTTTGACCATCACGATGGACTACTCGCTCGATTTTGACTTCATCAAAATCGAGCGGAAATGTCCGCTTAATATTATCAAGCAATATAACCACACTGGCTCGATTACCACGAGACACCTGTCCTGAACCACCCCAAATCAAATCTTCACCCCGCTTTCCACGCATTGACTTGACTGACTGTTCACCGAGTGCAAAGCGAAAAGATTCAGCTACATTACTTTTACCGGAACCATTAGGGCCAACAATGGCTGTGATTGGCGCCGAAAATTCCAGCTCGCTTTTCTTAGCGAAAGACTTAAAGCCGGAAATTGTCAGTTCCTTTAAATACATTTACAAAAAATTACCATTGTTCTGCTCCGGAACTATACACAGCATAAGTATTAGCTGGTGCGGTAGCCGGACAATCCGATCCACCCGACTTTGGACAACGGGCAAATTCATCACCGTAATTGTCGACAGTTAGAGTCTCTACGCTATCGTAAACCATTATTTTGTAGCTGTTTCCATCAGAACTATAGTAGAATCCTTTATCAGTTTCGTTCTCTTGATTGGGGTCGGTTGGTAATTCTGATATGAAGTCTGGAGTTAATCCTGTGATATATGTAGAACAACTAGCAAAACCAGAACCACCAGCTAGGCCAGGTCCGGCAAAGGATCCGGCAGTACCACAACCTTGCGCTGGATATTGTCCGTTCTGTGACTTATACAACTCCACTGCTAACTGTAGCTCTTTAAGCGAAGTCATACGCACTTTATCTCGTGACTGTTCTCTGGCACTTTCAAAATTGGCGTACAAGATGGATGACAAAATACCGATAATAGCGATGGTAACTAAAAGTTCTATTAAAGTGAATCCGTTTTTAATGTTAAATCTTTTCATAAATATTATTTGCATATAACTTTTGTCGTTTCTCTAACCTTTGTCGCTTCATTTATACCCCCCAACTTTGGCTCGAAACCACCCCACACACCATATGATTTTTCATACCTACCATCACTACCAGACTCGAAAGACATAAGACACCAAGGGGCACGAGGTGCATATGTCCCAGAATAAACACTTGAATGGACTTGAGAACACCACCCTCCAATATCGATTTGATTTACATCTGTAGCAGGATAACTAGTGGGGCCAGTTGCTCGTATATCACAACTTCTCATGGAATGAACATAATTTACAATTTCACTTTCCACTGTATTCATGGCCATAAGTTTGTAAACTGTTTTATTGCCATTAACTCTATACACATATCCTGAATTATCACCATTTAACCTTGGATCAGTCGGTAATTTTGGCATAAATTCAGAAAACGGTTGACTTACACTACCTACTATATAATTATTGGTACCATCAACACATTCAAAATCAGTACCGACCTGACCGGACCAACCATCAGAACCGGCTATTGCTGAACATTGGGCCGGATATTCTCCATACTTATTTTTATACAACTCTATGGCGCTTTGTAATTCCCTAAGATCTGATTGTCTTTGTGAGTCACGGGCTTGTTTACCAGAATCAGCCGTATTAAAAAGTACCATCGAAGCCAAAATACCAATAACTGCCAAAACAATAAGAATTTCCAATAAAGTAAAACCAAATCCAGTTTTCTGCCAGTTTGTGTACATTACAAAAAGTATATCATGGGTTTTACTGGTTTGAGATAAAAACTGGTGATTGTAAAAGGTGGCGCCCATGGGCGCCACCTTTTACAATCACCAGTTTTTTCTGTAATTAATCCCACCCTTTGGCTTTCACTGCCATTTCAGCCGCTTGTTGCTCCGCTTCTTGTTTTGACCTTCCTTTTCCCTCGGCTATTTTTTCATGTCGTAAAAAAACCCCTACCGTAAACACTCGGTCATGATCCGGTCCGTCTTGTGAAATAGTCTCATAAGTTGGTGTAATAGAAGCTTTTTCTTGAGCCAACTCTTGAAAGCGACTCTTTGGATCCTGCCATAGACGTTTTTTAATAATCTCTTCTGTACCAGCAAATAATCTATCAGCAATAAAATCTCGAGCTTGATCATAACCTTGATCCAAATAAATCGCTCCAATACAAGCCTCAAATACATTAGCTAATATATACTGCCTAGCCCGCCCTTCATCTTTTGCTTCTCCCTTAGACATCAAAAGGAATTGATTAACATCCATTTTTTCTGAAGCATTTGATAACGAAATTGTATTTACCAAAGCCGCTCGTACCGCCGTCAATTCCCCTTCTGGTTTTTCTGGATATTGCTTAAATAAAAAATCAGTCACCACTAACTCCAAAACCGCATCTCCTAAAAACTCTAATCGTTCATTATGCTCCCAGGTCGCTTCTCGATGCTCGTTTAAATATGAACGATGAGTAATAGCCGTTAGAAGTAAATTCTTATCCTTAAATTCCACTCCTAAAATATTTTGTAGTTTCTTTACATCTTCTTCTAGATTCCTTTCCTCCATAACATTCCTTATTTTATATATAATTTTGCTCGTAACTTAGCATTATTTACTTTGCCTGCCAACCAACATAGTAATAGCTTTAGTTACAATCGGCAGAATATCTTCATAAAAATTAAGTTCTAAAATATCAGCCACCTTAAACCACCGAGCATCATCTAACCCGCCTTTCTTTGCTAATTCTAATTCCTGATAAGGAGATTTGGCTAAAAAGTATTGTACTTGTTTTCTAACCTTACCTTTCTCTGGCTGTGAAGCTACATATTCATTGTTACCGAGTTCTGCTTCTATTTCTACCGGTAAGCCAATCTCTTCCTGCAAAGCTCTAACTGCTCCTTCTTCAAAAGTTTCTTCGTCTTTTACTTTACTTTTAGACAAAGTCCAATGACCAAAAATATCATGCACCAAAGCTAGATACATCTGCCCTCCTTCTTCCGCATACACCACCGCCCCCGACAAACGTTCAATCGGCATCTGGTCAAATGGTACGTCTTTTTTTCGTTTTTTACTTACCTCTTCTTTACCAGGTTCGCCAATTTCTTTATAGACAGCTCCCAATACACCATTAACAAATCGACTACTATTATCACCACCAAATTGCTTAGCTAGCTCAATTGCTTCGTTTATTGCCACCTTTGCTGGCACTTCCTTACGATCAGCAAATAACAACTCATACAAACCTAATCTTAAAATATTTCTATCAACCGGAGAAATACGATCAACCGGCCATTCTGGTGCCGCTTTTTCAATTACCAGATCAAGTTCTCCTTGTTTACCTAAAACTCCACTTAAAAGTTTTTCCATAAACGGTCGATCTGACTTATTAGGCGCGAATTCGTCTATGTTTCTATCTAAAACTTCTATTACTTCTTTTTTATCAATCGCATTTAAATCCCACTCAAAGAGTGATTGAAGAACGATACTGCGTGAAAGATGTCGATTTGCCATAAATAATGTACTCTGAAAACTATTACTGACTTTAGTGTATCATGCAATAACAGCTACTAAACCCAAAATCCACAAAAGCCCCACAAGGGGCTTTTGTTTGTTATTTAGTGGTTTCTGTTGCAGTCGATACAACCTCAGTATTTTCTGCTTCTTCCGCCTCACCTTTACGAGCTTCTTTTTTAGCTTTGATGCGAGCTTCTCGATCTTTTCTTTTAGTCGATAGATCAATCACTACTTTATCTTTGTAAAAACCACAATCCAAGCACATATGATGTGGACGATGTTGTGAGCCACAATTCTTGCACACGGCCAAATTAGGCGCTTTTAAAGCGTGATGAGAACGGCGGTTGGCGGTATGTGACCGCGTATGTCGCATTCGAATTACCATAGTGGCGAAACTATAGCAAATTACAGCAAAAAAGCAATGGTCTGTAGAGCGACGTGATTTAAAAAGCGGGGAAATTTGGCTTTGCCAAATTTCCCCGCTTTTTAAGCTTTTTCAGATTGATTAATATCATAAAATACAAAAAAGCACAGATAACCAAATCTGTGCTGTCTTCCTAGGTGCTGATGGTTATTGACTCAAGCCTTTAGCGAATCAACCATCAGCACCTTAACGTTAGTAAGTAATGTGAGATAACCAGTATCTCTGACCAACACTGCAACCGGCAGTGTCAGGAGCACATAAATGATTAATTTCAAAGTAATCATTTATAGCTACTGTACTTACTTAAAACCAAAATAATAGGCGCAAAGGATCACGATTGATTATATCTTCGTGAATCTGATGGTACTTTATCTAGGTCACCATCACTGTATAACAATGTCACTAATATACAAACAAACCTTCCTATAAATGCAGTCTTTTTAACTTTTTAAAGAAAACCACACTTAATGTTAAGAATGAATACACTATATGTGTGTATTTTTGATTGTCAGTACTCATGAATTATACTATTAACTCATGTCCCATTAACCATGTAACGACTCTCACGTCTATATTACATTGGGCAGGTTAGGCATTGCCACTTGAGCATTACAAGTTCACGGTGCGATAACTCGCCTTCATCCGGAACACCTATATTTTGATTTTCAACGAACACATTAGGACGCTAGTCAACTAATGTTCTAACATCATAGCAGATTTAAAATATTTGTCAAGCCTTTTTGATTGATTTTTGACCTATTTTTATAAAAAATCCTTATTTTAAGCCATATTTTGTGTATTTTTGACTTAAACTTTTGAATAGATTTGACCTATTTTTTTGCTTTTGCTTGTACATTTTGACAAAAGCCTACCCGATGTTGAGTGCTTAGGCCGTATTCTAAGATAGCTTGCCGATGATCTTTAGTGCCGTAGCCCTTATGTTTGGCAAAGTCATAGACAGCAAACTCTGATTTTTTCGCCAACTTTTCCATATATTTGTCACGAGTCACTTTAGCTAAAATTGAAGCTAGACCGATTACTTTTTCTTTTCCATCACCTTTTATGATCGTCTCTTGATTTACAAATTCAGCCGGAGCTTTCAACCCCCCATCCAATTTCACCTCAACATTACCTAGATTTGAGTTACCTAGGTTGACCCTAGGCACAGTTGAGGTGAGTTTTTTGAGTCCGCGTTTCATGGCTAAATTTATTGCCGGCACAATTCCTTTTTTGTCTATCACCGATGAGCTGACTAATGGCACTGCGAAATTTATTTGTCCGGTTTTTTTCAGTTGCAAAGCTTGCCGGAAAATCGCTTCGCGATTTTCCGGCGTAAGCTTCTTACTATCATTCACTCCCGAAAGCGCACTCCAGTCAAAATCAACCGGTACCAAAACCACCCCAACGCCCACCGGACCCGCCAACGGTCCACGCCCGACTTCATCTACTCCGATTACCCATTTTATATTCTTTTTACCCATCTAAAAACCAAATTAATGAATTGCTTGACAATATTTTATTAGGAAGTATACTCCAAAGAGTTCGTTTTGTCTTAGGGGGTTACTCCACCTGTTTTAAAAAGGTTCAATTTAGCTAAAATTTTCAATGAGGGATTACTTAACCAGTACTCGGCCAGTACATGCGGTAAGGTAATTGGAAATCTGGATGGTTTCCATATGTTTTAAGCGACATTAAATCAATTTTTAACAGAATTACGTGAATAACAAACACGAACGATCATGCCGTCATTCCCTTTGGGTCTGACGGCATCATTTTATATTTTTTGAGCTAATAAACACCGCCCCAAGCGGTGTTTGTTTTTTGTTTTTTACCTCTTCTGACAAAATGCTATACTATCCGCACCATGCCCGAAAAATCCTCAAGCTCTGAATTTGTCCACCTTCACGTCCACTCTCACTACTCCCTTCTAAACGCCCTGCCTACCCCAAGCGAACTAGCCAAAGCCGCCAAAGCCGACGGTCAAGACGCTATGGCTCTGACCGATGCTGGTGCTATGTACGGCATAATTGATTTTTATAAAGCTTGTACCAAGGAAGAAATAAAGCCAATCCTCGGCCTTGACGCTTTTTTAGCCCCTCGCACCAGACACGACAGAGAAGCGATGCTCGATAAACCCCGTTCTCGTTTGGTGCTTTTAGCTAAAACTTTTTCCGGCTATCAAAACCTCATAAAAATGGTTACTCTCTCCAACACCGAAGGTTTCTACTACAAACCCCGACTTGATGAAGAGTTGTTGAGCAAAAATCATGAAGACTTAATTTGTATTATTCCTTCCTTTGCCGGCGAGATAGCTCGTGCTTTAAAAGACGGAGACCACGAACAGGCCGAACAAAGACTGGATTTTTATAAAAATCTATTTGGTGATGATTGCTATCTTGAGATTACCCACCATCCGGAAATTTTAGACCATGAAGCCAACCAAGAAAAAATAATTGAACTAGCTAAAAAGACCAACACTCCGCTAGTTGCTGCGCACGATGTCTATTACCTAAAGCCGGAAGACCGTTTGGCGCGTGAGACCATGATTAAGATTCAGAGCGGTGGTGTCGTAGACACCACCGCCGATCATGACAGCGAAGAAGATTTTTCTTTTATTACTCAAGCCAAGGCCAAAGAACTCTTTAAAGATACTCCGGAAGCTATCGCGAATACTGTAAAAATTGCCGACCAATGCCACGTCGAAATCGAAATCGGTACTCACTGGTATTTCCCCAACTACATTATCGAAAGTGGTAAAGATCCCGACGAAGAACTGAGAGACACAGCTTATGAAGGAGTGACTTGGCGCGGTCTGTCGCTTGATGACAAAGAAACCAAAGAGCGTCTCGACTATGAACTGGACGTAATCAAAACCAAAGGTTACGCCAAGTACTTCTTAGTAGTAGGCGATCTACTAAGAGAAGCCCGAGAACGCGGTATCCTTACCACGATTCGAGGTTCTGTAGCCGGCTCACTCACTACTTACGTACTCGGTATTACCAATGTAGACCCGCTTGAGTATCGTCTACCCTTTGAACGATTCCTAAACCCACAAAGACCATCTGCTCCAGATATCGATATGGACTTTGCTGATAACAGACGTGACGAAATCATCGAGTATTCCAAAGAAAAATATGGAGCCGATAAAGTAGCTCAAATCGGTACTTTTGGTACCATGGCCGCTCGCGCGGCGGTGCGTGACGTCGCTCGCGCTCTTGGTCACCCCTATGCTACCGGCGACCGCATCGCCAAGCTCATTCCAATGGGAAGCCAAGGCTTTCCGATGACTATTAAAAAAGCTTTAGAAATAGAACCAGATTTAGCCAGTTTATATAAAAAGGACAGCGAAGCGCGAGAAGTCATAGACCTAGCTAAACAAATCGAAGGGCGCGTGCGTCACCTTGGTGTACACGCCGCTGGTGTAGTGATTGCTCCCGATCCACTAAATCAATTTGTTCCCATTCAACCTGATCCAAAATCTGGTAAATACATAACTCAGTACGAAATGAAAAGTGTCGGTGAAGACGGTGTCGGTCTTTTGAAGTTTGACTTTTTAGGTATCAAAAACCTAGCTATTTTGGCGGACGCGGTAAAGCGTACCAAAGCCACCAAAAATGTCGATGTCGATATTGAAAATATACCGCTTGATGACGAGAAAACTTTCTCCATATTAGCTAAAGGTGAAACGATGGGTCTGTTCCAGCTTAACGGCTCTGGTATGACCGCCTTCTTAAAACAACTCCGCCCCACCACCATCCACGATATCAACGCAATGGTGGCCTTGTACCGTCCCGGACCAATGGAATCAATCCCGCAGTATATCGAGAGAAAACATAATCCTACTTTAGTAACCTACATCGACGAACGATTAAAGCCAATTCTAGAAAGATCATACGGAGTTATTACCTATCAAGACGACGTGATGGCGATTGCTCGTGAACTAGCCGGCTATAGTTGGCTTGAAGCTGACATGTTGCGTAAGGCGATGGGAAAGAAAATTCCTGAAGTGATGGCCGCCGAGAAAGACAAGCTTCTGACCGGTTTTGTTGAACACGGTAAGTTATCCGAAAAAATTGCCGACAAACTTTGGAGTCTAATTGAACCCTTTGCTGCTTATGGGTTTAACAAAGCGCACGCGGCCAGCTATGGTCGAGTAGCTTATCAAACCGCCTATATGAAGGCTAACCATCCGGTCGAATACATGTCCGCCGTTCTCACCGCTGATTCTGGTGACACTGAAAAAATTGCCGAAATCATCCGTGAGTGTGAGCGCATGAACATCGAAGTACTTCCACCGGATATAAATGAATCCTTCTCTGACTTTACCGTGGTAGCCGGTAAAGAAACCATTCGCTTTGGACTAACCACCATCAAAAATTTTGGTGAAGGTATCGCCGACGCCATCATAAAAGAAAGAGAAAAAAACGGACACTTCACTTCTTTAAGTGACTTTTTATCTCGCGTCCACGACCGCAACTTAAACAAAAAGTCCCTTGAAGCTTTGGTAATGACCGGAGCTTTAGATAAATTTGGTGAACGTGGTGAAATGATGATGAATATTGATATGATGCTTACCTTCAACAAAGAACAAGTAGCCGAAAAAGAATCCGCTCAAGAATCCCTCTTTAATATGATAGGAACAGAGGTAAGGAGTTTAAACTTAGAACCGGCCGAACCGGCTCCGACTTTACAAAAGCTGATTTGGGAAAAAGAACTACTTGGTGTGTATGTCTCTGGGCATCCACTAGACGAGCACGAGGAGGAAGTAAATAAACGCCCGGCCATTGCCAGTGTACGCGCCGATGGTCGAAATGGTGTACCGGTTGTAACCGCCGGCATGGTGAGTGCGGTACGCGAGCTTCTCACCAAAAAAGGTGATCGCATGGCCTTTGTGATGCTCGAAAATCAAACCGACCAAATAGAAATGGTAGTATTCCCCAAAACATATATTGATCTAAAAGAAGTAATGGTGGTTGGTAATTGTATTGCTGTTAAAGGCAAGCTCAGTATCAGAAACGACGAACCGAGCATTATGGTGGATCGTGCGAAGTTGTTTTCTGAGAAGAAAGAAGAAAAAGTCGCTTCGTAGTAAAAGCATAAACTCAGGTTCTCAAAATTTGACATATTGTATAATTGTATGTAATATTGTTATTGGTATAGTAAAATTCAATCCATCAATCCAAAAAAGGGAGAACAAAATGTCTTTTAAAGAATTTAAAGAATCTTTCAATGAAATGCCTTTTTACGTCACTTTTGTATTAGTGGTTCACATCCTTAATCCAGGAATGGCAATAATGGCTTACGAATATGAAAATAATGGTCGCAACAAAGTTGGAGGTAGGCCTGCACTATACGCATCTGTAGCCAGCTTTCTAACAGTATGTATCTACGTTTTACTGTTTATACAAACAGATATGTATTATATGGAAGGATTTGTCAGTGGTATTCTCATCCTATTAATATGCTCAAACACACTTGGAACATTCGTGATGTTAGAATCTGGACTGTCAAAGCAAAAAGGTCAGGTGTAGAACGAAATACGTACTTACGAAGCCACGATTAGTTAATCTGTGGCTTCTTATTATTTATAAACTACAAAGTTGACATTCTGCTACGGCAAGTTAGGATATATACAAACCAGAGATTGTGATGGCTACCAACCATCAAGATAAATTGAGGTGAATTTATAAAATAAGTCTTAGTTTATCTGTACAAGGATCTTGTACCTAATCTGATGTAAAGAGAGTTGGTGGGTGGAAAATTTTGCGGAGCAAAATTTTCCACCCTACCGGAAACTCGGTGGACCCGCGGTTTACATTTTTTAAAATCGTCCGAGTGAATATATGAAATATTTTTTCGTGTATTCACTTGGGCGATTTCTTATTTAACAATTGATAATTTTCAGTTTCTTTAATTTATGTTTTGAACGATTCTGCAGGCAAAGCCAAAGCCTAAGTGAAAAATATAAATTAAAAAAACTGAACACAAAAAATACTATGGAACAAAATCTTGAACACAAACGACATACTTTGGCCCATCTCTTGGCGGCGGCAGTTTTGGAAAAGTATCCTCACGCCAAACTGACCTTAGGCCCAGCAATCGATACCGGCTTTTATTATGATATTGATTTTTCCGACGGTAACGCTCCCGGAGATGATGATCTGAAAGGTATTCAAAAACAAATGAAAAAACTTTTGAATAAGTGGACCGAATTCACCCACGAAGAAGTTTCAGCTGAAGTAGCAAAAGAAAAATTTTCCGACAACAAATACAAACTGGAATTGATTGATGAAATAGAAAAGAAAGGTGAAGTGATTACCCTATACACTTGCGGTGATTTCACCGACCTTTGTCGCGGTGGACACAGTGAAAACCCAAAAGAAGAAATAAACACTGACGCTTTCAAACTAGAAAAAATTGCTGGTGCCTATTGGCGAGGTGACGAGAAAAATCCGATGCTCACCCGTATCTACGGAGTGGCTTTTGATACCAAGGAAGAATTGGAAGCTTACGATAAACTACAAGAAGAAGCCAAAGCTCGCGACCATCGCAAACTTGGCAAAGAATTAGACCTCTTTACTTTCTCCGACCTAGTTGGCTCCGGCCTTCCACTCTTTACCCCTAAAGGTACTTTAATGCGTGATTTGATTGTTGATCGTATCATGAGGATTCAAGCCAAATACGGCTATCAAAAAGTTACTATTCCACACATCACCAAAAGTGACTTGTATAAAACTTCCGGACACTGGGACAAATTTGGTGACGAGCTATTTAAAGTCAAAGGTCAATCAGAAGCTGAGTTCGTACTTAAGCCGATGAACTGTCCACATCATACTCAAATCTTCGACAGTCGTCCTCGATCATATAAAGAACTACCGATTCGTTACGCAGAAACCACCATGGTTTATCGCGACGAACAACAAGGTGAACTAATTGGACTGTCACGAGTCCGTAGTATTACCCAAGATGACGGTCATGTTTTTTGTACTTTGGAACAAATTGAACAAGAAATAGAAAATATCGTTGGCGTAATAAGAGAATTTTATCAAGCTCTCGGCATGTACAAAGACAAAAACTTTTGGGTGTCACTGTCAGTCCGTGACCCAAAAACTATGGAAAAGTATCTTGGCAGTAACGACAACTGGAACAAAGCCGAAGAAACTCTAGAACGAGTAGCCAAAAACCTTGGTTTACCGTACAAGAAAATTGAAGGTGAAGCGGCTTTTTATGGACCAAAACTGGATTTTATGTTTTTTGATGCCCTTGGTCGAGAACGACAATTAGCCACTGCTCAACTAGACTTTATTATGCCCGAACGCTTTGCGCTATCTTATATAGACAATACCGGAAACAAACAAACCCCGATCATGATCCATCGCGCTATCGCAGGCTCATTGGAACGTTTTATGGCCATCATGATAGAACACTTTGCCGGAGCCTTCCCCCTATGGTTATCACCGGAACAAATTCGCATTATTCCAGTAAATGATGTTCATTTTGATTACGCCAGACAAGTGTACGAAGAATTAAAGGCAGTTGGACTTAGAGTTTCTTTAGATGACAGTAACGAATCTATGGGTAAGAAAATCAGAAACGCCAAAAAAGAACGGCTCCCCTACTTTGCTGTCATTGGTGACAAAGAAGTTCAAGCCAAAAATGTCACTCTGGAAACTCGTATTGGAGAATCAATGCAAATTGATTTAAGTAAGCTGGCGAACCACCTTTTAACCGAAGCTGATATGTTGGACTATTAGGAAAAATAATAAAAAAGCCCTGCGCCGTAGGCGCGGGGCTTTTTTATTATTTTTCCTAATCTATTTAGACAACTACTTTAACCGCTTTCATAATAGCCATCTTCACCGCTGACGCTTCATCGGTATAAGTACCGTCCAAAGCACCAGTCAAAGCTTTAATCATCTCAAGTAACTGTTCATCTGATAATTTTTCAGTTTCTTTAAGTAGCAAATCAGAAATTATTTCTTTACTTCCTTTACGAGCTCGATAAACTGAATCTAAATCAGACGCTGCATCAGCTAAAGCAAACATTGGTCGATTACCAATCATTTCATAAGCAGCAACTACATTACCGGTGACAATTGACTCAGCCAGAGAACCAGAACCTTCTGGAATTATAGTTGGCACTTCTTCTGCTATAGTAGGAATTGATCCACCCAACTCCTCTTTATATATCTTACACAGTTCCCGCATACGGTTTTCGTTTACCACTATCCAACCATCTTCAGTTGGGTAATTAACTTTGGCTTCATTTATTATTTGATCAAGATCTCCAAGATAATCAGTCGACGACTTAAAGGAAGTCACAAAATATCTTATTGCATCACCGGAAAGAAGGACTTTCTTTAGGTGAGCATGATTTTCAATTTGTGTTATCACTTCATCAGTATTCAAGACCAGACTAACAGTATTTTCTCCATCTGATTGACTTGTCTCTACATTAGAAGTTGATTCGAGTTCGATTACTGGATTATGAGTCGGTAAATTAACCGGTGCCGAAAAAATATTTTTTGGTACAGTATCGTCTTCTAAATTATCTTCTTTGTCATTAATTTTAATCACTTCGTCACCAGTTTTATTTTCAGTTACCGGATTTAAATCATAACCAGCTAATCTATAGCCTCCAATAACATCACGACGCACCACTAAAAAGTAAGCAATGTAAAATGACCAAAGTGCTAACAAAGTATAAAAGATTGAAGTCAGTATTGGACCGGCTTCAAAACCAGTATAAGGCACATCAGTCAAAGCGATACCGGAAATCAGAGGTTGTTGATCTCTTATTTCAGTAATTACAATATCTTCTTTATCATCTTCTACTTCCACTTCTACTCGACAAGTTCGGTCGCGTGATCCCCGCTCTACTACTAATTCATATACAGTATCAACTTCTGGAGAGACGGTAATTTTTCCTTCAAAGTATCGATCTTTTTCATCACTCAAGTAATCGTCAGTATCTACCAACACATTACCCTCACTATCCTCCAACTTAAGCTCAGTGGCTCGACTACTATCCCAAGTCAAAGTCACTTCTTCTCCCTTCTTTATTTTACTATCAGAAACTTCAAGTTCACAACGAGGTGAGGATGAACCACCACCTCCTCCATCGCCTCCAGAACTAACATCCAGAGCAACCGGACAAGTAATAGTGTCAACTCCGTCAGTGGCAGTCATAGTGTAAGTAGTGTCTGAAGTTGGTGAAACCGAGACTGATCCGCTAAGACCAGTAGCACTTATTCCCTGATCAAAACTCACAGCTGTAATATCAGTAGTACTCCAAGTCAAAGTAGCATTATCACCTCGATCAATATTATTTGGACTGACAGACAGGCTAACATTAGCTGAACAACTAATTGGAGCTGGTTCTGCTTCAACGGTAACAACTGAATTACAAATAATAGTTTCTCCGTTAATACCTAACACTTCCAACACATAGGTCTTGTTAGCGTTTAAGATACCCGTATTCTGTGTTCCATTTGAAGCCACAGAACCAAAGTCAGTCAAAGTGGTAGAAGAAGCATTAGTGGTAGTCCAAGATAAATCTACTGTCCCGCCAAAAGCTACGGTTACCGTTTCTGGAGCAAGTGAACAAGTTGGGGCTGGAATTGGATCAGCCACTGCTACAGTAACCTGACAACTATGTTCCTTAACATAGTCAGATGCAGTTAGTATGTAAGTAGTGGTAGTAGAAATATTTACAGACAAAGTACCGGTAGCATTTACTTCACCAATCCCATTATTAATAGTTACCAAAGAAGCATTTTCGGTAGACCAATTCAATTGTGACTGACCGCCACCAAATGGTAATGAAAACGGATTGGCACTGAAGGCCACACATTTTGGCACTTCTTCTACCGGCGGTTCTTCCACTGTTAAAGTAACTCCACAAATATCACGTTGATCATTTTTACCAAACACTGTTAACAGATAGTCTGTAGTATCAAGCGGAGTAACAGACAAAGTACCGGTAGCATTTACTTCACCAATCCCATTATTAATAGTTACACGATTAGCATTAGTAGTCTTCCAAACTAATTCAGCTGAATCACCACGAGTGATTTTGTCTGGAGTGACTGAGAACAAATCACATTTTGGTACGGGTACCGGACAAGATTCATAAACCTTTGTTTCAACAATGTTACTGTACGACCATTTTGAGAAATAATTTAACTCACGCGCTGTCGCTCTAGCTTTGTTTTTTACAATTACTTCTGTACCACAAGCAATATTTTTATTAACTTTTCCTACCCAAGTTATTGTTCCTTCCTCACCTGGATTTAAATCATGTCCATTCCAAAATAGTTTTCTGGTACTTTCTTGATATGGCGGATAACTACCATACCCAGCACTAATGTTCCCACTGTGAGTCTCGCTAATAAAATTAATATTAGGATCAAGCTCATCGACAATTTTTACACCCCCTCCAGTACAATCTGCAGTACCAGTATTTTTAATATTTATAGTATAGGTTAACTCATCACCTGGCTTAGCACTATCCTTATCCACCGATTTGGTTAGAGTAAGTTCACAATATGGAGTAGTTTTTTCTATCTCAATTTCAGAGTAACAACTAATCTTCTCACCCTTAAGTCCAGTGACTTCAAGTTCATAAGTTTTATCACCGGTTATTGGACCAGTAGTAACTGAACCATTTAAATCAACCACCCCATAATCAGTTAATGTAACCAAATCAGAATTAGTAGTAGTCCAGACCAGCTCCACCGATTCACCATTTGAAATTATTTTGTGACTTGGAGTCAGATTACAAGTAGGAGTCGGTGAAGGATTTTGCAGACAAACCACCTTAACAGTTGAAGTACAACTTGATTTTTCATCAGCAGTTTTAGCAATTAGGGTGTAGGTAGTATTTTCTTGTAGATTATAAAATGCTTTCGTACCTGAAGTACTATTTAGCACCTCACCATTTAAAGTTAATTTAGTAAAACCATTGGTTACCCAAGATATATCGATATTAGAACCAACATAAATTTCATCAGCACTAGCTGTCACTTTACAAGTACCACTAAAGGAACTTCCAGATGACGAACTGGAAGATGAACTTGATGATGAGCCAGAACTAGAAGATGAAGAATCAGAAGAGCTTTTACTATCATCTCCACTATTATCATCAGTGTCTTCAAAACCACTTAAAAATGATTCATTGAAAGAAAAAGAATTATTAGAAAAATCAGTACCAGAAAAAGAAAAACCACTTCCCTTTTCAGTGTCACTTGACGAATCGTTACTGGTATTAACCTCACCATCATCAGTTGTAGCAGTAGTTGTATCTAAAACCTCTTCAGTGGCTAAGGCGCTGTTTGGAGTAAAGGTTTGTAATTCATGATAAGCATCATATGAACTAAAGTTCAGTGCAAAAAAAGCCAACACCACAATCATGAAGACAGGCGCTGTTTTCTTTAAAAACATTAAAACATTCATAAAATAAAGTAATTAAAATTTGTAAACTTTATACTCCAACCTACACCCATGTACGCAAGAGTAATCAAGATGACAAATCTATTTAAAGAACATTTATTTACTGCGAAAATTTGAGATTAAAATAAGCAGAGATAAGAACTAAAAGACTAAAAGTTTACTAAACTTTTTCAAAACAGTAGTTAATTTTTTACTGTTTGTCAATACCAAAATTTATACTGAAAGGGCTATCACTTCATCCAACTCAGCCTCTACAATATATCGATCATCCACCGATCCAAAACTATTACAAGTTGCTAAAACCAACCTTTTAGAATCACCAGCTATCGGTACGGTAGTATCGGCAGCTTCAGCTTTATAGACTTTATTTACTCTATATATATATTCAGAATTTTCTGATTTTACCCTAATCAAATCACCCCATTTTAAATCTTGAATACCATTAAAAGCTTGGAAGTTTTTATTTATGACATTAGGTAGATAACTTGAATGAGCCAATATAAAAACCGTACCCATTTGATTGAGAGTAGCTGAATCAGGATGACGTACCGCTCCATCGAGTAATGCAGTGTCTAATTCGGATACTGATCGGGATTTAGGATTTAGCACAGTCACAGTTTTATTTAGAGAATCAAAAGTTATACTAGTTGGTACCTCAGTAACACTAGAAGTAGCTATATTTAGATTATCATTATCAATCGATTCGACTATATTATCCTCTACAGATTTAGTATCATTTACAATCTCCTCTTTTATTTCTTGAGTATTTTGATTAACCGGTTCTGGTAAAAAATCCAACCAAGCTAAGATGGCATAAGAAAATAAAAACACCAAAAAGAAAGTGACTACAAAAGACACCTTTCTAGCGATCAGAGCATTTACCAGCTCATCCCATGAACTAATTTTCATTTTTTTATGATACTATATTATCATCTATTTGTCAATTAAATTTATTTGACATAATTGTGAATCGTGGTAGTGTTTCCAAATATGAATAACCTAGAAACAAACGAGAATTCTCAACACAAAAGCAGTTTTGCTAAGTTTTTAATAATTATAATTATATTATTATTACTTGCCGGTTCAGCTTGGGGAGCAGTTAAAATCGTTAAAAATTTCCCTGAAACATTTAGTCATCTAGCCTCTATTGCTGACACTGTCTACAATTATGATCCTACCGAAGAAGTAAGCTTAGTGGTAAAAACTGATCGCGAGGTAATAAATAATGGCGAAATCCTTTCTGTTTGGTGGAACAACTCTAATACTAGCGGTAACTACTCTTTCAGCTATAGTTGTCAAGATGGAGTGGCTATTGATCTTAAAGTACCAAACAGCGATTTCGTCAGTATAAACTGTGACAATTCTTACAATTTAGACCAAGCCAATCATATTGAATTAAAAGTAGATTCGGAAAAATGGCGCTTTACTGATGTTAATTTCTCAATTTCTCACATTAGAAATAATACAAATTTAGCAGTAAGTAGCGATAAAATTACGGTCGTAAATAGTCAACTAAGCACTATCAATAACGATTATGAAAACAACACAGAACCAACAACCGATAATGATGATGTATCTATAAGCAATACTGAACCAGCTATCTCTGATTCCTCAGAAGAAAATACAAATACCAATGAAGAAGTAGCTACTGAAGAAATTACTAACAACCATAAACCAGCTCCAGTGCAACAACCTATCTATACTTATGCTATTCCAGTTTCTGATCCAAACGGAACCATTGATTTAGTTCTAAGTAACGTAGCAACTGGCTATATAAATGAAATTGGTATTTTTATAGAAACCAATGAAATCAAACAAGACTCAGCTAATGCAGTTAAATTTACAGTCCACAATATTGGTACCAAGACTTCTGAAGATTGGTTTTTTACAGCTGATGTTTTAGGCAACACTGTCTTTAATTCAAGAGATCAAAAATCACTTAAACCAAACGAACGTTCAACTATAATTATTCAATTACCTGCCATCAAGGAACAAAAAAATTCTAATACAGCAATCCATATAACAACAGACAATGATCGAAATATAAACAATAATTACTTATCAATTTTCACTACATTTACTAAGTAAAAGAAATAAAAAAGAAAATCCTTGCTTTAGCAAGGATTTTCTTTTTTATTTCTTTTACTTTATATATCAAGGTCCGCCATTTTAGCATTTGATTGAATAAATGATTTTCGACTGGACACATCAGTCCCCATTAAAATATCGAATACCTTGTCAGCCATCTGTGCGTCATCAATAGTTACTTGTTTTAATATACGAAACTCCGGATTCATGGTAGTCTCCCATAGTTCTTCGGCGTTCATCTCACCTAAACCTTTATAACGCTGAATTCTAACTTTACTATTTTTCTTGACAGCCTCCACCTCCCCTTCCTCTTCCTCAGCTTCAATATTTTCTTCTTCTGAAACATCTACTCCCATATTTTTCAAGATAGAAAACTTTTCTTCATCGGTGAAAGCATAGTGAACTTCTTTAGCTTTTTGAATTTTATATAAAGGAGGTT
The DNA here is from genome assembly GCA_041389025.1 of Minisyncoccota bacterium. GTDB lineage: Bacteria > Patescibacteriota > Minisyncoccia > Phycocordibacterales > UBA918 > OLB19. The sequence goes on from JAWKSP010000001.1 coordinate 590,962, forward strand.
GAGCAATATAAATATAACCATCCTCCACTAACGGTCTAAAGTACCTAAAGAAAAGAGTTAATAGCAGAGTCCGAATGTGAGCCCCATCTACATCAGCGTCAGTAGCGATAATAATCTTGTGATATCTAAGTTTGGATACATCAAACACATCACCAATAGCGGTACCTAGAGCGATTACTACATTTTTTATTTGCTCTGATGATAACATCTTATCAATCCTAGCTCTCTCAACATTTAATATTTTTCCCCGTAAAGCCAAGATTGCTTGAGTCTTTCGGTCACGACCCATTTTCGCCGAACCACCAGCCGAATCCCCCTCTACAATAAACAATTCTGAATCTTCAGCTTTTTTACTTTGACAATCAGCTAACTTACCTGGAAGAGACATCCCTTCAAGCGCTCCCTTACGAAGAACACTATCCTTGGCCGCCTTGGCGGCTTTTCTAGCTTTTACTGCAATAATAACTTTATTGATGATAGCCTTGGCATCATCCGGATTTTCCTCCAAATACATTGAGAAAGCTTCACCAAAAACTGTTTCTACTGCACCACGTGCTTCTACTGAGCCAAGTTTGGCTTTAGTTTGTCCTTCAAACTGAATTTCCGGCATCTTTACCGACACCACCGCTGTGATACCCTCAAGTACATCGTCACCAGTAAAACTGGTATCTTTGTCCTTAGCTGAAAAGAAATTATTTTTCTTGGCGTAGTTATTTAAGGTACGAGTAAGAGCAGTTTTGAAACCAGTGATATGGGTACCATGTTCTGGGTTATAGATGTTGTTGGCAAAAGCTGATATACGAGCGGAAATATCGTCTACATATTGTAAGGCGACTTCAACCGACATTACAGACTCATCAATATCATTTTTCTCAACATAGAAGATATTTTTATGTACTGGTTTTTGATAATGATTATTAAAGGCTACTAGCGATCTAAGACCACCTTCAAAGTAAAAGTGTTGTTGTGGAACCTCTAAACGATCATCGCTAAGATACTGCTTACCTTTTAAATCAAGTTTCTTCTGTTCTGCTTCACTCATTTCTCTAGCATCAAGAACTGATATCTTCATAGCTTTTACTAAGTAAGCCTGCTGACGTAAGTGGTTTACGATTCGTTTAAAATCATAATTAATCTCCTTGAAAATAGTCGGGTCAGCTTGAAAAGTAATAATCGTACCTTTTAGTTTTGAAGGTCCAATTTTTTTAACTTTAGCCTTTGGCTTTCCAATGTTGTACTCTTGTATATAATAACCACCATCACGATGCACTTCGGCAATAACATGAGTAGATAGCGCATTTACCACTGAGACGCCTACCCCATGGAGACCACCAGAAACTTTGTAACCTTCGCCACCAAACTTTCCACCAGCATGTAGCGTTGTAAGGATAGTTTCTAAAGCTGAAACCTTAGTCTGTTTATGAGTATCAACTGGAATACCGCGTCCATTATCTACCACTCGTATGTAGTTGTCAGGCAAAAGAGTTACTTCCACCCGATCCGCAAATCCACCCATCGCTTCATCACGTGAGTTATCAAACACCTCCCAAATTAAGTGATGAAGACCATCAGGGCCAGTGGTACCGATATACATCCCAGGACGTTTACGAACCGGTTCCAATCCTTCCAAAACCGATATGGAAGAAGCATCATATCCTCCTTTCTTTTTTTCTTTTTTGTCTGCCATGCTGAATTATTAAAACGTTAAAATATAAGGTTCATTATAGCAGATAATGGACCGATTGTCTGTTTGACTTTAGGTAAAAAAGCGGGCAAAAAACTTTGTTTTTTGCCCGCTTTTTTACCATCACCCATCCCTTATCTAACCTCAAAACCAACCTCTTTAACCACCTTATAAATCTTGTCCATATACGGATCAATTTCAGCGTCAGTTAAAGTTTTTTCATGTGACTGAAATACCAACCTAAAAGCATATGAAGTACGTCCATCTTTGGTAAATTCGTCAAACAAAGTGATTCTCACGCATAGTTCACCAACATTTTCTCTAAGTATTTTTTCTATTTCTTCCACAGCCGTATCCTCTGGCGCCCACATCGCAATATCACGCACAATTGCCGGATAAATTGAAAATGTCTGGTAGGTTATATTTGGCAATGGGGTACTTTCTTCATATTTATCGGGAGTGGGCATATTATAGATAAGTTCTGTTAAGTTTATTTCACAAACTCCCTGTTTTGCACTTTGTTCTATAACAAACCCAGTTTCTTTCAAAACTTTTATTGCTTCGTTTACTATCAAATCATCTTTTGGTGAATAGCCGGTTTTTTTGATCCGACCTCCGATTGTCAAAACAGTATGTTCAACGGCTCTTCCGTCATCTTTGATGAAGACAGTTCCAATCTCGAACAACTTAACTTCACGTAAACCTAATACATCAATATTTTGAACATTAAGCGATAAAGCTTTTTCAAGCTCCGGAAGTATACTTGATCTAATATACTCTTTATCACTAGCTAAAGCGTTTTGTAAGTGTATTTGGTCTTTATCCCTAAAAGATGTAGTTATAATTTCAGAAAAACCCAAACTGACTAAGATACTTCTTATTTTATCACTGTAATAATAATTTGAATTTATTTCGGCTAATGGTAATTTTTCCGGAGCAATTGAAATGATGTTGGCAAGTCCATAAATTCGTCCTATCTCATCAATATAATTTTCTTCAATTACTAGATCAACTCTGTCTTTTGGTGCTGTTACCAACCAACCTTTTTCCTTCTTATCAATTTTTGCGCCCAACCTAACCAATACATTTTCCATAAAGGATTCCTCTAAACTCAAACCAAGTACCTGATTTACCCGAGTTGGACGAACTAAAACCTCAGGTAAAACTTGCGGTGCTAAATATTTGTCCGCCATACCCATAAATTCACCGCCGGCAATTTCTTTGATTAATTTTACAATCGCCCGCATAGTGTATGGAGGCAAAGTGTTCGAAACTTCGTTTTCAAACCGCTTTGAGGCATCGGTCAAAATATTTAAATTCCTAGCAGTCCTTCTGGTTAGGGTAGAATTAAAATTAGCTGCTTCTAAAATAATATTGGTAGTACCTTTATGTAGACCGGCGTAAGTACCACCCTTGATTCCAGCTAAGGCCACCGCTTTATTATTCTCCTTGTTCACCACCAATAATTCTGTTCCTTTCAGTTCAATCTCTCTATCCTCACCACCAGCCTTTTCTGGTAATAAAGTAATGATTTCGTTTGCCTTGGCTTTTCTTACAACAAAACTCCACTTACCGTCTTTTTTAGAAAAAATATCCGCATCATAAACATGCATTGGTTGTCCTAATCCATACATCACGTAGTTAGTAGCATCAACTATATTATTGATAGACCGCTGCCCTAAGGTTTCCAGACGTTGTTTTAACCAATCTGGAGACGGACCAACTTTCACACCCTCCATCAAACCCAACATAAACCGTGAACAATCGTCCTTGTCTTCAATTTCTATATAAAAGCCATCATAAGTGGGAAATTTGACTTCCTCTTTCAGTGGGTCATCAAGCATTTTTTTATTTAACAAAACAGCCAACTCAAGTGCAATTCCTCGGTGTGACAGACAACTACTGGCTCTATCCGGTAAAACATTAACTTCGATCTGAGTATCGCCATCAATCTCTTCCGTACCCTCAATTTCAAAAGCATGAAAAGTCAACAACTCCACCACTTCTTCAACCGGAGGTAAACCTTCACCTAAATAATCTTTTAACCAATTATAAGATATCAACATACATTAAATTTAAAATTGATTAACTAAACGCAAATCACCGGTGTAAAGATTCCTGACGTCATCAATTCCGTACTTAATCATAATTAGACGGTCAATTCCGCCACCAAAAGCGTATCCGGTATACTTCTCAGTATCAATTCCAGATTCTCTAAGAACATTTGGATGCACCATACCAGCCCCAAATATCTCTACCCACTTTCCTTTAAGTTTACTTTCTCCAGACAATAGTCGCATATCAACCTCTAACCCAGGTTCTACAAACGGAAAATAGCTAGGACGAAAACGTACCTCAACTTCACCTTTCAAAAAGTTTGAAAAAAAATATTCTAACACTCCTTTTAAATGTCCAAGATTAATATTTTCATCAACACACAAACCTTCCAACTGGTAAAATTGCGCCTCATGAGTAGCATCAGTTGCTTCATTTCGAAAAACTTTCCCTGGAACAATGATACGTATTGGTGGCTTATGACTATCCATATAGCGAGCTTGCACTGGTGAAGTATGAGTTCTTAGTACAGTTGGTTCATTTACATACTCATCTTTTAACCAAAAAGTATCCTGCATATCGCGTGACGGATGATCTTTTGCCACATTTAAGCGGTCAAAATTATATAATTCTTTCTCCATTTCCGGACCTTCAGCTAAAGAAAAGCCAATCCGAGAAAATATATCGTTTATTTCAGCAATAGTGGCTGTTATTGGGTGTCTGTGTCCCTCCTTTTTTATCATAGATTTATTTAGCATACTAACACATAATATCTATCCGCCAATCAGTTCAGTAAATACTTCAAAATACTGACCATTGTCATTAACAAAAATAGCTCCTCCATAAATAATCATTTCTAAATCAGTTCCAAGATAAAGCAATTGTGAATTCTGCCAAGATCGATCGTCAATTTCTGTCACGTAAATACCATCTTCAAGTTGTAATAAAACTAAATTTGAACCGGTTGGTAAAAAATTAAAATCAATTACTCTTTTACCCATTCTGTCTATCATTATTTCATTCCGACAAGAACGTTCTTGTTCACTGTCAGATAAAATATTTGTAGCATCATAAGACTCTATTTCTTCTTGATTCTTAGAAAAACCAATGAAACTCATTCTCGATTTTGCTACATCAGATAATTTTGTCTCACAAAAATAGTAAGGTGGTCTTTTGGTTTCCGGTAGAATTGCCACAAACACATCTTCATTTTTTTTATAAAGCTGTAAATCGTCATGTTTAATCGTAGAGGTAGCAGTACTGGAACTATAATCAATAACCAGTCCGTCAGTCGCAAAATTAAATTTAGATTGATTTTTACTAGCTTCAATTTTATTTAAAAGTGCCGTAGTTGACGCCTTTTCAAAAAATAAATCTTTCAATAAAACATATTCGGGGTTGACTTCATAAGTGCTAGTGGCAGTACTGGTTGATATAATATAGGGTAAAGAACTTGAAGCTGAAGTCAATATAGCCGGCTTGTTTTTAAAATAAACAGCTTCCCCATCTGTCGTTTCAAACTCAGTTACAGGTCTCAATTGTGGTGTTAAGGGTAAGTTAAAAGCCTCAGCTTCTATAACAACTTGCGAAATAACCATTAATTCCTTTACCCAAGTGTGTAGTTCCGGTGACTGGACATGCACACGATGTAAACCAGGCTCTATACCTTGTATGTAATAAGATTTACTAAATAATCTAGTCTTTCCTGTTACCTCAGTTTCATCTATATAGATGGCTCCATCATATTCATTAGCTAAATATAACCCTCCTGTTGCAGTTATAATTGGCTCATCAGACACCACAGTGTATCGATAACCAATCGCATAAAAAATGAATACCGGTAAACTTAAAACAAACAAAACCACAGCACTTATAAAAATAAAATTCCTATGAGTATATGATAAAGGTTTTATAGTTGGTTCTTCCATAGATAATTAACGTGTTTTAGGTGTCACCCAAAATCCCATATAACGACCAAACATCAGTCTGGTTTGAGCATCAAGTCCTGGTATAGCGCTAAAAATAATCATTGTGGCTGGGATCATAATCCATTGTACAGCCATTACCACGTAATGAAAACGACTCCTATGTTCAGGTCTATCCGGTATTAGAGTAAGAGAAATCATGGATGACACCACCAAACCAAACATCGCCAAAATAAGTAACGTTTCAACTACTATTGGCAAACTAAAAGATAGAACCGATTGATGAAAATCGTGTCCACCAAGATAAATTGGTGCCCAACCCAAGATAAACAACATAATTGGATTAGTAACTAAAGACCAATACCCTTCTGCCTGTTGAAAAGCGATGGTTAGCTTCTTTTTTAGAGATATTTTTTTATTTTGAGTAAAGTGGTACAAAATGTAACAAAGATTCTCTACCCCATAAGTCCAACGTCGGTGTTGCTTATATATCTGAACCAGTGTCCTAAAAAAAGTGGGAGCGGCGTTGGCATCCATCGATACTGGATAAGACAACGGTATCACGTCATACTCACCATCATTAGCCATTAGAAGGTTCCAAAAGATACGTGAGTCTTCACTAACCATGTTTCTTTGCCAATAACCAACCTCATATAGAGCTTGGAAACTTACAGAATGGGAAGAAAAAGTTGCCATTCGCTCTGGTCTTTCTTGTTGTACCATTTCCCAAAAAGTACTACTCATCGCTACTACTCGAGAAATTGCTGGCGCATCCCAAATATTATTATTAAAAATTGGAACCGGTTGAAATGAACTTTTAAGGGGTCTTTTTGCGTTTAAAAAATGCCAAATTAAACAGTTAAAATAATCTGGATATAAAACTGTATCAATATCAAATATCGACACTAACGTATCTGTATAATTTATATGATTTGGATCAAGTACATCTTGACGTAACACTTCAATAGCATAAGCTGAGTTTGAACCTTTTCCAGCCATATCGCCCGGTAAGCCGATCGGATGAATAACTGTTTTAAAAAAACCAAACTTGCTAGCATATTTTTCTTTCATTTCTGAACAAATTCTAGCTGTTTCTTCACCACCACTTTCTTCTCCAGATAATAATACGATTATTTTTTTGTGGTCATAATTAACTTTAGTCAAAGATTCTAAACTAGCCTCAACCACCGAAGCTGGTTCCTTATAAAAAGGTAAAACAACCACATGATAAATATGACCATATCTATACTTACCGATAAACTCTTTCCAATTTAATTTCATGTGACACTGTAGACGCTTCCAGTTATACCGTAAGTGGTAAGATAAAAAAGCAGTTTTTAAAACCCAATAAAGTGCAAATGCGATAATAAAATAAGCGGCAATAAATGGCTTGTATATGGATAAAAGAACTACTCCAATTAAAGTCAACCAAGATACTAACCCTGGTAAAATTTCTAAAACACGATAAAAAGTCCGTCGCTTACCAGACAGATCAGTAGCTCGTCCGACATGAAAGTCATCACGTCGAGCGTAAGGTAATAAATGCTCTTGGTTGGAGCTTTTCATAAAATAGAATAAAAGCAAATATACAGCAAACCAATCTAAAAATAAAGGCTTAATATACCTATATTTGAATTTATCGTTATAAAACAGGTGTAATAAAATAAGTTCTTAAGAACTTATTTTATTACACCTGTTTTATAATCTATCAGAAATTATTCTGAGCCACCTCTCGGATTAGTACCACAAGAGCATTTCCGAAATTATAGTCGAGTGGAACTCTCCTTAATTTCTAGGTCAACCGAGGACTATTCGGTTTACAAAACTTTAAAACAGTCTCCCAGACTGTTTTAACTCTAACCAGCTGAGCTAAGGTGTTCTTCAAAATAGATTTAGAAATGTATCTGAGCCACCTCTCGGATTCGAACCGAGGACCTACGGTTTACAAAACCGTTGCTCTAACCAACTGAGCTAAGGTGGCGATTTTACTCTCAATTATTGCACATCTTACTTTTACTAAGCGGTTTTGTAAATGTTTACAAAACCTCAGCGGACCGCATATTCATTTTCTACTTTGGAGGTAGAAAATTTCATTGCGTCTGCTTAAGAAAAATATAGTCCTAGCAAGCTACTCTTTATTTTTCTTATCTAACCAACTGAGCTAAGTGGCGATGTGGGCTATATCTTAAGCTGATTTGCAAAAAAGTGCAATAGTTAACTACTCTGTTTTATTATCCGGTTATTAACCTCTTTCCAACTTTTTTGCTAGCAACTTCTTCTTCTGTGCTTCAGTTAAAGCTACTGAGGCTTTATGATCAGCCATCATGTGTAAATGTCCTTCTTTTTTTATTTTTTTCTTTTCAGTTTTTATAACTTTAGCTCGGTCACGATTCCTTAAAAATAACCTTTCCAATTTATCATAAACTTTTATAAGTGTAGTCAATATTACACGCAAAAACTTATGAACACTATAATACCAAGATAATTTTACAATATGTCGACTAAAGTAGTTAAACCAATGTAAAAAAAAGTTGGTAACAGCAACTACCACCGAGTCAAATACACCCCGTAATTTAGAAAAAAGAACCCGCTTACCTAAATTATTTTCAATTGTCAGCAATATACTTAGAGTAATAAACAAGAAAACGGATAGGAAAAATATATGTCCTATACCAAACATGTTTATTTGACTGACAGACGTGATATTTTAACTACCGAAACGTTTTCACCAAATTTCTGTACTGCTCCTTTAACCATGTCACCAATAGTTACCTCAGGGTTTTTTATAAATGGTTGCTCAAGTAATATCTGATCCTTAAAGTATGAAGCCAGCTTTCCTTCCATTATCTTTTCTTGCATTTCCTTCGGTTTTCCTTCCACCTCAGGCTTAAACACCTCTTTAGCCTTTTCAATTACTTCCGCTGGTAATTCATCTTTAGATATATAAGTTGGACTAGTAGCCGCCACTTGCATAGCAATCTCTCGAGCCATTGCTATAAACTCTTCATTCTTTGAAACAAAGTCCGTCTCACAAGCTAATAAAACCATCGCTGCCACTTCATTGGTATTGTGTACATAAGAACCAACAGCCCCTGCACCTAATTCACGATCTGATTTTTTATCGGCAGCTTCACTTCTCCTTTTCTTTAGAATGATAACAGCCTTCTCCATATCACCATCGGCTTCTTCCAAAGCTTTTTTACACTGCATGACTGAAATACCAGTCTTATCTCTTAATTCTTTTAATTGAGCTGATGTTATTTCCATACAAAGATCAAGTTAAATTTAAAAACTATAATAAAAACTATATATACCTAGATGCGCCAGTAATTATGATCGTCTAGTTTCAGTTCTGGTAGATTGTTTTGGTACATAAGCTTCTTTTCCTTCAGTAAAAGACTTAACCAGTTCATCTACAACTAAGCTTATACTATCTTGCAGTGAGTCATTTACCAAGACTGGGTAGTTGACTTCTTTAATATTACAATCAGAACTCATAATACCGATAATTGGAATTTTCATGTCGTTAGCCTCCTTAACAGCTATGTGGTCATACCTCGGATCAACCACAATCATCAAGTCCGGTAATTTAACCAAGTTACTGATACCTTTAAAATTAAAATTCAAGTTATCGATTTCTCTAGAAATCATTAATCTCTCTTTTTTAGTGTATTTTCTTTCAGCTTCTCCAGACTCTCGTTCTTTTGTCAACATATCCAAACGAGCAATTCTTTTCTTTATCTCAGAAAAATTAGTTAAAACACCACCAATCCAACGATTAGAAACGTAGGGCATTTCTACTTTTTCACCAGCGTTTTTTACTACTTTTACTACCTCATCTTTAGTACCGACAAACATTATAGTTTTTCCGGTAAGACCAGCCTGCTTAACAGCTTCTTTGGCTTTTTCAAGCAGGTCAGCGGTTTGTTCTAGGTTAAAAATATCATTACCTTCTTTAGTGCCAAATAAAAATGGCGCCACAGTTGGATGACGACGACTTTTCTTGAAGCCAAAATGAGCACCTGCTTTAAACAGACGTTCAATTAATGTTGAATTATTATTAGTTTGTGTTGACATAAATAAATACTAAGCAAAAAAGCGCGAGGCGCTTAAGCAGGGTGATGTTAGCATATCCATCACCGCTATGCAACCGCCTGGCTATCATCATTGGCTACTTTAGTTAAAGAATCGAACATATCATCCAATTCACCCTTCATTACTCCTTCAATATTATGCCAAGATTCTTTGATTCTATGGTCAGTAATGCGGTTTTGTGGAAAATTATAAGTCCTAATCTTCTCCGAACGATCACCGGTACCAATCTGATTTTTTCTTTCTGAAGCATGATTTTTTGCTTGCTCCTCTTCGTGCATAGCTTCCAATTTTGCAACCAAAATACTCATAGCTTTTTCACGATTTTTTAATTGCGATCGCTCACTTTGACTTCTAACCTCTACCCCAGTTGGTATATGCACTAAGCGTACTGCCGTTTCAACTTTGTTTACATTTTGTCCACCAGCACCACCAGACCTTGAAAAATCCATTGCTATATCACTCGGGTTTATTTCAATCGTTGGTTTTTTACGTAAAGGCAGAATAGCCACAGAAGCAGTAGAAGTATGGATACGACCAGATTTTTCTGTTACCGGTATACGTTGCACTCTGTGTACTCCAGTTTCGTAGCGAAACTTATCATACGCCTTAGGATTTAGTATTTCAAAAGCCGCTTCTTTATAGCCACCAGAAGTTGACCTAGATTCATGTTCAACTGAAGTAAACCATCCATTTATGGTTGCGTATTGCAAATACATTTGTGCCAACTCTTCAGCAAATAAAGCCGCTTCATCACCACCAGCTCCAGCTCTTACTTCAAGCACCACACCGTAAGGTCTTTCTTCCTCTTCTCTTGAAGATTCAATTATACGCTTCATTTCTTCGTATAAAGTTTTTCTCTGTTCTTCCAAAGACTCAATTTCTTCTACTGCCAACTCAGACATTTCCGGTTCATCAACAGCTAGCTTTTTAGCTGACTCCTGTTTTTTTGTAAGTTCGTCAAATTGCCCAGCCAAAAATTGGGTTTTTTGATTATCTCTGAATAATTGAATTTCTTCTTCGTTATATTCCATATTTTAAAGTTTACCGTAAATACAAAAAGACCACCACTTGGATAATTATCAGTTGGTGGTCAGTCTGGTTATTTTTTCTTTCGACTATTACCGGCTTGTGATGCTCTAGCTTTAAATCTTTCCACTCGGCCGGCAGTATCCATCACTTTCTCTTGTCCGGTATAAAATGGATGAGAAGCACTGGAAACATCAACGTAAGCGATTGGATACTCCACGCCATCAGTCCACTTTTCAGTAGCGGCGGCTTTAATAGTTGACCCAACTAAAAAACGTTCACCACTAGAGTTATCATGGAAAATAACGAGTCGGTAATTATCTGGATGAATTTCGGCTTTCATATGTGCGACACACTATAGCAAATATTTATATTTTAGCAACCATATTCTCAGTAATACTTTCTATTTTTAATTTAAATTAACCACCTCCCAAAACATTTATATCACCCTGCAATCTAGCCTTCCTATTCATTACTTGATCACCATAGAAAGCATTAGCAGGATTGTTAGCACCACCCCAACCAGCATAGTAACGCAAAGCCGCTAAGCGATCACCATTATAGGTACCATTAGCACCATTATCCCTAAGCAATAAAGCGGTAGCCAAAAAAGCATCTTGGTTATTAAACGGATTAGCCGGACTGTGACTACTATTCATTCTCCTTATAGCATCAGCCGATTCACTATAAGTCCAAACCCCGCCATTATTTACAATTCCCCCATAAATAGCCCAAGTTGATGGTATAAATTGTGAAGGCCCCATTGCCCCACCCCAACCATAACGCTCACCATTACTAGTTATTGGACAAGATACTTGTCGACTATTAGGATCAAAGCCAACCGCTTTTGCTACTGCCAAAAAAACTGGCGCGTCACGATCTGGATGCATAACTGCCTTTCCACCTCGCATATCATTATAAAGACAACTTCCCAAGTGAGAACCAAGATTTGTTTCTTGTTCTAAGATCGCCAGAATAGTAGCTGCCTGCACACCCGTTTGCCCTTCAGCATATTTAGCCAACTTAACCGCTTCTGGAAAAGGTATACCTCCTCCCCCACCAAGCAAATCAAACAATTGACTTCGTAATTGAGCAGCGGTTTTTTGTTGTGATTCTAATAGACGTTGATAGGCCTGCTCTTCTCCTTTAGTAACTGTTAGAATATTAGCTTTCTCTTTTTCTTGTTTTTCAATTTCTTGTTTTTCAATTTCTTGAATCCTTTTCATTTCAGCTTCGGTTTCTTGTTTCGACTCTAATTCATTCTTTTGCTCAAAAGTGTCAGTCTTTATTTCATGAAGAACTGCCAAGGATTCATTTAATGATTCTTTCAACGATTGATAAGTAGCCACATCAGAAAAAAAATCAGAAAAAGTTTTCTTACTTAAAACCACTTCAACTAAAGTGTAATCTTTTAGATTGGCTGACTTACGAATCAAATCTGCCAAGGATTCTTTTTGTTTACGTTGCTTATCTTCAAGAATTTCTATCACCTCTTCTTTTTCATCAATCTGAAATGTTATCTGTTTTATTGCTACTGAACGAGCCTGAATACCAAGTTGAGCTTTTTTAATCTGTCCGTCAATAATTTCAATGTCTCGTTCTAATGACTGTCTCTCTAACTGTTTATCTTCTACTAAGCGTTGTTGTGTCAAAATCTGCCTCTCGACATTCTGTAACTCTGATTCTAACCTAGCCCTTCTTTCCTTCTCAGTTTCAGCATTTAAAACTGGAACTGAATAACTACAAAAAATAGTTATAACTAGACTTAAAGTTAACGCTTTTCGCATCATGGCTATACATTATAACAGACGTAACATAAAGCAACTACTTACAAACAAATTATTATTTTAAAAATCAATACAATGTTACAATTATTGTGTATGTCAGAAAAATATGATTTTGTCGCTGTCGGAGACATTGTTACCGACGCTTTTATTCAGTTAAACATAGATGCTGCCGATGTCAGCAAAGATATGGACACCGGTCGTCAGACCTTACATATGCCATTTGGTAGTAAGCTACCTTATGATGACGTTACGGTAGTTAGTGCAGTTGGTAATTCGCCAAATGCCGCTGTATCAGCCCATAGGTTAGGTTTGAAATCTGCTTTGGTAACCAACCTCGGACAAGATCGTAACGGTAAAGATTGTCTGGAAGCTTTGCGTAACGAAGGTGTACACACTGATTTTGTTAAACTACACGAAGGTAAAAATTCTAATTATCATTATGTTTTACGATATGGTCCGGAAAGAACAATTCTTATCAAACATGAAACTTTCCCTTACTCATTACCAGATTTCGTTGAACCACCACGGTATTTATATTTCTCATCAATTGGTGAACACGGGGTTGATTTTCATCACGAAATAGCTTCTTATATTAAAAATAATGAGACAAAATTAGTATTTCAACCAGGAACGTTTCAATTAAATTTAGGCTATGAAGCACTGAAGGATCTTTACGAAGTAACTGATATCTTCTTTTGTAATAAAGAAGAGGCACAACAACTTTTGAACAGCACTGAAGGTAATATCCCTACTCTAATCAGAAAATTAAAAGAGTTTGGTTTAAATTTACCGGTAGTTACTGATGGTCCAAACGGCGCTTATGTAGTAGATGAAGAAAATCAAGCTTGGCACATGCCTATGTATCCAGATCCAAAACCACCGGTTGACCGAACCGGAGCCGGAGACTCTTTCTCTTCCACCTTTACCTCCGCTATCGCACTTGGAAAAACTCCGGCTGAAGCCCTGTCCTGGGGACCAATCAACTCTATGTCAGTTGTTCAACACATTGGTGCACAAGCCGGATTATTAAGTCGTGACCAATTGTTAAAATACCTTGAAGAAAAGCCAACTGATTACGAGGCTAAAAAAGTTGATTAAATTATTTTAGGCACTAGATTAGCAAAACGCCGGCTTTAGCCGGCGTTTTGGTTTTTTTAAGTCATCCAAAATGTATAACTATTGTAACTTAACCATCGTCACCCCAAAACCTGTTGGTATGTAAGCTATACCATTATCGATTGTTAGACCTAAGGCTCCTGAAACAGGATAGGTTTTAACTAATTTAGGATTATTTTTATCTGTAATAGACACCGCCTGCAGATTTGAAGCTGTTGCAGCATATACTTTACCACTGTAGTACTCAACACTTTTGTAAGGCATTGATGAAGTGAATTTACCTAATATAGAGGGAGGGCCAGATCTGTGAATACTGTTGGTTAAAGATACTGACTCTGAAACAATTAGACCATTATTCACAGCAACATACATACCTCCACCTGTAACATCATTAGCCGGACCAGTTTGTAGATTTGTCACTGGTACAATCTTAGACAAATTTCTCAAGTCGAAAGCTTCCGGACTTTCTATACCACCATATACAAAAGCTACATTATTCGATATATGGACTCCATTAGCGGTATTGTTTCGTAAAGTAGCTACCCCAGCCTTACTAGGTTTTGTTGGATCAGAAACATCCCAAACTTCAAGACCAAAAGATCCAATTATATACGCATAGTTACCTGCTACTGTAATACTTTTAGCTTTAGAAGCTCCTGCTATTCCTAAGACTTTTGGTTTAGAAGGATTTGAGATATCAATAATGAACAAACGATATTCGGTAGTAACATAAGCCTTTGTACCAGAAACAAAAACATTTCTAGATTTATTTTGAATAGATTGAGACATCGAATCATCAGTAAGCTTCAAACTAGACAAAACTTTAGGGGAAGAAACATTTGAAATATCTACAACCTTAATACCATCTGTACCCACAGTCACTACCATAATATTTCCGTTAACCCCTACATCTATCGGCATATCTGCTCCGGTAATATTAAATTTAGCTATCGAATTGGAAGGAAAGGTGGAAGACATTGTGTTAGTAATACTAGTGCTACCACTCTGTTTAGCAAGTAGACTGTTTAATAAATCTGTAAGGGTTCTTAGTAAGTCCAGTAATTCATTGTAACTTAAGTTAGATAAATTATTATTTACACTCAAATTGTTACCGATATTGGCTACTCCGTTGCTGGTGTTACCGGAAGCGGTTCCGCTACCGCAGCCACTGGTACAGGTTACAGTCATACCACGCCAGGTTGAATACCAAGGAATAGTAGTAACTCCATTATTGTTACCAGAGCGGTAGTTATTAAAGCAACCGGCGTCAACCACAGACAAAGTGGCTCTAGTTCCAGCAGGGGCACCAAGGTAAGCAGCGATTTTACCTAAATTTGAACCAGTTGTGAAAGGTCCTGTGCCATAGACACTACCAAGAGTGGTGGCTGTAACAGTCTGAGAGACGGGAGCCGAATCACCGAGACAGTGGGTGGCTACTGGTTGTGGGGTTTGAGAAGTAGTGTTAGTGGTGTTAGTTGTTCCAGTGGTGGTGTTGTTAGTATTGTTAGTAGTGGTGGTGTTGGCAGTGCCTGAACTTGGAGTATATGAATAATTCTGTCCTGAGTACTCACAATCGTTTCCGATACACAGAGTAGTCATAGTCACCTTCATGTTTAGTTTGTAGTCCGGCTGATTTAGATATTCGGTGGTGGTTATGCCACTTCTAGTGGTTGAGGGATAGCTGTTTCCACACCGATCCCTGTTTGTATTAATGGTTGAAAAAGAGAGTTGAACGATACTACCTACCGGAGCTCCCAGATAAGTAGCGATAGCACCTAGGTCTGAGTCAGTACTGAAAAAAGGTCCATTACTAAACACCGTACCAGACGATTTCGCTTTAACCACATGATTACCAGTTACCGCTGTGTTACCTAAATAAACCCAACAATTACTACTGGCAAGACGACCTTCATAGTCATTTACGTTAATGTTAATTTTATTACTCCATGGACTACAGCCACTGTTGTTACACTGTCTTACCGAGACTTCGTTGTCACCTATTTTAAAACCGTTAAACTGAAATACACTGATGACTTCGCTAACATTCCAGATGTCCTCTTTGTAGGTTTCAGATATACGGCCGTTAACATTGATTTGATATCTATTTACTAAATCATTATCAGTCACCACCCAGTCCCAAAATCTATTTAGCTTTGAACCAAGTCTGATAGTACTCGGTACGTTGGCGCTTACTATATTTGGTTTTCTAAGTTCATTATTTATAGGGTCGTTAAGCAATGTGTAATAGTATGGATAAACTTTTCCATCTACAATTTTACTTTCAGCTGACAAAGAATTTGTATGACATTTAGTATTGCTTGTTATTGGATTACATACTTTATCACCTATATATTTTTCATTTATAGTTATACTTTTTGATTTTCCCCAATCGCTACAACCTTCGAAATCACAAATTCTAATAGAAATTTCATTTTCTCCGGCTTTGAAACCATTAGATTCAGTTAATTCTATTCTACTAAAATCGGCTTTATGTATCGGTCTTGGTGGTATATCGATAACGGTATTATTAATTTTATAACTAAAACCCATAGGTTTAGGTGATGCTGTATAAACATAAGGGAGAGTCGATCTAGTGACCACCGCGACTGAGTTAAAATTATCTGGCACCAAACCAAAATTAAACTGTATTTTAAGTTCGGTAATTTCTGGGACGGTTGAATTTAGTTTTGTATTAAGTTTATCATAACCTAGCAAAGCGCCAGCTTCGGCAGTTGCTATATTAAACAAACCAAATGAAACCAAGAACAAAAAAGTTACTAAGGTTATTAAAATTGTTTTGTTTAAAGTTGAAAAATTAATAAAATTTGTGGTTATCATATTGTAATCTGGATTATTTACTATAATTAATATGAATAATACACAAATTAAAAAAAATTAGACATTCTTATACACAACTCTAAATATGGTAGATATTTTAGATTTTTAACTAATTTTTTACGACAATCCGCCCTTCACCGCTTTTACTATAGAATCTTTATCCATACCATAAAAAGAAATTAATTCTTCCGGTTCTCCGGATTGTCCAAATTTATCATCTACCCCCACTCTCACAATCTTTGTTGGCTTTACTTCAGACACACATTCGCACACAGCTCCACCTAGACCACCGTTTTTTTGATGCTCTTCTACAGTTACCAATAAATCACTTATCTCAGCTAAATCAATTATTGCTTTGGTGTCCAAAGGCTTAATAGTTGCGACATGAAGCACTCTCACTCCCACCCCCTCCCTCTCAAGCTCTATAGCGGCCATAAGAGAATTAGCTAAAAGAGTACCGGTGCTTATTATTCCAACTTTTTTGTCAGTCTCGATTTCTGTTTTATAAAAAATTTCTGCTTTTCCTATTTCAAATGGAGACTCAGGAGTTGTTACCACCGGAGTCGCACTTCGTCCTACTCTGATATAGACAGGACCATCATACTTTGTGGCCGCTAAAGTAGCTTTTCTTGCTTCATGAACATCAGCTGGTGCAATCACTACCATATTTGGAATAACTCGCATTAAAGCAACATCTTCAATCGCTTGATGGGTTGCTCCATCAGGCCCCACCGACACTCCAGCGTGAGCACCGATAATTTTTACATTACTTTCATTGTATGCAATAGTGGTTCTTATCTGTTCCCAATTACGCCCAGGAGAAAACATAGCGTAAGAAGCAATAAACGGGACCTTCCCCATCGCAGCCATACCGGAAGCAACCGATGCCATGTTTTGTTCTGTGATACCAACCTGCACAAAACGATTTGGAAATTCTTTAGCAAAAGCATCAGTACGAGTAGATTCTGTTAAGTCAGCTGCCAAAGCCACCACCCTCTCATCTCTTTTTCCGGCCTCTAATAATCCTTCACCGTACCCGTTACGACTTGGTACACTGGTCTTTTTGTCAGAATTAAATTTTTGATCTAAGTGTTTTGCTAACATAATTTACAAAATATTTATAATTAAGAATTACTTTCTGCTTCCAGTAAACCAGCTAGTGTTCGTAATTTTTCTAAAGCTACTTTGGCTTGCTTATCCTTTACCACTCTATCTTCCGGACCTTTACCAGGTGGATTACCATGCCATCGAAAATCACGCTCAAATACATCAACCCCTTTAGAAGCAATCGTATGTGCAATTATGACTGATGGTTGACCGTAAACCGCTTGGGCTTTTCCAACAGCATCATTAACTGCTCTTATATTATGACCATCAACTGTCTGTACATCAAAATTAAAAGATTCAAATTTATCAGCCAACGGCTCAAGTGGCATAACATCTTTAGTGTAACCATCAATCTGAATCCCATTTCGATCAACAACAACTATAAGATTATGTAATTTTTCTTTACCAGCCAAAAGCATTGCTTCCCATATTTGTCCTTCGTTTAATTCTCCATCACCAACTAAACAATATACATACTTTGAAGAATAGGGATTATTTATTCTCTCCGCTAACGCCATACCAACCGCCTGAGAAAGTCCCGAACCTAAAGGACCAGAACTGGTTTCTATTCCTGGTAAAACTGTCCGATGTGGATGCCCTTGTAATCTAGAACCAAATTTACGTAAAGTCATAAGCTCTTCCAGTGGAAAGTATCCAGCATGGGCCATAGTAGCGTATAGAAACGGATAGTGTGTCCGTTTGATAAAACCAAACGGTCTCTCTTCCCAATCAGGATTTTTTGGATCATGTTTTAAAAGCTTAAAATATAGGAGAGTGAAAATACTAGCCATTCCAAGAGGACCGGCAGTATGTCCGCTACCAGCTTCCACTAGCATCTCTATTATACTTTGTCTTATTTCGTTAGCTTTTTTCTCTAAAAAATTTACCTCCTTTGAAGTTAAATAATGCATACTTAATTAATTATACCAACCAAAAAATAAAATAGTAGATTTAAATGTTGGTTAGTTCTAATAGCTTTTTATAAGACTCTAGAGGATTGTCACTTTTAAGTATAGCTGATCCAGAAATGAGCCGGTCAGCTCCAGCTTCAATTAAGTCTGCTATGGTATCTTTGTTTACACTACCATCTATACTAATCATCTTATCTGGAAACTTGTTTTTTATTAGTCTTATTTTATCTAAAACAGAACTATCAAACGGTTGACCCTGAGAACCAATTTCAGCTATACCCATCAGTTGAATATAATCTGATATTTCAATATAAGGAATTATATTATCAAAAGAAGTTTTGTTTAAAACTGATACACCAACCGAAATAGAAGTATTGTCAATAAACTTTTTAAAGGACTTGTAGTCCAATTCTTCAATATGAAACACTAACATCTCAACTCCAACCTCAATCCATTCTTTAGCTTCTTCAATTGGATTTTTCACCATTAAATCTATTTCCACAGTAAATTCTTTGATTTTTTTCTCTATCTCAAACGGTCTCCCTTGAGGAAAATACGGCCACGATACAGATGGCACAAAAACTCCATCTACCACATCTATCTGCACCTCATCAGTAAAACTAACTTTATCCAGAGACAACTCTAGATCCTCAAGTGATTTTGGAATTATAGCTGGGACAATCGGTATCATAAATTTATGATTTAAAATCTTTACTTAAACTATCAATTTTATCATTTCTTCTTTGATACTTTTCATCATCAGAAAAAGGTGTAGCTAACCATTTAAGTATTAGATCTTTTGTTTCATCAACACTCACGAATCTGGCACCAATTGATAACACATTTGCATTATTATGAATTCTAGATAGTTTTACTATTCCTTCATTACCACCATAGTACACAACCGCTCTAACGTCTGTATAACGATTAGCCATCATCGCCTCTCCTTGTCCAGAACCACCAAAAATAATCGCGCAACTATTTTGTGGATTCTTACTTACAGCCACCGCTGCCAAACTAATAAAATCAGGAAAATCATCCAATGGATGATTTTCCTTAGCTCCATGATCAACAACCTTATACACCGAATCAGCTAACCAGAGTCTAATTTGTTCTTTATGGTCGAATCCAGCGTGATCAGTAGCTAGATGAATTGTCTTTATATCAGTTGAAAACATTTACACAGATATACTTTTAGCAGCTGTCTTTACATGTTCCACTAAAGTTTGGGTATAACTTGTTTCATTATCATACCAAGCCAAAACCTTAACCAAATTACCTCCAACCACTCTTGTGAAGGATAAATCAGCAATTGAACCGACCCGAGAACCAATAATATCAGTTGATACTATAGGTTCATTAGTGGCGGCAAAAATATTTTTCCAACGTGGATCTTTCGTTGCTTCAACTAAATTTCTATTAACTTCTTCCACTGTGGTATCACGTGAAGCAATAAAAGTAACATCTACTATTGAACCAACCGGCACCGGTACTCGCATAGCCATACCGTCAAATTTTCCAGTTAGTTCAGTGTGGGCTAAGGTGGTGGCAATAGCTGCACCGGTGGAACTAGGAATTATATTTAATGCTGCCGCTCGACCGGAACGAAGATCTTTTTTACTTGGTCCATCAACCAAAGACTGTGAAGCGGTATAGGCATGTACAGTATTCAAAACCGCCTTTTCAATACCAATTGATTCTTTCAAAATAGCAATCAAGGGACTAGTGGCATTGGTGGTACAAGAAGCGTTAGAAGATATCTGACAAGTGGATAGACTAGCATCATTTACTCCCATCAACACCGTTGCTCCCGATACCCCAGCCTCTTCTGGGTTATCTTTAACCGGAGCAGATATTACCACTCTTTTTGCACCAGCTTCTAGATGTTTTTTAGAACCAACGTACGTTGTAAAAAAACCAGTCGACTCAACTACTATATCTACTTTTAAATTGTCCCAAGGTAAATTAGCTGGATCTTTTTCTTGTATAAAAGCTATTTCCTTATCATCAACAGTAAATTTACCGTCTTTCCCTGAGACACTAAAAGAACTCCGGCCATAAACTGAATCATACTCAAGTAAATAAGCTAGGTTTTCTAAATCACCTAAGTCATTAATTGCTACTACCTCAAAATCAGGATTACCATAAGCCAAACGAAAGAAAGTTCTTCCAATTCGACCAAAACCATTTATTGCTACACGCACCATGCTAAAAGTTATTTTAATTAAAACTTAATAATTAACAATACTATAACGGTAATCTTGAGTTTCCACACTATCACTTATCCTCATCTTCTTTACTATTCCTTCGGTATAACAAAAATATAATCAATAAAATAATTAAAAGTACAATTAATATAAATAATAAATTAGTAAATTCTTTAAATGAGTAGATTATCTTATCCGGAAATACGACTTCTTCTGATATCTGTGTTTTATTTAAAAATTTAATCTGCTTAGTATACAAACCAACAATTTGTTCTTCAAAATCAAAAACCTCTATTCTTAGCTGTGATAAACCAACCACATTTAACGGTGCCAAAGTGGCTTCATAAGCCGTGCCTTCAGAGTTTAATTTAAGTAAAAACGAATAACTACGACGATGATCAGTTGGATCAATTAAGGTAACGATTATAGATTTTAAATGAGGTGGTAAAGATTTTTTGACTATAGATAAAGTAAAAGTATCTTGATGTGAAAGTTCAATCTTTTCGTCTAAAAAAGTATTTATATTACCGTTCTGTATTATCTCTATACTGTTTACAGAAAAATCTTTTAAAGAAATATCATTTTCAGTAAATGATGGTTTTACCTCTTCCTTTATTTCTTCTGTTGGAACCAATGCACTTTCTTCATTATCAGATGAAATACTTGATGTAACTTTTACAGCTCTGGCAATAGCCCCTGAGGATACGTTACCTTCTTTATCCTTAACAAAAATTGTATAGTACAATACATCTTTATCTAAAAAAACGTCTTTATCTAAAAAATATTCTCCAACTCCGTCATACACGACCACCCCATCATTAACATCTTTTGGATAACCAAAATAATTCCTAACAATTCTGACTGAATCTAGTTCAACCAAAGGCAACTTCCAAGATAATTCAACATCACTATTTTTTACTATAGCTGAAAAAAATCTAACGTTTGGTAATGAAATGGACTTAATTTCAGCTTCAGTTTTAAATTGTCCACGTTTTAAAAGTACATTTGTACCAGAAGGAGTATTGGCTGTTAGCTCATAAAAATAAATTGTATTTTTCTCTAAACCGGTTACTAAAGTTTTATGTGAATCTTTATATATTTCACCAGCCACATACCCATCATTATAATCATTGGATCGTCCCCATCTAAGTACATAATTTGAACTACCGTAAGTATTCCAGTTAAAAGTCGCTTCAGTCGGCGTCGGAAAAACAGAAAAATCTTTCAATCTAACGACTCTGGTAGAACCACCACTGGTTGTTTCTGAAACATTATCTGTACTAGTACTAATAATTGGTGGCGGTAAAGCTAATGTAGTAGTTGATAACGAATTTGAAGTGGAAGAAATGTTGTAAGCAGTATCAAAAGCATAAACTGAGTAAGAATATAAGGTCTCTGGAGCCAGTCCAGTATCGCTAAAAATAGTCAAACTCGTAGTAGCGATAGCCAGACCATCTCGTAAAAGCACATAACCACCAACGGCCTTATTATCAGTTGAAGTACTCCATGTCACATCAATTTGAGTAGCTGCTGTAGCGGTTGCTGATAACAAAGTCGGAGTACTAGGTGGAGTAAAATCATCACTTACATTAACCTGAATAATAAAATCGCCGCTAGCAGCCATGACTAAAATTGGTGTAAAAAAAACTAAACAGAATAAACTGTAGAAAATTCTTTTAATCATAATGGTAAAGCAGTAATAGTAGAAGTAGCTATATATTCCCCTTCCGGCATAATTACACTTCCACCGACACCAACTCTGAAATGTATAGTGGTAGAAGCTCCATCAGGATGATTAGCTGGTCCTTGAACCATAACTTTTTCAGTTGTAGACAAACCATCCCAACAAGCTAAAGCGGTATTGTTACCGCCAGTATTACAGGCAAAAGTGTCGTCTTTCCATCTTTGGATAAGATAGTCACTTTCCGGCGAAAAACCAAAATGAGCATCACCTGATCCGGTACTAAATGATAAATCAGGATCTGGATTAGCTAAGGGAGCATAATCAGAAATTGTATCAACTCCTTTCTGCATAGCTGGACTATCACTAGCTTTGATAGTTAACTGATAACCACTAGGACTGTCAGTAGTCACCAGCACACTAGTTGACCCATTGGCGATACCGCCGGTAATTCCTCCAATATCTGGCGTCATAATAACCGGATTAGCCTCTGTAATACTGATAAAAACCGCTTGCATTTGCTGATAACCAGCCTTTAGACTATACGACGTACTACTTGATACACCGGTAGCAATTTCCCCCGCCGTACTTTCTAAAGAATAATTACTAGAAGTAGAAAGTCCACCACCAAAATTTATACTATCACTTTCTAGTTTATAATTAGTACTACTCCTAACATCTGCTTCAACCACAGAAAAAAAACCTATAATCACAATAGTTATAATGGCTGATTGCCAAATTGATTTCAAAAGGTATTTTAAAGACATACTAGCCTCGACGCTTAAACTCAAACGTTCTGAAGAAAGCTCGTATACTGAAGAAAACTATAAAAATTATTAAGAATATAGCACCAATTGTTTTCCAAGGTAAAACCCAGAAAGATACTGATACTTCATCTACAATATCATCGTAGCCACGATTGATAAATGCTGTAGCTGTGTAACGACCAAATAAAACTTCCCTATCCCAAGTAACCTCTCTGGTTCTCAAAGAATCAGGCAAAGCAAACCAAGGTTCCAATTCAACAAACCCCACTTCTTCATTGAATAAATTTTTAATTCGCAATTCTCCGTAAGGATTTAGGTGTACTGAACCAGTGTTTTCATAGACGATACCTAAATCAATCGGCCCTTTGTTGTACCACCATTTATTATTGGTTAGATTTATACTTTTTGTTACTCCTTCTTTATCAACATCACCAGGTATTGTAATAAAAAATAAAGTACCGACTCGAGCAATTATCGGTGATCGCGGAACATTCGCAACCTGATTATCATTAATCCTAACAGTTGAAATTAAAACACTACCATAACGACCGCCTGGCTCAGCATCTGGTGGTATAGTTATCTGAACTGGAATCCTTGCTCTTTCACCCAATTTCAAAGAAAATTTATTATTAGGAAAAGTTATGTAATCCTTTAGTGTGTAAGGACCTTTTTCTTCACCCAATAAAACTACTGTCTGATCATTGTCGTAAGAACCAGTTATATCTTCAACTGATATCTCAAAATCCCTATCATCACTAACACGATTAGCAACTGTCATGTATCTTGTAACTGTTTGCCCCGGCTCAATTTCTAACTCTATTCGGCCGGGTCCAACTACAAAATCCCCTTGATCTACCGTTCCTGTCAACTGCTCAACATCAAACCAACTATCATCGACTATTGCTTCAGTTGCGTTTTCTATGTTTTCTGCGCTGGTACCATTTTCTATTTCTGATACTGAATTTGTAAGAATTTCTTCACTGTCTTCTGATACTTCTTCTTGAGCATAAGAATTAGAAGCAAGGATTAATGCACCAAATAAAATTGTAACACCTAAGACCAAACTAAATTTTACTGTAGATGTATTTTTAAACATTTATATACAGTAACGCTACTGGTTCACGGCTGTCAAGGTTGCAGTGGCGGTATATGTGTCGGCTACTAGTGATGGACTCGGACTGTTTGGCACATAGACTCGGAAGTTTATTGTTGTAGTAGCACTATCAGTAGAAGTGGTGCGGTTAATTATTTGAAAACCAGAAACTTGCGGTTCCATCCAACATCGATCATAGGTATAACCACTACCAGTATTACAAGCTGAACCATTATCCTTAAAAGAATCATCTAGATCAGAGCTGTTATCAGCACTTACGGTATAACCGAATACAGCCGAAGAACTAGAGGTGTCGAAGGTAAAGACCGGTTCACTACTAGTAGCCGGCATGTCGTGTATAGACTCACTGGCAGTAGCATCACCGAGCATAGCATTATCGGTAGTATTGTTTGCAAAAGCGATCGACATAGTATAGCCAGTAGCACTGTTACTTCTTACCACTGCTGTAGTGGTACCATTTCCAGTACCACCGGTAATACCATTGATCGGTCCGGTTAAAGTTGTACTTGCCGCCTCAACCAAAAAAGATATCTCGTCACCGATAACTTGCTTAACTGTAAAAGGTCCACTATCAACCGCCAGACCAACTTTTGGTTCAGCTAGAAAAAATGACATTGATATCAATGCTAGAGTAACAATAGTAGCCACTAAAGCGTAAAAAGTTGATTCTAAATAATGCTTTGTTTTCATAATAATTAATTCGTTTATTTCCTGTAAATTATATCAACTAATCTTCTTAAACATGATTATTGATTAATAATATTGTGTATAACATTTTATATAACTTTATATACCTCCACCTCCACCGGCACCGCCTCCGCCAGTTTGGTGAAATACCCTGACTTCCAAACCATCAAGACGCAATGTTAATAACAGTTCCAGCTGTGATTCTTAGACGGAAATTGGTACCGTTAAATTCTGAAGATGTCCAGCTTCTACCCCATTTATCTGAAGAGCCACCAACCGTATAGATGATATCGGACCCACTTAGAGTTGGTGTAGCTTTAGCGGTAGTATATGAACTGCCACTATCCCACGACAGAGCTACATCTATAGTACCGGAGGCGGTTGTACCAGAAGCATCCAACTTAACCGCAATTCCTTCTATGGTATTTCCACTAGGAATACCGAAATTAAAGCCATTGTAGCTTTGTCTTAAATTAGAAGTGGCTGCAGTGGAATAAACACCATCTGATACATAAGCATTTTCAGGATTAGTCCAATCGTTATCTACGTCACCAGTGGCAGTTGGTCTAAAGAAATTAGGATCAGAAACAATATTCTCTCCCTCTTCCTCTTCGTCCGCACCACCACCACCTCCGGCACCACCACCGGTTTCGGTACCAACCCCAGCTGGAGCTGATCCTCCAATTCGTGATGAAGATCCACCAGCTCCAGCTCCACTTCTTATATGTTGAGTACTATCAACCGCTCCATTCACCACCAAAGCATAATTTGAAGTCTGTCCTAAAGTGGATATTCCATTAGTTAAAAGGTCAATAATAATCGCATCTCCTCTATCTATAGCGTCGGTGTCAGCTGTCATGAAATAATCAGCAGTAGCAGTAACTAAAAAATCATTACTAAAAGTAATAGCTCCATTTTGTCCTTCTATAGTCATAATACCAGCTGAATCCAGTAATACATCTCCACCATCTAAAAGACTGTCATTATTAACATCTTGATAAAGTTTAAAATCACTAAATTCAGACGTGTCAATATTTTGTACTCCAGACAAAGATAAAACGATGTCAGTAATTGTCGCGTTTTCATTATTAGGACTTAAAGAGAAAGTAAAGAAAGGTTCATCTGATTCATTTTGAAAATCAAATAAATTATTTACTTGACCTTCAGAGTGCTCGGCTATTAATAAATCACCGGTTATATTTATACTTCTTGTATCATAAACCGGTTCGCCACTTATCGTACCGTTGGTATGTAGAGTAAACTGTCCTGAAGTTGTACTAATTGTAGAAAAACTTCCTACCTTGATTCCTTCAATAATCAGAGTGTCTTCATTAACAAAATCAGAGGTTATGTCAATAACCAAAGTCGCGTCACCATCTTCATAAGTAACAGTACTACTAGCTTTACCAGAAGCGGTACCGCTGAGTGTAACGGTTGTTATACTAGAATCAAACACAAAGTCAGTAGTGGTGGTAGAAATATTTATCCGTATATCATTTACAGCTGTAACATCTGTGCTACTGGAACTCTTGGTGATGGTTATCTGATCCAGTGTGGTAGAAGCTTGACCAACATAAAAATGATGATTAGCTGTTGAATCAAGCGATAAAGTCGTCGAGCCCATATTCCAATTAGTATTATTTCCACCATCAACACACCCAACAAGACAACTGATAGTGGTTACGTTTATGTTGTTGGAATCTTGGACATCTAGGTATGAGATAGTGGTAGTACCTTGTGAGTCTATGTACCATTCACCTGAGGTGGAAGCGGATCGTAGAGATAGTAAGTTACCGGTGGTACCATTTAGGGTTAGGTCGTCTTCTATTATATAAGTACCGCCATTGGTGAAGGTTAGAGTATCGGCTGAAGTGACTGATTTTTTTAGTTGGTAGAAGGTGGTGGTAGCGCTGGAGATAAGGGATTGGGAGGTACCAGCTAAGGTGACTAAACCACTGTTGGCGTTGTATGTACCGTTGTTGGTGAGATCACCGGAGATGGTGAGGTGAGAGGGGGCGGTGAGGGAGGATGAGGTAGATATAGTAAGGTTGGTGGTGGAAGCATTGTCTTCTAAAACTGCTTTGCCTTTGATGGTGAGATGGTTGAAAGAGTTGGTGTTGGTGAGAGAGCCTGAAACATGAGCCTGAGTATCAAACACCATCAACTCACAACCAATGGCGGAGCCGGCGGTTTGGGAACAGGCGGTGGAAAAACTTGACTTACCAATATACAAAACAGTACCAGTAGCTGAAATAGCATAAACGACAGGTCCATTTTGTGTTCCGTAGGTAGTACCACCAACATCAACTCCTGCAATATAAGTAGGATTGGTACTAGAGGAGATATCGTAAACTTGGAGTTCGCAGCCGATGGCGGAGCCGGCGGTTTGGGAACAGGCGGTGGTGTTGCTTTGTTTACCAACATATAAATATCTATCATTTACAGTAAGTTCTTCAATAGCAGAAGCTGTTGAACCATCACCAGATCCATCTGAATCAAAGGCTTTAACAAAAACAGGGTTAGTGCTAGAGGAGATGTCAAAGACCATAAGCTCACATCCCACAGCGGAGCCGGCGGTTTGGGAGCAGGCGGTGGTGTTGTTGATCCTTCCCAAGTAAAGAGCTTCGGAATAACCATTTAAACTATAGGTGTTTAAAGTCGAAGTACCATCACTTGACCCATCCGCGTCTCGTCCCGCGACATAGATAGGGTTAGTACTAGAGGAGATATCGTAAACTTGGAGTTCGCAGCCGATGGCGGAGCCGGCGGTTTGGGAGCAGGCGGTGGTGTTACCTTGTTTTCCGATGTACAAGTAATTACTATTAACATATAAATCAAGAATACTAGAAGATACTATTCCATTATCACTACCATCCGCATCTCGACCCGCGACATAGATAGGATTGGTAGAAGAAGAGATGTCGTATACTTGGAGTTCGCAGCCGATGGCGGAGCCGGCGGTTTGGGAGCAGGCGGTGGTGTTAGAATTTTTTGCAATATACAGATAATTATTTGTAGTAAAAATATTATTTATTGTAACTCCGCTTACCCCACTACTCGATCCATCACCATCCCGACCGGCGACATAGACAGGGTTGGTGGAGGAAGAGATGTCGTAAACTTGGAGTTCGCAGCCGATGGCGGAGCCGGCGGTTTGGGAGCAGGCGGTGGTGTTACCTTGTTTTCCGATAAATAAATACGTGTCTTTTACTGCCAGACTATACACATAAGAACCACCCGTCCCATCACTCGACCCATCACCATCCCGACCGGCGACATAGACAGGGTTGGTGGAGGAAGAGATATCGTAAACTTGGAGTTCGCAGCCGATGGCGGAGCCGGCGGTTTGGGAGCAGGCGGTGGTGTTACCTTGTTTTCCGATAAATAGAAAATCTCCAACCACCACCGAATCATATATACCATTGTTTGCTACACCATCATTTGACCCAGAAGCATCCACACCCTTAAGATACCTACTCAAATAACCTTTTACTTCAGTAATGTTACCTGTATTATTAAAATCACCAGTGTTAACATACTCATTAACCGCAAACAAATCTTCAGTAGTAGAAAAAGTACCATTGTTCGTTATACCTTGAACTGTACTTAACGGATAATTAGTACTAACTGAAGAACCGCTATCGACAAACACACTAGTAGTGGAAGCTACACTACTAATAGTTTTATTACCTGAACCGTAAAAAACAATTCTTGGCAAAGCTGACTCTTGTGATAAATTTCCTGACAAAGACTGAGCTGAGTTACTACCCAAGTAAAGATTATTTTGTTCAACAAAGGTTACTTGTCCATTGTTCACATAATCACCAAACACAGACAAATCACCAGCTATGGTAGAAGTACTATTTGTATTGACTGTGAAATTAGTTGTACTGGCAGAATCAGCCATCGAACCAATTCCTTCGATAAAAATATTATTTAAAGTGTTATCTCCAATTAAATTACCAGAAATTACACCAGAAAAATCCGCTTCCAGTATCATAAATTCACAACCAATAGCCTCACCTACATTATCGGAACAAGTAGTACTGTCACCTCTCTTAGCTAAATACAAATGATCATTTACAATTTCAAAACTATCAATGTAGTAAGTCCCCAAACTACTACCATAGCTAGACCCAGATGTATCATAACCAAGTATATATAAAGGGTTAGTGCTAGAGGAGATGTCGTAAACTTGGAGTTCACAACCGACAGCTAGGACATTTGAGGTTTGTAAACAAGGATTAGCATTACCGAAATTTCGTAAAGTGACCCATAAATAGTTACCTACCGTCTTTACATCTTCTACCGTAGATTGAACATCAAGTAAATCAATATAAACAGGGTTAGTGCTAGAGGAGATATTAAATATAAGTACCCCACCGTCAGAACCAGCGTATAAATAATCACCAGAGTAACTAAGAGAATATATAGTTCCTATAAAATTACCACTACTGGTACCATCCAAGTCGCGCGCGGTGACAAAAATTGGGTTGGTAGAGGAGGAGATGTCGTAGATATGAAGCTCGCAATCCTCCGCTCCACCAGCAGTGGCTGAGCAAGCCGGCCCAAAATTATCATAATTCTTAGCTACATACATATAGTCTCCGATAATTAAAAGATCATAAAAAGCTAAGTCACTACTTCCCGGCACATCTCCCGTACCATCCATCCCTCCAACAAAAATTGGGTTGGTAGAGGAGGAGATGTCGTAAATCTGTAATTTACAGTTGTAAGCCGAACCAATTGTTTCAGTACACCCAGAATTAGAACTACTTCTGGCTAAATAAAGATAGTTACCATTAATTTCAATATCTAAGACTGTTACAAAACCAACACTAGTACCATTATCTGACCCATCATTATCTCGTCCCGCTACATACACCGGATTGGTACTGGAGGAGATGTCGTAAACTTGGAGTTCGCAGCCCTCAGCTGAACCGGCAGTTTGGGAACAAGCTACAGAATCATAACTCGATCCTCCCACATACATATAATTATCTTTTATAGCTAAAGAGTATACAGAAACCGAGAAAGTAGATCCTCCAGCACTACCATCACTATCTCGTCCCGCTACATACACCGGATTGGTACTGGAGGAGATGTCGTAAACTTGGAGTTCGCAGCCCTCAGCTGAACCGGCAGTTTGGGAACAAGCAGTACCATTACCGTTTCTACCAACATACATATAATTGCCATTTACTAGTACTACAATAGGATAGACTGTTCCTGTACCATCACCACTACCAGAAGTATCTATACCAGACATGTAATTTAATAAATCATTATTATCATTTTGTATCCGTAAAGTACCAGAGTTACTGTCAAATGTATCATTATTAATAAAGTTACCAGTAACAGTAATGTTACTGGGAGCTGTTACACTACCGTTACTTATTAGAAAGTCTGTAGTAGTAGCGTCGTTGGTAATAGTCCAATCTCCTCCTTCACCGTTAAAGTTGACATCGCCAAATATTGTCGGACCGGTTATGGTCGCGCTGGAGGTAGCAATAAAACTAAATGTAGTATTAGAAAAATTAGTCACAGCTGTACTGGTAGCAATTAAAGAACCACCAACTGTCATTTCCTTCCGGTGAATAAGTAGTATCGTCAGCAATAAACAATGATTGGCCAACTGACTGCACCAAAACTCCGTTATTGGCAGTGAATTGTATATTACTATCATCATCACTGTCATAGTTCCCTAAAATAGAGTTAGTGATTGGTAAACCGGTTCCACCTTCGCTTTGCACTATCAAATAGTCTTTATAGAGATCTAATCCACTAATATCAGTAGTTGAAGCTACCTTGGTTACCAACGAGGCTCTAAAAGTAGGTTCTCCATCAACCCAGACAGTGAGTACAGAGCTGGTAGAAAAATCCACCCCGTCAATTACCCAGTCAGCACTTCCGCTTACCGTGGTGGTGGCATAAGTAGTAGAAGAGTTTACAGAAACTTTTATCGTACTAGTAGCTGAAGTGTATTCGGTTATTCCTTCATCTGAATAAAGTGTTCCAGACAACATTAGTGACACAACCACCGAAAACATCAATTCACATTCCCCCCACTATCAATACAGCCCGTAAGACAACTGATAGTGGTTACGTTTATGTTGTTGGAATCTTGGACATCTAGGTATGAGATAGTGGTAGTACCTTGTGAGTCTATGTACCATTCACCTGAGGTGGAAAGCGGATCATAGAGATAGTAAGTTACCGGTGGTACCATTTAGGGTTAGGTCGTTCTCTATTATATAAGTACCGCCATTGGTGAAGGTTATAGTATCGGCTGAAGTGACTGATTTTTTTAGTTGGTAGAAGGTGGTGGTAGCGCTGGAGATAAGGGATTGGGAGGTACCAGCTAAGGTGACTAAACCACTGTTGGCGTTGTATGTACCGTTGTTGGTGAGATCACCGGAGATGGTGAGGTGAGAGGGGGCGGTGAGGAGGAGCCAATATCTATGATTAAATCAGTGGTAGAAGCTGAGGAAGTTACTATAGTAGAAGAGCCGGCGATGGTCAATTGATAAAAGGCACTAGAACCCGTCAATACTCCATCAATATTTTTATCAGTTCCTGACATTACTACTTTTCCAGAATTAGCATCGAAAGTTGAATTATTCTCAAAATCACCTTGCACGTCCATGGTGGTGGTTGGTGCCACAAAAGTTCCTTTGTTTATGAGTATGTTAGAAGCGATGGTTGTCGTTGATATTCCTATAGTATACAAAATGTCCGCATCACTCGAACTATCATAAAAGTCAAAATCGGTTATACCTAAAGCATCGTTACTACCAACAGTATGGCTTATAACATAGTTATAATATAAAGGGATACTAGAAACACTATTACCAACATAACCAACCATCATAGTAGTAGCATCATCGGCGTCACCATCAAGCCAAATTACCATAGGTGTAGTAGACGAAATTAAAGTGTCATCAAAATCACTAATAGACCAAACTCCCCCGCTTTCTGTGGTAGTACTATGAATACTCGGTGTAG